>NZ_LT906446.1:743447-1486894 GCF_900187035.1 Megamonas hypermegale
GTTGGATTTTTTGAATTCTTCAACCATCCAGTTCATAACAGCGTTATCGAAGTCATCGCCACCTAAATGAGTGTTACCATTTGTAGCAACAACCTGGAACATACCATCATCGAGGTTTAAGATAGATACATCAAATGTACCACCGCCAAGGTCGAATACGAGGATTGTGCCGTTTTCGCCTTTATCAAGACCATAAGCAAGAGCTGCTGCTGTTGGTTCGTTTACGATACGAAGTACATCAAGACCTGCGATTTTACCTGCGTCTTTAGTTGCTTGACGCTGGCTATCGTTGAAGTAAGCAGGAACAGTGATAACTGCTTGAGTTACTGTTTCGCCGAGATATTTTTCAGCATCGCCTTTTAATTTCTGTAAAATCATAGCAGAAATTTCAGGTGGTGTATAAGATTTACCATCAATATTTACTTTATAATCAACTTCACCCATATGACGTTTGATTGAAGCGATTGTTCTATCTGGATTGGATACGGCTTGACGTTTTGCAAGCTGACCGATGAGGCGTTCACCATCTTTTGTGAAACCTACAACTGAAGGAGTAAGTCTGCTACCTTCTGGATTTGTGATAACGGTAGGTTCGCCGCCTTCCATAACAGCTACTACAGAGTTAGTAGTACCTAAGTCAATACCAATTACTTTGGACATTTAAAATTCCTCCTAAAAAAACATCTATATATAAATATAAGTGTTATCAAATATTAATATTTAAACTAACTATTGATTAGTTAGCTACAACCTTTACCATACTTGGGCGAATTACTCGTCCTTGTACCATGTAACCTTTTTGTAATACTTCTTCAACTGTATTATCTTCTTTTTCAGGGTCTTCTACACGCATTACTGCTTGATGGAAATTAGGGTCGAATTTTTCACCGACAGCTTTAATTTCTTCAAGACCATTTTTCTGAAGAGAAGTAATAAGCTGATTGTAAACCATGGAAATACCATCGTGAAGTGGACTGCCCTTGGCTTCTTCAACAGCAAGAGCACGTTCAAAATTATCTATGATAGGAAGTAAATCTTTTATAAGACCTTGAAGAATTACACTGGATAAATCTTCGCGTTCTTTTTCATTACGACGACGGAAGTTCATAAAATCTGCTTGCAGTCTTTTGTAATGTTCTTCACTTTCCTGTAATAAAGCTTTTTGAGCTTCAAGTTCTTTTTTTATAGCTTCTAAATCATCAGTTGCTTGTTCAGCAGGAGATTCTTTGGCATCATTATCAGTATTATCAGCAGTAGTATCAGTGACATTTTCATTAACTTCTGTTTCTTTGGCTACTGTATTTTTATTTTCTTCTGGAGATGTCATAAATTAAACCACCTTCTTATATTTTAAAATAGCTATTTCAGCTACAAATGTAAGCGATGAAATATATCGGCAAGATTTGTATTCATAAATTCTAGCAATGAAATAATTTTGCCGTAATCCATACGCGTCGGACCTAAAACAGCTAAGGTTGCAACGGGTTTGCCATCTAAATGATATGTTACACTTATGATACTGCAATCTTTTATATCATTATATTTATTTTCTTGCCCAATCGTAACAGCTAATCCTTTGTTGCGTTGTTCTTGTAAGATGTTACAAAGTAAGGTTTCTTGCTCTAGCATGGATAAAATTCGTTTTACATTATCTATATTGTGAAATTCTGGTTGTTCCATCAGTTGTCCAGCTCCGCCTAAATAAAGGCGATTTTTTTTGTCTTGAGCCATAGCCTCATCAATTATATTGATTATGGCATTGAACACTGTGGTATTTACTGTTTCACCACGAATTTTGCGAATTGAAGCCATGCTGATATCACGAAGATTGCGACCCTTTAAATAAGAGTTAAAAACATTCGCGATGTTTTCAAAATCCTTAAAAGTTACACCGCTTGGAACTGCGATAACCTTATTATTAATAAAGCCTGCATCTGTCATTATAATTGCTATGACATGAGAGCTGTCGAGTGGCAGAAAACGTAGATATCTGAAAGCTGTTTGAGATAATTGCGGTGCCAAAACTAAAGAAATATTTTTGGTTAATTGAGAAATTATGCGACTTGTTTCACGAAAAATTCCTTCTACTGAACGTGCTTTAGTGGCATACCAATGGTTGATAAGATTTTTCTCATCCTCCGACAATTGTTCCAACGTTAAGAGGTCATCTACATAAAAACGATAACCTTTTGATGAAGGGATGCGCCCCGATGATGTATGGAGATGCTTGATATAACCAAGCGTTTCCAAATCAGCCATTTCATTACGAATAGTAGCAGGGCTAATTCCCAAACCGTATTTTTTGGCGATTGTTCGGGAGCCGATAGGCTCTGCTGTAGATATATAATCATCTACAATGGCTCGGAGAATGCGTTGTTTTCTTTCATCTAGCATTTTTTTCACCCCTGTTGTTAGCACTCTATATTAGTGAGTGCTAACTTCTAATTAAGAGAGTAGCACTATTAGGACAAAAAGTCAAGGTTTTTTTAATAATTTTTCTAAAAACTTTATATTAGGCAGTTTTATAAATAAAAATGCAGGGTGCATAGATAGAATTTATTTTGTGATGGGAAAAGAAAATGGCTAGGATATTAATAAATAAGGCATCTTCTTATATTATATGAACTTTCATAAAAGAAAATATTTTTCCCTTTTATATTTATAAATTATTTGTTATAATTAGTTTAACATGAAAACTAAACTATTTTAGTTTTAAAGGAGGATTTAATTATGTCTGAAACTACAAAAGGAACAAGTAACGAATTAGGTACTATCCGTATTGCTGACGAAGTTGTTAGCATTATTGCTGGTCTCGCAGCTACAGAAGTTGAAGGTGTTGCTGGCATGAGCGGCGGCATTGCAAGTGGTATTGCAGAAACACTTGGTCGTAAGAATTTCTCTAAAGGTGTAAAAGTTGAAGTTGGCGAAAAAGAAGCAGCTGTGGATTTATATATTATCGTAAAATATGGTTCACGTATTCCAGACGTTGCTCTTAATGTACAGGAAAGTGTAAAAAATGCCATTGAAAATATGACAGGTCTTAATACTGTAGAAGTAAACGTTCATGTACAGGGTGTAGGCTTCCCTGAAGATGTAAAAGAAGAAGAAGTACGTGTCCGCTAAGAAAGAGGCTTAGTATGAACGTTATAAATCGTATCATCCTATTCTTTTACGCCTTGGCATTTGGTGCTGTTTCACTTCTAGTAATAGCGTTATATACAAGAATTTTTTCTGATGCGCAAGTTTGGAATGAATTCTTATATTTATGCAGTAGATGGGAAACACTTGCCGTAGCTATCGTCGTGTTAATCTGTAGTTTATATCTATGGTTACAGAGTATTTCTTCGCACAGCAATGATGTAACAGCTAACGAAGCTGTTATAGTGCAAGGAAAAATGGGACAAGTGCGTATCTCTTTAGTGGCTTTAAAGAATATGGCTGATAAGATTGCCGTTTCCACTGCAGGCGTCCGCGACGTAAAAGTTAGAATAAAAATGACTAAGGCAGCTACCAAGGATAAAACTTTAATACCTAGTTTTAAATTGCGTTTAGTTGTTAGTGAAACGTATAATATCGTAACAATAAGTGATGATATCAGATATCGTCTTAATGATTATTTATCTAAATACATTGGTATTGAAAATACTAAAATAGAGATAGATGTTAAGAGTATATCGGATGATCCTTCTGAAGGCAAAAGACACGTAGTATAAAAGTTTTAGAGGTGGCACAATGAAGGAAGATATCTTAAATTTTATTAAATATCAACTAAAAGAGCATTGTGGTAGAACAATTGGTATTGTTATAGGTTTTATTATTGCATTATCTATATTGGTATTCGGTTTCTTTTCTACATTATTTGTGATAATCTGTATGGGACTAGGACTGTTTATCGGTAACAAAATAGATAAGAGCGATAGTGAATTTTTTGAAGACCTAGTTTATCGAATTCAACGATTGTTATCACCATTTTCTCGTCGTTGGTAAAAGGAGATAAAATATATTTATGAGTCGCAGACAAGCGAGAGAAATCGCATTGCAGTCACTGTTTCAATTGGATTTTAATGCAAGCAGTAATGAAGAAGCTATAAATCATGCTTTAGAGCATACAAAAATTTCATCTGGTGACTGTGATTATGTAAATTTATTAGTTAATGGTACTAGAGAAAACTTAGAAGCTATTGATAAAATGATAGCAGATAAATCCAAAGATTGGAAAGTTGAACGCATGTCAGGCATTGACAGAAATATTGTTCGTTTAGCTATATTTGAAATGAATTTCAGTTCAGATAAATTAGTGCCTAATATAGCAATCAATGAAGCTGTTGAGTTGGCAAAAAAATTTGGTACAGATGATTCTGCCCGTTTTGTTAATGGTATTTTAGGTTCAATGATTAAATAACACTATTTATTGCCAGGCTGATTAGCCTGGCATTTTTTATGCGAGGCTAAAAATGTCGGATAAAATCTATACTGTAAGTCAATTAAATAAATATATAAAGCAGCGTTTTGAAGATGATATTATCCTAAATAGTGTGATGATAAGAGGTGAAATTTCTAACTTCAAGGTTCATACTTCAGGGCACTGCTATTTTACTTTAAAAGATACCTCCGCTAGTATTAAATGTGTGGCATTTCGCTCATTCGCTATGAGACTGAGATTTGCTCCTCAAAATGGAATGAAAGTCATTGCAAAGGGATATGTCTCCATATATGAGCGAGATGGTGCATATCAATTATACGTGCAAGGATTAGTGCCTGAAGGCATCGGTGAATTAAGCCTTGCTTTAGAACAATTGAAGGAAAAATTGAGCAAAGAAGGACTTTTTGATAGTAAATATAAAAAGCCATTGCCCTTTTATCCTAAAAAAATAGGTGTGGTAACTTCTCGTACAGGTGCTGTCATTAGAGATATCTGTCATGTAGCGAAAAGGCGTAATCCTTTGGTTAAAATAGTTCTTTACTCTGTATTAGTTCAAGGCGAAGAAGCAAGCACACAGATTTGTGAAGGTATAAATTTTTTTAATGAAAAATATCCTGTAGATGTGCTTATCGTTGGTCGTGGCGGTGGTTCTATGGAAGATTTATGGGCTTTTAATGAGGAAAAAGTCGTTAGAGCTATTTTTAATTCCAAAATCCCTGTAATATCGGCTGTCGGTCATGAAACAGACTATTCGCTATCAGATTTAGTCAGTGATGTGCGAGCTGCTACACCTTCACAGGCGGCAGAACTTGCTGTTCCGGAACGTGATGGTTTAATCAATTATATAGATACTTTGCAAAAAGAGCTCAATTATAAATACTATAAACAAATTGAAAGCAAAAAAAGTCAATTACAAATGCTTTTACAAAATAGTTTGCTAATGCATAAAGATAAATTATTGATATCAAAGCAACAGCAAATGGACTTATTGATAGAACGGTTATATAAAAGTGCGCAAATAAGCTTTAAAGATAAACTTCATCAAGCAACGTTATTAAATGAAAAATTACAGACATTAAATCCTATTAATATATTAAAACGCGGTTATAGTTTAACGAAGAAGCAAAATCAATTTATAAAATCGGTAAAAGATGTACAGCAAAATGATTTTTTGCAAATAGTTTTAGCTGACGGTACAATAAAGGTAAAGGTAATTGATATAGACAAGCAGGATAAATGATATATTTTGGGGAATTTTTATGGGTAGAAAAAAATTAACTTTTGAAAATGCTATGGAATCTTTAGAAGAAATTGTACAACAGTTGGAAACTGGAGATATTCCATTAAATGAATTGATAGATAAATATAATGAAGGAATGAAATTATCTGCGTTTTGTTTATCTGAGTTAAGTAGAGCAGAACAGATAATCAATACTGAAATAACTGTAGATAAAGATAATAAGATAGTTGAAACAAAATTAAATTTAGAAGGTGAATAAATAGATGATGAGAGAATATTTACAAAGAAAAATCGAATTAGTAAATAAGGAACTCGATAGTATTTATTTAGAACAAGATGCTTTAAATTCTACTTTGGCAAAATCCATGAATTACAGTTTAATGGCAGGTGGAAAAAGATTACGCCCTGTTTTATTGATGGCGGCAGCTGATGCAGTGGGAGCAAATGGTGAAAATTTTGTGCATTTAGCGACTTCTATTGAAATGATTCATACGTATTCGCTAATTCATGATGATTTACCAGCTATGGATAATGATGATTATCGTAGAGGAAAGTTGACTAATCATAAGGTATTTGGTGATGGTGTAGCTGTTCTAGCAGGTGATGCACTGCTTACAATGGCATTTGAAGTGATAGCCGATAGCCCTAATGTTGATGTGGCAAAAAAATTAAAAATAGTAAAAGAAATAAGCCATGCAGCAGGACCTGAGGGAATGGTTGGTGGTCAAGTAATTGATTTAGAATCAGAAGGTAAACATATTGATATGAATACCTTGCAAAAGATGCATAGAGCAAAAACAGGTGCATTATTCTGTGCTGCCATTCGTTCTGGAGCGATTTTAGGTGATGCAACTGATAAACAGCTTGAAGCATTGACTGAATATGCACGTCAATTTGGATTGGCTTTTCAAATCACCGATG
Source organism: Megamonas hypermegale (assembly GCF_900187035.1). Lineage (NCBI taxonomy): Bacteria > Bacillati > Bacillota > Negativicutes > Selenomonadales > Selenomonadaceae > Megamonas > Megamonas hypermegale. The sequence continues at coordinate 750,032 of NZ_LT906446.1, forward strand.
ATATTTTAGATGTTACAGGTGATGAAGCATCTATTGGCAAACCAGTAGGTAGCGATGAAAAAAATCATAAATCCACTTACGTTACACTAGGTAGTTTACAATCAGCAAAGGATTTGGCTCAAAAAGCAGTAGATAATGCTAAAGAAGCATTAAAAGATTTTGGCACTGAAGCAGATTTTTTGCGTGAAATAGTGGATTATTTGATTTCACGTAAAAAATAAATTAAGAAAGAGTGTTGGATTATGAATATCTTAGAGCAAATTAAATCTCCTGCTGATTTAAAATATCTATCAATACCAAAAATGCAGGCATTGGCTACGCAAATTCGTGAGTTAATTATAAAAACAGTTTCACAAAATGGTGGTCATTTAGCACCGTGTCTTGGTACAGTAGAACTTACATTAGCACTGCATAAGGTTTTTTCTTGTCCGCGCGATAAAATAGTTTGGGATGTTGGTCATCAAGCATATACACATAAGATTTTAACTGGTAGGCGAGATAAATTTTCAACATTGCGTAAAAAAAATGGAATTACGGGTTTTCCTAATCGTTTTGAAAGCATATATGATGCCTTTGGTGCAGGTCATGCAAGTACATCAATATCAGCAGCACTTGGTATGGCTGTTGCTAGAGATTTAAACCACGAAAATTATAATGTCATTGCTGTTATCGGTGATGGAGCAATGACAGGTGGAGAAGCTTTAGAAGGGCTTAATAATGCAGGAATTTCTAAACGTAAGATGATTGTTATTTTAAATGATAATGAAATGTCTATTGCACCAAATGTAGGTGCTTTATCAGAATATTTATCTTTAATTCGCGTTAATGAAAAATATCGTCGTGCTAAAAAAGATGTGCATAGAATTTTAAGCAGCATACCGCGCATTGGTAATTCTGTGTTAAAAACAGCTAATTATGTGAAAGACGGCTTTAGAAATGCCATTGTACCAGGTGGTTTTTTTGAAAGTTTAGGATTTACGTATATTGGGCCAACTGATGGAAATAATTTAGAAGACTTAATTAATGTTTTAGAAAAAATAAAAATAAATATGGATGGTCCTGTCCTATTGCATGTACAGACTAAAAAAGGAAAAGGCTATATTCCTGCAGAACGTCATCCAGATAAATTCCATGGTATTGGTAAATTTGATATTGCTACAGGAAAACCAATAGTTTCGGATAGCATTATTCCAACTTATACAGCAGTTTTCAGTCAAGCACTTGTGGATTTAGCGGCACAGGATAAAAATATTACAGCTATTACAGCTGCTATGCCGTCTGGTACAGGTTTGCAAAAGTTTTCTGAACTGTATCCAAGTCGTTTCTTTGATGTAGGTATTGCTGAAGAACATGCTGTTACTTTTGCAGCAGGTCAAGCAACACAGGGTAAACATCCTATTGTAGCTATTTATTCAACCTTTTCACAGCGCGCTTATGACCAGATTATTCATGATGTAGCATTGCAGAATTTACCAGTTGTTTTATGCCTTGATAGAGCAGGACTTGTCGGTGAAGATGGACCGACACATCATGGTGTTTTTGATATGGCATATATTCGACAAATTCCTAATATGGTTTGTATGGCACCAAAAGACGAAAATGAATTGCGCCAAATGCTCTATAGCGCGATAAAATACAATAGCCCGTGTACTATTCGCTATCCACGTGGCAGTGCTTGTGGCGTGGAAATTCAAGAAGAATTTAGCTTAGTGGAAAAAGGCAAGGGTGAATTATTGTCCATAGGTGATGATATAGCAATTATAGCTGTTGGTTCTATGGTACAAGAAGCTATAAAAGCAAGAGAAGAACTTTTAAATGAAAAGATAAATTGTTCTGTGATTAATGCTCGTTTTATCAAACCATTAGATGCTAATTTAATCTTAGCTACAGCTCGCAAGGTTAAATTTATTGTGACTGTAGAAGAAGGAATTTTAGCAGGAGGATTTGGCAGTGCTGTTTTAGAGTTGTTAAGTGATAATAATATATATGATGTGTCAGTAATTCGCCTTGGTATAAAAGATAAATTTATTGAGCAAGGTACTCGTCAAGAAATTCTTGATGAATGTAATTTAAATAGCAAATCAATTGTTAATGCAGTTAAAAACTTTATAAATGGAAGTGATAAATAAATGGCTAAAAAACGTTTAGACGTTTTATTAACTGAACAAAATCTCGCGCCTAGTCGTGAACGTGCTAAAACAACCATAATGGCTGGATTGGTATTAGTAGATGGTCAAAAAATTGATAAAGCCGGTACTATGGTAAAAGAAGATGCTAAAATCCGTATTTTAGGTGATAGTATAGGTTATGTAAGTCGTGGTGGATTAAAATTAGCTAAAGCTATAAAAGAATTTAAACTCGATTTAAAAGATTTAGTAGTGGCAGATATAGGTGCTTCTACTGGCGGTTTTACAGATTGTTCTTTACAAAATGGTGCTAAAAAGGTTTTTGCTATTGATGTAGGCTATGGTCAATTGGCATGGTCTTTGCGTACTGATGAACGTGTTGTCAATATGGAACGAACTAATATTCGCTATGTTACACCGGAAGATATCGGCGAACCTATAAATTTTGCTTCAATTGATGTAGCATTCATTTCATTAGATAAAGTATTGCCTGTAGCTAAGACACTACTTGCTCCTGATGGAAAAATCGTGGCACTTATAAAACCGCAATTTGAAGCAGGTAAAGAAAAAGTCGGTAAAAAAGGTGTAGTACGCGACCCGAAAGTTCATGAAGAAGTCATTGAAAAAATTGTAAAATTGAGTACAGAACTTGATTTTGTGCCACGCGAATTAACTTTTTCACCAGTAAAAGGGCCAGAAGGTAATATTGAATATTTGATATTGCTTGATTTAGATAAGGTACATCAAAGTAATATAGATGATAATTTAATAAAAGATATAGTAACAAAGGCACATGCTCAATTAGACAAATAGAGGAGGCAGAAAATCTTGAAAATAGCTATTCATCCTAATATAACTAAATCAGGTGCCGGAGAAATTTTAGAGCGAGTTATTAAATTTGCTCAAAAGAATGATATACAACTAATATTGCCACCGCGTGAAGGAAAATTTTTCTATCATGAAGAATTAATTGTACCAGATATAGATAGAGAAAATCTGGATATGGCAATCAGTATTGGAGGAGACGGAACTCTTTTGGGTTTGTGTCGTCGTTTAGCTAAAGATGGAGTTCCCGTCTGTGGCATAAATATTGGACATTTAGGATTTTTAGCTGATATTGAACCAAGTGAAATTGAAGCCAAACTCACTAAGATAGTAAAAAAAGAATATAAGATTGAACAGCGTTTGATGTTATCAGCTTTTATTAAACGTGAAAATGAAATTAAATATGTAGGTAGTGCTGTAAATGATATTGTAGTTAGCAAATGCGGTGTATCGCGTATGCTTCATTTTAATCTTTCGATTAATGATTATACAGTGACAAGTTATAAAGCTGATGGATTGATTATCTCTACACCAACAGGTTCAACAGCTTATTCTCTTTCTGCTGGTGGTCCTATTGTCAATCCAAAAGTAAAAGGTATAATCGTTACACCTATTTGTCCACATGCTTGTTTTATTCGTCCAATGGTAATTGATGAAAGTGAACAGGTAAAACTAGATATAATCAATATTATTAGCATGAGTAAGCGCAGTGTTAATTTAACATTAGATGGGCAAGAAAGCATTGATATTGAGCCAAATGATGAAATTCTCATTCAGAAGGCTAATTTCCCTGCGCAAATCATTCGTTTTGAAGATAAGAATTTTTACCAGACTTTTATGAGTAAATTATTCTGTTAATGAAAGGCTGGTTTTATGCAGACATTAAGTAATTCTATTCAAATATCACATATTTTATTAAAAGAAGCTTTAAATACAGCTAAAGTTATAGTTGATGCAACAGCTGGCAATGGTAATGATACTTTATTTTTGGCACAGAATGCTCAATCAAATACAGATATATATGCTTTTGATATTCAAGCAGAAGCTCTTTATAATGCTAAGGAAAAGATGAAAAATTCCTGTATACGCACAGATATTAAAGTTAATTTTATTCAAGCTTCACATGATGAAGTGCAAACGCATGTTGAGGATAATCTTGATTTAGTGATTTTTAATTTAGGTTATTTACCTGGTGGAAATCACGCTATTACAACTAAGTCTGAAACGACTTTAAAAGCGTTGCAGATAATGCTAAATAAGTTAAATGTACATGGGCATATAGCTGTTGTTGTATATCCTGGACATGAAGAAGGGTTAAAAGAAAGTCAATTAATAAAGGATTTTGCCAGTTCTTTAGCGAAAAAGTACTTTACAGTAGGCTGGTATCAAATGATAAATCATAATAATAATGCTCCAGCTTTATGCTGGATAGAGAAAGTCGGTGAATAAGTGAATGAAAGCTACCAGACATGCAAGAATAAGAGAAATTATTGAACATAATGTAATTGAAACACAAGAAGATTTGGCAATGGCGTTAAAAAAACAGCACATTGTTGTAACTCAGGCGACTGTATCACGTGATATTAAAGAATTAATGCTTATTAAAGTACCTACAGGAGATGGTCGTTATCGTTATGCTTATCCTACAGATAAGGAATTAATTTATTCGAAAAATCGCATGTTAAATTTATTCCGCGATTCTGTAATAAGTTTGAATTATAGCGAAAATATCATTGTGGTGAAAACTTTACCAGGTGCTGCTAATGCAGTTGCCTCTACACTTGATTATGCTAAATGGCCAGAGATTATCGGAACAGTTGCTGGTGATGATAATATATTAGTAGTAATTAAACCAATTTCTGCTGTAGAAGACATCATGAAAAGACTTCGAGATATGCTTGGTTAATTTGGGGGTTTTTAATTGTTAAAGACACTGTCGATTTGGAATTTTGCCTTGATTGAGCACATTCAGATAGAGTTTAATCGTGGGCTTAATATTCTCACCGGTGAAACGGGAGCCGGCAAATCAATTTTGCTAGGCGCACTCGGCATGGTCATAGGTCATCGCAGTAACCTCGATGTTATTAGAAGTAATGCCGATTTTATGCGCGTAGAAGCTGTTTTTTCTATAATGAATGAACAAGCTATAAAATATTTTTTGCTTAAAAATAATATATTAATAGAAGATGATACATTAATCATCACACGACAGATTTTAGCCAGTGGTAGAAATATTATTCAGATAAATAATTGCCATACAACACTTGCCATTTTGCGTCAACTCGGTGAGATGCTTGTGGATATTCATGGTCAACATGCTAATCAAGCACTTTTAAAACCACAAAAGCAATTAAATTTAATTGATGAGTATGACAATGGAGCGATAAATAGACAAAAAGCTGTTTATGCACAAATTTATTATCATTGGCTGGAATTAAAAGAAAAATTGGCAAAAAGCAAGACGAATACGCAGGAAATGGCACAGCGTTTAGATATGCTTAATTGGCAAATCAATGAAATTCAAAATGCTAAATTAGAAGTTGATGAAGATACAAAATTAGAAGAACAGATTAAAGTTCTCGCTAATGCTGAAAAAATATCGCTCCTTTCTCAAAATGCGTATAATTTATTATATGAAGGGGGAAATATTTTAAGTTCATTGGCACAATTACGTAAAGATACAGAGTCTTTAGCTCATTATGATGAAAATATGGCAAAAGTACATCAAAGTGTAGAAGATGCGTATTTTCAGTTGCAAGATAGTGCAGATGAAATTCGTGATTTTGGTGAAAAGATAGATTATAGTCCACAAAAACTCGATGCCATGCAATCGCGTATGGAAGAAATAAATAAATTGCGTCGAAAATATGGCTCTAGTATTGAAGAAATTTTAGCTTATTGTGAAAAAGCTAAAGATGAATTATCTTATATCGAAAATTACGATGCTAATTTAGCGCAATTAGAACAAGAAGTAGCAGATCTTACTCAAGAATTAAAACAGGAAGCAGCTACTTTGCATAAATTGCGAGAACAAAGTGCTACTAAATTGACAGATGATATTATAACTGAACTAAAATCTTTATCTATGCCAGATGCTAGAATGAAAGTAAATTTATGGTTAAATGATGATTTTTCCGAAAATGGTGCTGATGATGTTGAGTTTTTATTTTCCGCAAATTTGGGTGAAGATATGAAACTCTTACAAAAAATCGTATCAGGCGGTGAATTATCGCGTATAGCTTTAGCCATAAAAACTATAACAGCACAAAAAGATGATGTAGAACTTATGGTATTTGATGAGGTGGATAGTGGTGTTGGTGGTAAAACTGCACAGATGATGGCGGAAAAAATAGCACGCATTTCTCGCTATCGACAAGTTATCTGCATAACACATCTTCCTCAAATAGCAGCTATGGCGGATGCACATTTTTATATTCACAAGGAAACAAAAGATAATAAGACTTTTACCAATATCACAGAGATTGATTATGGTGCAAGACTTGCTGAAATTGCTCGCATGGCTTCGGGAACAGAGCTTACACAAGCTTCAATGGAAAATGCTGAAGAAATGTTGGCAAATGCACGACATAAAAAAGAATTATTATCTATTTAAATTTTTATGTATAGGTATATACGAAAGGGGAGTTAGTACATGATTACTTTTAACTATTATGGACATGCTTGTTTTATGCTTGATACTGGACATGAAAAATTATTATTTGACCCATTTTTAACTTTCAACACACAAGCAACAGTTAAACCAAAAGACATTGAATGTGATTATATTCTCGTTTCACATGCACATGAAGACCATTTTAGTGATGCTTTGAAAATCGCGGAAAAAAATCATCCAATGATTATCGCCATTCCTGAAATTATTAATTTATTCCCTAATGGCTATGATAATGTACATGGCATGAACTTAGGCGGCAGTGCTCAGTTCTCCTTTGGTACAGTAACTATGGTTCCTGCACTGCACAGCAGTGGTGTGCCTGGTGGCGTAGCTTGTGGCTTTGTCATTCATTTTAATGATGATACAGTTGTATATTATTCAGGTGATACTGCTTTATTCAGCGATATGAAACTCATCGGTGAAAAACAAAAAATTCACTATTCAATATTGCCAATCGGTGATAACTTCACTATGGGCATTGAAGATGCAGCTAAAGCAGCACAACTGTTAAAAACATCATATGTAATTCCTATTCATTATAATACTTGGCCAATAATCGAACAGGAACCAAAAATCTTCAAATCTTATGCAGAAAGCATTGCACATTGCTTTGTAAAAATCGTTAAACCAGGTCAATCTTTAGACCTAGAATATATGCATAAGTAAAAAATATAAATTTTATAATGAATAAAAAAGAAAAATTAATTGTAATATTAGGCCCGACAGCAGTGGGAAAAACTCAACTCAGTATCGATTTAGCTAAAGTTTTACAGACAGAAATCATCTCCGGTGATAGTATGCTCGTGTATAAAGGCTTTGATATTGGAACGGCCAAACCCACGCAGGAAGAAATGTCGGGCGTAAAGCATCATATAATAGATATTCTACAACCTTGGGAAAATTTCAATGTAAGTGATTTTCATACAATTGCTAAACGATTAATTCATGAAATTAATTTAACAGGTAAAATACCTATTTTAGCAGGTGGTACAGGTTTATACGTAAAATCACTCGTTGAAGGATATGAATTTAATAAAACTTCGGGAGATAATGCTTATCGTAGCCATTTAGAAGAATTAGCAACTACGCATGGTAAGCAATATGTACATGATATGTTAAAGGAAGTTGACCCACAGACGGCAGCCCGCCTTCATGTCAATAATTTTAATCGTGTAATTCGAGCTTTAGAAGTACATCATTTAGGTAAAGAAAGTGTTTCTCAAAGTAGTCAATATGAAAAAACAGGCGAACTTGTTTATGATACATTTATCGTTGGCCTTAATCGAGAACGTCAAAATTTATACGATAGAATAAACAAGCGTGTCGATATAATGATGGAAAATAACTTTATAGATGAAGTTAAACAATTAATGGATAATGGTGCTCAAGTTGATTGGCAATCTATGAAGGGAATTGGTTATCGAGAAATTGCTGCATATTTAAATGGTGATATGAATTTAGAGGTAGCTGTTGATGAAATGAAAAAGGCTACACGTCATTTTGCAAAACGTCAAATTACCTGGTATAAAAAAATGCCTTATATAAAATGGTATGATGCTGACAAATTAAGCTATGAAAATTTGTTGACAACTGTAATAAAAGATTGCAGGAATTTTTTTAGTGATGTAGAATAGATGGTATCAAAATATAATTGGGGGAGCATTATGCCAAATAAATCTATTAATTTACAAGATGTATTTTTAAATCAAGTTAGAAAAGAAAATGTAGGTGTAGTCATTCATTTGACAAATGGTTTTCAGTTACGCGGCAATGTAAAAGGCTTTGATAATTTTACAGTAATTCTTGATGCTGGCGGAAAACAAATGATGGTGTATAAACATGCTATTTCTACTATTAGCCCAATGCAACCGCTTAAAAACTCTTTCCAGGATAATAAAGACACAAAAAGACCAGTATCAACAGAAGAAACTAATATGTAATAATAGAAAAACTTTGAAAGCTTTTCATAAAAATGACGAAAAAGATAGGCAGAAGAATTTCTGCCTATCTTTTTCATTTTATGTATATAGATATGGTAATATATTAGTTTATATTTAATTTAAATATTAAAAAAATTATAAAAAAACTTAACAAAGTTACATAAAAGTATTATAAATTTACATAGACAATAAATGAAATTAATATTTTGATAAATGGATAAAAGTTATTTTTTTAACAAAGTATATCGTTTTTCGTTATTTATTAAGTATAGTTCCGGAGCTATCTTATTATAAATCCATTAAAGAAGGTGCATTGCATATGATTACTTTTTTTGTCAGTTTAATTGTTCTCATTTTAGGTTTCTTAATTTATGGTCGATTTGTAGAAAAGGTTTTTAAACCATCAACAAAACCAACTCCTGCTATAACGCATAATGACGGTGTAGATTACATACCGATGCCTACTTGGAAAGTTTTTATGATTCAATTGTTGAATATAGCTGGTCTTGGTCCAATTTTTGGGGCTATTGCAGGTGCTCTTTGGGGTCCAGTTGTTTATTTTTGGATTGTAATCGGTACTATTTTCTCTGGTGCTGTACATGATTATCTTTCTGGTATGATTTCACTTCGCCATAATGGGGAAAGTATTTCAGAAATCGTAGGTATCTATCTTGGCGATACTATGAAAATAGTAATGCGTATATTCTCTGTTGTATTGTTGGTTCTTGTAGGTACTGTATTTATGACAGGTCCTGCGCTACTTCTCGCAAAACTTACACCAGATTCTTTAAATGTTACTTTTTGGTTAATCGTCGTACTCATTTATTATTTCTTAGCAACTTTATTACCTATTGATAAAATTATTGGTAAGATTTATCCATTGTTTGGTGCTTGCTTAATTATTATGGCAGTTGGTGTATCTAGTGGTATTATTCTCGGTGGATGGCAAATGCCTGAAATGACACTTCAAAACCTTCATCCAAAAGATTTACCTATTTGGCCATTAATGTTTATCACTGTTGCTTGTGGTGCTACATCTGGTTTCCATGCTACACAATCTCCACTTATGGCACGTTGCATGAAAGAAGAAAAAAATGGACGTGTAGTTTTCTATGGTGCTATGGTTGCTGAAGGTATTATCGCTCTTATTTGGGCTTCTGCTGGTATTGCATTTTATGAAACAACTGGTGGTTTAGCAGCTGCTATTGCTAGTGCCGGTCCTGGTGGCGTTGTATATGATGTATCCTTTGGTACATTGGGAACAGTTGGTGGTATCTTGGCAATGATTGGCGTTATTGCTTGTCCAATAACTTCTGGTGATACGGCTTTCAGAAGTGCACGTTATACTATTTCAGACTGGTTTAAAATTGACCAAGTTTCTTATGTTAAACGCTTGTATTTAGCTGTTCCACTTCTCGCTATTGGCGGTATCTTATCTCAAATTGATTTTGATATAATTTGGCGTTATTTCTCTTGGGCAAATCAAACATTAGCAATGATTGCTCTTTGGACAGGTGCTATGTACCTTTGGAAACAGTATAAAGGCAGTTGGCAACATTTAATCGCTGTTGTTCCTGCAATCTTTATGACAATGGTTACATTCACTTATATTTTGCAAGCTCCTGAAGGCTTTGGATTGCCAACAAGCATCACTTATCCTGCTGGTATCATAATCACTATTTTCTGGACTATTGTTTACTTTAAATCTACAGTATTTAAAAAATAATATATGAAATGCAAAAAGCTACTGTTGGTATCGTTTTCAACAGTAGCTTTTTTTATAGATAAATTTTAGAATATCCAGCTATGACCAAATCGTTTTAAAAGATTTTCAGCTTCAGCAGGACCATCACTGCCTGGTTCATATGAAAAAATCGGTAATTTATTCCAATGATATAAATCCTTTAAGTGTTCAACAAATTCCCAGCTAATTTCTATTTGGTCCCATTGAGAGAACCAAGAACGTTCTCCACGAATACAAGCCATGATTAATCTTTCATAAGCTTCAGGTGTATTTATTTTATTTATATAAGAAGAATTTTGAATGAAATTCATCTTAGCTTGTGTTATTTCATCAGTATCACCAGGTTTTTTTACATTGAATTGTAAATGAACGCCTTCATTTGGTTGAATTTTTATTATTAAAATATTTTGTGGTGCAGCAATAAATGTTTGACGGAAAACAATAGCTATTTCCATTTCACGACATTTTAATTTTTTACCTGTGCGTATATAAAATGGAGTATTCCACCAGCGTTCATTGTCGATAAATAAGCGAAGTGCAGCATATGTTTCAGTATTAGAATCAAGTGCTACATTTTTTTCTTGGCGATAACCTTTATACTGTCCTAAAACCATATTATCGCGAATATCTTCCACTTTGCGAAGTGATTTTAAAACGCGTAATTGTGCATCATGCATAGCTTGAGTTGAAAATTGTTCTGGCCATTCCATTGCTACAATGGATAAAATTTGGAATAAATGGTTTTGTACCATATCTTTTAATGCACCGCTTGTATCGTAATAATTGCCACGTGAACCGATACCTAAATCTTCAAAAGCTGAAATTTGGACTGATTCAATATATTGGGAGTTCCAGAGATTGGCAAAAATTGGATTGGTAAAGCGAATAGTTTGGATGTTACGAACCATTTCTTTACCTAAATAATGGTCAATGCGATAAATATTTTCTGCTGGGAAAAATGCTTCTAATTGTTCATTTAATTTTTTAGCAGCTTCTAAATTTTCGCCAAAAGGTTTTTCAAGAATAACTTTGCCTTTATCAGCGTTTTCTACAGAACGTAAACCATGAGCTATTACAGCAAAAAAGCGTGGAGCTACAGCAAAATAAAAAATATATTCTGTAAGATTTTCTTCAGCATAAAATTTTGCTAATCGAGTGTATTCTTCTAAATTAGAAAAATCCATTTTAAAATATGTTATGCGTTGACAAAAATGATTAAAAGTATCTTCATCATATGGCATTCTAGCAAATTTTTTTACCCAATCTTTAATGAGTTCGCAATATTTTTCAGTAGTATAATCGCGTCTACCGATAATTACAATGCGAAAATCTTTTTCTGGTGCATTAGATGCCGTTATATTATATTGTGCTGGCATTAATTTGCGAAACGTTAAGTCTCCTGTTCCGCCGAATATCGTAAATGTTTTATTCATATTAATCTCTCTTTCAAATTTATAACTCAATATTTTCTAAAGCAATACCAACGCCATGAGGTACAGATATATCTGCTATTTCGTCTTGTATCATTCGCGTTTTCCTATCTAATTTATATATAATCAGATTATCGCTATCCCTATTTACACATAATAAATACTGTTCATCATAACTTAATAAGAAATCTCGTGGATGTATGCCACTTTTTATTTGTTGTGATAATTGTATATCATCTTTTACTTTGATTACACTCAGTAAATCAGCACCACGTGTAGAAATATAGATATAATTTTCATCTTTAGTGAGGCGTATAGCTGCTGAAGAAGCACCTTCTGTAGGATATTTTTCTAATAAGTTAATTTTGGTGATAAGCTCAAAATTTAAATCATTTACAGAGTAAGCAAAAAATTCATTGCTAAGTTCACTGACTAAATAGAAACGATTGTATTCTTTATTAAAAACTCCATGACGTGGACCTGTTTTTTGTGGAAATTTCCATACTTTTACAAGTTTAAAATCTTCGCTGCGTTTAAAAATGCGTATTTCATCCAATAATAAACATGGAACAAGTATATAATCGCCATATAAAATTACTTGGTGGCAACCAGCTTTTTCTTGAATAGTGATTTGCTTAATTAGTGTTAATTTATCACCTTGTAATTTATATACCATAACAACGCCATCATGATAATTAGCTGTATATATATAACCATCACTATATTTAATGAAGCAAGGTGTTTTATTTTCATATAAAGCTTCATCGAGTAATTTAGCTGTATCTTCATTTAATAAACCAATACCACTTTTACCATCTTTATTCATGGTTATGATTAATTTATCTTTAGCTAAAACAACGCATTTAGCATCATTTACTGGATAAAAAGATTTCATATCGAAAACTTTACCAGATTGTTCATCAAAATTAAATTGATAAATACCTTTAGTATTAGGAGTATCATACGTACCGATATATCCTTTTATCATATTAAAACACTTCCTTATTTAATCAAAAATTAACTTTAATGAATAATAATTATTCATGTTCTTATTATAGCATTTAATTTACTGATAATACAACTTATAAATACTAAGTTTTTCATAGAAAAATAATATATATATGATTAACCTCTTGCAAAAATTTCTTAAAAGGTCTATACTTAGGCTATCAATAAGATAAAAAATACTTATTGATAGATTATCTTATTATAAAACAAAGGAGACTTTTTTATGACAGATGTCAAACGTTACAAAGCTATTTTAACTGGTAGAGTACAAGGTGTAGGTCTTAGATTCTTTACAATGGAAAACGCTAGCAAATTAGGTCTTACTGGTTGGGTAAAAAATATGGCAGATGGTACTGTACATTTAGAAGTACAGGGAGAAGATAGCGTTATCACTGAATTTGTAAATATCATCAAAAAAGGTAATTTCATTATCAATGTAGAAACATTTGATGCAGAAGAAATTCCAGTTATTGAAGAAGAAAAAGCTTTTATCATTAGAAATTGATAAATCTTTAGCGTTATAAGGGAATAAGAGAGAGTAAAGTCGATAAACTTTTATGGTCAAAAGTGTGTCGACTTATTTTATTTTACGGGAAAAAACCTTTATTTATAAGACTTTATAGAGAACTATTTTCTTTTTGTTACCGTTTGTTACCAATTTAGTTATATATAACTAAATTATTATACATAGAAAATTATTATTTCATAAAATCAATCTTTTTCATTATCTAAATTAATTATAGACGTGTAACGTTTATCCATATTATTGTAAACATGTGCATATTTGCTGGTTATATTGATATCACTGTGCCTTAAAACTTCTTTTACTATCTGTAAATCTTTTGTTTTTGAATATATCAAAGTTCCACAAGTATGGCGCAGCATATGGCAGCTGATACCTGCTTTTTTATAGCCTGCTTTATCTAGCCATTTATCTATATTGTAGCGAATACCACGTCTATCCATTCGCTTGCCTTTGCTGTAATTTGAAACAGCTGTAAAAACAGGTTCACCCAATTTATCTATTTTAGAGATATCAAAAGGACGAATATCGAGATATTCTTTTAAAATATTAAATACATCTTGTCGAGGATAAATAAAATCATTATGCCCTTTACCATGAATATAAATTGTCTTCATATCCCAATTTATATCGCTTACAGACATTCGATAAACTTCCACTGTGCGCAAGCCTTCAAGTGCCATTAGCATGATTATAGCTCTATCGCGTAGGTAGTCCACATGTTTTCCATCATATTTAGGAATGATATTTAGCAAATGATTTAGCTGCTCAATTGTCAAAAATTTTAATGGAGAAATTTCGTTTGGTTCATACGCTTTTACGCCTACATCTTTGGCTGGACTAGTTTTTATCAAATTTAATTTCACTGCAATATTATAAAATTGTTTGATAGCATTTAATTTTGATTTTATGCTACCTTTTTTCATTTTTGCTTTTAATAAATAATCTCTATAATACATAAATTGATATTCTGTAATTTCCAGTGGATGGCATTTGTTTTCTAAACACCACGTTATATATTGGTCTATTGCCGAATAATAATTGCGCAGAGTATCTTCTGAAGGTTCACCTTGTGACAAGTATCTAGCCAATAATGTTTTGTAATTTAACAGCAGTGTATTTTCATTGATTTCTTCTTGTTTAAGGTAATTTCCTGTTGCTAAAAATTTACCTTCTGTCATTTGAAAATTTTCCATAATATATCACCTTAATTTAGTTTTTTAATCATCTTTTTCTTAATACATAAATACCTATTATAAAATATTTTTAATAAGCATATAAATAAAAATATATAATATGAATTAATAAATAATATATTTAAATATTTATTGTAAAATAGATAATTATTATTAATTTATATAAGTTATACTATAATATCATATATTTAATTGTAAATAAACTTAATAATAAGAGCAATTTTAAGCAATTATTTTTTATTACCGCTTATGATTTATCGCAAAGAAATAAAAAATCGCTGTATTAAGCTACTAGAAGCTCTAAAATAAAATTGATTATTTTTGATGATTTTATTAAAATTTTACTTCCTATTTTTTATGAAATAGGTAGTTGAATTACATTAAATATATTACCATAAAAATTTTGACTTGAAAATTGCTTTTTAGGTTAAAATATTATACTGAATTTTTAAATATCTAAAATTATTATTTATAAATATATTATTATCTATAAATAATATATAAATTAAACTAATAATACTTTATTTATATTAAATTATCATAAAAGAAAATAAGTTTATTGATAAAATATATCTATAATTCAATATAAAAATAATCTATTTATATTTATTAATTAATAGGAAATTACTTATAAAGAAACAGAAAGGGAAATTTTATGGTGATGAAGCTTTTCAGATGAAAAAATATCTTCTATAATAAAGATATTATTTATTAGGAGGATTTTATTCTTGGCAATTGTAACGACAATTCGTAAAGTTAATGATGATTTGATAAAACGCGCGCAGAAAATAGCGGATTTTTTAAAGATAAAGTATGTTCCACGAGATAAAGCCGGTATATCTAAGTTAAAAGAAAGATATAATACTGATATTGTGTTAATAGTAAAGCAGGATAGCCTTATATTGGATTTGCCTGAAGGTGAGATGTTTTTTCATCCTAATATGGCACAAGTAAGGGTGAAGCGACTTCGCTACGGTGGCAATGATAATATGTTAGATGCCATGCAGGTAGAAAAAGGCATGCGCATTTTAGATTGTACACTTGGCTTTGCAGCTGATGCTATTGTAAGCAGTTATGGTGTAGGAGAAAAGGGTAAAGTCGTTGGGCTTGAAATAAATCCATTGATTAGTTTAGTAGTGAAAGAAGGCTTAAAGACGTATTTGCCAACAAATTACGATTTAAAATCGGCAATGGACAATATTGAGGTTATCAATCAGGATTATTTATCGTATTTAAAAGCACAACCAGATAATAGTTTTGATATCGTTTATTTTGACCCGATGTTCCGCCATGCATTATTAGATAGCAAAAATCTCAGCCCACTTCGCCAATTAGCAGATAATGACCCTGTTTCGCTTGAAGCTATTAATGAAGCAAAACGCGTTGCTAAATATCGCGTTGTTTTTAAAGAAAACAGTCGTAGTTTAGAATTTGCCCGTTTGGGATTTGAGAAAATTTGCGGTGGGAAGTACGCACCAATTCATTATGGTGTTATAGAATTAAATAAAGATTTATAAAAAAACACCCTTGAATACGTATCGTTCAAGGGTATTTCTTATATCAAATGAAATTAATCATCGTAAATGCCTTTTAATAAAGTTTCTTTGCGCAAGGAAAGACATTCACATTCTCTATCTTTAGTGGCAAGAGAGCGTATTGTATCGAGTAAAATTCTGCTAATCATTGGAGCATCATCGTAGAAAATATCTTCTAATTCATCATGAGACCATGATTTGCGGATACCTTCGCCGTAGTTTACTACATAATAAAGACCTGCGTAGCAAGCACCGATTTCACGGGCAAGGTAAACTTCTGGGCAAATGGATTGACCAACGATATCGGCATGACCATTCATCATGGCAATTTCAGCAGGACTTTCAAAATGGCGGCCGTCTGTGTTTGCATAAGTGCCACGTGTGAAAATACGACCAGAAAAATGTTTGCGTGTATTTTTTATGAGTTCAGCGCGCATTTGTGGACATAATGCATCGCGCATAACGAGCAGATATTTTCCTTCTAAGCCTACATCTTTGCGTACGGATAAATCGAGATAATCATCAGGAATGAGAAAATCTCTTGTGTCGAGCAATTTATTGACTGTACCTACGCCACCTTCGGAGAAAATGCGTTTTACTCCAGCTTCGCGGAATGTCCAGAATAATTGGCGGGAAGCATCAGCGCGGCTTACACCAGTGCGCCAACCGTGCATTTTGCAAGTTAAAACGCGTGTTCCAGCAACTTCGAATAAACGAAGTGCTGTAGTTTTGCCGTATGGTGTGTCAAAAATCATATTATCTTCGATTATTTTTACATCATCACATTTTGCTCCAAGTGGAAAATTGCTAGAAAGTGTACCAGAGCCACCGATGATGGCAAAGTCTGCTTTTGGTATATTCATATGAAAAACTCCTTATTTTATTATTTAAAAACGACGAATTATATTGTATTCAGTATCGCGTTGTGCGGCTTGTTTATCTGCTGTTTGAATTGTGCGTACCATTTTTTCAATAGACATTTGATAAGCTGTACCAGCAGCGCGAACGACATTTTCTTCTAACATGATACTGCCTAAATCATCAGCACCGAAAGCCAGTGTAATCTGTCCGATTTGTTGTCCCTGTGTAACCCAAGAGCCTTGAATATGGCTGATATTATCAAAATACAAGCGAGCTACAGCCAAGGTTTTTAAGTATTCCCAAGAAGAGAATTTATTACCGCCAAGTTTTGTATTGCCTGGCTGGAATGTCCACATTATAAATGCTCTAAATCCGCTTGTTTCATCTTGCAATTCGCGGATACGGCGCATGTGTTCGATGCGTTCTTCGATGGTTTCGCCAAGACCGAGTACCATTGTTGCAGTGCTTTCCATGCCGATGCTGTGAGCCGTCTTCATTACATTTAACCAATCATCAGTCATGATTTTTTTCGGGCTTACCATTTTGCGCACGCGGTCAACGAGAATTTCAGCACCGCCACCAGGAAGTGAAGCGAGTCCTGCGCTGTGCAATTCACTTAATACATATTTTATGGATTTGCCAGAAATCTTAGCGAAGTGAAGTATTTCAGCTGGTGAAAAAGAGTGAATGACTATATCTGGATAAGCGTTTTTGATTGTGCTAATCATATTTATATAGTAATCAAATGGCAAAGATGGGTGTAATCCACCTTGAAGCATGATTTGAGTACCGCCAGCTTCTTGTGTTTCTTTTACTTTTTGTAAAATTGTTTCCATCGGCAAAAGATAAGCGTCTTTATGATGTTCAGGACGGAAAAAAGCACAGAAACGGCATTCATTGATACATACATTTGTGTAATTTATATTGCGGTCAACGATAAAAGTGACTGTATTGCCAGGGTGAAATTTTTGACGAACTTCATTAGCTTGTTTGCCAAGTTCTAAAATATCACCGTGTTTTAAAAGCTCTATGGCTTCTTCATCAGAAAGTCTTGTCATGATAAAACCTCATTAATATTAATCATTTTTTATTTCATTATAAAGTGAATCACGCTGAACAGGAATATAACCAGCCGTGCGAATTATCTGTTCAAGTTGAGTTGTCGTCATTTTTTGACCAGTATGCGCTCCAGCAGCATGAATTATTTTTTCTTCTTCAACAGTGCCATCTAAATCATCAGCACCGCAAGCTAAAGCAAATTGAGCTATAGGCAGTGTAAGCATCATCCAGAAAGCTTTTATATGCGGAATATTGTCTAAAACAAGACGAGATATCGCGATGAATTTTAAACTTTCATATGAAGTGATTGGCTTTATATCTGGAAAAGCTGTATTTGCTGGATGGAATGGGAACGATATAAACGCTTGAAAACCGCCCGTTTCATCTTGAATATCGCGCAAAGTGAATAGATGTTTTAAACGTTGTTCTATCGTTTCAACATGGCCATAAAGTTCTGAAGCATTCGTTTTCATGCCCATTTTATGCGCTGTTTTAATGGTGTAAATCCACTGCTCGCTTGTAGCTTTATTCGGGCAAATTATCTTGCGCACTTCGTCATCTAATATTTCAGCACCACCGCCAGGCAATGAATCAAGTCCTGCCTCTTTTAAAATAGATAATACTTCATCAATCGTTTTACCACTGATATTAGCAAAATGAACTATTTCCACTGGTGTAAATGCCTGAATATGCACATTTGGCAATAATTCTTTTATCGTCTTTAATATTTCAATGTAATAATTGAAATCATTGTGCGGATGAAGTGAACTTACGATATGAATTTCTGTGAGATTTGGCACTGTAGCAATCGTATTTTTTATTTTAGCGATGACATCTTCTTTTGTGAGCATGAAACCGCGTTTATCGCCTTCTTCACAGGAAAAAGCACATAGTGGACATGAGGCAGTGCATATATTAGATAAATTGATATGGCGGTTTATATTGTAATAGACTTTTTGTCCGCTTTGGCGGATTTTTGCCTGTCTTGCCCAAATTGCCAAATCAATTAAATCGACATTTTCATAAAGATAAAGTGCTTCAGTAAAAGAAAGACGTTCACCATTTTTAGCTTTTTGTATAGCTGTTGTTTGTATTGACATAAAAAAATCCTTTACTGTTAAATTAAAACGTTCTAATTATATTAAAATTGCAATCACATTCAGCAGGTATTCTGCCTGTTTGCTTGATTAGTGTAATTAAATTATCACGTGTCAAAGCTTTTGGCGAATTTGCTCCCGCATCGTGCATGATTTTTTCTTCGCTGATAGTACCATCAATATCGTTTGCACCAAAACCTAATGCTAATTGTGCAATTGGCAAAGTGAGCATTACCCAATAAGCTTTAATATTATGGATATTATCGAGCATTAAACGACAAATAGCCATTGTTTTTAAATCGTCCCAAACGCTTGTGCGCTGTACACTTTGACCGAGTTTTGTATTAGCAGGATGGAATGGGAAACAAATAAAAGTCTGAATTCCGCCTGTTTCATCTTGAAGATTGCGCAACGTGATTAAATGGTCAACGCGTTCTTCTATCGTTTCGATATGACCATAAAGCATGGAAGCATTTGTTTTAATGCCAAGGCTATGTGCTACGCGTGAAACTTCTAACCATTCACTTGCTGTAGCTTTATTAGGGCAGAGCTTATTTCTGATGCGGTCATTTAAAATTTCTGCTCCACCGCCTGGCATTGCTTCAATCCCTGCGTCTTTTAATTCTTGTAATACTTCGCGAATGGATTTACCGCTGATTTTGGCAAAATGCGTGATTTCTACACCTGTAAACCCTTTTAAATGAAGTTGTGGAAATTCTTTTTTTAACATTTTTATTACATCTACATAATAAGAAAACGGCCAATGAGGATGAAGACCGCTCACGATATGCAGATTTTTCATATTAGGGTCAAGGCATGCTCTTTTAACCTTTGCACGAATGTCGTCCATTGTCATGGCATAAGCGCGTTTATCCGTTTCTTCACAGCCAAAAGCGCAAAAATCACATAATGCAGTACACATATTAGTCAAATTTAAATGACAATTCACATTATAATAAACGTAATCTCCGCTAATGCGTTTGCGTACTAAATCAGCAAGATAACCGATACGTGCTAAATCATTAGAGGCAAATAAATTGAGTCCGTCCTCTTTAGAAAGGCGTTCACCCTTTAAAACTTTTGCTTCAATTAAATCTAATGTATTTAAATTAGTTACCACGAAAACACCTCTTAATTTAAAATAAAACTAATAAGATTTTACTCTCTTTTATGAAATAAAACAACTGTATACTATAAATAATATATAAACTTATTTATATATAAAATAATATTCATTTATAACCATGTTTATTAATTTTGTTTATTGTGATAAAATTTGTATTATCTCAATTAAAGAAGGGATTATTATGGATAATTTAATTTTTAGTTTAAATGCTACTATACCAGTATTTTTAATGATGGTTCTCGGTATGATTTTCCGCAAAATCGGATTATTTGATGAAGCCTTTATCACAAAGATGAATAAATTTGTCTTTGTAGTAGCACTACCAGCACTTTTATTTGAAGATATCAGTACAGCAGATTTTACAACTGTATGGGATACTTCATATGTATTATTTTGTTTTATCGCCACTTTTTTAAGTATCACTTTAGCGTTCATCATTTCTATTCCATTTCGTCATAGCGTTTCACAAGGCGAATTTGTGCAAGCAGCTTATCGCAGTAGTGCCGCCATCATCGGCATGGCTTTCGTACAGAATATTTATGGCGATTACGGCATGGCATCGCTTATGATTATCGGCACAGTGCCGTTATATAATATTATGGCGGTCATCGTTTTAGCGCTCTTAAAGCCTGGACAAAGTTCACTCACACCTGCATTGATGAAAAAAACTATAAAAGGCATTATAACAAATCCAATTATTTTAGGTATTGTTGTCGGTGCTGTTTGGTCTTTATTAAAAATTCCAACACCTGTAATCTTAGATAAAACAGTTTCTTTTTTAGGTGTACTTGCAACACCGCTCGGACTCATGGCTATGGGCGCAGCATTTAAATTCCAAAGCTTTAGCCAAAATATAAAACCGATTATAACTTGTAGCGTTATGAAATTAATCGGTTTTGTAGCCATATTCATGCCGATTGCTATATACATGGGATTTACACAAAGCAAACTCGTAGCAGCATTGATAATGCTGGGCTCTGCAACTACAGTAAGCTGCTATATAATGGCGCGTAACATGGGACACGATGGCACACTCACCGCTGGAGCAGTCATGGTAACAACTCTCGGAAGCGCGTTTTCATTGACTTTCTGGCTTTATATATTAAAGTGTATGGATTTAGTATGAAATAGATAAAAAAGGCATTTCTTGCCATTTTATTGCCATGATTAATTATTATTGCAAAATCTATACAATATGCTATACTAAATATAGGCAAAACATGATAAATTGTCATATGGACACCAAAACCCCATGAAGCTAGCACCTTCATGGGGTTTTACATAAGTGTTTATTATATTTTTTAGATTTAAGACATCAGTTTAGGTTAATATTAAATAATAGTTTTTATAAAAAGAAACATTGACTTATAGTAGTTATTTGATATAATGAAAATATAAAGTCAACTTGTGATGGATAAGGCTGGGTTCCTGAATAGGAGTAGGCATTTGCTTAGAATTTCCTTTGCCCCTGGGGTTGACTTATTTTTTTAATGATTTTTTTAGACTCTGAATAATGTTTTCAGGGTCTTTTTTTATTTCAGTATAAATTAAATCTAGAGCTTGATTACTATATGTATAGTTGGGTTGCTTATTTCTAGTATATTTATAACAATATTTATTATTTTCTTTTAGGTTATAGAATTTTACAAATAAACTGAAATGAAAAGAATTAAAAGTATGCTTTTTTTCTTCGTTTTTACAGTTAGGATTTATAAAGTTTAAATTATCTTTTTTTATCCAACTATTGATAATTTCAATACAGCGTTTTGTATTATAAGGACACGATAATTGCATGTCTTTAGAGTCTTTTAATATATATGCAACTTGTTCTGCAGTTTTTGCAATAGAAAAAGTAGTTGTTGCGTGTTTTTTATCTTTTGTTAAAACAAAATCATGTCGTATAGTGATAGCAAAATTAGAATTATTTATTTTAGGAATATTTTCATTTATATCTGCAAAAGATTTTAATAATCTATTAGCAATTTCTTTAGGGTATCTTGCCTGTATATCGGATTCTTTTATATCAGATAATTTAACTGCTAAAGTTAAAAAGTTAGAATTTAGTTGTTCAGTAATGTCTATATTGAAAAATTCTAAGAGTTTATTAGTATAATTTATTACACAAGCTTGAAATAAAGGTATATAAATTTGCTCATATTCTTCAGTTATAAAATGTGTACTAATATTTCTTAATTCGATTATTTTTTCAAGATTTATGCGTAATGGGTCTTTATTATTAGTAAAAATTTTAGAAATGCAGTTTTCTAAAGTTATTGTACGATTAGGATTATCTTTATAATATATACTATTATTACCAAATTTATTTATCAAATTGGCTTTTAACATTAATTCCCAGGCATTACAAATAAAAAAGCTAAAACCTTCGACACGATATTTTATTGTAGGTTTATTATACAGTTCTATTGCTAATATAAAAGCTTCTTGACTTTTTGTAATTAATTTATCTATTATTGAATTCAAAATAATCATTCCTATTATTAATATTTGTTTTAAATAAAATATTTTTTATATTATAACATATATTATAATTTATTACGCAAACAATTTATTTATCCTATTCAGTACTAATAAAATAGAACCACCAATTTAAGTGGTGGTTTTGATTTATGGACGGCATACTTTGCAAGGAATATAGCCACTATTCAATGCTTCTTCTCTACTACCAAAGTAAATTTTGTTTTCATCGTAAATCTGTCTTACATATCTACAGCTAGGATAATGAAATTTATCGGATTTAGCTGAACCGATATATGTATTAGCTAAAACAGTGGACATTGTAACTAATAAAGTGATTAAAGCTAATAAGATGATTGCAATTTGTTTTTTCGTGGATTTAAACATTATAAACACCTCTTTAAAATTATATCTCTTAGCGATTATACATAACTATAGTTAATTTGTCCAATTCGGAAGTTAATTTTTAATTGATATAATTATTTTGGTATCTATAAATAGAAAACCCCATGAATTTATATTTTCATGGGGTTTTTAGTATTATTAGCAAGTAGCTCCACCAACGAGATGTTTTTGTGCTGCAAGGTTTTCTTGTTTACGAGCAAGTAAATCATTAGCTAAAAGTTGTGCTTCAACATTTTCAAAGCCAATTCTATCAATTGTATCAGAGAAGCGTTCGCCTGTTATACCTTGTTCACGGAATAACAAGATAGCTTTTTCTACTACGCTCAATACTTCTTCTTTAGATGTGAAAATTTTGCTGAGTGCTCTACCTTCTTTAACGCGTTTGCCCCAACGACCGCCAATATAGATGCGATATCCATCAGAAGCGTTATCAAAGCAATGGAATGGGCATTTATTTACGCAAAGTCCACAATGATTGCAATGTTTATCATCAATATTTATTTTGCCATCTACTAATTGCAAAGTTTTAATTGGACAAGAATTTACAGCCATACATACTTTACAACCGCGACATTTTGCATAATCAATCTGCGGAATACGCTGACCGATGATACCGATATCATTTAAGTTTGGTTTTACACAGTTATTTGGGCAACCGCCAACTGCAATTTTAAATTTATGCGGTAATTTTACATCGCGATAACCTTTATAGAAACGGCGATGGATTTCTTCAGATAATGCAAAAGTATCGATTAAACCGTATTGGCAAGTTGTACCTTTACAGGAAACGACTGGGCGAACTTTAGAACCTGTTCCACCTGTTTCAAGTCCTGCATTTTGCATTAAGTATTCGCGAAGTGGTTCGATATTTTCATATGGAACACCTTGAATTTCTACTGTTAAACGAGTTGTCATAGTGATTTCGCCACTGCCGAATTTTTCTGCTGCTTCAGCGATTACTTTGCTTTCATTGGCGGTGATTTTACCGTTTCTTGTGATTACACGACCATTGAATTTATCACCAGTTGTTTTATCTTGTAAAAATCCTAATGCTTTTACAGCTTTTATTTCTTCAGGTGTCAATTTAGCTGTTGTCTTTACTTTTACATCACTGAAAGTAAGCCCAGCTTCTAATGCTAATGTATTAGTGTAGCCAAAATGTTTCAAGCGATTTTGTAAAAAGTATGCGCGTTTACCTTTAGCGCAAACGAGTAATAATTTATCATCTTTATTTAAGCCTTCGATTGGGCCGTTTACTTTAGCAAGGTCAACATAAAGAGCACCGCGAATGCTAGGTTTTAAGCTGGCATCAATTACGCGATAACCGTCAGCTTTGCCTGCTAAGTATTCAGCTGGCGTAATGCTGGTTAAATAACCGTTTAATTTATTGAGCATGATATGCACTGTTTGTACAAATGGGTGAATTGCTGTAGAAAATGGCGGTGCATAGCAAAAATCCATACATTCACATTGTTCTAATGTTGCACCGAGTGAAATAGCAGTAACGGCAATATCTGCCATTTTGTCGACCGCACCTTGACCGATTACTTGAAGTCCGAGAATTTTATGTGTTTTCTTATCTGCAATTAGTTTTGTGATAAAAGCATCAGCATCAGGATAATAATTTGGTTTATCTTCGACAACTGCCATTAGAGTTTCTACATCATAACCTGCATCGCGCGCTTGTTTTTCACCAAGACCAGTGCGAGCGCAGTTGATATTCGGCAATTTTACGATACCGGTACCGAGTACACCAGGATATTCTTTATCTATATTAGTTAAAATTTGACCGAGCAAACGACCTTCAAGGTTAGCACTAGAACCCATAGGTGACCATTGGCGTGCATGCGTTAAGCGATTTGTTACCATAGCGCAATCGCCTACAGAATATACATCGTTTAAGCTTGTCTGTAATTTATCATTTACAAGTATAGTGCCTTTAAACATTTCAATACCAGTATCTTGTAAAAATGCAGTATTTGGGCGCACGCCTACAGATAATACGATTAAATCAGCGGATAATTCGCCAGCCGTTGTTTTAATTCCCTGTACAGCACTATCGCCGAGAATTTCTTGACCTGCAACACCAGTCATTATACGAATACCTTGTTTTTGCAGATGTTTCTGTACGAAAGCGGCGATTTCAGGGTCGATTACATTTGGCATGATTTGTGAAGCAAAGTCAATGACAGTTACTTCAACGCCTTGTACTTGCAAGTTTTCAGCTGCTTCTAAACCGATGAAGCCACCACCTACAACGACAGCTTTTTTTACATTGCTATTTTTCAAATAATCGCGCATATTTACTGCATCGTCAGGTAAGCGTAATTTAAATACACCAGCTTTATCTATACCAGTGATTGGCGGAACAACTGGTGAAGCACCTGTAGCGATTACAAGTTTATCATAAGTGTATGAACTTACTTCACCCGTATCAACATCTTTAGCTAAAACGGTTTTATTTTCACTATCTAATTTAAAAGCTTCTATGCCAGTTACGACATTTACGCCTGTCATAGCTGCATATTTCTGCGGAGTGTTCACGATAAGACCAGATTTATCTTCAATTATGCCACCTACATAATAAGGTAATCCACAGCTAGCATATGAGATATCCTTGTCCTTAGCGATAAGTGTAACATCAACACTGCGGTCGGCACGTTTTAATTTAGCCGCTGTTTTTGTTCCTGCGGCAACACCACCAATAATCAATACTTTCATAAAATAATCCTCCAAATATAATATATATTAAATTTATAAAATACAAAAAATATTCACTTTATAAATTATAAATCGTTTTGTTTATTTTGTATATATTTTTCAAAAAATTTATATATATTATGCAAAAAAGACCAATATTTAATATATTGGTCTTTTCGTCTAACTAAAACTTTGTTGTAGTATTATCAATAAATTGTTCTGGAATATTAGTGAGTAAACGACTTTTTTTGCCTGAGCACGATATATATAATCTCTTTTTAGCACGAGTTATAGCTACATAAAATAAACGCTTTTCTTCTTCTGTGATATAACCATTTTGTGTGCTGAAATATGATGGGAATATATCATCATTCATACCAGCGAGAAATTCATATTTGAATTCCAATCCTTTTGCTTGATGTACCGTTATGATTGGAATTTTAGGTTTTTCAACAGTAAGTGCATCTAAATCACTGCTGGATAATGTAGCGTATTGTAGTAATTCCTTT
This sequence comes from Megamonas hypermegale, assembly GCF_900187035.1. Classification (NCBI taxonomy): domain Bacteria; kingdom Bacillati; phylum Bacillota; class Negativicutes; order Selenomonadales; family Selenomonadaceae; genus Megamonas; species Megamonas hypermegale. Next base: position 776,264 of record NZ_LT906446.1, read on the forward strand.
ATGCCGTTTATGCCTGATTGATTGGATAATTCCTTTTTAGCAATTCTATATAGTGTACGCAAGTTTTCAATACGGTTTCTTCCATCTATCGTTTCAGCTCGGTAAATTCTCGTTAAATCAAAATCTTTTACAATCTGTACTATTAAATCTTTTAAAGAGATATCTGCCGTTATTTTTTGACGTAAATTGATTAAAAGCTCAGCTGGTTTTATGAATTTTTGTTTTTGTTTACTCAAAAGTTCTTGGCGTTTTTTAGATGTTGGAATGATTTTTTCTTCTAGCATTTTATGCAGTAAATCCCAAGTTGCTAGTACATCATCAAATGAATCGTGATTTGATTTTGTGTCTAAATTAAATAAATTGCTTAGGTGTTCTAATTTATGATTAGGCAAATTAGGATAAAAACGGCGTGCTAAATCGAGCGTATCAAAATTTATATGTTCAAAATTTATTGGGCTCAGTCCGCGGCGTATCAAATTTTGGTTTAAGATATCCATATCATAGCCGCGTATATTATGACCTGTGATTATGGCATCTTTTATAAATTCGGTGAATTTCATCAATACTTTTTGAGGATTTTTACCGTTTTTAGCGAGATAATCGTCTGAAATATGGTGAACTTTTTCTGAATCACCTACGCTTTTTTCTGATTTTAAGTATTCGTTAAAGCTATCTATTCTTTTACCTTTATGAATGCGTACAGCAGATAACTGAATTATATTATCTGTGAAGATATCCGTTCCCGTACCTTCTATATCGAAAACGATGATGTCTTTAGTGAAATAAGCTTGTATTAAATCGGCAAATGGTTCGTAATATTCATTGGTGAAATTAGCGTTAATAAAATCAGATAGGCGAAGCCCTGCATTTAAATATTCTTCTGAATTGATTTGTCTGATTGTTCCTATGCCGATATTCGGAATGAGGTTAATCAATATGCGTTGCAAGCTTAAATAATCATCAGCATTGATGAGATATTTTAAAATGGATATGACATCTTTTATTTCTTGTCGTTTAAAGAACTTTATACTGTCGATTTGAATGAAATCCAATATATTTTTTTGATACTTTTGATTGTAGTTATTCGCTAATACTGTTAAATGATTTGCCAAGGTGTATAAGTATTTGTTTTGGCGGACGAGTATGGCTATTTCAGATAAACTTTCTATTTGAGGCAGTAATTGTATTATATTATTGAAAATCCAGCGCGCTTCTTCATATGTGTTTTTAAATTGCTGAAAGTGGATTTTATGTCCTGTTTCACTGCTTTTTGAAATCATATTCTTAGCATAGGAATGTTCTATCACATCTTTTTGAAATAGATTTTGTAATGTATTGTAAGCCATTTCTAATAATAATTTTGTCGAACGATAATTTTCCGTGAAATTTATGATGATTGGTTTATAGTTTTTGCAAAAATCATTTAAAATGCGTTCTGGATTAGAACCACGCCATTCGTAAATCGTCTGAAATTCATCACCGCAAAGCATGATATTGCGATTGGCAAATAAATAATGTAGCATGGTGTATTCAAAAATGCTTGTGTCTTGCATTTCATCAATCATGATGTATTTGTATTTTTCATGCCATTTTTCACGTGTTGCTTCATCTTGCAATAATCGATAAGCATTAGCGATTAAGTCTTTGTAATCAAGTCCGTTCATCTGTTGCAGAGCATGCTCATAAGCTACAATTATATTTATGCCATCAAATTGGAAGAACTTCGTTAGACTATCGCTTTTTTGTTGATTGAATGTTTTATTGAATTGCAAATGACGCTGATATAATGAAGTGTAATCTGCTTGAATATCATTATGTAGATGCTGTAAGGCACGTTCTTGTTTTAGCTGTTCAATGCAATTTACTATATATTGGATATCCAAGGCTTTTCCTTTAGGATATTTTTGTAAAATTTGGCGGATTAAAGCTTTTTGGTCTTCATCATCAAAAATGACAAATTCCTGGAATGTTTTATGCTTAGCTTTGGCTGAAATCGTGATGATTTGATAAGCAAAGCCATGAATAGTACGTATTGTGATATCTTTTGCCGTTTCAAAATCTAATTGAGAGCTGATGCGATTTTTCAGTTCTCGACAAGCTTTATTAGTGAATGTAAGACAGAGAATTTCGCTTGGTTTTGCTTTTTGTTTTTGTAATATATTGACAACGCGGTATGATAAAACATTTGTCTTACCGGTGCCAGCTCCAGCGCATAACAAAATATTTTTATCGAGTTCATTTATGACTTGTAGTTGTTTTTTATTAAACATGATAATCTCCTATATATTTAAATTGATTTTCCGTGATAAGCTAATATTATTATACACTATATATTTATTAGAAATAAAAGGCAGGTACTTTTTGTACCTGCCTTTTATCATAATGTCAAATATTTATAATATGAACCGATAAAGATGCTAAAGCCGATAAATCCAGTTACAGCACCTATATACCAATAGTATTTTATCTTGCTGATTGCCGTGAGCGAAGATAATAAAATGCCTATTTGTAAAAAGATTAAAGCATTACCAAAATTTGCTGATATCTCTTTCGTAGCGAGATGTTTTTGTTCAGCTGATTTTGCCATTTGTGATAATGTGTATTCTTCTGCTTTATATTGAGCAATTTTCTGCTTGTAAGCTTCTTTTTTGGCATAGAGCTCTTCTTGTAATTTAGGATTATCTGTCAAATCAGTTTTTGCCAATTCAATTTCAATATTATAAAGTTCAGCTTCTAGCGTAGTCTTTTTTATCGTTTTTGCTTGATAATGTGACCAGTAGTTGAATGCCTCATTTTGACTGATTACCACCTGATTGCCAAGGCTTGCAGCTTTAAATGAAGCGAGCGTGCCAACTACAGCTAAAATCAGAGTTGTTATCGCTACAATGGTTTTTAATCTTTTAGACCAAGCTTTAGTGATAATTTCCTCGTGATACTCCTTTATAATATTATCGTCATCTGTCTGTTTCCTATCGGGTTCCATAAATCATCTCTTTCTTTTAATATAAGTTTATAAATTATTGTAATAATTATACATGATTTTAATCCGTTTAGCAATCAATATTATCATTTGTTTTAATGGTTTGTTCTTTTAATTTCTTTTCAGCTGGTATGATGATTTCTTCATAGCGGTCTACTTTTTTATTAAGACGTTCAATGACTAAATTCATCACATCTATTTTCTTTTGCAGGCGGTCACGTTGTTCTTTTAATATTTCTTTGCGCGCTTCGGCTGTGCCTTCTTGATAGAATAATTTGATATAATCGATGAGTGCCTCTATTTCCACGCCAGCGCTTCGCATGCATTTTACAAATTCAATCCAATTACAAGAAACTTCATCGAAATCGCGAATGCCATTTGATTTGCGCGGAATTGGCGGTAAAAGACCAATGCGTTCATAATATCTGATTGTATCAGCGGAGATATCGTATTTTTCACTTACTTCTTTTATAGTCATAATATCAACTCCTTAGATTGTCATGCTTGATTTCATAATACCATTTGAAGTCGGCTTCAAGTCAATATATTCAAATCATAGATTTTTATTGATTTATTATAACAATTTATATTCTGTATCTTTCTTTTATATTTTTAAAACACTTTTGGCGGATTTAAATTCAACAATATTCCTATAAAAAACCAGCTTATAATTTTAACAAGCTGGTTTTTTCGTATATATTTTCAATATTAAATTTCTATTTTTAATGAAACAACAATAAAATTAATCCACCGATTGCAGGCATTGCCACTATGCAGAATTTTAAAAATGGACGTGGTGCAAGATGAGTACATTTCGAACCGATAAATGCGCCAATCATTAAACCTAATAAAGTTTGAATAAAAATTGGAAAATCAAGATTTCCGTTTACAAGGTAACCGAGTCCACCTGATGCTGATATAGGTAGAATGATTAGCATGCACGTTCCAATGGACTTCAAAAGTGGAACGCCAAAAATCACAAGCAATGTAATTTGAATAAATGCGGCTGCACCAATGCCAAAAGCACCAGATAAGAATCCATTTATAATACCCGTTATAATGCCGTAAATATAAAACTTTTTACCTGCTAACTGTTCAGGACGAATATGTATATGTTTATCCATAAAATCAGCTTGATAAACCTTAACATATAAAATAATAGCAGATAAAATAATCATCGTTGCAGTGCAAATGCTAAGAATGTCTTCTGGGATTTTATCAGAGAATTCCGCACCTAAAAAAGCACCGACGATACCGCCTAAGCCAATTACAAGTCCAGTTTTTACAACAACTTCATGTTCACGCAGATGACTGATTACACCAGAAATCATAGTAAATACCATTGAAGCAAGTGCTACTCCTAATGCTGTATGAATTGGTACATCAAATACAACAGTTAACAAAGTAATCGTGACACCTGCACCACCAGCACCGACAAAACCAATTAAAGCACCTAGAAATAGCATAGAAATAAATATCATAAAATCATCTCCTTTTCTATATTTTATAATGTACAAAAATTGTATATAATATAACTTAAAGTTCTATGAAAATTTTATGATAAATTACATATTTTGAAAGGAAAGACAATATTCATGGCAAATTTTAATTATTTGGAAGAAATACCCGAATTTAAAAATTTTGCTTCTATCTGTATCGAAGCAGAAAAACGTTGGAGAACAGATACACCTGTATCTTGTGTAAAAGAAATCAGAACAGCATTAGAGATGGCTATTAGATGGGTATATCATACTGATATAAAGCTTATTTCTGAAAATATTTCTCAAAATAATTTGTATGATTTAATGTCTAATAAAAAATTTTCATGTATTATTAGTACAAAATTAACTAATGAACTTCATTACATTCGTAAAAAAGGAAATATAGCGACACATGAAAATGGAATTAACATTGATAAAAATGTAGCTAATACTTGCATGAAATATTTATTTAATTTTATTCAATGGATGGAAGCAACTTATTGTAAAAAACATTATAAAAAAAGAAGTTTTGAAGAAAATAGTATTATAGATACTTTGTCGGATAATTTAAAAACTATAGGAGTAGCAGTCGGAGGAGTTATAGCAGGTGTTATTGGAACTGTAATTTTTAGTTCTAAAAATAAAGCTTAAGATTTTATAAAAAAAGCCTAGTGAAAATTCACTAGGCTTAATTTGTTTATTTAGATTTTTGATAAGATGTTTTAAATTACATCATACCAGGCATTCCGCCGCCCATACCTGCACCAGCAGCTGGAACTTCAGCTTTTTCTGGTTTATCAGCAACGATTGTTTCTGTAGTGAGAACCATAGCAGCAATACTTGCAGCATTCTGAAGAGCGCTACGAGTTACTTTGGCAGGGTCAACAATACCAGCAGCAATCATGTCTTCATATTTGCCGATAAGAGCATTGTAACCAACGCCTGCACCAGCAGATTTAACATGTTCTACAACAACGGAACCTTCAAGACCAGCATTGTTAGCAATCTGGCGAACTGGTTCTTCAATTGCACGTTTTACAATTTCAATACCAGTTTTAACATCGCCTTCAGCTTCGAGTTTTTCAAGAGCTGGTTGGATGTCGATGAATGTAGTACCGCCACCTGCAACGATACCTTCTTCAACAGCTGCACGAGTTGCATTTAAAGCATCTTCGATACGAAGTTTTTTATCTTTCATTTCAACTTCAGTTGCAGCACCAATTTCAATTACAGCTACGCCGCCAGCGAGTTTAGCAAGACGTTCTTGTAATTTTTCTTTATCGAAATCGGAAGTAGTTTCAGCGATTTGTTTTTTAATCTGTTCTGCACGAGCAGCGATTTCAGCTTTATCGCCATAACCATCAACGATTGTAGTTTCTTCTTTAGAAGCACGAACTTGACGAGCATGACCGAGGTCAGAAAGTTCAACGCTATCGAGTTTACGGCCGAGTTCTTCACTGATTACTTGACCACCAGTTAAGATAGCGATATCTTCGAGCATAGCTTTACGACGGTCACCAAAGCCAGGAGCTTTAACAGCAAGAGCTTTGAAAGTACCACGAAGTTTGTTTACAACGAGAGTTGCAAGAGCTTCGCCGTCGATATCTTCTGCAATGATAACGAGTTCTTTACCCTGTTTAACAACTTTTTCAAGGATAGGGAGAATGTCAGCGATTGCGGAAATTTTGCGGTCAGTGATAAGGATATATGGATCATCCATAACAGCTTCCATTTTATCAGTATCAGTAACCATGTATGGAGAAATGTATCCGCGGTCAAACTGCATACCTTCTACAACGGAAAGGTTAGTTTGCATACCTTTGGATTCTTCAACAGTGATAACACCGTCTTTACCAACTTTTTCCATAGCATCAGCAATAAGTTTACCAGTTTCTTCATCAGCGGAAGATACGGAAGCAACTTGTGCAATAGCTTCTTTGCTTTCAACTTTTACAGCTTTGGCCTTGATTTCTTCAACTAAAGTTGCAACAGCCTGTTCGATACCTTTTTTAATAATCATTGGGTTAGCACCAGCAGCTACGTTTCTCATGCCTTCATGAATCATAGCCTGAGCAAGTAATGTAGCAGTAGTTGTACCATCACCAGCGATATCGTTAGTTTTAGTAGCAACTTCTTTTACGAGCTGAGCGCCCATATTTTCGAATGGATCTTCAAGTTCAATATCACGAGCGATTGTAACACCATCGTTAGTGATTGTTGGAGCACCAAATTTTTTATCTAAAACAACATTTCTGCCTTTTGGGCCAAGTGTAACTTTTACAGCATTAGCGAGTGCGTCAACGCCTTTACCAAGAGCCTGACGAGCTTCTTCGCCAAATAATACTTGTTTAGCCATTTAAAAAGAACCTCCTAGGATATACATTTAAAGTTAAGTTTATTTAGTTTCTGCAAATTATTCAATTACAGCTAAGATATCGCTATCTCTAACGATTAAATAATCTGTTCCATCAACTTTTACATCAGTACCAGCGTATTTAGAGAAGATAACTTTGTCATCTACTTTTACGTCTAAAGCAACTTTTTTGCCATCAACGTATTTGCCTTCGCTTACAGCAACTACTACGCCTTCTTGTGGTTTTTCTTTAGCAGTGTCAGGTAAAACGATACCGCTTGCGGTTTTAACATCGCCTTCAGAAACTTTAATAACAACTCTGTCGCCTAATGGCTTAATCATTGTATATTCCTCCTATATATAATAGTATTTCATACATATTTTTATTTTGTTAGCACTCTATATTGATGAGTGCCAACTCACAGTTATTATTGTAGTTAATTTCAAAAAAAAAATCAAGCCTTTTTTTGATTTTTTGATTAATTATTTTAAAAAGCTTAAAAACCCTTGAAATAAAAGGATTTTGTTTATCAAAAAAGTGAGAATGATTATTGAAAAGTCAAAAAAGATTAAATCAATAGCACTTTTATAGCACTCAAAATATAATTTCATCATTCTAAGTCTATTAAATAAAATTTTATTACTAGGATATTTCTACTCATTTAGTGAGTAAACTAAATATCAATAAAATAAATGCTCTTAATGCTTAATGAAATTACAGGTAAGACTATATTGTGTATTATATTAAATAATTGTGTTATAAAAATACATAAAACCCCGATAAAATTTTTACCTTATAGTATTTTTATGCAAAATTAGTTAAAAACAATAATTACCTCATTTAATTATTGACAAATAATATCATGAGTATATAATAAAAGCCAATTTATAGCTTTTATATATAAGCAAAAGAAGGTTATTTGTTTTGAGAAAATTTGAATATATTCGTAAATATTTTTTAGAAATAAGTATGTTAGTTGTCGTTTTAATTTGGTCATCAAATAATTCAGTGATAAAAATAGGTATATCAGAAATTGGTACATTTACTTATAATGCTTTACGTCTTAGTATTGCTAGTATTCTTTGTTGGTTATGGCTTTATAAAACCCACACATATAAAAAGATGCCTTGGCATGATTTAAAAGCATTAATATTATTGAGTTTATGCGGTTTTTGCTTTACACAAATATGTTTGACATATGGATTATCTAAAACAACAGCAGGAAATGCTTCACTAGCTTCTGCTATTATGCCTCTTGCTGTAGTTTTGTTAAATCGCATTTTTAAGAAAATACCACTTTCTAAAATGATGACCATAGGAATTATTTTATCTTTTAGTGGAGTTTTAAGTATTATTTTTAGTTCCAATAAAGAAATAAGCTTTTCTAATTATCATTTAATAGGTACACTCATTGTTGTTTTCGGTCAATTTTCTAATGCTTATTATACAATTTATGCTAAAGATTTATTAAATAATTATTCTAGTTGCCAAATAGTAAGTTATTTAATAAGTATATCTGCCGTAGTATTCTTTATTTTAGCTATTCCAGAAATGCGAACTATAGATTTTAGTTCATTATCTAATTCAGCATGGATAAGTGTTTTTTATTCAGGCATATTTGCACTTTGGCTATGCAACATCATTTGGGTATATGCAGTTGGTCAAATAGGTTCAACTAGAACAGCACTTTATCAATATTTATTACCAGTTTGTTCTTTATGGTTTGCTTATATTTTACTCGATGAAACATTAGTCACAGGTCAAATAATTGGCACGATATTAATTTTAATTGGATTGATAATTAGCAGAAAATAAATTCCCGATAAAATAAAAAGGCATTTACATAAAAGTAAATGCCTTTATTTATTAAAAGATTATTTCATAGAGTTTGCAACGCATAATTCTTTTTTGATATCCCATAATTTTTGAGATAAATCAACATAGTAGCGATGAGGATTTTCAAAACGTTTAACTTCATCCCATAAAGAGTTAACTTCGCGTTTGCAATAGTCACGGATTTTATCGATAGATGGACTATCGTATACGCGTTTACCATTTTTGAAAATAGGTACTTGAAGTTCTCTAACTGTAAAATTAGTGAGAGTTTTTTGTTTCCAAGTAGCCATTGGGTCAAAGATAACATGTGGTTTTGTATTATCGATGACTTCATCATGTAAGCAAATTTCATCTGCAATAGCTTTGCCAGTTTCATTATCGTATAAACGATAAACTTTTTTGAAATGTGGATTAGTGATTTTTGCAGTATTTTCGCTGAGTTTGATTTTTGGAATGATATTGCCTTGTTCATCTTCAACAGCAACTAATTTATATACACCGCCAAAAACAGGCGCAGATTTAGATGTAATCATGCGTTCGCCGACACCAAAAGTATCAACTTGTGCACCTTGCATTATTAAATCACGGATTAAATGTTCATCAAGTGCATTAGAAGCTACGATTTTGCAAGTTGTAAGTCCTGCATCGTCGAGCATTTTACGAGCTTGTTTAGATAAATAGGAAATATCGCCAGAATCAAGGCGAATAGCAAAATTAGTAATTCCCTGAGGAACGAGCATTTCTTTAAATACACGGATAGCATTTGGTACACCGCTTTTTAAAGTATTATACGTATCAACGAGCAATACAGCATTGTGTGGATAAATTTCACAATATGCTTTAAATGCTTCATATTCACTATCAAACATTTGAACCCAAGCATGTGCCATAGTGCCGCCAGCAGGAACGCCGTAAAGTTCATCTGTAAGTGTGCAAGCAGTTCCAGCGCAACCACCGATATATGCAGCTCTAGCACCTTTTACAGCACCATCAGCACCTTGAGCACGGCGAGAACCGAATTCTAATACGGCTCTACCTTGTGCAGCGCGCACAATGCGGTTTGCTTTTGTGGCAATCAAAGATTGGTGATTTAATGCTAAAAGTACAAAAGTTTCTAAAATCTGGGCTTCAATAGCAGGAGCTTTAATTGTCATGATTGGTTCACGAGGGAAAATACAAGTTCCTTCTGGTACAGCGTAAATATCACCTGTGAAATGAAAGTTTTTTAAATAATCGATAAAATCATCGCTAAAGAGATTTTTAGAACGGAAATATTCAATATCTTCTTCGTTGAAGTGCAAATCTTCAATGTATTCGATTACTTGTTGAAGACCTGCTGCAATTGCAAAACCACCATCATCTGGAATGTTACGAAAAAATACATCAAAATACACATTTTTATTATGTAAATTATTTTTCAGATAACCATTTCCCATTGTAAATTCATAGAAATCACATAACATGGCTAAATTTTCATTTTTTGAATTCATAAAGAACTTCCTTTCAAATTTATAATAAAAAATATTATAAATCCTTCTATATCTTAATATACAATACGTAATAAATTTATTTTAAATAGTTAAAAATAAAAACCGTATTTCTAATATTATATAGCAAGCTGTAGTTATTTTCTATACTTTTGCCAAAAATAAGCTAATTTTTACAAATATATCAATTATATTAATCTAACAAAAAAAGAACTCCATGATATTAAGATACCATGAAATTCTTTCTTATTATTTATTAAATAAACATTTATTTAGTAAAAACACATTCACCATTGATATACGTTTTATCGACTTGCACTTTATCCACATCTTCAGGTGCAATAGCGAAGATATCTCTATCTAATGTTATAAAATCAGCTTTATATCCTGTTTTTAATTGACCAAGATTTTTAAAACCTGCTATTTGAGCTGATTTTTTTGTGTATAAGATTATTGCCGTTTCCATATCAATAATTTGATTAGCTCCGCAATCAGTGCCATCATATGCTTTTCTAGTGACAGCACCTTTTATACAGCTAAATGGGTCTGATGGTATAGCCCAAGATGTGGCAGGTGCATCAGTTGAAAAACATAAATTTACGTTTTGTTCTAGCAAAGATTTTATTGGATAACATTTTTTCATGGTGTCTTCGCCGAGATTTTGCAGATAACTTTCTATTTCAGCATATAAGAAAATAGGTTGCGTTACAAAACCGATATTTTTTTCTACAGCTTTATTGATACTATCTTGGCTAGGCAAAGTGATATGTTCTACTCTCACATATGGTCTAGTTTCATTTAACCAATCTTTTTCAGCATAAACTCTATCTACTATGCGTTTTATAGCACTTGTTCCCATAGCATGTACAGATAATTGACATTTATTTTGTTTGCAAAAATCGATTGCCGTTTCCAATTGTTCATCAGAACATACACTGATACCACAACTATCGCTATTTAAGTAAGGTTTATCCATCCAAGCAGTTTTACCAGATACACTGCCATCACTGATTAATTTTAAACCAGCTACGAATACTTGATTATCATTATTTTGTTTTTCTTTGCTGATTGCAAAATTTTTATCATTCATGAAGAAATCCCACATATAATACATGGCAACTTCTTGCTTAAAACCTTTAGCGATAGCTTCTTTATAATAATTGTAATTATCGTATTTATCCAAATTGCCCATATCACAGACGGCAACAATGCCTTGTGAAGTCAATAAATCCCCTAAATCCACTAAATTTTGGACTTGTTCAGCTTCATTTAATTCAGGGATATAAGGCAAAACTAAATTTCTAGCATTTTCTTCTAAAATGCCAGTAGGTTCGCCAAATTCATCTTTCTCAATATGACCGCCTTCGGGGTCTTTCGTATCTTTCGTTATTCCCGCTAAAGCTAATGCCTTACTATTTACACATCTTATATGCGCGCATGTGCGAATAATGGATACTGGAAAATCTGTCGTTCCTTCATCTAAATCCCAGCGAGTTATCGAGCGTTTTTCAGCAAATTTCCCTTCATCATAGCCCCAGCCCAAAATCCAGCCGTCTTTTTTATCTTTTTTCATTTGATTGGCTTTTAATTTTATTTCTTTGATTAAATCAGCTATTGAATTTACTTTTGGAGGTAGAGCAGATATTTCTTTGCTAAAATCAGCAAGCATTACAGGATGCATATGTGCATCTACAAAACCTGGTAATACACAAGCATTGTTTAAATCTACTACAGGATAATCAAAATTCGGTCTATCTTCTTTTTTTCCTATCCACTTTATATATCCGTTTTCTACAACCATACTGTCAGCATGAAGATTGGCTTCATCTGATGTGAAAATCTTTCCATTTTCATAAATAATATTATTTTGCTTCATAAAATATTCTCCACAGATTTAATTGAATTTAATTGTTCCATACTTCATAAGCGATGCTTTCTTTTTTCTTGAGTTTATAAACACTAGCACCGATGATATAGCCTAAAATAGTTGGGATTAGCCAAGCAAAGCCTTGTTTTGCTAATGGAATTTGATTGATAACGCTTATTAATCCAGAAATATCTATATTTAATAAGCCTGTTGTAACAGCTAAATTTAAAGCATCAAATAAAGACATTATAAATGCTACCCATACAGCACCTTTCCAAGCTCCATCATTCGGTACCCATTTTTTACCCAATCCCAAGAAAGTCAATACAACAGACATTGGGAACAATATCATGAAAATAGGACCAGAAATTTTGAGAATATTAGTTACACCAAGGCAAGATATCATGAAAATAGCAAGCGTAATCATCAATGAAGCCATTTTATAAGAAATTTTACCGTTAGACCATCCTTCTATCCATTGACCAGTAGTTGCAATCATGCCAATAGCAGTAGTTAAACAAGCTAAAATAACAGCGATAGATAAAATACAGCTACCTTCATAGCCAGCCAAATTTTTTACTAAATCAGTTAATAAGAATGTAGCATTTACATCTAAACCATAATAATTTACGCCTTGAGCTCCTAAATATGCCAATCCTGCATAAACGATGAACAATAAAATAAAACCTACAATAATAATACCGAGCATCATTTTATTGTATTCTTGTTTAGTGCGATAGCCTTTTTCGCGAAAAGCAGCAATAAACATACCAGCGCATAATATGCCTGTACCAACATCACCAGTATTATATCCTGTAAAAAATCCATTTAAGAAAGAGTCTTTTGCTGTTGAAATTGAACTGCTATGTAATGTATCGATAGGACTTACAACGGCTAAAACGATAATCGCCAATAATGTTATTAACAATAATGGTGTTAAATAATTACCAACTTTATCAATAACAGTAGAACGGTTCATAGCAAAATAATACGATACAGCAAAAAATACAGCTAAAAAAATTATTCTTGCACTAAGTGGTAATTCGCCAAAAATTCCCTGCATGCCAGATTCAAATGCAACACCGCCACATCTTGGAATTGTACCGAAGATAACGACTAATAAACCTAAACCCATGTATAAATAATGCCACCAACTATTGACATGTTTCATCATATCATGCAAGCCATAGCCAACATTTCCTACAGATGCCAATGCCATCATTGGAAATAAAATACCTGTAAGTGCAAGTCCAATTATTGTCCAACCAACTTGTTCACCTGATGCTAAACCAATAATCGGCGGAAAAATCAAATTGCCTGAGCCAAAAAATATGGCAAACATGGCAAAACCCATAACCAAAATATCTTTTTTCATATTTTTTTTCATCTAATAAATCACTCCTAATACACATTTCATCATTCAATATATCACTCTAACATCTTTATCGTATAATTATACCAAAGTCATACATCTTGTCAATGAAATATTCAAAATAAATTTTTATCTATATTTTTTCTTTTAAGAATATACATTTGTAGTATAAATATATAAAAATATCCATTTTAAAGGAACTGATTTTTATAAAATAAATTTATTTATGATTTTTGATTTAACAATAGATAATTAATTTAAATGATACTAATACATTTTATTTGTAAAATTATACCAAAAAGCTTCTTAATGACTAAGTATTGAAGTCCATTTTAGAAAATGATATAATTGTTTTATTGTGGAGATAGCCACCAGTAATAATTAGCTGGTGGCTATTCTTATCTTAGTTATTTAAATTTGTTTTAGATTATTTATAGAAAGGATGTATCTTTTGCTAGATAATAAACAATTACTATATAAAATATTACCTTATGGCTGTCAGATGAATTTTTCTGATGGTGAACGCTTTGCTGGACAATTAGAACGTATGGGCTATAAACCAGCAGATAAGATGGAAGATGCAGATATTATCATAATAAATACTTGTTGTGTGCGTGAAAATGCTGAAAAGAAAATTTATGGTAAAATCGGTGAAATAAAACATTTAAAACAACAAAATCCAAATTTAATACTTGGCATAACTGGTTGCATGGCACAAAAAGATGGCGACAAAATTTTTAAAAAAGCACCACATGTCGATTTCGTGTTAGGTACAAATAAAATGTATGATTTACCAGCTGTATTAGAAGAAATTTACACATCTCGCGGTCATATCGTTAAATTAGCTGGTGATTATGATATGCCACCAAATGTTGAACCAGCAAAAAATGATTCATTATTCGCGTATGTGCCTATCATGTACGGTTGCAATAATTTCTGCACTTATTGTATCGTGCCATACGTTCGCGGTCGTGAACGTAGCCGTGCACCAGAAGAAATTGTAGCTGAAATCACAAAAATGGTACAAAGCGGTGTAAAAGAAGTAACACTGCTTGGACAAAATGTAAATTCATACGGTAAAGATAGAAATGATGCTGATTTTGCCGACCTTTTAACTATGGTAGATAAAATTGAAGGCATTGAACGCATTCGTTATATGACTTCTCATCCTCGCGATTTAACTGATAAAGTAATTGCAGCAATAAAAAATAGCAAACACGTTTGTGAACATTTCCATTTGCCGGTACAATATGGTACAGATAAAATGCTTAAAGCAATGAACCGCGGTTATACTACTGCTTATTATAAAGAACTCATCGCTAAAATTCGTCGTGATTTTCCAAACGCTAGTTTCACCACTGATTTAATTGTAGGTTTCCCAGGTGAAACAGATGAAGACTTTTCGCAAATGCTCGAATTCTTAAGAGAAATTCGCTATGATGCAGCATACACTTTCGTTTATTCTAAACGTTCTGGTACTCCAGCAGCTACAATGAAAAATCAAGTTCCCGAAGCGATTAAAAAAGACCGTTTGCATAAATTGATGGATTTACAAAATGAAATCAGCCTTGAAATAAATGAAAAACTATTAAATCAAACTGTAGAAGTAATGGTAGAAGGTCCAAGTAAAACTGATAAAACAGTTTACACTGGCCATACACGTACAAATAAAATCGTTTTATGGCAACATAAAGATGAAAAAGTGGGCGATTTAGTAAAAGTAAAAATAACTCATCCGCAGACTTGGGTATTAAAAGGCGAATTGGAGGCGTAAATTTTGAAACTCACTCCAATGATGCAACAGTATCAAGCTGTAAAAAATGCTCATCCAGACCAAATTTTATTTTTTCGCTTAGGCGATTTTTATGAAATGTTCATGGATGATGCGTTGCTCGTTTCCAAAGAGTTAGAACTTACTTTGACAAAAAGAAGTACAGCAGGTGAAGGCATTCCAATGTGTGGAGTGCCTTACCATTCTGCTGAACCGTATATAAATAAGCTCGTAAATCGTGGCTATAAAGTGGCAATCTGCGAACAAATCGGTGACCCTAAAGCTAAAGGACTCACAAAACGCGAAGTTATAAAAATCGTTACACCAGGCACAGTCATGAGTGAATCAGCTTTGAGTGGCAATAAAAATAACTACATCACTTTAATATATGAAGAAAATCAGCAAATTGTATTAGCTGGAGCGGATATCACTACTGGTGAATGTTTTTATGGCATATACGATGGAGCAGACCGTTGTCAATTATTATTAGATGAACTCTACCGTTTAATGATGCCTGAACTTTTACTTATAAAACCATTTTCATATGAAAAACAGTTGCACGATTTCTTAGATTTGCGCTTGTCAAATTGTCTTGTAAATGAATTAGATAGCGTATCCAATAATATTGATGACCGCATAATTCAGCATTTTGATGCTCAAAATCGTCCTGAAAATGAGATGGTAAAAAAAGCTGTAGCTACGCTTTTAGATTATGTACATGATACAGTAAAGACGGATTTAAGCCATTTAAACCGTTTGACATATTTAGATGCTTCTAAATCTCTATTTATCGATACGTATACCTTGCGCA
The DNA here is from genome assembly GCF_900187035.1 of Megamonas hypermegale. Classification (NCBI taxonomy): domain Bacteria; kingdom Bacillati; phylum Bacillota; class Negativicutes; order Selenomonadales; family Selenomonadaceae; genus Megamonas; species Megamonas hypermegale. The sequence goes on from NZ_LT906446.1 coordinate 792,223, forward strand.
ATTTAGAGATAACTCGCAATTTGCGTGATGGTGGTAAAAAAGATACTCTTTACGATGTGCTTGATTTTACTAGAACAGCTATGGGAAACCGTTTGCTTCGTAAATGGCTTGAATATCCACTGCTCAGCAAAAAACGCATAAACGCTCGTCTTGATGCTGTAGAAAATCTCGTAAATGAATTTTCAGCTCGCAATAATTTGCGTGAAATAATGAAAGACATATATGATTTTGAACGCCTTTTGACACGCATGGAAATTGGCAGTGCTAACGCTCGTGATATGAATGCACTAAAAAGTTCATTGCGTGTGCTTCCTGCTGTAAAAGAACAATTAACAAAATTATCAGCTTCATTGTTGCAAAAAATCGATAGTAAGATTTTTCTCTATGATGATTTAGTACAATTGATTGATAGAGCTATTGTAGAAGACCCAGGATTTTCCATTCGTGAAGGTGGTTTTATAAAAGACGGTTACAATGCTGAACTTGATGAATACCGCAATATTGCTCGCAATAGCAAACGTTTATTACAGCAAATGGAAGAGGACGAAAAAACTAAAACTGGCATAAAATCATTAAAGATTGGCTATAATAAAGTTTTTGGCTACTACATTGAAGTCCGCCATAGCTCAACAGAAAAAGTTCCAGATTATTATACCCGTAAGCAGACATTAGCTAATGCTGAACGATATATCACACCGCAATTAAAAGAATTTGAAACAAAAATTCTCGGTGCACAAGAAAAAATTGTACAGATAGAATACAATTTATTTACACAGATTAGAGAAGTTTTAAAGACAAAAATCAGCTCCATTCAAGATACAGCACATGAAATAGCTATTTTAGATGTACTAGTGAGCTTAGCACAAGCAGCTACAGAATATAATTACATTCGACCCAAATTAGTGGACGGTGGCGTTATAAATATCAAAGATGGACGCCATCCACTCGTAGAGCGAATTTTATCACGTGATTTATTCGTACCAAACGATACTTGCCTTGATAATGCACAAAATGAAATCATGATTATCACTGGGCCAAATATGGCTGGTAAATCAACTTATATGCGCCAGACAGCACTTCTCACTTTGATGGCACAAATCGGCTCATTCATTCCAGCAAGAGAAGCTGAAATTTGCCCTGTAGATAAAATTTTTACCCGTATTGGTGCTAGTGATGACTTAGTCAGCGGTCAAAGCACTTTTATGGTAGAGATGAATGAAGTAGCGCATATCTTAAAATACGCGACTAAAGATAGTCTTGTCATTTTAGATGAAATCGGACGCGGTACGAGCACATATGATGGCATGAGTATTGCGCGAGCTGTCATTGAACACATTCGCGATAATATCGGTGCTAAAACATTATTTGCTACACATTACCATGAATTGACTGACCTTGAAGATGATGTACATGTAAAAAATTACTGCATAGCAGTAAAAGAAAAAGGCACAGAAGTTACTTTCTTGCGCCGCATTATTCGAGGCAGCGCCGATAAATCATACGGCATTCATGTAGCAAAATTGGCTGGTTTACCTAACAATGTGATAAAAAGAGCTGAACATATTTTAGCTGATTTAGAACAAAATGATACAAATATAAATAAAACTTCAAATGTAGATAATACAAATGAAGTCGAAGTCGCACCAAAAGTCACTATAGAAAAATCTGAACCTGAAACGATAGAATATGCACAGCCTAAAGCTGATAAAGAAACACATCAAAATAAATTGAAATTTTTACAGGTAGCAGAAATGCCTACATTATTTGGTGTTAGTATTTCTGTTCAATTAAAAGAATTGGATTTAATGAGTATGACACCGCTTGATGCTATGAATAAATTATATGAACTTCAGCAACAAGCGAAACAAGAGGATAATCTATGACAATTCATATTTTAGACGATGTTACAGTTGATAAAATAGCTGCTGGTGAAGTCGTTGAGAGACCAGCTTCAGTTATTAAAGAATTAGTAGAAAATTCCATAGATGCCCAAGCCGATAAAATTGAAATAGAAATAATGGCAGGTGGCACTTCTTTTATGCGTGTTACAGATAACGGTATAGGTATGGACAATAAAAACGCACGCCTTTGCATTTTACGCCATGCTACGAGCAAAATTCAGCAAGTAGATGACTTGATGGAGATAAATACATTAGGTTTTCGTGGCGAAGCGCTTCCATCTATTGCCGCTGTATCTCGTTTTTGTTTGATGACTCGTCCCAAAGATGCCGATTTAGGTACAGTGATAAAAGTGAATGGTGGTCGTACTGATGAAATTGAGGATGTTGGTTGCAATATCGGTACAACGATAAAAGTAGAAGATTTATTCTTTAATGTACCAGCACGTAAAAAATTTCTCAAAACGACTACAACAGAAGCTAATAAAATAAATGACTTCATCATTAAATTAGCATTTTCTAAACCACATATCGCTTTTAAATTGATTAACAACAATAAAATGACAATAACTACACCTGGCAATAATTCACTGTACGATGCTATTGAATGTATTTATGGCGCAAAAGTTAGCGAAGAATTGTTACCAGTAGAATACATTGATGAAGACATAAAAATAACTGGATTTATAACTAAACCAGCTATCATTCGCAGTTCTCGCTCATGGCAAACTCTAATTGTAAATGGGCGTATTATCACCAGCCGTGTTATTTATAAAGCGATTGACAACGCCTATCATTCACTTTTGCCGAAATCTGGTTATCCATTTGTTGTATTAAATATCGAATTGGATAAACGTACAATAGATATAAATGTTCATCCGCAAAAAGCAGAAGTGAAATTTGAAGATGAAAGCCGTTTATTTAAAGCTGTGTATACGGCTATTTTAGAAGCGATTAAACCTAGCAATAATCAACAATTAAGCGATTTTGCTGTACCGATTGCAGATAAAGCACTGCATATAGAGGAAAAACCATCAATTCCACCAAAAATCACTCCAAAACAAACACCTTTATTTACAGCAAATCATTCTACATCAAGTGAATTTTCATCAAAACCAAAACAATCTATGCAGGATTTTCACAAGGCACAAGAAATACTACATCCATCGATAACTACTTCAACAAAAGAAAATACTTTTAATCAAGTAAAAGAGGATAAAGCTTCATTTGATTTTTCTGCTGAACCTGATAATAATACACCACAAATGAAATCAAATTCTTGTGAAGTAGATGTCAAAGAAGCAAGCAATTTAATCCCAATAGGTCAAATAGATGCTTGTTTCATCGTGGCACAGGGACCAAATGGTGGTATGTATATAATTGACCAGCATGCGGCACATGAACGCATTTTATATGATAAATTCGCTAAACAAACGGATAAGATAGCAGTTCAACCGTTATTAGTTCATTTATTCTTAGATGTAGGCAGTCAAGAAATTGATTTAGTTGAAAAATATCAACAGACATTATACGAACTTGGCTTTAATGTAGAACTCGCTGGACAAAATCAAATCAGATTAAAAGAAATACCAGCTGATATCAAAGAAAGCGATGCAGAATCGATTTTTCGCGAGATACTTCATTCATTGATGCAACTTCACGCACCTACACCGCAAGAAATTCGTCATTCTTGCTTAGCCATGACTGCATGCAAAGCCGCTATTAAAGCTGGCGATATATTGAATATCACCCAAATGAAAATTATTTTAAACGAATTGGCACATACGACTTTACCTTATACCTGTCCACATGGCAGACCAACCATTATAAAATTCAGCACTTACGATTTAGAAAAAATGTTTAAACGTGTACAATAAATAAAAGGAGCAAAAACCTTTATTGAGGTATTTTGCTCCTTTTATTTATTAATATGTTATCTTATTCGTTTTTTTATGCCAATCCAAAGGAAATCTCAGTTTATCAAGAATATCATTAATGGAAATACTCTTTAATCTATTATCTAAGTGATTAAATTCTTTACGAAGTCTATTATGCACTGTAGCATATTCACCATCACGAGGAAAATAACTGGCATAACCATTGATAATGTTGTAGTAATTTTGAGAAAGCAAATACAGCTTAGCTTTTTCTATATCGTTAATTATTAAACCACGTTCAAGAAGAATTTGAATTTGTTCATCAATAGTTTTAAAATTTTTCAAAAAAAAAGCCTCCTCCAATTTAATGGAGAAATCTTTTTTCCCGCGCCGGTCCCCGTAGAGATACCGGAGCTCGTCTCAAGTGTCTCCATTATAAAGTTTATATTAGATATTGTCAAGAAAAAAATGTTTTTGAATACATTATTTATTACTATTAAAAGCTATTACTTATAAATGAATTTAATTATTATAAACTTTTCATTATGCAAAGTTAAAAACACTGAGAGCTTACTCCTCAGTGCTTTCTTTCTCTTTGTCTTCGATTTCCATATTTGAAAATAGATTTGATTCTTGATAAATTTTTTCACGTTCTGCATAGCTTGTACTTGGCAATTCTGGCAAATCTTTTAAATCGTTTAATCCGAAACATTGCAAAAATAAATTTGTCGTTCCATATAAAATTGGTCTGCCGATAACTTTTTTTCGTCCGATTTCTTGAATTAAATCGCGTTCTACTAAACGGCGCAAAATTTTATCAGAATTAACGCCACGTATTTCTTCGATTTCTTGTTTTGTTACAGGTTGTTTAAATGCTACAATAGATAATGTTTCAAGCAATGGTTGTGATAATTTTTTATCGACAATCTGGGTGAATTTTTGTAAATAAGGCGCAAGCTTTGCCTTAGTACATAAACGATAACCGCCCGCTATTTTTATAAGTGCAAGTCCACTACTTTCTTTCTGTAAATCTTCTTGCAATGAAACGATTAATTCATCGAGTTCAATGCTCGATATCGATAAAGTATTAGCAAGTTTTGTAGTTGGCACTGCTTCACCTGATACAAATAATATAGCTTCTATTGCTGCTTTTAATTCGTTTTTTCGTTCCTCGTTCAATATAATTCGTTCCTTTTATATTTGATATTATATCTATTTTAACAGAAAAGATAACTCTTGCCTATTAATTCAACCCTTTATAAAACAATCTTTTGCAAAATATCTGATTATCTATTATTATATTTATATACTAAAGAAGGTGTACTATGCAATATGAAAAAAAGGGATATCTAACATCTTATTTAAAAATATTTCATTTAAAGGATATACAAAAATTAAAATTTAAAGCACATTATCATGAATTTGATAAAATCATCTTATTTTTAAGTGGAAAAGTTACTTATGTAATTGAAGCACAATCGTATCAACTTTTTCCATATGATATGATATTCGTTCCACACAATAGCGTTCATTATCCTATTGTTGATGAAAATACGCAATATGAACGAATTGTTATTTATATAAATCCTGGTTTTTTAGAAAAACAAAGTAGTACAGATAGCAATCTTGCGCACTGCTTTAATTATGCTAAACAAAATCATTCCTATGTAATGCACCTTGATAATATTGAAACAAATGATATTTTATTGCAATTAAATAAATTAGAAGCTTCTTTTAAAGATACCGCTTTTGCTAATAAAATTTATACTAAAATAATCTTTTTAGAATTTATGATATTATTAAATCGTGCAATCATCAATGATAACAAAAATATCAATACAAAGCATCTTGTTTCATATGATGAAAATATTTTAGCGGTGCTCAATTTCATCAATCAAAATTTATACAGTGAACTCAATATTGAACAGATAGCTAAACAATTTTTTGTCAGCAAATACTACTTAATGCGTCGTTTTAAATCTAAAACGGGCTACAGTATCCATCAATATATATTAAATAAACGGCTTTTAGCAGCTAAAGAATATATAAAAAATGGTAAACCCTTGACGCAGATTTGTTTTGATTGTGGTTTTAAAGATTACTCTGTATTTTGTCGCAGTTTTAAAACAGCATTCAAACAATCACCGCGTGAATTTAAAAAATCTATAACAACAACATCAAATGATTATAAAGAGGTTCAAATTAATGACTAAAATTTTAGAATTACCACAGCTTCAAGCTGTATTCAATTACGAAATCCCTAAAAATCAAGTTGTATTAGTTAGTGGTGGACAAGCTCCATCAAAAAGTTGGTTAAAAGAAATCATAAAAAATAGACCGTTATGGTGTGCAGACCACGGTGTAGATATCTGTAAAGAAGCTGGTTGTGTGCCTTGCCAACTTGTCGGCGATGGCGATAGTGCATCTTCTGAAGGTTGGCAATGGGCTATGGATAACGGTGCTTTAATCACTAAAGTCCCTACTAAAAAAGATGTAACTGATACACAATTAGCCTTGCAAATGATAAAAGCAGAGTATAATGAAGCCGTTGTCATTATGACAGGTGCTTGGGGCGGTCGTTTTGACCATGCTTTCAGCGCTGTTTTCAGTCTACAAGGCTTTAATAAAGATAAAATTCGTGGCTGTGTTGCTGACCAAAATGAAGTGATGTTCTTCTTGCGTGATGAAGATAATATTACTTTGCGTTTTAACAAGCAACCAAAAGCGATATCTTTATTGCCGTTATCCGGTGAATGTAGCGGTGTTAGCATAAACGGTGTTTACTGGCCACTTGACCAAGTGATGCTTAATAACAATCTTCCGTATGCTGTCAGCAATGAAGTTAATAGCCGTGAAAATACAATTTGGGTATCATTGAAAAAAGGACTACTCGGTGTATATCTCTATTGGGAAAATAATTAACAATATAAAAAACTGCAATAAACAAGGTGATTAATACCTTAATTTATTGCAGTTTTTTTATTTACAATACTCCATCGTATTTTTTTGCTTCTAAATCCAATTTTTCAATTAAATCTTTAGGCAAGTTTTTCTTTGCATACGGATATACAGCATTATTTTCTTTATGAATATGGCGACGTAACAAATAGACATAAGACATAATAGTCGTTAAAATTTTCAATTTTAAAACAGTGGTTGGCGCTTGTTTATATGCTTTTAAAGCCTCTTCCAATTCCCATACATATAATCTAGCTAAATTGTGTTCAACTATCATTCCATGATTTATCAAATTATTAGCCATTTCACCGAGATTTTCTAACATAGCTTTAAATAATACTTGTTCTTCTTTTTGATGGTGACGTTTATCCGCATACGTTTTAATAAAATTAATAGCTTCTTCATACGCTTCAAAAGAAATCTCATTTTTTTCCATGAAATTAATTGCCATTTGTTCTAATTTATCAGTAAAAGCATGAATATTTTCATGTTCTTTATATAATACTTCAAATATATACATAAAATTCCCTCGCTTAATATAATATTACTTTTATTATAAATAACATCAAGCATCATGTATGTTGTTTTTACAACAATATAAAAAATAGGCTACCACATATTAGTGATAGCCTATTTCAAATTAATCTTCTTTTTTGATATCGAATAATGCAGCAGCAAAATCATTAGCGATAAATGGACGTAAATCATCAATGCCTTCACCAACGCCAATCCATTTTACAGGCATAGATAATTCAGCTTTAAGTCCGATTACTACGCCACCTTTAGCTGTGCCATCAAGTTTTGTCAAAACCAAACCAGAAATCGGTGCAGCTTTAGTGAAAAGTTCTGCTTGATTTATAGCATTTTGACCAGTTGTAGCATCGAGTACAAGCAAAGTTTCATGTGGTGCATCAGCGATTTCACGCTTGATTACACGCTGAATTTTATTTAATTCCGTCATTAAATTTGCTTTATTATGCAAACGACCTGCTGTATCAATGATGAGCATATCTATTTTTCTAGCTGTGGCAGCTTTTACAGCGTCAAATACTACAGCCGCTGGGTCAGAACCTTCTTCATGTTTGATAACTGGAACGCCTACACGTTGTCCCCAGATTTCTAATTGGTCAATCGCAGCAGCGCGGAATGTATCAGCAGCAGCAAACATCACAGATTTTCCCTGTTCTTTATAATATTGACCGAGTTTACCAATTGTTGTAGTCTTGCCTACACCGTTTACACCGATTACAAGAATTACAGTCGGCCCACTTTGTGCAATGCGAGTTTCATCATTACCTTCATTGAGCATTTCTGTAATGCGTTTGATTAAAAACGGTTTTAAATCTTCAGGTGTATTAATTTCTTTTTTCTTAATACCAGCACGAACATCATCCATCAATTTAAGGGAAGTTTTAACACCTACATCTGCCTGAATTAAAGCATCTTCCAAATCATCTAATAAATCATCATCTATATCAGCATAACCGATAATGACTTTTTCGATTTTTTCAGTTAATGTTTTACGTGTTTTAGTGAGTCCTTCTTTTAATTTACTAAAAAATCCCATAGATTTAGCCTCTTTCCTTATAATCTTCTAATCTTACAGAAATCAATTTTGATACACCTGCATCTTCAATGGTTACACCATACATGACATCAGCAGCTTCCATCGTTCCTTTGCGGTGTGTAACCAAAATAAACTGTGTATTTTGAGCGTATTCTTTCAAAAACTTAGCGAAACGTTTTACATTTGCTTCATCAAGTGGTGCGTCAATTTCATCTAATACGCTAAATGGCGCAGGATTGTATGTGAAAAATGCAAATAACAATGCGATAACAGTGAGTGTTCTTTCACCGCCAGAGAGAACAGCCAAACTTTGTGGTTTCTTATCAGGTGGTTCTACTTCGATTTCAATGCCTGAATTTAAGATATCATCTTTATTCGTGAGTATTAAATTCGCTCTGCCACCGCCAAAAAGTTGCTTAAATATATTGTTAAAATTAATTTTTATCTGCTCAAAAGCAGTACCGAACTGACTCGACATCGTCTTATCTATCTGCTCGATGATTTTAAGTAAATCTTCTTTAGCCTTGATTAAATCATCAATTTGCTTTGTCATAAATGTATATCGTTCATTCAAAGATTCATATTCATTTATAGCATTTGGATTTACTGCACCAATTGCTTTTAATTCTTTTTCTAATTTTTTCAGCTTTGATTTAAGCTCATTTTCTTCAATATCTAAGCGATGAATTAAAGCTTCTTCCGGTGAAAGAGAATATTCTTCTTGTAATTGATTAATGCACTGTTTGATTTCTGTTTCTAATTTCGCCGTATTTATTTCACATTTATGAATTTTATCTTTGAGCACATTTACCTTATCAGCAATTTTAGCTCGTTCTTCATCCATATCAGACAATTCACTTCTAAAGCCTAATTGACGCTTATAGAGCATATCGTATTCATTTTTGCCATCAGTTTTTAATTTTTCAAGATTAATAGCTGAATTTTCGAGTTGTTTAAGTTCTGCTAAACTGTCATCAATTACTTTTTGCAAGCTAGCCATTTCCTTATTGCTATCTTCTAAAAATGTCTGATATCGCTCACATTGCCCTAATAATATTTTTATCTTATCATTATGACGAATTACTTCTTGTCGAGCTTCTGTACAGCTAATCTGTCTTTGCATGATTTTTTGTTGCTTGATTTTCGTATCCGTTTTTAAACTTTCAATATCGCTTTGAATATCATCGTATGAAACTTTATTTTCGCCAATAGTTTGTTTCATTTCGGCGATGATTGCCGTTTGATTTTCGATATCCACTTCTAATGCTGTCTTTTTAACTATTAAAGCAGAAATGCGGTTATCAATGGATTTCAAAACATTTTCTTGTTCATTAAACCAAAGCTCTAATTGTTTTAACTCTACATCTTTCTGTGCTAATAATAATGAGAGTTCTTGCCAATCTTTTTGCAATGAATTTATATTTTCTGCTAAAGCTTGGCGCTTAGCTTCATCATCTTCATATTTTGCTTTGCGTTCTTTTAAATCTTTTCGTTCACTTGTGAGAAAATCTTTTAATTCTGCCAGTTCTCCTGCACGATGTAAAAATCCTGCTTCTTTGCTTTGAGAACTCCCACCAGAAATAGCCCCGCCAGGTTGCAATAATTCACCCTCTAACGTTACGATACGCAAGCGATAATCGTACAATTTAGCCAGTTTTAACGCATTATCTACATCATCAACTACTAAAATTCGACCGAGTAGCGATTTAGTGATTACCTTATATTCACTATCTATATCGACAAGCTCATCAGCATAAGCGATAAAGCCATATTTGCCAGCTTCGATTTCAGTTCGTTTACTTCTATGTTCTTGAATTGTCGTTAGTGGCATAAAAGTAACGCGACCTAATTTATTTTTCTTTAAATAATTGATTGCCGCTTTCGCCGTTTCTGTATCATTCGTAACGACATTTTGCATAGCATTGCCCAAAGCTGTTTCAATAGCAGTGATAAATGGGTCTTCTACATGAATTAGTTCAGCTACAGCACCGCAAATTCCTTTGCGCCATGGCTCATTAGCCTTTAACACGCGTTTTACAGCTTTGCCAAAACCTTCATATGAAGATTGCATATCTTGGAAGAACTTAACTTTTTCTTCTGCCATGCGTATATTTTGGCGCATTTCCGCCATTATACCTTCCGCTTCTTTACATTCAGCAGTCAATTCTTTTAAATTATCTTGCTGGGATGATATTCCATCTTGCTTTGCCTGTAACTTAGCTTTTGTCTTATCTATATCAGCTAAAAGCAATTCCTTAGCAGTATTTTTTTCTATTTTTTCATTAATTGCATGCTTATGTGCGCTATGTTGATTTTCAATATTTTGCTCAATATCGCTTAAATCGCGTTGCAATAACAATAATTTTTGATTTTGCTCTTCAATTTGTTTGCGATGCTTATTTTCCTGTTCTTGCCTTGCTTTTAATTCATTTTCTTTATCTTTTATAGCATCTTCTAATTTTTGCAATTCTGCATTTTCATTTTGCAACAACTGTTCTAATTTATCAGCCGTATTATTAGCAATGGCAACTTTTCGCTTCAACTCTTCACTATCAGCTTTAGCGATTTTCAAATCATCAGAAGTTTGTGTTTGTCTCTCTTCCAAACGCTGTTGAGATTGACAACTTTGACGAATGCGTTCTTGCAATAATGTAGATTGATTTTTACTGCGTTCGATTTCTTCATGAATTTTTTGATTGTTTTCACCCAAACTGCGCAACTTCTTTTCTAAATCAGTGATTGCTTTTTGCTTAGCTATTTTTTCTGCTTCTGAAACGGATACACTAGCTTCCAGCGTAGCGCGTTTAGCTTCATAATCGTTTATTTCAGTTTCAAACTTTTTATTTTCATTATTAAGGCTTTCATATTTATAGAGGATTTGTGTTAAACGACAATCTTTATATTCTTTATTTATCGTATTATAACGCTGTGTCTTTTCTGATTGTTCTTTAAGTGGACCGAGTTGCTTTTCAATTTCGCTGACTATATCATTTAAACGCACAACATTATTCTGCGTATTATCGAGTTTGCGCAAAGCTTCTTTCTTGCGGTCGCGATATTTTGTAATACCAGCACATTCTTCAAAGAAATAACGTCTATCTTCTGGTTTCGTATTTAAAACTTCATCGACTTTATTTTGACTGATAACGCTCATGGAATTTTTACCAAGTCCCGTATCAGCGAATAAATTATAAATATCTTTTAATCTACACTTCGTTTTATTGATTAAAAATTCGCTTTCACCAGAACGAAAAATTCGTCTTGTTATCATTATTTCCTGGAAATCAAGAGGCAATCTGCCATCACTATTATCAAATGTGATAGAAACTTCTGCCGCACCGAGCGGTCGCCTTGTACTGCTACCCGTAAAAATGATATCTTCTGCCTTATTGCCACGCAAATTTCGCACATTTTGCTCACCGAGTACCCAGCGAATAGCATCAGTTATATTGCTCTTTCCACTGCCATTTGGTCCGACAATTGCCGTTATACCTTTATCAAATTCTATTTCTAATTTATCGGCAAAAGACTTAAAACCGTATGCTTCAAGTCTTTTAAGTTGCATAAATTCACCCCCTGTTTAATATTACATATAGTTAACAAATATTTACTAATATAACACGATATCAAAAAAAGATAAAGGCTGAACACTGCGATAATGTTCAGTCCTTGCTCGTATCCATATTACTAAAAATTTTTTTATAATTAATGCCCCATTGTGCCATAGCTTCAATGATAGGTTCCATACTTTTGCCTAAATCGCTCAAAGAATATTCTACATGTGGTGGAACTTCAGGATAAATTTTGCGCTTGACAATTCCATCTAATTCCATAGAACGAAGACTATCCGTCAATACTTTTTGGCTGATACCCGTTAAATCTCGTTTTAATTCATTAAAGCGCCATGGTCGTTGCATTAAATTGCGTATGATTAAAATTTTCCACTTACTGCCAATCAATTGTACTGTTATAGCTACAGGACATTCAGGCAATTCCGCTTTTTTTAGCATATCATCACTCTTTCTACAATAAATTATAAAGCAAATGCTAATTTACATCAATACAGGTATAATTTTAATCATCTATTTTGAAAAAATTTATAGCTAAAACTATAAAAGCAGGTTAAAATAACCTGCTTTTTATTCGCTTCTATCACCTGCGGCAAATTTACCCATTTCAATATCAAGAACAGAGCGAAGTGGCTCGATAATAGAGTCTTCATAACGACATTTCCATTGCACAGTATTCGTCATTTTGCCATTGTCATCCATGCCATCAATCGTATCTCCATCGCGAATGATATTTTCTTCACTGCTCAATAAATACCAGATTAAACTATAAGCGAGATTGGCAACTTTATTTGGATTTACGCCTTTAAAATGAAATTGTACATCACTTAAACCAACGCCATTTAATCCCATGCTATCAACGATAAACTCATTGCTATCAGGAACATTAAAGAAACGTATATTTATCATACTGAAAATAAATCTACCAATTCCCTGTTGTTTGAATTTCTTTATAGCTTGTGGAATTTGCAACTTACCAGCAGTTTTAACCCATACTAATTTACAAGTAGGAAATAAAGATAATGCAATTTCTAACCACTGCATAAGCATGATAGCGCGTTGCTGTGGAATTTGTCCTGAAGCTCCTGCATCAAATATTTTAATGGAATATTTGCATTTAGATAAAAGTTCTTCACTATTTTCTACGTTCCAAATCTGACTGCGTTCAAATTCAGAAATACTATCTTGTTTAAAATCGACAACTTTTCCCATGCCTAAATAAACAGGTTCAAATTTGCCATCACCTTTAAAAGCTGTATATTCTTTTATAGAAAAACTCGTTAAATCACTTGTTCGATTGACCGCTTCAATATCACCAAAAACTTCTTTTGCCACGCGCAATACAGCATTTGATGTAGGTCTTTTTACTTCATCTTCAAATAAAAGTTCAATAACGAAAGAATTTTTTAAATCACTAATTGTATTCATTTTTCACCTCATCAATTTCATAAAAAAGAAGATACCAAAAAGGTACCTTCTTATATCAGCATATATTAACAAAAAGATTATTCGTCAGCTTCTAATTTATCCATTAATTCTTCATATGCTTTTTGAGCTATTTCAAATTCTTCATCAGTTGGTTCGATGTATTCTACTTCGCCATCTTCATCTTTTACAACTTTAGCGAGAATAACATCAACTTCTTCATCGCAATCGCATTCTTCGTCATGAATATGTTCTTCTTCGCAACCGCAACCACATTCATCACCATCGATACTTACTAAAATAGCATATTCATCTTCACCAGCAGGGAAAACCATTTCTTCTACATAGTTGTATTCGTTGCCGTCTTCATCAGTGATTACAACAACAGTGCCTTCGCTATCATCTTCAATAACGGAATTATTTTTTAATTCATCCATTAGAATGTCCTCCTAAATTTAAACTTAACATAATCATATCATATTTCTTCTTACTTGCCAAAACTTTTTCTAAGCTATGTAAAATTTCTTTAAAATCCCAAAAAACACCATATCAAAAGACTTTTCGATAAAAAATATTATTTCAACAAAATATATTTTACAGAGATTATTATAATCTCATTATCATTTTACTTTTAAAATCAAAATTTTATCTAATTATTACATAAACAGAATCTTTATATTTATTTTCATTGAAAAAGCGTACTAAATATTGTACAATAAATTATAGAAAGAGGTGTTTAATATGTTAGCTGTAAATTATTCTACAATTAGAAGCAAACTCAAAACTTACTGCGATGAAGCTACAGATAATAATCAAACAATTATTGTTACTCGTAAAGCTGAAAAAAATGTAGTAATTTTAAGCCTTGAGAAATATAATCGCCTTATGAAAATTGTTCAAAATGCTGAATATTTATCTATGATTGATAGAGGAATAAAACAATTAGAAGCTGGAAAAGGTCAAAAACATGACTTAATTGAGGTTGATTTAGATGAATAAACTTTGGTCTGACCGAGCGTGGGATGATTATTTGTACTGGCAATTTCAAGACAAAAAAACTTTAAAGAAAATAAATGATTTAATTAAAGATATAGAACGAAATGGATTGTCTGAAGGAATAGGAAAACCAGAACCTTTAAAATATAAAAATGTCTGGAGTAGACGTATCGATAAAGAAAATCGCCTAGTCTATAATATTGTTGGTGAAGACTTATGGATTATAGCCTGTAGAGGTCATTATATTTCTTTATAAGTTAAATTATAAAAATCATATTTTATTCATATCCTAAAAAAAGAGCCTAACCTTAATTTTTAATGGTTAGGTTCTTTTACAAAATTTAATATGTTAATCTAATAAACTAGTATAATTATAATAAAAGGAGTGAATTACTATGAACAATAATTTAGTTTACGAAAACACTCAAGACGAAATAAAAACTGAACTTATTAATGGTAAAGTTTTTATGATGTCACCTAGACCAAGATTGGAACATAATATAGTTTTAGGTAATATATTTGGTTTATTTTGGACATATTTAAAAGGTAAAACTTGTCGTGCCTATTGTGATGGAGTAGATGTATTTATTGATGAAAAAAATAGATTTATTCCTGATGTTATGATTGTTTGTAATCCTAGTATTAGAAAAAAAGATGGAATTTATGGAGCACCTGATTTAGTAGTTGAAGTATTATCTCCGTCTACCGCTCATAATGATAGATTTAGAAAAAAAGAAATATATGCTAAAGCAGGAGTAAAAGAATATTGGATTGTAGACCCATTAAACTGTATAATTGAAACTTATTTAAATCAAAATAATGATTTCATACTGGATAAATTTTATAATACAGATGATACTGAAATCAAAGTTTCCGTTTGCGATAATTTAGTAGTAAAAATAGAAGATATATTCGATTATATTGATGAATTATAATAAAATACAAAATAAACTGCATCCCAAAAGTTGAACACAAAAATAACTTTTGAAGTGCAGTTTTTTATAATTAAATACTCAAATAAATTTAATCAGTACAATAATAGTTTCTGTTGCCATTTTATTTATAGAAACTTACATAAAATAGAGAAAAGAGAGGACGTAAAAAATCCTCTCTTTTTTTGTTTGAACGCTATTTTGCCGAAAATCCTTGATTTTACTGGCTTCGTGGACTATTTTTTTGTTGCCATTTTTTTAAAACTATATGAAAATCATACAAAAAATGATTTTGTTCTATTTTCATGAAATCCCGAAACCCCAGTAAAATCAACATATTTTTCATTCTTCAAGTCTAGGTCCTGCATTTAAAATCTCATCTGGTATTTCACCCTTGAAACGCTGAACATTTTCAGCGAATTTACGAACTAATTTAGCAGCTTGTGTATGATAAGCTTTTTTATCAGCCCATGTATTTTCAGGATTTAATACTTCTGTTGGTACACCTGGACAAGAATCAGGAATACAAAGCTGGAAGTATCCATAATCTTTCCATTCAACATCATCGAGTTTACCATCTAAAGCAGCAGTAATCATAGCTCTTGTATATTTGAGTTTCATACGACTACCAACACCATATGGACCACCAGTCCAACCAGTATTAACAAGGTATACGCTTGTATTATATTGATTAATTTTTTCGCCAAGTAAATGAGCATATTTAAGTGGAGATAATGGGAAGAATGGTTCACCAAAACCAATGGAGAATGTAGCCTGTGGTTCAGTAATGCCACGTTCAGTACCTGCAACTTTACTTGTATAACCAGATAAGAAATGATACATAGCTTGTTCTTTAGAAAGTTTAGAAATTGGAGGTAAAACACCAAATGCATCAGCTGTTAAGAAAATAATAGCATTTGGATGACCGCCAATACTAGGAACGAGTGCATCAGGGATATTTTCAACTGGATATGCAGTACGAGTATTTTGAGTAAAACGAGCATCAAAGAAATCAGGTTCACGAGTATATGGATTGATATAAACATTTTCCAAAATAGTACCATATTGAATTGCGTTATAAATCTGTGGTTCTGTTTCTGGAGTAATGTTTATAGTTTTTGCATAGCAGCCACCTTCAAGATTGAAGATACCATTTTCGCTCCAGCCGTGTTCATCATCGCCGATGAGTTTACGGTTAGGGTCAGCAGACAAAGTAGTTTTACCAGTACCACTGAGGCCAAAGAATAAAGCTGTTTTACCATCTTTACCAACGTTAGCAGAGCAATGCATGGAGAAGATATTTTTCTGTGGTAAAATAAAGTTCATTACGGAGAAAATGGATTTTTTCATTTCACCAGCATATGCACCACCGCCAATGAGTACCATGCGTTTGCTGAAGTTTACGATGATAAATGTTTCAGAATGTGTACCATCTTCGATTGGGTTAGCTTTTACGCTAGGCATACAAATTAAAGTAAAGCCTGCTGGAGTTGTTAATTTTTTTTCTGGTCTAATAAATAATTGTTTTAAAAAGAGGTGATGCCAAGCATACTCATTGATACATTTTACTTGTAGGCGATAATCTGGGTCAGCACCAACAAGTGCATCTGTTACAAAAAGTTGATGGTCTTTTGCATATTCTTTCATCTTAT
Organism: Megamonas hypermegale; assembly: GCF_900187035.1. Lineage (NCBI taxonomy): Bacteria > Bacillati > Bacillota > Negativicutes > Selenomonadales > Selenomonadaceae > Megamonas > Megamonas hypermegale. Next base: position 809,097 of record NZ_LT906446.1, read on the forward strand.
CATAAAGACGATTAAAAGTATTTTCAGAGCATGGTTGATTTGTATTTGACCAATGAACAATATCATGAACATCTGGTGTATCTACGATAAATCTATCTTTTGGAGAACGACCTGTATGTTTACCAGTAGTAACACAAAGAGCACCATTATTAGATAAACGACCTTCATGGTTTCTAATAGCTTCTTCAAGAAGTTCAGGAATTGTTGCATCATAAGTAATTCTTCTAGCAACAGATAAAAAGTCTTGACAAGAATAGTTGTTAACCATTTTACTAACCTCACTTTATATACATTTTTATTATTTACATAATATTATTATTTTTTTCTTTTGTATATATAATTCTTTAAATAAAATTATTTTCCTGCAATTTTTAAAAATTTTTTAAAATTATTTCCTAGTTAATAAATATTTATATTAACTTTTTTCTTTGATATCTATTTTATTAAAAATAAAACTGTACTGAGCTTTATAAAAAAGTTTCTCAATACAGTTCTATTTATCATACTATGCCTTTTTTGACTTGGCTTTTACTAAAAATATCAACTTATCTTCTTTCAACTTGTTGATATAGTTACGAAAAAATATATTAGGTATTGCTACACCAACAGCTATAGCCAATAATATCAATGTTGTATTTACTCCATTATTCAAAACATGATGATAACTCATATTATTTACATTTTCTAAATTGATAATACTAAATAATAAACGATACATAAATACACCGGGAATTAATGGAATTACTGATGGAATAGTCAATACATGACTTGGAGCATGTACTATATGCACTGCTTTTAAAGATAATAAACTAACTATTACAGCTCCTATAAGTGAAGCTGTTGCTTGAGAATAATCACATTTCAACATTAAAAAATTACGCACACCTACTGAAATCACTGCACCACAAGCTACTACAATTAATAATCTAGGTGGCATATTAAATATAGTAGCGAAACCGATTGCTGCTACTGCTGAAGCTATAGCACATACTAAAAAAGAATTTGAAGAAATGATGCTTAGACTAATAAAATCTTGAACATGACATAATTTTATGGCAAAAGCTATACCAAAAGTCATGCTACCTATCATCAATAAAGTATTCATTGCCCTTGTCATTCCTGCTGTGATGAAATTATCTACTAAATCATCTATAGCATTAATAAGTGGAATTCCAGGAACAATAAACAAACTACAAGCAATAAGTGGATGCCATGGCGTTTGAGTAGGTAAAAAATGTATAAAGTATGCACAAATAGTTGCTACAAAAGCGGAAATAGCTATAGAGGCATACGAATTAAAGTTCAGTAAATTACATTTCATTCGCGTCCAATAACCTATCATGGCACAAATAGATGTATAAACAAATGCTAATAAATCTCCACCAAATAATAAACTAAAGCCGCCACAAGCTAACCCTGCACTAATCATAACGAGTGGCTTTTTATAATATCTTCTGCGTAAACAAATAAATCTCAATTCTTTTTCAAATTCATTTAAAGAATAATCTTGTTCAATAGCTCGCCATGATAATTTGCTTATCCCTGAAATAGCTGTCATATCTACACCATGTCGATAGCATTTCTGAAAATTAGTAATAGATTTATCTCCAGTATTGATATTCACCATTATCGTGGTAAATGTAATATGAATTTGTAATCTTCTTTCAGGAATTTTCATAAAAACTCCAACTCTTTTCATATTACGCACAATACGGTTTGTATCTGCTCCACTTTCCATTAAAACTTTTCCTACACGCAAAATTAATTGTATTTTTCGTTCAACTTCATCATCATTTTTTAAATTCTTTAAATTATTTTGCTCCAGATAATCAGTCATCTTTTCAACTCCAATATTAAAATATTTCTTTTTATTACTTAATAGCATAAATCATTTTATAATATAATTGATTTCTTATTAAAATATATTTAATATTATCATGCAAATACAAATAAAATTCAAATACAGGTTTGTTATTTAATTTATAACAAAAATGCATTAATAGATAGAAAAGATTCATCTTATAAAGTATTTCTTTTAATTACTATAAATTATTAAATACCTTATAGATAATTAGAAATTTTTGAACTAATAGAAGCAACATTAGCTATATAAAAGATATTTATATTTTAATTATGTATTAATAAATATTTATTTAATATTTGCATATGTTATGCTATAATATATATATACTTTAATTAATATTATTTATATATAATCATTTAAGGAGGATAACAATGGAACTAAAACAGTTAGAATATTTTCAAATGACTAGTCGATTGAAGAATATTACACGCGCTGCTAAAAGACTTTCAGTTTCTCAACCAAATATCACAGTAGCCATAAAAAAATTAGAAGCTGAATTAGGTATACAATTATTTGAACGTAGCCAAAAACAACTTTCCTTAACACCAGAAGGAGCTGTTTTTTTAAATCGTATAGAACAAGCACTACGCAATATTCAAGATGCCGTTTTAGAAGTAAATGATTATAAACAATTGCAAAAAGGCACAATAAAAATAGGTATTCCATCTATGATTGGTGCATACTTATTTCCCAAAATCTTTTCCGGCTTTCAAAAAAAATTTTCTCATTTAGATGTTTATTTATATGAAAAAGGTTCTATGTCTATTCGTGAATCACTTGAACGAGATGAACTTGATTTTGGTATTGTGATTATTTCTAATGCATCACCAAGTTTGCAACTTCTTCCAATGTCTACAAATCAAGTTGTAGCATGTGTTCCTGATTCACATCCTTTGGCTAGAAAAAATAAATTTTCTTGGAGCGATATAAATAACATTGATTTAATCATGTTAAAAGAAGGCTCTTTCATTCGTAATATGATTTCAAATAAATTGAAAGAAAATAATATTAAGCCAAATATCGTCCTTGAATCAAATCAGATAGAAACAATCAAAGGATTAATTTCCAGTAATGTCGGTATGGCATTCTTACTTGATTTTATAGTTCAAGATTCTCCACATATTAAAACTTTACCACTTGAAAAACCTATTTTTGTAGATGTAGGTCTTGCGTGGAAAAAAGACCGCTATATTTCTAAAGCAGCTCAATCATTTATAAATTTTTGTCAAGAAACACTAACTAAATAAATGGTATAAAAAAACATCTATGAATTAATTATCATAGATGTTTTTTCATTATGCTTTGTTAGATTCAATTTTTTCAATGGCAATTCCTTTTGGAACATATAATACCATTTTATTAGTAATCTGTTTTACAGAACCATCAAGTACATAACAAGCACCATTCATAAAATCACAGATACGAACTTGTTCGCTTGATTCGATTTTTTCAAAATTAATAAGTACAGTTTTGCCATCTTTTAAAGCATCAGCTACAAATCTAGTGTCATTAAAATTAGTAGGTTCAAATACAAGAATTTTTATATTAGCATGTTCATAAACCTTCAAACTAGGACGACCTTCTTCTTTTTGAACAGGTTTTGCAGGTGCAGCTTCAGTGTATAAAGGAGCGCCATTTACTACTTTTTTTCCCTCAGAAGCAACTCTAACTCTAGTTTTAATTGATTTTTCTTTTTCTTGAGCTTTCTGTGCTGGAGTTTCAACAACTTCAACTTCTTCTTCAGGAATTAATATCTTTGATAATTTAGATAAAAAATCTGACATAATATCACCTCAATCACATATTTAATTATAATACAAAATAAATAAAATATAAAATAAAAGATATACATTCTTTTCTATTTAAATTTGAAAAATCCTGCAATAAAAAATATATTCTTACAATTTATCATTTAAGTAAAAGGAAACGATATTTAAATATATCGTTTCCTTTTCGCTTATATCATAAATTATTTTGCAGTTTTACGCATACGACCGCGCTGTGCTTTATCAAGAATTGTTTTTCTTAAACGAATGCTTTCTGGTGTAACTTCTACCATTTCATCTTTATTAATATATTCTAAAGCCTGTTCCAAGCTTAAAATACGTGGAGGTGTTAAGCGAATAGCTTCATCAGAAGAAGAAGAACGCATATTGGATACGTTTTTCTTTTTGCATGGGTTAACATCCATATCAAGTTCACGGCTATTTTCACCAATAATCATACCTTCATAAACCATTTGGTTTGGAGAGATGAACATTGTACCACGGTCTTGAAGTGTATAAATACCGTATGGAGTAGTTTCGCCTTGTTCAAAAGCAACGAGAGAGCCACGACTACGTCCTGGAATATCTCCTTTATATGGAGCATATCCGCGGAATACATGGTTCATAATACCATTACCTTTAGTATTAGTTAAGAATTCAGAACGGAAACCGATAAGACCACGAGCTGGAATTGTGAATTCAAGACGTAAATAACCTTTGAGTTCTGTCATATTGGAAAGTTCTGCTTTACGTGTACCAAGGGATTCCATAACAGTACCCATGAATTCCTGTGGAACTTCAATAGTGAGGTTTTCCATTGGTTCGCAGAGTTGACCATTAATTTCTTTATAAATAACTTCTGGTTTACCGATTTGAAGTTCATAACCTTCACGGCGCATTGTTTCAATCAAGATAGAAAGATGCAATTCGCCACGGCCAGAAACTTTAAATGTATCAGGACTATCTGTTTCTTCAACACGAAGACTTACATTTGTTTCAGTTTCTTTAAATAAACGTTCGCGTAAATGACGAGATGTTACAAATTGACCTTCACGACCAGCGAATGGGCTAGTATTAACACCAAATGTCATGGAAAGTGTTGGTTCATCAATGTTGATTGTTGGAAGAGCTTCTGGATTTTCAGCATCTGCTACAGTATGACCAATACTTGCACTTGCAAGACCAGTAAGAGCTACGATTTCACCGAGTGGAGCTTCTGGAACTTCAACACGTTTTAAACCTTGGTAAACATATACTTTACCAATACGTTCTTTCTGTTCACCATCGCCACTGATAACGACAACGTTTTGACCTTCTCTTATTTTACCACGCATTACTCTACCGATAGCTACGCGGCCAACATATTCATCAGAGTCAAGTGTTGTAACCATTAATTGAAGAGGACCATCAATATCGCCCTGTGGAGCTGGGATTTCTTTTACTAATAAATCCATTAATGGTTCAAGGCTATCACTTTCATCTTCAAGGTTAAGTTTTGCAATACCATCACGAGCAATAGCATATACAACAGGGAAATCAAGCTGATCATCATCAGCACCGAGTTCCATGAATAATTCCAGAATTTCATCATAAACATCATCGATACGCTGGTCAGGACGGTCGATTTTATTGATGACAACAATAGGTTTTAAACCTTGTTCTAAAGCTTTACGTAAAACATATTTAGTCTGAGGCATAGGACCTTCAGAAGCATCAACAAGCAAAAGGACACCATCAACCATGTTGAGTACACGTTCAACTTCGCCACCAAAATCGGCATGGCCCGGTGTATCAACAATATTGATTTTAATATCTTTATACATTACAGCTGTATTTTTGGACAAAATGGTAATACCGCGTTCACGTTCAAGCGCATTAGAATCCATTACACGTTCTGCTACTTGTTCATTAGCACGGAAAATATGACTTTGTTTAAGCATAGCATCAACAAGAGTAGTTTTACCGTGGTCAACATGAGCTATGATAGCGACATTTCTCAATTTGTTGTTAGTATACAAAAAAAATTCCTCCTAATGTATCAATGATATAGTTATATTTTAAAAGTATCTTTTTATTAGTGTAGTATATCCATATATTTATGTCAAATATTAATTTACTTTGTAATAGTATTTATTGCGATAATTATGGTTCTTCAAGTGAAATATTACCGAGTTTACCAGCGCGAAAATCTTTTAAAATAGCAATTGCTGTTTTTTCTGTATCAATCACGCCGCCTTTTTGTAAAAAGCCTCGTTTTTTACCAACAAGTGCAAATAACTCTTCACTTGTCTGTGGCAATTCAGTTATTTTATAACGCTCCATTATATTTTGTCCATAGCGGTCTTTTAAACGCCAAATCAAAAGTTGTGCCGCATGTTCAATATCATAGACTTCATCGCTAATAGCTCCTGTAAAAGCTAAATTTAAACCTACTTCTGGGTCTTCAAATTTAGGCCATAAAATACCTGGTGTATCCAACAAGTCAAGATTATTTTTAATTTTAATCCATTGTTTAGCACGTGTAACACCTGGTTTATCGGCCGTTTTAAGTGAAGCACTACCTGATAGGCGATTTATTAGTGAAGATTTACCAACATTCGGTATTCCTACAATCATAACACGAGCATTGCGCGGTTTAGCACCTTTACTAGCAAATTTAGCAGTTTTACTTTTTGCAAGTTCATCTGCTTTAGTAACGAGTTGGCGAATGCCTTTACCATTTAATGAATTTATTTTTACAACGGATTTACCTAATGAAGTAAAATATTCTTCCCATTCATTATTAATAGCATTATCTGCTAAATCAATTTTATTCAAAGCAATGAGATGAGGTTTACTTCCTATTAAATCTTTTAAAATTGGATTGGCACTGCTACGCGGAATACGAGCATCTAAAAGTTCTATGACTACATCAACCAACTTTAAATTTTCTATGATGATACGCTTTGCCTTAGCCATATGACCAGGATACCAGTTAAGTTGCGCAAGTGTTCCTAAATCGTCCATATTCAAACCTCCTTATAAAATTTATATATACGACAAATAAACTCAACAAAAAAGGCACTGCTTTAAAATAAAAAACAGTGTCTATTAATATATTATATACCATATTCATTACAAAATCAAAAAATTATAGTACATTAAAATGTTTCAATGCATTTAAAATGCCATCATTATCTACATCGGTCGTCACATAATCAGCAATAGATTTTACATCATCAGAAGCATTTCCCATAGCTACACCAATTTTAGCAAATTCCAACATTTCCTTATCATTACCGCCATCGCCGAATGCCATGCATTCATCAATATCTATGCCGTAATAATCCAAAACGTATTTAATGCCCGTCGCCTTTCCGCCGTCCTTCGGAATTATATCACCGACGAAAGGGCACCATCTGACCGAGCGGCAGTTCGGCATCATCTTTAAAATAGGAGCTTCGTCTTCTTCCGGTAAGAATAAATTCAGTTGATATGTTTTGTGCGTATATATACGTTGCATACTGTCGACAAATCTTTTCGGTGCAGTACCCCCAAGAGCTTTATCAAAATCATCCAGATACTGATTGCGCAGATTGTAATAGAAATAATCAAGCTCAATGAAACCGCAGGCAATATCCTTATCCTTGAAATAATCCGTTAAAACGGTCAAATCGTTTTTATCAAGTGTCTGTTCGTGAATAATATTGTCATTTTTATCATAACAGTACTGCCCGTTCAACGTGATGTATCCGTCAAATAAATCATGCAGTTCCTTCGTCAAAAATTTGATATCCGCAGGAGGACGACCCGTGCAGATGAATAATTTAATACCTTTATTATGAAGCTCGTTCAGTGCTTTTATTGTCGATTGCGGAATTTTATGCGTTTTAAAACTGATTAATGTTCCGTCTATATCGAAAAAAATCGCTTTTACCATATAATTATCAGCCTACTTTCGTTGAAATACATAATCAGTATAATAAAATTCTCGCCAAATAACAAGAATAATATTTTTCATTCATATCGGCTATAATGAGGCACTACTTAAAATCTAAAAAAAGCAAAACAGTTTATGCTTTTATTTCTGCTGTAATTGATGCAATGTACGCTGTCTGTATTTTCTTTCCGATAGAGCATGCCGCAGCCGCTTGCAATTAAGCGTATCAAAATATTTTCTGGCCACAATGTTGGGCAGAGCGACGCCGACTGTAATGGCCAATATGACCAATGTGGCATTTACGCCGCTTTGTACGGCCGACAGTAACTCGCTTGCATTTAAGGCATCTATATCTATGATATTAAACAACAGGCGGTACATGAAAATTCCCGGCATTAAGGCAATCGCAGACGGAATAACCAATACGTGCGTGGGTACATGAAACCAGTGTACTGCCTTCAATGCAATAATGCTGATAGCCAGTGCCCCTAAAAAAGTTCCTATCGGCATGCCGACTCCCAGTAAATCCATGGATACGGTACGGACACAGACACAGATTATGCCGCCGATACCGACAATTAACAAAAGGCGCGGCGGCACATCGAACATGGTGGAAAAACCAGCTGAAGCGATAAATGCTGAAAATACATAAATAATATAAGACTGATGACTTATCATCTCTATATGCGTAAAATCTGTAACATTAAAAATTTTAATTGCAAATAATATACCAAAGGTCATAGCTCCTACCATTAAAAGCGTATTCATGGCACGCGTCATACCCGCTGTGATATATCCATCAAGCATATCCTCTAAGGCATTTATCATAGGAACACCAGGAACTATAAAAATAGCACATGCAAGCATAGGATACCAAGGCGTAGAACTAAATGGCAAAAAATGCATGAAATAGGCAACTGTTGTCGCAACAAAAGAAGAAATCTGTATTGCTACATATGGATTGATTTTGCTTTTAACACATACTTTTCTAACAAAAAAACCAATAAAAGCAGCAAATGCCGTATACAGTGCAGCTACTAAATCACAGCCAAACATTTTGCCAACTCCACCGCAGGCAAGTGCAGCACCTAAGTTTATGATAAATGAAGTATATTTATTTTTCTTTTTAACAATTTGTTCGAGTTGATAACGAAATTGTTCTAATGAGAAATCTTTTTCAATTGCTTCCCATGTCAACTTACTGACTTCAGATATTACATGCATATCAACATTATGTTGTTGGCACTTTTGCAACTTCGTTAAATGGTAGTTATTCTCACTAACAGTAATCATTATCGTTGTATACGTTATGTGTATCTGTATTTGCTCATCGAATATATTAGCAAATGCTGCTGTTCTCTTCATAGAGCGTACAATTCTATTCGTATCAGCAGAGTTTTCCATTAAAAGTTGCCCAACTCTTAAAATAAGCTGTGCCTTAGCATTAAGTTCTATATATTTTTTATCTATCATAAATTTCCCCTACTCAAATCATATATATTTATATTATAACCTGTCTTAATAAATTAATAGATAAATCTATGTAAAAAATAAATATTTATGTAAATAGAACTTTTATATTTTAATATCTATAAAATATAATCATATTTATATTATACACAATAAACTTACATTTAAATGAAAACATACAATAACTAACAATATAAATGTAGTAAAAAACAGCCTTAAAGCATAAAGCTAAAAGGCTGTTTCATACGTTTTATACGCGCGTATTAAATTACAAAATCAAAATCAGATAGTATGAACGCGAATTGTGCTTGTGCTACCTTCGCCAAATTTCATACCAGAAGTGATGATTGTTTTATCGCCTTGTTTTACAATGCCTTTGCGAACAGCAGCAGCAGTTGCAGTTGCGATCATTTCATCAACATCATCCCATGCTTTACCTTCAACAGGGATAACGCCCCAACGTAAGTTGAGATGACGAGCAACGCGTTCGCTAGGAGTGTAAGCAACGATTGTAGCTTTTGGACGATATTTGGAAACTACTTTAGAAGTGTAACCGCTTTCAGTTGGAGTGATGATAGCTTCTGCACTGAGTTCATAAGCCATCTGAACTGTAGCATGAGCGATAACGTCTGTAGTAGTGATATTGTGATGAGTGAAGCCTTTAGAAATAAAGATTTCTTTGTATTCAAGAGCTTGTTCAACACGTTTAGCAATAGTGTTCATAGTGGAAACAGCTTCTAATGGATAATCACCATTTGCGGATTCACCGGAAAGCATGATAGCATCTGCACCGTCGAAGATTGCATTAGCAACGTCGGAAGCTTCTGCACGAGTTGGACGTGGGTTAGCAGTCATGGATTCAAGCATCTGAGTTGCAACGATAACTGGTTTACCGAGTTTGTTACATTTTTTGATGATATCTTTCTGAATAAGAGGAACTTCTTCAGCTGGCATTTCAACACCGAGGTCACCACGAGCAACCATGATACCATCAGATGCAGCGATGATAGCATCGATATTTTTAACAGCTTCAACACATTCGATTTTGGAAATAATTTCCATGTGTCCACCATGTTCTTTAATTAAAGAACGAATAGCTTCTACGTCTTCAGCACGCTGAATGAAAGAAGCAGCGACAAAGTCCATGTCATGTTCGATACCGAAGATGATATCGTTTCTGTCTTGTTCGGAAATAGCTGGAAGACCTAAAGATACGCCAGGAGCAGCAGCACGTTTACGAGTGCTCATAGGTCCATCATTCAAAATAGTAGTAACAATGTCTTTACCTACGATTTCGTCAACATGAAGACCAACGAGACCATCGGATAATAACAAAGTATTACCAGGTTTTACTTCAGTGTAAAGTTTTTTATGATTGATGGAAACATGTGTTTCATCACCTGGAATGTCTTCATTAGTTAAAGTGAATTTGTTGCCTGCTTTAAGGAATACTTTACCTTCAGCAAAATCGCCAAGACGCATTTCAGGTCCTTTTGTATCAAGCATTAAAGAAACAGTTACGCCAAGTTTTTTAGCAGTTTCTTTTACTTGATTAATGCGAGTTTCATGTTCTGCATAGTCACCATGAGAGAAATTGAAACGAGCAACGTTCATGCCATTTTCAATAACTTTTTCTAAAAGGCCATCGCCTTTATCATAGTTAGGACCCATTGTGCAAACGACTTTTGTTTTCTTTAACATTTTTAAAATCCCCACCTAAATAAAATTTTTTATTTACTCATTGCTTCCTGTACAGCTACAGCTACGGCTACGCTAGCACCAACCATAGGATTGTTACCCATGCCGATGAGACCCATCATTTCAACATGAGCAGGTACGGAAGAAGAACCAGCAAACTGAGCATCAGAATGCATACGACCCATAGTATCAGTCATACCATAGGAAGCAGGACCTGCTGCCATGTTATCTGGATGAAGTGTTCTACCAGTACCGCCGCCGGATGCAACGGAGAAGTATTTTTTACCCTTTTCAATGCATTCTTTTTTGTAGCAGCCTGCTACTGGATGCTGGAAACGGGTTGGGTTTGTAGAGTTACCAGTAATAGAGATGTCAACATCTTCTTTATGCATGATGGCAACACCTTCTTGAACGCTATCTGCACCATAGCATTTAATAGCAGCACGTTCACCAGTAGAATAAGGAGTTTCCTTAACTACATTGAGGTCACCAGTTGCATAATCATACTGAGTTTGAACATAAGTGAAACCATTTATACGAGAAATAATCTGAGCAGCATCTTTGCCAAGACCATTTAAGATAACTTTCAAAGGAGTAGTTCTAACTTTATTTGCAGTTCTAGCGATACCAATAGCACCTTCAGCTGCAGCAAAAGATTCATGACCTGCGAGGAATGCAAAGCATTTTGCATCTTCACTTAAAAGCATGGAAGCAAGGTTACCATGACCTAAACCTACTTTTCTGTTTTCAGCAACAGAACCAGGAATACAGAAAGCTTGAAGACCTTCACCAATAACTTTAGCAGCATCTACAGCTTTTGTGCAACCTTTTTTAATTGCCATAGCTGCACCTACAGTGTAAGCCCAGCAAGCGTTTTCAAAGCAAATTGGCTGAATACCTCTAACGATAGCAGCTACATCAATGCCTTTATCGTCACAGATTTTTTTAGCTTCTTCAAGAGAAGAAATACCATAGCCGTCTAAAGCTTTGTTAATTTTATCAATACGACGTTCGTAACTTTCAAACAATGCCATTTAATTTCATTCCTTCCTAAATTTATTATTCTTTACGAGGGTCTACGTATCTTGCAGCTTCAGCAAAACGACCATAAGTACCTTTTGCTTTTTCTAAAGCTTCTTGAGCAGGAATACCTTTTTTAGTAATCATTTCCATCATTTTGCCGAGGTGAACGAATTCATAACCGATGATACGGTCTTCTGCATCAAGAGCAATTCTTGTTACATAACCTTCAGCAAGTTCAAGATAACGGGAACCTTTTGCAAGTGTACCATACATAGTACCAACCTGGCTTCTTAAACCTTTACCAAGGTCTTCAAGGCCAGCACCGATTGGAAGACCGCCTTCGGAGAATGCAGTCTGAGTTCTACCATATACGATCTGGAGGAATAATTCTCTCATAGCAGTATTGATAGCATCACAAACAAGGTCAGTGTTTAATGCTTCAAGAATAGTTTTACCAGGAAGAATTTCGGAAGCCATAGCTGCGGAATGAGTCATACCGGAGCAACCAATAGTTTCAACTAATGCTTCTTGGATAACGCCATCTTTAACATTGAGTGTTAATTTGCAAGCACCCTGTTGAGGAGCACACCAGCCAACACCATGAGTTAAACCACTGATATCTTTGATTTCTTTAGCCTGTACCCATTTACCTTCTTCAGGAATTGGAGCTGGGCCATGTTTTTCAATGCCTTTTGCCACACATGTCATGTTAGACACTTCTTGTGAATAGATCATCTTTTTTTCCTCTCCTTATATATAATATACACATTTTTTAAACGATATACATTATAACATTATATCATATCATTATTCAAGTTTATGACGCTAAATTGAATAATTCAATTTAAATTTTAGTCAATTAAAGATTTACCAGTCATTTCAGCTGGAACTTCAAGACCTGCTAAAGTAAGTAATGTTGGTGCTATATCGCATAATGCACCGTTTTTAACTTCTTTAACTTTATCAGATACTACGATAAATGGTACTGGGTTTGTAGTATGTGCTGTAAATGGTTCTTTTGTTTCTTCATCAACCATTTTTTCAGCATTACCATGGTCAGCTGTGATGCATACGCTACCGCCAACTTGTCTAATAGCATCTACAAAACGACCAACACAAGTATCAACAGTTTCAACAGCTTTAACAGCTGCTTCCATTACACCTGTATGACCAACCATATCACCATTAGCATAGTTTAAGATAATAAAATCATATTTTTTAGATAAAATAGCTTCAACAACTTTATCTGTAACTTCAATAGCACTCATTTCAGGCTGTAAATCGTAAGTAGCAACTTTTGGAGAAGGTACTAAGATACGGTCTTCACCTTCATATGGTTGTTCTACACCACCATTGAAGAAGAATGTTACATGAGCGTATTTTTCAGTTTCAGCAATGCGAAGTTGAGTATAGCCAAGTTTACTTACATATTCACCTAAAGTATTAGTTAAAGCTTCTGGTTTGTAAGCGATTTCTACATTCATACCTTTTTCATACTGAGTCATTGTAACGAATGGAACTTTTAAATCTTCATTGCGAGCAAATCCGTCAAAAGTTGTATCAGTAAAAGCATGAGTAAGCTCACGAGCACGGTCAGGACGGAAGTTATAGAAAATAGCTCCATCGCCATTTTTCATACCAGCATAATCACCAACTACAACTGGTACAACAAATTCATCAGTTGTATCTTCTTCATAAGAATTTTTAATTGCAGCAGCTGCTGTAGGCTGATTTACACCTTTAGCCATTGCAATTGCTTCATATGCTTTTTGTACACGGTCCCAACGTTTATCACGGTCCATAGCATAATAACGACCGGAAATAGTAGCAATTTTACCTACACCGATTTCTTTAAGTTTAGCTTCGAGCTGTTCTAAATATTCAGCAGCACTAGAAGGTGGAACGTCACGGCCATCAAGAAATGCATGAACGTAAACCTTTTCTATTCCTTCTTGTTTAGCTAATTGTAATAAAGCATAAAGATGAGTGTTATGACTATGAACACCACCATCAGATAATAGACCCATTAAATGAAGAGCACCATTATTTTTCTTTATTGCATTAATAACATCTAAAAATGCAGGATTTTTAAAGAATGAACCTTCACGAATAGCTTTTGTGATACGAGTCAATTCCTGATAAACAATACGACCAGCACCGATATTAGTATGACCAACTTCGGAGTTACCCATTTGACCATCTGGAAGACCAACAGCTTCACCAGAGCAAGCTAGTTGTGCATGAGGATATTTAGCAGTTAAACCATCAATAACAGGTGTGTTACCTACGCTTACAGCGTTTGTATCACTGCCAGCTACACCCATTCCCCAACCGTCCATGATAATCAGTGCAACAGGAGCATTAAGTTTAGACATTATTTCATTACCTCATTTAGTAAAATTATTAACGGCATAGCACTCAATCATAAAAATAATTGAGTGCTTCTCGTTACAGACGAGCTAACCCCACGTGCCACGCGGTTTCTTTTACTTTTTTTAGGGATAAAATCTTATTTAAAGTTAACAATAGCACTGAAATCAGCAGCTTTCAAAGAAGCACCGCCAACGAGTGCACCATCAACGTTAGGTTTTTTCATTAAACCATCAATTGTTGCAGGTTTTACGCTTCCGCCATATTGAATACGAACTGCATCAGCAGTTGTTTCATCGAACATAGCTTTTACAGTTTCACGAATGCAAGCGCAAACTTCTTCAGCTTGTTCAAATGTAGCAGTTTTACCTGTACCAATAGCCCAGATTGGTTCATAAGCGATAACAAGACCAGCAACTTGTTCAGCAGTTAAGCCAGCAAGAGCAGCTTTAATTTGACCACTAACGAAATCATTAGTTGTACCAGCTTCACGAGTTTCTAAAGTTTCACCGCAGCAGATAATTGGAGTAATACCAGCAGCAAGAGCAGCTTTAGCGCGTTTGTTTACATATTCATCAGTTTCACCAAACATTTCACGGCGTTCGGAATGACCGATTACAACATATTCAACACCGAGTTCAGTGAGCATTTCAGCGGAAATTTCACCAGTGAAAGCACCGCTTTTTTCCCAATGAACGTTCTGTGCACCAACATGGATATTAGTGCCTTTTACAGCTTCACAAACAGCGGAAAGAGCTGTGAAAGTAGGGCAAACAACGATATCAACTGCATTGTTATCTTTAACAAGTGGAGCTAAATCTTTAACGAGAGCAACACCTGCAGCTGCAGTATTATTCATTTTCCAGTTACCAGCAATAATAGGTTTACGCATTACAAAATCAACCTCTTCTTAAATTATTATATATAATTTTTTTATTATTTGTCAGCAATAGCTGCGATACCAGGCATTGGTTTACCTTCGAGGAATTCCAAAGTTGCACCGCCGCCAGTAGAAATATGAGAAATTTTATCAGAAAGACCAGTTTTCTTGAGAGCTGCGATAGAGTCACCGCCACCAACAATGCTAGTACCTTCTGATTCAGCAACAGCATGAGCGATTTCTTCTGTTCCTTTTGCGAATGCATCAAATTCAAATACACCCATAGGTCCGTTCCAAACAATTGTTTTTGCATTTTTAACTGCATCTTCGCATTCTTTGCTGAATTTGTTATCTAAAATCATCCAGTCAGCTGGAACTTCATCAACGGATACAGTTTTATGGTTTGCATCAGCTGCGAATTTATCAGCTACTACAACTTCAGCAGGAAGGAATACTTTTACGCCTTTTTCTTCAGCTTTAGCAAGTAATTCTTTAGCAAGTGGTAATTTTTCTTCTTCGAATAAAGAAGAACCAATGCCTTTGCCCTGAGCTGCGAGGAATGTATTAGCCATACCACCACCGATTACTACTGCATCAGCTTTTTCTAACAAGTTAGAAATAACGCCGATTTTATCGGAAACTTTAGCGCCACCGATGATAGCAACGAATGGACGTTGTGGATTAGATAATGCTGTACCGATGAACTGGATTTCTTTTTCAATTAAGAAACCAGCAACAACTTCAACATACTGAGCGATACCAGCATTGGAAGCATGAGCTCTGTGAGATACACCAAAAGCATCATCAACAGCAACATCAGCTAAAGATGCAAGTTGTTTTGCAAATTCTGGGTTATTTTTAGTTTCTTCGTTGTGATAACGGAGGTTTTCAAGTAATAATACTTCACCTGGTTTTAAATCAGCAGCAGCTTTTTCAGCAGCTTCACCAACGCAATCTTCTGCATATTTAACTTCTTTACCTAAAAGTTCAGAAAGTCTTTTTACGATAGGTTTAACAGACAATTCTGGAACTCTCTGTCCTTTTGGACGACCAACGTGGCAAGCAAGAATTAATGCAGCATTATGTTCTAACAGATAATTTAAAGTAGGTAATGTAGCACGAATACGTTTATCGTTAGTAATATTTTGGTTTTCATCCATAGGTACGTTAAAATCAACGCGAATAAATACTTTTTTACCGTTTACATCAATATCTCTGATAGATTTCTTATTCATTAATAAAACCCTCCGTAAATTCAAAATAGGACCGGCCTTTTTAAGACCGGTCCATAAAAGGCTGCACAAATCAAATTACTTAAGTTCAGCGAAGTATTTAATTGTACGAACCATCTGGCTAGTGTAGCTGTTTTCGTTATCATACCAAGAAACAACTTGAACTAAGGAGTTGCCATCTTCCATCTGGGAAACCATAGTCTGAGTTGCATCGAATAAAGAACCATATCTCATGCCAACGATATCGCTGGAAACGAGTTGTTCTTCAGTATAACCGAAGGATTCAGTCTGAGCAGCTTTCATAGCTTCGTTGATACCTTCAACAGTTACATGGCCTTTTACAACTGCTACTAAAATAGTAGTGGAACCTGTAGGGGTAGGAACACGCTGTGCAGAACCGATTAATTTACCGTTCAATTCAGGAATAACAAGACCGATAGCTTTTGCAGCACCAGTGGAGTTAGGAACGATGTTAACAGCTGCAGCACGGGAACGACGTAAGTCACCTTTACGCTGTGGGCCATCAAGAGTCATCTGGTCACCAGTGTAAGCATGAACTGTAGTCATGATACCGCTCTGGATAGGAGCAAATTTGTTAAGAGCGTTAGCCATTGGAGCTAAGCAGTTAGTTGTGCAAGAAGCAGCGGAAATAACTGTGTCGCTAGCTTTTAAAGTTTCATGGTTTACATTGTAAACAATTGTAGGAAGATCGTTACCAGCAGGAGCGGAGATAACAACTTTTTTAGCGCCAGCTTTGATATGAGCTTCTGCTTTAGCTTTGGAAGCGAAGAAACCAGTGCATTCCAAAACAACGTCCACATCAAGTTCGCCCCAAGGTAATTCTTCAGGATTTGGTTTAGCATAAATAGTGATTTCTTTACCGTTTACAGTAATAGAATTTTCACCAGCTACAACGCTGTCAGCATATTTATATCTGCCCTGAGTAGAATCGTATTTGAGAAGGTGTGCAAGCATTTTAGGACTTGTTAAGTCGTTGATTGCAACAACTTCATAACCTTCTGCATCGAACATTTGTCTGAAAGCGAGACGACCAATACGGCCGAAACCATTAATAGCAACTTTAACTGCCATTTTAAAAATACCCCCTAAAAAGTAAAAAAAGTTTTTCCAGCTAAACTGGAATAATATTTAACTAAAATTTGTACATATGCAAATTCTAGTTGATAACAATGAAAAAACTTACCTACTACATAAATTAAATATATCACGCAACATTTAACTAAATATATACATAATATATACATACAAGTTTTTCACTAAACTTATAATACAATAAATAACATCAAATTGTCAATCATTTCAACTATTTTTTTATGGTATATTTATAAAACATGTCCATAAAATAAATTTATTTAAGTCTTCTATTTTATTTACTCTATATTATTACATATTCTCCATTAAATAAAAAAAACCTGCTTTATATTATATTTTTTTTAATATAAAGCAGATTTTTTACTAATTTTTTACAAAAGGTAAATCAACTATGAATTATAAGCCGAATTTTTTAGCTGTTTGTACTACAATAGCACATTCACAGCGTTTCTTCTGTAATTCACAACCAAGTTCATATGGTTCATGAATATTGCCATGGAATAAATCAGCATTAGCATGACAACCACCACTACAGAAAAATTTTGCCCAGCAATTACGACATTTTTCTTTGCTTAAAACATGTGTACTTCTGAATTCTTTTGGCAATTCTTTATTCTTAACGCCTTCAAATACGTTACCAAGCATATAATTTTCACGACCAGCAAATTGATGACATGGATACATATTTCCATCAGCAGCTACAGCAAAGTATTCATGACCAGCACCACAGCCACTGAGACGTTTTGCTACACATGGGCCATGTTCAAGGTCTATATTGAAATGGAAGAAGAAGAAGCCTTTACCTTCTTTTTGACGTTTTAAATAAATTTCTGTGAGTTTATCGTATTCAGCAAAAATTGTAGGTAAATCTTTTTCAGTAAAACCGTATGGAGAATCTTTTAATACAACTGGTTCTACTGATAAAATATCAAAACCTTCATCAGCCATACTGAGTACATCTTTAGAAAAGTCCATATTGCGGTTTGTGAATGTTCCACGCAAATAGTAGTTTTCTCCATTACGGGAATCTACTAATTTTTTAAAGTTCTTAACGACTTTATCGTATGTGCCATTACCACCAACATCAGGACGCATATAATCATGTACTTCTTTACGACCATCAAGACTTAATACTAAACTGATATTATTATCATTTAACCATTTTATATTATCATCATTTAACAATACACCATTTGTTGTAAGTGTTAATTTAAAGATTTTGCCTGTTTCTTTTTCTTTTTGACGAACATATTCAGTTACGTATTTTACTACTGGCATATTAACAAGTGGTTCGCCACCGAAAAAGTCAATTTCACAATGTTTACGTTTTCCACTATGTGCAATGATATAATCAACTGCTGCTTTACCTACTTCTTTTGTCATCAAGCGACGGTCATGACCCATATCACCTGTACCAGCAAAGCAATAACGACAACGCAAATTACAATCTTCTGCAACTAATAAACACATGGATTTTACTAAACCAGTTTCACCAAAATATGGAGGAACATCAATATCAGGAGCAAATAACTCTCCTTTATCCATGAGTTCATGCAATTCTACTAAGATTTCTTCTAAATCTTTTTTGTCATATGTTCCAGAAAGTTTTTCAATTACTTCAGCATCATTAGTGCCATCAAAATAGTCCATTACATCATAAACTGTTTTATCAATTAAATGTACTGTAGAACTATTTACATCTAATAAGATATACATACCATTTTGATAAAATTTGTGTATCTTGTTACTCATAGCCATTATTTAAAAATTACACCTCTATAAATAAATATAATTTATAATTTATTTTAAAACAAATAATTTGTACCACCCTAATTAACAGTAAGAAAGGGACTGCAATAACAGCCCCTTTTCTTAAAAATATTAGTGTTTTTCACAAACCTGATTGCCAACTGTGCAAGAAGTTTTGCAAGCGGATTGACAAGAAGCTTGGCATTCGCCACAACCGCCAGTTTTAACACTAGCTTGTAAATAAGGTTTGTTTACAGTTTTAATATGTTTCATCTATATCGCTCCTTTTTTATTTAATACATTAATATTTTATATTCTTTTAATGAATTAAGCAAGTTTTTTACTATTTTTTTGGAATCATTATTATTTGAACTGGTAAATTAGAAGCTCCTGGAGGCGTATATTCAAAATAAACATCATCCGTATTATCATATGTTCCTAAATATGAATAATAATTTGTTTTTTCTTCATGACCGTAAAATGGTATATTTTCTGGTGTATTAATTAATCTTTTTTCACCATCTTTTCCAATTTGTACAGTCATAGCTCCAGCATAAACTCCCCCAATTGGTTTTAAATAATAGCTAGTTTTGCCATTACCTTCAAGATTGAGATGAATTTTATAATTCACGCCATAATTACCAAAGTTTTGTGTCTGCACAAAATCAGTTTTATCTAAACCGTATTTATATAAATCGGTTTTATTATCACCTAAATAAAAATAAGCTTTTCCGCCTTGCTCTGGATTGTATGGAACACGATTAGTTACATAACGGTCGGCACCTTCAAATGTACCACGCAACATATGCTGGTCTCTTGGAAGTACCTTTGCAGATTTAGCAAAATCGTATAAATCGACATTTGCTGGTGCAAATACCACTGTTACTTGTAAATCTTCTTGTGCATTAAAATCAAATATACCATACACTAAAGCTTCATTTTGTATAATTCTTTCTCCATCTTCCAAGCGAAGTAATGTTTTACCATATGGAGGCAAGTTTATTTCACGTGTTTGTTGCTGACCAAAATAGCGCTGCATAGTGACTTTACCTACATAAAGATAATCTGCACTAGGACCGCCTACAGCTTCTCTTGTTATTGTGATTTTATTTGGCTTATCTGACATATTTTTAATGACTACTGCCACTTTTTTATCTTGCTCAGTGCCGTTTACATGATAATATAATAATCTAGCATCGCCTTTAACAGTGTCTTGATATAAAATACCATCTTTTTCAACTGTTTCAGGTGAATCAGAAAATAATAACGTTATATTATCATCATCATTTGAAGTCATAAACAAAAGTTTATCAGCTTCATATTTTTTTACATCACTATCTTTCTTAGACAAGATAATTGTATCTTGTTCATTCCCCTTTTTACTTTCATCACTACTTTTTGCTTGAACGTTATTCATGAAAAAGACAGTAAATACCATCATAAACGCAATTAAATTAAATAATTTTTTTAAACTCATCAAACATCCTCAAATATATAATATTTTAATCTATATGTTGATTAATCCCTAATCTATACAAAATTTTTGTCTTAAGCAAACGCCATTTAAAGCCTAAACTACCAAAGCGATAATTTGATACATTTGTTCTTTGCAACAAAAAATTATCCGTATTTGATTGATTATAACCAGCATTGCCTGTTACAGCTGCTAAATAATCATTATCTTTTAAACACTTAATACTTTCATCTGTATAAACACCATTAGGATAAGAAAAGAAATATATCGTTTTCATGCCATTCCATTCCATTAAAAGTTTTGATAATTTTATTTCATTATCAAGATTTTCTACAGGAACTTCATTAAGCGGTATATGATTAGCTGTATGACTACCAATTTCAATGCCATTATCTTGCATTTCTTTTAATTGTTGCCAATTTACATAGCCTTCCTTACCAATGTAATTAGTAGCCATGAACATAGTTGCTTTCATACCCATAGCCTGCACCATTGGCATCATATTTATATAATTATCTTCATATCCATCATCAAATGTCAAAATTATTGGATTAGGTGGCAATTCTTCGCCGTATTTTTTAGCGCGAATATAATCCATAAGTGATATAGTGTTATAGCCATTATCCTTAAAATAATCTAGTTGTTCTTGAAATTGTTGTCTTGATAATGAGTAGTCATCTGTATCAACACTATCATCATTTACACGATGATATTCAAAAATCAATACACCTTGTGGTGGATAAATATATACAGAAGCTACTGTACCTATCATAAAGACACAAAATAAAGCGACTACAGCTACTATCCATTTTTTTATATTCATTATTTAGCCATATCACCTTTCCTCAGTTGTTCTGCTAATACATCTAGTTTTCTCATGCGATGATTTATTGCTGAACGACTACATTTTAAAATATCAGCCAGTTCTGTAAGTGAAGCTTCTGGATTTTTAATACGTAAATTTGCTGTTTGTTTTACAACTTTTGGTAAATCTTCAAATTTATCATATCGTTTAATCAACTTTATATTATTAATTTGTCTTACCGCAGCATTAATTGTTCGCTGTAAATTAGCAGTTTCACAATTTATTAAACGATTTACTTGGTTCCTGATTTCTTTTAAATTGCGCGCCGATTCAAAATCACGCAATAAATCATCTTCAACACCAATCAGTCCCAAAAGCTCCAAAATTGCTTCACTTTCCTTTAAATAAACAATATAAACATTTTTCCTATCAGTAAGCCCTACTGGTAAATATAATTCACGGCATAAATCATAAATTAACTTAACAAAATTATAATTATCCGTAACAAATTCTAAATGATATTGACCTTCAGGACGATTTACCGAGCCACCACCTAAAAAAGCACCTCTTAAATAAGAAATTTTACAACAATCTTTTTTTAAAAAATTACGGTCTGTACCAGCATCTAATAAATTCTTTGCTGTTAAAAAACCTAATTTTTGTAAAATACTACTCGTTTCAGGTGAAGGAATTGCTCTTACAGAATAATTATTATGTTTGCGTAATCTACGCGAACGTCTTACTGTAACTTCAGTGTGAATTTTCGGCACACTGGTCTTAAATAATGATAATATTTTACGAGCTACTGCCGCATTCTCAGTGACAAAATTAATACCAAAATCATGTTTACTATTAAAGGAAATTGTGGCACCCATGCGAAGCAAAGCAGCAAGCTCTGCCATTTTGCAACATGTTTGCGAGCCTAATACATGTACCAATTCATTTTTTACTTGACTGGCAAACGATGACATCAGTACTCTCCTTTATCTATTTTTTTAATTATCTTGTTGTAATGTGTGATAAATTTCCATTACTTGATGAGCAAGTTTTTGCGAATCGTGATGTATCATTTGTGAATCATCAATAATATCCGCTTTAAAACATTTAACACCTAAGCTTTCAATGGCATTTTCATCTACAAGTACAGGATATTGTCCTTCTTGTGCATAATGTTCCTGCATTTCCTGTGATATAGGTTTATTATTGACTAATACATAATCAACAATACCATTACCGCCATGTTCTATTAAAGCTTTAACATGCATAGAAGCCGTATAATCATCTGTTTCACCTGGTTGTGTCATTACATTACAAATATAGATTTTTACAGCATTGCTTTCTCTAATAGCTTTTGCAATATCATCAACCAACAAATTTGGAATAACACTTGTATATAAACTACCTGGTCCTAAAACGATAACCTTAGCTTCATAAATTGCTTTAAGTGCAGATGGAACAGCTTCAACATGATGTGGAAAAATATGCACACGTTTTATACGTTTGTGTACCAATGGAATTTGCGATTCACCCTCTACAAATGTACCATCTTCCATAGTAGCATTTAAACGCACTTTAGACGTTGTAGCTGGAAATACTCTACCTTTAACAGCTAAAACACGACTTGATTCCTTCAAAGCTTGTTCAATATCCCCTGTAACTTCTGTCATTGCCGTAATAAATAAATTACCAAAACTATGACCGGCTAAATCACTATTACCACTAAAACGATATTGAAATAATTTTTCCATCATAGGTTCAGTATCAGCAAGAGCCACTAAACAATTTCGCAAATCACCAGGTGGAATAACATTGAATTCTTCACGTAATCTACCTGAAGAACCACCATCATCTGCTACTGTTACTACAGCTGTCACATTGCGAGTTGCCTCTTTCATACCACGAAGCAGTACAGAAAGACCTGTACCACCACCTACTACTGTGATATTAGGGCCTTTATCTAAACGACGATGTTCATAAATCATATCTACCAAACGACTTGATTTATCTGGAACAAGTACTGTTATAAGAGAACGAATTATCATACGCGTTGCTAAAAGCATGATAACCACGCCTAGCAATATGACAATACTACCTACTAGAGCAGTAACTGTATAATTATATGTTCCCGTCCACGTATATGTTACATAGAACACTAATTCTTCAAAGCTATCAAGATATTTATAATTAAATACTACCGCCAATCCCATACCAGTTAAAAGTACACCGATAGCAAATAAAAACAACCAGCGTTTAAACTTTAATCCAGGATAAAGCCATTTTAATAAGTGCATTTAAAATCTATCCTTTCATTAATCAGCTATGTCCTCATCAGCTATATGTTCTTCTACTTTATTCTTCATCAAATCACGATGTTCAATATTAACAAGATAATCTTTATCTTTAAGCAATTTATATATATGATGTGCAATAAATACAGAACGATGCATACCACCTGTACAGCCTACAGAAATGACAAGTTGACTTTTTCCTTCATTTATATATTGTGGAACAAGAAAATCAATAAAATCATCCAGTTTTTCTTTAAATTGCCTTGTAATATCAAAACTATCTATATATTTAGCTACATCTGCTACATTACCACTTTTATAACGTAATTTTTCATCATAAAATGGATTAGGTAAAAAACGTACATCAAAAATTAAATCAGACTCCAATGGCACGCCAAACTTAAAACCAAAAGATAATATATTTATATTCATTCTGCCACTGTCATTTGTCTTAAACATCTTTGTAATACGTTCTTTTAATTCGCCACTTTTTAAATTACTTGTATCAATAATATGTGTTGCCCTTTGTTTAATTTTATCAAGTGCTTTGCGTTCTTGTTTTATAGCATCACTGACAAGTGCATTAGGGTCCATTGGATGACGGCGACGAGTTTCTTTATATCGTCTGATGATAACCGCATCTGATGCATCCATAAATAATAATTGATATGGTACATTCTGTTCATCAATTTCATCAAGCACTTGCATAAAAGTTTCAAAAAAATCCTTGCTTCGTGCATCAACTACCAATACAAATTTTTGCATATGGTCTGAAGAATGACTGCATAATTCTACAAATTTAGGAATAAGCATTGGAGGCAAATTATCTACACAAAAATAATCCAAATCCTCCAAACTACGACATGCAAGTGTTTTTCCTGCTCCAGACATACCTGTAACAATTATCAGTTTAAAGTCTTTCATATAATAAACACCTCTAATCTTTAAAATAGCCACTATAAACAGTATATCGCTATAACATCACCATAAAATCATAAAATGATTTATATTTGCTCTTAATTTTTGCAAAATATAAATCATTTTACAACTAATTTATTTCGATATTTTTCCGATACACCGCATATATTATAATATTAATTATAATATTAATGTCAAATATCTGTCTTCAATACATACTTATAAATAGCTTCTGCAACACCATCATGTTCACAATCGCCAACTACAACATCGCCACATGCTTTTACATCATCTTTAGCACTGCCCATAACTGCACTAAAACCAGCTTCTTTTAACATCGGAACATCATTATTAGCATCGCCGATAGCCATTACTTCATCCATAGAAAACCCCAATTTTTCGGCTAAACGTTTAAGTCCGCTCGCTTTATTCACATTTGGAGCCATTATTTCCACATATGTTGGCTGAGATTTTGCTGCATGTGCTCTACCTGCGAAATCCTCATTGAAAGATTTTGCTACTGCATCACTTTCTTCATTACTATTAGTAACAATTAAAATCTTAGGAATACCGGTAGTTAACTTTTCAATTTCCTTGCCAATACAAATTCCTTTTACACCTATGGATTGTTCATATCCAATAGATTTTTCATTGTAGACTTCAAAATATAATTTATCATTTTGGTAACTCTGAAAATAATATCCATGTTTATGGCAATATTCATAGATTTCACTGACAAGCTCAGGTTCTAAAAAGCCTTCATAATAAACTTTGCCTGATACAGATTTTATCAATGCTCCATTATACGTTATAATCGGCACATCTAATTCTAATTGCTGCGCATAACGGCATGAAGCATCGTACATTCTACCCGTAGCAATTGTCGGTATAACGCCAGCAGCTGCTAAATCTTTAAAAGCTTTTTTATTACCTTCTGTAATCTGTTTTTTACCATTTAAAAGTGTACCATCTAAATCAGTTGCAAAAAGTTTTATGGCCATATACAATCCCACTCTCTCTAAAAATCTTTACCACTAATTATTAAATTATACCAAAGCTAACGAATATATTAAAGCTAATTACCGTAAAATACACATTTTTATTTTTGACTAATAGGCATATAATATTATATGAAACAAATTACACAGAAAAGGTGATACAATGAGATTTTTTGACAGTGATTACTTAGAAGGAGCACATCCTGCCATTTTACAAAAATTGATGGAAACAAATTTTGAACAAACTCCAGGTTATGGTTGCGATAAATATTGCGACAGCGCAAAAGAAAAAATAAAAGCAGCTTGCAAAGCACCTCAAGCTCAAATTTATTTTATCTCTGGTGGAACGCAAACAAATGCAACAGTAGTAGATGCATTGCTTGCTAGTTATCAAGGTGTAATAGCTGCTCAAACAGGTCATATTGCAGCACATGAAGCTGGTGCAGTAGAGTTTTGTGGTCATAAAGTAATCACATTGCCACAGCAACAAGGAAAATTAAATGCTACTGATGTACAAGATTACTTAGAAACATTTTACGCTGATGAAAACTGGGAACATATGGTTATTCCTGGTGCGGTTTACATCTCTCATCCGACAGAATGGGGAACATTATACACAAAAGAAGAATTAAAAAATTTAAGTGAAATCTGTCATAAATACGATATACCACTTTTTCTTGATGGTGCACGCTTAGGTTACGGTTTAACTTCTGATGATACAGATGTAACACTTCCAGACATTGCAAAATATTGCGATGTTTTCTATATCGGTGGTACAAAAGTAGGTGCCTTATTCGGTGAAGCAGTCGTAATAACTAAAGAAAATTTAATACCTCATTTCTTCACTACAATAAAACAACACGGTGCATTGCTTGCTAAAGGCAGAATTTTAGGCATTCAATTTGATGTATTATTCACTGATGACTTATATTTAAAAATTTCCCGCAATGCAATTGAAAAAGCTAACCGATTGAAAGAAATCTTCCATAAGAAAAATTATAAATTCTATATGGAAACACCTACAAATCAACAATTTATCGTGATGAGCAATGATAAAATTAAAGAACTTAAACAAAAAATCAGCTTTGGCTTCTGGGAAAAATATGATGATACTCATACTGTAGTACGTTTTGCTACAAGTTGGGCAACAACAGATGAAGCTATCAATGAATTGGATACTATTCTTTAAATAAAATATCTATTACCTACAAGGAGGAAATAATTATGGAATTTACTGAAGTAGTAAAAAATCGCTATTCCTGCAAAAAATTTAATGATAGTAAAATAACAGCTCAGCAATTAAACGAAATTTTAGAAGCTGGCAGATTAGCACCAACAGCTAAAAATTTACAAGAACAACACATTTATGTTGTTCAATCCGAAGAAGGCTTAGCAAAAATCGATAAAGTTACACCTTGCCGTTACGGTGCGACTACTGTACTCGTTGTTGCCTTTGATAAAAACAACGTCTTCACTTATCCAGGTGGAAAACGCGATTCTGGTATAGAAGATGCTTCTATCGTTGCTACACATATGATATTAGCAGCTCATAATGCTGGTGTAGACAGTTGCTGGATTAACTTCTTTGACCCAGAAGTTTTAGCAAAAGAATTAAACCTTCCAGAAAACGAAGAAGTATTAATGCTCTTAAATTTAGGCTTTGCTGCAGAAGGCACAAAAGCATTGCCAAATCATTTTAACCGCAAAGAGCTCACTCAAACAGTTTCTTATCTATAATCTATTAACTAAAAAAGCTATTCCAAGCTTAAACACTTGGAATAGCCTTTTTTTATATTGCACAGCGAAAAATTTTTCGATAATTAAGCGGTGTATCCTTGTAAAATTTTTTAAATTGATAACAAAATAATGAAACCTGATTAAAACCACAAGCCTCTGAAATTTCACTAATAGAATTCTGCGTATTTTTTAGCTTATTCATGGCAACTTTTAAGCGAAAATTAAGCAAATACTTCTGCGGTGACAATCCACATTCTTTTTTGAATAACCTGTATAAATAAGTTCTATCCACATTTAAATAATTTGCCATATCACCAATAGCTATATTCTTATCATAGTTTTTATAAATATAATCTATTGCTTGCTCTACATAGATTGATTTTGCATTCTCATTTTTATACTGTTGTTTCATTTGTGCAAAAAAATTATATAACAAACTTAATAGCATATATTCATTATCATTACTTGATTTATACGAAAAGATAAACTTTAAGAAAGCTTCTCGTATAATGCCTTTACTTTTATCAAAAAACAAAATATTATCCTTTGAAAAACCACAATCTTGTAAAATATTTTCTACTTCATATCCATCTATACAGAACCAACAATATTCGCATAGTTTATTTTCATCAGCTAAATAAGTAGCATTCATTCCTGGTCTTATTAAAAAAATAGTGTTTTCACCGATTTCATGACAAACACATTTTTTATTATTAATCTGTAATTTTCCTTTACCTTTTGTAATATAACAAAATAAATAATGATATTGCTTTTCAGGATTAGATATCTGCAATGGATTACAATTTTCCCAATCGCCACAATATACTACTAATGCACGATTTAATTTAGCTGTATCACTAAAAAAATAACTTTCTTTATTTTCCATTACAAACACTCCTAATCTTAAAATTTATAACTAAGTAATATAAAGCCATATAATACTCTACTATATTATTCAAATAAAATATTATATGGCTTCAATTTTAAAATGTTTAATGTTTATTGATACAATTTTTATTTTTGCAATGCATTTATATATTTTATAATCGCATCTGCAATTTCATCTAAAGAAGCAGTTCCTGCATTCACCACTAAATCATAATTAGACGGTTTACCCCACTGTTGACCAGTGTAATAATTATAATATCTAGCTCTTTTGCCATCTTCGACATCTAATTCTTTAAGAGTTTTACCGCCATAAACTTCCTTGCCACGTTTTTCTCTATATTCATCATCAGCTGTCACAAATATAGAAAAAACATTTGGCATATCATCTAGTACATAATCTGCACAACGACCGAGTATAACACAACTACCACTATTTGCTAATTTTCTAACAGCTGTTGCTTCAGATAAGAACATACCTCGACTTGACTCGCCCATTCGAATACCGAAGGAACGGAATGGCATAAAAGCCATAGTTAATGGATGAACTGTGTTTTCTAATTCCAACAAATCTTGTTCATTTAAGTCATCTATGCCCAATTTTGCTGCTGCAATATGCACGATTTGTCTATCGTACAATTTTAAATTCAATTTTTCAGCAAGGAGATTGGCAAGCTCACGACCACCGCAACCATATTTACGGCTAACAGTAATAACAATATTTTCCTTCATGATATTCACCTGCTTTTATTTACTTTGAACATACTCTTTCAGTTCTTCTTGTTTTGCTTTTGGTATGCGCTTATCAGAAATCAATACGAATAAACCGAAAATAGTGAATGTACCTACTACTGCACCGAGGAATAAATAAGCTGTTTTAAAACCAACTGTATCATAGAGATTTCCTACAATTGGAGATAAAATCGCAGAACCTAATTGGTTTGATAATTGATAACCAACTAAATACAATACAGAAGACAATCTTGTATCAAAGTTTTTAGCCAAATATTTAAATACAGATACTAACAAGATAGACAATTCAATAGCATGCAACAATTTGATAATTGAAATGCTGATTGGGTCATTTGCAAGTCCAGAGCCAATCATTCTGAATGTCATAATTGCCCCTGCTAAAATCAAACCGTGTTTTGGTCCAATTTTATTTACGATAAATGGTGCTAAGCACATACCGCCAGCTTCAAGAAATATCTGTAAAGAGTTCAAATAACCAAAAGTTTCATTACCCTGTTCTACAGTTGGGAACAATGAAGCGTAATAAATTGCAAATTGCTGGTCAAATACACCGTATACACAAGCAGAACCTAAAATAAAAATCATGAAAAGCCAAACATCTTTTAAGCTAAATAAATGCTTAACATTTGTTAAATTAATCGGTTCAGATTTTATGAAATCTACTTTACTTTCATCAATGCGAACAGTCAATAAGATTAAAAGAAGGACAATTGCACCTGCAGAAGCCATCCAGAAAATGAGGTCAGGGTCGTAGTTAAAAGCGCGACCAGCACAAAATACACCAACAGCAGCACCAAGAGAACCCCAAGCACGAGCGCGACCAAATTCAAAATCATAGATACGACCGCATTTTTCAATGAAGGATTCAATAACAGCTACACCTGCATAATAAGCAAGACTTAATACGAAAGAACCAATAACAGCACCAACATAGAAATTATTTATCAATAACGGTTCATAGACAAATACGAAAAATGGACCAGTTAAAGCTACTAATATGACAATGAAGAACAATAAATATCGCTTCATGCCTATCTTATCTGAAAGATATCCATAGAAAGGTTGCAATACCATACTAAAAATAGCATTTCCTGCATAAATTGTACCTATTTGCATACCTGTCAATTGAATTTTTTGACCAAACCATATTGGTAAAAAAGCAAAGAACACTAACCAAGAAAAGAAATATACAAAGAAAAATGCACTTAATTTCCAATAAATTATCTTTTTCATACGAAACAAGCCCCTCTATTGTTTAAATTTTATAAAAATCTATGGAAATATTCATCAAGCCATTTGGAACAAACACAATGCCCGTCGCTTCTTCTGTAGGATAAACTCTACTGCTGAGTACACGCTGTCCATCATTTATAAAAATTTCTAAAGACGAACGGTCGCTGAAAATTCGTAAAGATAATTTATTATCTATTGGCGCTACTTCAATTTGTCTTTGTCCCTCAATACCGCTACCAGATTTATCTCTATCTAAAAGTAAAATATTTGTCTCTTTATCATAAGCAATATCTGTTTCTTCATTTTCGGATACGCGTAATTTTAAATTAACTCCATTTGCTTCTGTTAAATCAAAAACAGCATTTAATTCATAACAATCACCTGCAACATCATCAAAACTTACAGTTTTATCTGTAGTAACTTCATGATGAACTTCACTTTTGCGAAGCTTAACAAGTTCTGGAGCTGGCAGACTATACACTGTATTGTCTTTTACTTTTAAAATACGTGGAATGCTCATCATGCCACACCAACCATCTTTTTGTTCTGGCATTTTACTTTCCCACATATCGAGCCAACTAATCATAATGCAACGATTATTTTTTTCATCTTGCATAATCTGTGGCGCATAGAAATCAAAACCATAATCAAAAATATCAAATGCAGTTTGACGGTCAAATTCACCTGTTTCATAATTCATTTTTCCTAAGAAAAATCCTGATTGATGTACATTTAAATATTTTTCAGCTTCTGGTTTCATCCCTTGCGGTGAAACAATCAAGATATCTCTTCCATCAGCTTCGCCAAAATTAGGACATTCCCACATAAAACCAAGATTTTCTTCTACCGTGGATTTTGCCATTATATTTAAAAATTCCCAATTAATTAAATCTTTTGATTTATAAACAACAACTGCTCCACTTTCTTCTAAAGTTTGAACACCAACTACTACATAATATAAATCACCATGTTTCCAAACTTTTGGGTCACGAAAATGTTCTGTACGAATGCCGATATTTTCAGGAACTTTCTTTATAACTGGATTATTTTCTACTTTTTTGAATGTATCTCCATCTTCGCTAATAGCGATACATTGACTCTCGATACGGTCATTACCACCGAGACTTTTGTCTAAATCAACATGACCAGTATACATTGCATATAATTTGCCATCTTTTTCAATAGCACTACCAGAAAAGCAACCGCCTTTGTCGTATTCATCAGTTGGAGCGAGAGCAATCGGTCTTGTTCTCCATTCAACTAAGTCACTACTTGATGCATGCCCCCAGTGCATAGGACCCCATTCTGCTGAATATGGATGATACTGATAAAACAAGTGATATTCACCATCAAAATAGCAAAAACCATTTGGGTCATTTATCCAATTAGCTGGTGCTGTAATATGATATTTTGGTTTCCAATAACTTTTTTCAGCCTGTTTACTAGCCTCTTTTTGAAATAATTCTGCCTTTTCTAAAGCTTCTTGATGTGTCATAACAATCTCCCCTCAATAAATCGAACCCGTTCGACAAAATGTTAAAAAAATAAATAACAAAAAACTTTTCACTTAATCGAACCCGTTTGATATTTCATGATTAGATAATAACACTCTTTATTTTAAAAATCAATACCCTTTTGTAAATTATGTTAAAAAAAAGTTTATTCTGACAATTATTTGATAATAAAAAGGGAATTCACATCACAAATTCCCTTCAGCAAGTATCGCCTTTGCGCAAAACTACCGGCAAAATTTTATCTTTGACAACTTTTTTCCCTTTTATGAGCGATACAATCATTTTTGCTGTTTCTGCTGCTAATAAATCAATCTGTTGAACAATTGATGTTATATTATAAAAACCGCTCTCTGTTATAAATGTACCATCATATGCTATAAATTTTATATTCTCTGGTATATTCAATTTACGTTTATGCGCTTCACCCAAACAAGCACATACCACCATATCAGACCCATAAATTCCATCTATTTCAGGATATTTTTCAAAAACATCAACTGCTACTTGTTTAAAATATTTCATACTAAATTGGTTCCATTTCATTTCATAATTTATGACATCAATACCATTTTTAGCTAATTCTTCTTTAAAAGCAACATGATGTGAATAAGCAGACATCGAAGCATTTTTTATCCCTGTTATCTGTAATGGATGTCTACAACCCGCTTTTATCAAAGTTTGTGCAGCTAACTTGCCACCTTGTTTATGGTCAGAATGAATAAGTGGTATTCTATTATTAATTATTCTATCAAAAGCTACAATGGGTTTATTGACATTATCATACAATTCAACCTCTAAAGAATGACAACCCATTATAATACCATCAATCATTTGTCTTTGTAACATATCAACGATTTCATGTTCAGCATTCTTTCTTTCAACTGTTGAACATACCATTATTTTATAATTATATTTATAAAGTGCTATCTCCAACGCACTTATAAAAGCGCCAAAAAAAGGATGTGCAACATCTGGCACAATAATGCCAATTATATTCGTACTATTACGAAATAAGTTACGTGCTAATTCATTCGGCACATAATTTAATTTTTCTATAGCATCTAAAACCTTTTTACGCGCATTTTCCGAAACATAACCTTTATTATTTATAACCAATGATACTGTACTTGGTGCCACCTGTGCCAACTTAGCTACATCTCTAATACTAGCCATAAAACCCCACCTCTATTTATTATATTATATCATATACATATTATGTATTTTATCACGAAACAATACTATTATAAAAATTTAAAATAAATAATGATAAAATCAATATATTTGACAAATTTTATCCATAACTTGCATATAAATAGTATTATGGTTTATAATAAATTTGAATTAAAGATTTCTTTAATGAATAGGTTTTTTCAGGGACGCTTTTTAGCGTCTCTTTTAGTTTAATAAAACAAATATTAAAGGAGATTTTATGAACGCTCGTGCTATTGCTTTAAATATTTTAAATGAAATTTATCAACAAAAAGCTTATGCCAATATATCACTATCTCGCCATTTTCAAAAATATGAAATAACAGAGCAAGACCGTCGCTTTATAACTGAACTCGTTTATGGTACAGTTAAATCAGGCGATACATTGCTTTGGATTTTAAAAAAATTTGTAAATCGCCCACTCAACAAGATTGAACCAACAGTAATAAATATCTTGCGTCTCGGCATTTATCAAATTGTATTCATGGATAAAGTCCCTGCTTCTGCCGCTTGTAATGAAGCGGTAAATCTCGCTAAAAAATTCAGTAATCAAGGTTCTGCAAAATTTGTCAATGGCGTATTGCGCAATTTAATCCGCCAACCTGAAAAATACGCTATGCCAACGGGTAACAAAGCCATAGAAGTTGCTGTACGAGAACAACATCCCGTCTGGCTTGTAAAAAAATTCATTCATACATTTGGCAGTGAAGCTGCATTAAAATTATGCCAATTTAATAATACAAATGCACCACTCGTATTGCGTACTAATACTTTAAAAATTACTCGACCAGAACTTATAAAAGAACTTGAGCAAAATGAATGCACAGTCATTCCATCAAAAATTGCTCCAGAAGGAATTATTTGTCAAAGCCATGCTTCACTCAATAAATTAAAACCCCTACAAAACGGAATGGCACAAGTACAAGATGAAAGCTCCATGCTCGTCGCTCATGTACTCAATCCGCAAAAAGGCGATTTTATAATCGATACTTGCAGTGCTCCAGGTGGAAAAACTACACATATTGCCGCTTTGATGAACAACGAAGGTACTATTATCGCTGGTGATATTTATGAACATAAATTAAAACTTATAAATGAAAATGCCCATCGTTTAGGTATAAACATCATTAAGACGCAACTTTTAGATGCGCGCGAAGTTGGCAATTTTTATCCAAATAAAGCTGATAAAATTCTTGTCGATGCTCCATGTTCTGGACTGGGTGTACTTCGCCGTAAACCAGATTCACGCTGGAACAAAACAGAAGATTTATTATCCGAACTTCCCGCTCTTCAATTAGAAATTTTAAACTCCGCAGCTTTAGCAGTAAAAAAAGGCGGTGTATTAGTGTACAGCACCTGCACAATTATGCCAGAAGAAAATCAAAATGTAATAGATGAATTCTTAAAAACTCATGCTGATTTTAAACTTGATGATGTACACAAATTCTTACCATTTAAACATAAAGACAAAACTAAGACATTGCAATTAATGCCACATATCGACCATACAGACGGCTTCTTTATAGCTCGTTTAATACGCAATGCTTAATATTTAAACTATAGAAAGGAAACTCTTTTTCATGACGAATATTTTTGGACTTAATTTGGACGAATTAACTTCTTTGATAACCTCATTGAAATTACCAAAATTTCGTGCTAAACAAATCATTGAATGGATGTATTTAAAACACGCCATTTCATTTGAGCAAATGACTAATCTCTCTAAAGATTTACGTGAAAAATTATCTCAAGAATTTACTATAAATCGTGCAAAATCATGGGATAGATTAGACTCTGCCGATGGAAAAACTACTAAATTTCTTCTTCAATTTGGTGATGGTATTGGCGTAGAAACAGTTTTAATGCGCCAAAGCTACGGCAATAGCATTTGCGTATCTTCACAGGCCGGTTGTAATATGGGTTGCACTTTTTGCGCTTCCACTTTGCACGGCATGGCAAGAAACTTATCCACAGGTGAAATTTTAGCTCAAGCTATGTATATTCAAGAACTCTTAAATAAAACGGGTGAGCAAATCAACAATATCGTAATCATGGGCTCTGGTGAACCTATGTTAAATTATGACAACGTTTTAAAATTCATTCGCCTTGTACATGAACCATATTGTTTAAACTTAGGCTATCGCAATATAACGATATCAACTTCCGGCATTGTTCCAGGTATTGAAAAACTCGCTAAAGAAAACATTCCTATCACGCTTTCCATATCCTTACACGCACCGAATAATGAGTTGCGTACATCTTTAATGCCAATCAATAAACGCTATCCACTAGAAGAAGTAATCAAAGCTGCCGTAAATTATGCCGATATTACAAAACGTCGTGTCACTTATGAATACATTTTAATCGATAAATACAACGACAATATTGCCGAAGCCCAAGAGCTTTGTCATTTATTAAAAAATCAATTAGCTAACGTTAATCTAATTCCTATCAATCCTGTAAAAGAACGCAATTTTAATCGACCATCAATATCTCGTATAAAAACATTTGCCAAATATTTAAACGACCACCATATAACCGCTACCATCAGACAGGAAATGGGCACAGATATCAATGCAGCCTGTGGTCAATTACGCAACAAACATTTATAAAAACAAATTTAATCGGAGATGAATATCATGTTTTTTTCCCGTATGGAAGATTTTTTAGAAAAAAATATTGAAGGCTTCTTTAATCGTAAATTTTCTAGTAAATTACAACTGGCAGAAATTGAAAAAATTCTCGACCGCTTATTAATCCGTCATAAAAAACGTGTCAATCGCGCAATATTCGTTCCAGATAATTTTGTTATTACAATAAGCCCTAATGATTATACCGAATTAAATACCATAGAAGTATTAATTAAATTAAAATTATTTCTCTATAAATCAGTTATCATGAAAGATTATTTCATGCATAAAAAACCCGTTATAACTATATTAAAATCACCTGAATTAAAATTAGGCGTATGTGATATAAAAACAACATTCAGTACAGAAACTGAAATTCAAAATACCATCTCCAGTGATAACACTGGAACACAAGGTACTATTGTCGTTCCACCTAATGACAGAGAACTATTTGCAAAATCACCAAAAATAAATCAAGAATTAAAATTTGCTTCTTTAACTATAGCAGAAGGGCCCGATAAAGACTCTTATATGGAAATCGGCGATAAACAAATTCATATTGGTAGACGCGATAGCAATGAATTTATCATTACAGATATCAATGTATCTCGTCTTCATGCTTACATCACATTCGAAAATGGTCGTCATATTTTACATGATGCCAATAGTTTAAATGGTACTAGCGTAAATGATACTCAAATATCAAGCTTTTGTCTGTGTCCTGGCGACAAAATTCAAATAGGAAATACGATTATTATTTACGATATTCTATAAATCTATTATAATAGAATATATAAATATTTTTTCGAGGTGATAAATATGAAAAAAACTGCTAAAATTTTAACGGTAATGTCTACTGCTCTATTGTTAAATGGTTTTGGTGTAGAAATGCCATCTTTAGTAAATGCAGCTCCACTGCCACCACCAGCAATGGAACGTGTTGCTCCACAAGTTCGCATTGATACAGAAATGCAACAGATAAGCGATATGTACGGCATTGATAAAGCAACACTTATGAGCTATTACAATGAAGGCTGGGGCCCTAAAGAAATTCAGCACGGTGCATTTTTAGCTTATGCTTCTCAAAAACCTTTTGATGAAGTCATGAAATTAAAAGATGCTAATAGCTGGCCACGCGTTGAATATTTATTAAACTTGACACCAAATGATATCAAAGCCGCTCATGATAATTTAGCAGCTCAATATTTAAGTGAAAAGTTGTCCGTTAATAAAACAATTATCACCAACTTATTAGAAAAAAATTATGGCATGAAAGAAGTTCTGCACGGCGTATTGATGTCACAATATTGTACAGCTTCACCAGAAGATATAATTGCTATGCATAATCCTCCAACAAATGATTGGGATGCTATAGCGGAAAAACTCGGTATAACTGATGAACAGATGGAACAAATTCGCACTACAATGCAACAAATAAATCCACCAGGACCAAAAGGCCCTCATAAAATATAAAAAATATATAATTAAAATAAAAAAGCAGATACAGTTAAATTGTATCTGCTTTTACTTTTTCTATAACTTATTTAATTAAATTAAATTTACGCATAGCTGCTTTTAATTGTTCTAAATGAGCTTCTTCCATTTCACAAAGAGGCATGCGAAGAGGACCCATATTAAAGCCCATCAAACGAAGTGCAACTTTTACTGGAATTGGATTTACTTCACAGAACAAAGCTTTAATTAATGGAAAATATTCGAGTTGTTTTTGAGCAGCTTCTTTTACTTTTCCATCTAAGAATAATTGACACATATCATGTGTTTCTTTTGGCATAACATTAGAAAGAACAGAAATAACCCCCTGTCCACCTAAAGACATAAGAGGAACAATCTGGTCATCATTTCCTGAATAGAAAGTGAGTTTATCGCCACAAAGAGCCATTGTTTCAGCAACTTGGCTGATATTTCCACTAGCTTCTTTTACTGCTGCAATGCGTGGATGTTCAGCCAAAACAGCATAAGTTTCTGGTTTAATACCTACGCCTGTACGAGATGGAACATCATAAAGAATAATTGGAACATTTACATTATCAGCAATAGATGTAAAATGTTTGATAAGACCTTTTTGTGTGCATTTATTATAATATGGTGTTACTACTAACAAAGCATCAGCACCAGCTTTATCTGCATGTTGAGATAAATTTATTGCATATCTTGTATCATTAGAACCCGTTCCTGCAATAACTGGCACTCGTTTATTTACATAATCAACTGTAAATTTAATAATATCCTCATGTTCTTGGTCAGTCATAGTAGCAGATTCGCCACTTGTACCAGCAATAACAATAGCATCAGTGCCATTATTAATGTTAAAATCAATCAGTTTTTTCAATTCATCATAATTGACACCCATACCATCTTCATTAAATGGTGTAGCAATAGCTACGGCTGCACCTTTAAAAATTACATCTTTCATAAAGAAAGCCTCCTTATGACATCTTTATACATACTTATTATTTGATTATACAGTTATTTTCCATGCTTAGCAACTATTTTACAAAATTACATAAAAAAACTTATTAATTATTTTTTACTTTTTTAATAAATGATGGATTGTATAATGAAGTGCAACATCTAAAAAAATAAAAAACTCATTATGAATTTTCGTGTAAAATAAAGTTACCACACAAAATCCACACGAAAGGAAAATTCATAATGAGCTATCATCATCTTACCATATCTGAACGTATTCGTATAGAGGTTCTTTCTATTTTAGGTTATTCTACTCGTTTTATTGCTAAATTTTTACATCGTCATCATTCTACTATTGCTCGAGAACTATCTCGTAATAAAATTGAAAATGAATATATCTCTTCATTTGCTCACAATAAATATCTTGAACGTCGTAAAAATTCTTCTTGCTCTAGTAAATACAATGATGTTCTTTCTAATCTTAT
This sequence comes from Megamonas hypermegale, assembly GCF_900187035.1. NCBI lineage: Bacteria > Bacillati > Bacillota > Negativicutes > Selenomonadales > Selenomonadaceae > Megamonas > Megamonas hypermegale. The sequence goes on from NZ_LT906446.1 coordinate 847,540, forward strand.
TTCTGAAAAATTACATGAAAACTGGTCTCCAGAACAGATTTCTAATGCACTTTTAAATGGTAAACTTTCCTTTAAAACTATTTATAATTGGATTTATATTGGTAAATTAAAAGGTATTTCACTTAAGAATTTACGACATAAAGGAAAACGTAGAAAAAAGGAAACACGTGGTAAATTCTTAATAGGAAATAGTATCACAACTAGACCAAAAGATGTAAAAAGTAGAAAAACTTTTGGACATTGAGAGTTAGATACCATAGTATCTAGTAGAGGAAAAGCTAAAGCTTGTTTAGCAACATTTGTAGAAAGAAAAACAAGATTTTATGTGGCAATAAAAATAAAAGATAGAACAGCATCATCAATGCTAAAAGCAATAAAAAAGTTAGTGAAAGTACTACCAAAAAAGGCATTAAAAACATTTACAACAGATAGAGGAAAAGAATTTGCATGTTACAAAGAAGTAGAAAAATTAAATATAAAAGTATATTTTACAGATGCTTATGCAGCATGGCAAAGAGGTAGCAACGAAAATTCAAATGGGTTATTAAGAGAATATTATCCAAAGAAAACAGATTTAGGACAAATATCTAATGATGATTTAATAAAAAAATTAATATTATTAAATAGTAGACCAAGAAAATGTTTAAATTGGGATAATCCATTTAATTTATTTTTAAAAGAAGTGTCGCACTTGGATTGACAATTCATCAAATATAAAAAAATCACCGCAGATATTTTTCTACGGTGATTTCTCTCATCTTTTATAATTTATAAAAGAGTTTTTACTGTTTTAAATACATCCTGTGCTTCATTTACTTTGCTACTGCTACCCAATACACAAATAGCATTTTCTTCCATGCATGCATCAACTAAATCTGCCAAATTGCGAATGTCTTCCTGTGTTGTAGCTAAGACTTCATCACGCTGTTTTTGACGCATTTCATCAGTCATGCCTACAATATAACTAGAAGCTGCTAATTCGCCTTTCAATGAAGGTGTAAGAGGCATATCCATTCCACTGATAGTACCAATGATGTATTTTGTCATTTCTCTATCACTAACAGCAAAACTACGTAAAAATGCTCCTGTATTATCGTATACATTGAGTGTTTCTTTCAAATTAGGGTCACGATAAGAACCGAAATACATATTTCCATCACGACGGAATTTTACAAAAGCACCGTATGCACCACCTAAAACGCGGATATGTGTCCATAAATATTCATAGCGCATAATTGTTTCTAATACTTTCATGACACCAGTGTATTTATAGCCCAAACGCATGAAATTAGCACCTTTAGCTACGTACTGAACTTGGCTTGATGTTATAAAGCCTTCATTTTTCTTATCAACATTAAACGGTATAGTCTGCACAGGATATTCTTCATCTGACAATGATTTTATAAATAAAGCTACACAATCTGCAACTTTTGTATAATCTTCGCCATCTACAGTAATACTTGTAATGAGATTGTGTTTATTAAATACCATTGGTATTATTTTAGCAAAAGCAACCTGCATTTTAGCAAATTCATTATCAAAATCATTCAAGAAATTCTTGATGAAACTATAAAATCTTAAATCACCATAATTATCATAGCGTTCTTTCGGTGTAAAATATGCCATAAGCTCATCTAAAACTAATTGATGACCAGAGCGCAAAATAGACATTTCAAAATCACTGCGACATTGAAGAATTAAATCTTTTACACGTTCTTTTGCAGCAAATGAACCATTAAAGATAATTTCCTGTAAAAGCTCTATCAATTTTGGCATCTTATCAACTAAAACTTTTGCTTTAAATACCATCTTAGGCATATATGAATTAACATCGCCTTCTTTATCGTACGTAGCCACGCTAAAGCGCATACCACCCGTATAAAGATTTATAGCATTAGCCAATGCTTCATATGAATAATTTTTTGTAGCTGTTCTGCCGATTAATTCTTCTAATAAGAATAAATAATTTATATCTTCATATGCTATTGTTGAAACATCAAAGAACATTCTCAAATAAACAATGCCATTTGTTGCCACATCGTGTTTTAAAGCTGTAGTTCCTGCAATTTCATCTTCAGCAATTATGAGTTTATCACAATTTTTATTAATATCACTGATTTCTAAGAGCGGAATTTTAGCTAAAGCTTCTGGTGTATCCACACTGCGCTGACGTTTTTTCAAACGTTTTGTAGCTTCAATAACTTCTTGTAACTGTTCATCGCTCATATTAGCTTTTATTTTTGCTAATTTTTCAGCTAAAACACGTTCTCCTTCTGGAATAATCGTTTCATCTGGAGATAAAATCAACATTAAACTATGTGTATTATCTAAAAGATATGTCTTGATTAATTCTTCAAATTTACCTTCATTTGCCCATTGTTTTACAGTTGTAAGCAAATCTTCATAATACAAGTACATAGTTGGTTCGCCATCATATAACCAGCTATTCATCAAATTGATATTGTAAATGAGTCCTTTCGGGAATTGTCCAAAATCAGCTTCACGCAATTTAAATTCCATTACATTGATAGAAGCCTGTAATAATTCTTTATCAATACCTTTATTTACAATATCTGTTAAAACATCATTTACAATTTTTTCAAATTTATCAGCCTTATCAGCTTCAGAACCGTTGACAATTATACTGAACATTGGTTGAAGTACACCATTATCGAATGAAGAAATTACATCACTGCCAAGTCCAGCCTTAATCAAAGCATTTCTAAGTGGTGCAGCTTCACTCTTCAACAAAGCGTGTTCCAAAATAGAAAATGCTATCATTTTTTCTTTTTCCAAAGAAGTAGCAATCGAATAATTCAAGCTTAAAAATGTCTTATGTTCTTTGCTTTCATTTGGAGCAATAGGATAAACATCATTTAAAACTTTGCGTTTTTCAAATGGTTTCTGTAAATCTACATGAGAGTCTACTTCAATTTTATCAAAAGCAGATAAATATTCTTTATCGAGAAATTCCAAAGTATCCATCATATCCATATCGCCATACAAATAAATATAGCTATTAGATGGGTGATAATAACGACTGTGGAAATCAATGAACATCTTCTGTGTTAAATCTGGAATAGCAACTGGGTCCCCGCCAGATTCATATTGATAAGTCGTATCTGGATAAAGATTATTTAAAATCTTGCGTTCCAAAAGACCATCAGGTGAAGAAAGAGCGCCTTTCATTTCATTATAAACAACACCGCTGTATTTTAATGGTTCATCAGCATTTTCAATTTCATAATGCCAACCTTCCTGCATTAAAATTTCTGGTGTAGTTCTCATATTTGGATAAAAAACAGCATCGAGATATACATCCATTAAATTGCGAAAATCCTTATCATTGCGACTAGCAACAGGATACATAGTCTTATCTGGGAAAGTCATTGCATTTAAAAATGTGTTAAGTGAACCTTTTACAAGTTCAACAAATGGTTCTTTCGTTGGAAATTTGCGTGAACCACATAAAGTGGAATGTTCTACAATATGAGCAACCCCCGTATCATCAGTAGGCGTAGTGCGGAAAGTGATTGAAAAAACCTTATTATCGTCATTATTAGCTACAAATAATAATTTTGCACCACTTTTAACATGTTCAAATTCATAAGCATTTGAAGCAATCTCTTTTATATATGAACTTTTCTTTAATTTAAAACCATGATAAATTTGATTTTCTTCCAAAATAACAACTCCTTTTACAACATTTCTTTAATTATGAATTAAAACAAACTATCTGTCAATTTTTGTATTAATTTAGATATTATAAAATTAATAGTTGACTTGAAGTAAACTCTAAGTAGTATAACTAAGCTGTAAATATAAATTATGGAGGAATTATCATGCAAACTATAGACGACTTTAAAAATTCTCTAATTTTCCCTTTAGGTGATAAATTACCCGAAGAATTTAGCAAAAACTTTATTGGCCAAGCTCATTTAAATATGCTAACGACAAAAGGCGTATCCATTGGCAATGTTACATTTGAACCAGGCTGTCGCAACAACTGGCACATTCATCATAAAGGCGGTCAAATTTTACTTGTAACCGCAGGCACAGGCTATTATCAAGAATGGGGCAAACCTGCACAAAAACTTCATGCTGGTGATGTTGTAAACATTCCACCAGAAATAAAACATTGGCACGGCGCCGCAAAAGATAGTTTCTTCTCTCATTTAGCTATTGAAGTTCCAGCTGAAGGTGCTTCTAATGAATGGCTTGAACCTGTAACTGATGATATTTATCTTAAACTAAAATAATATATTACAAATAAAAAAACAGTAGCCATATAGCTACTGTTTTTTATTTTTTAATCTTTATGTTATAAATTTTTAACTTTATTCTGTTGCCATTCAATTAAATCTGCAAGCGTAATATTATCTACTACATCTGTAATTGCATCATATAATTTCTGCCAAAGAATTAATGTTGGACAAATATCTACACGTTTACAAGTATTAACTTCATCTTCTAAACACGCTACTGGAGCTAAGTTCCCTTCAATTAAACGTAAAATCATTCCCACTGTATAATTTTCCGGTTTTTTTGTTAAGCGATATCCGCCCTGAGGACCACGTAAAGATTTAACAAAACCTGCTTTATTTAAGTTAGATACAATCTGCTCTAAATATTTATCTGATATTTGCTGTCTTTCCGCAATGTCTTTAATACGTACAGGACTATCAGCATCATTCAAAGCTATGTCAAGCATCAATCTTAAAGCATATCTTCCTTTTGTTGATATTTTCATAAAATCATAATCCCTCATTTATGTATAAACTAAATTATTTAAATATAATTATAGTATATCATAAATTTATACAGGAAAAAAGTTATTTTATAAATTTACACTCATTCTTTAGCGCAATCCACTCCAGCAACATACCCCATGGAAAATGCCGCTTGTAAATTATATCCACCTGTAAATGCATCAACATCTACAACTTCACCAATACAATATAAATTACCAATTAATTTTGACTCCATAGTTTTAGGGTTAATTTCTTTTGTCGAAATTCCACCACCAGTTACAATGGCTTCACTGAGCGGACGTGTGCGCGTAATAGTAATCGTTAAATTTTGTAATAAATCCACCAAACGCTCACGTTCTTCCTTGCTTATTTGATTTACAAATTTATCTTCATCAATGACAGCCAAATCAATGATGTCCATAATCATTTTACTTGGTAATAAATCATGTAAAGCATTTTTAATCTGTTTTCGACTGTATTTTTCAAAATCGCGACAAATACGTTTATCCAATTGTTCACGCGTAAGTGCTGGTTTTAAATTAATGGACAATTCCACATTTTTTCCAGCTTTTAAATCCAAAGCAATCTGTCTACTCAAAGATAAAATAATTGGGCCACTTACACCAAAATGAGTGAATAACATTTCGCCAAACATTTCGCGTTCTTCTTTACCATCTACAATTACCTTAGCATTTATATTACGAAGCGATAAACCTTGCCAATTTTTAACCCAATCCTCTTCACATTCAAGCGGAACTAATGCTGGATGCAAATCAACAATATTATGACCTACAGCTTGCGCTATCTTAAATCCTTCACCGTTTGAACCTGTTCCAGGATAAGAAGCGCCTCCTGTAGCTAAAATAACACTATCTGCCTTATAAAAATCACCTTTAGAAGTAACTACACCAACAGCCTTATTATTTTCCACCTTAATTTCTTTTACATCTTCATTGTATTTTATCTGTACAGCTAAACTGTATAATAAATTGACGAAAGCATTTACAATATCGATTGCTTTATCACTAACAGGAAAAACACGTCCACCGCGTTCTTCTTTCAATGGCACATTTAATTCTTCAAAAAAAGACCATGTGTCCCAATTAAAAAATTTACTAAATACGCTGTATAAAAATCTGCCATTGCCGGGAATATTTTTTACAAAATCCTGTAATGGTGCTGTATTAGTAACATTACAACGACCTTTTCCCGTAATCAAAAGCTTTTTGCCTAAACGGTCATTTTTTTCTAAAAGCAGAACTTCTGCCCCATTTTGTGCAGCAGTAACAGCTGCCATAAGTCCAGCAGCTCCACCACCTATTACGATAACTTTCTGCATTATTTATCTCCCATTAATTTACGCAGCTTCAACAATTCCCTTTCTGTAAGCGGACGATATTCTCCACGCTTCAATCTATTCAGTGTGAGACCTGCAAAAGCAATGCGTTTTAATGCCTTAACTTCATAACCAAGTGCCTTAAACATACGGCGTACTTGACGATTTCTGCCTTCATGAATAGTGATTTCCACGCGTGAAGTCTTCGTCTGCTTATCAACAGAATCTAAATAAACATCTGCTGGTGCTGTCTTGCCATCTTCTAATTTCACACCATCAGCCAATTTATGCAAATCATCTAAATTGATGATACCATCTATCTTTGCAACATATGTTTTTTCAATTTCATACTTAGGGTGTAACAATTTATTCATGAAATCGCCATCATTTGTGAGTAAAATTAAACCTTCAGTATTGTAATCTAATCTACCAATCGGAAAAATTCTTTCTTTTACATCAGATAAGATATCCACGATTGTCTTTCTGCCATTTTCATCTTTTACGCTGGAAATATATCCTTTTGGTTTATTCAATATATAATAAACCTTTTTATCTTCTGGTTTTAATCTTTTTCCTTCATAGAAAACTTTATCTTTAATAGGGTTAATTTTAGTCCCTAATTCCTTAACAACAATACCATTAACACGAACTTTACCTTCAAGAATTAATTTCTCTGCATTGCGACGTGAAGCCACACCTGCACGAGCCAAAAACTTTTGTAATCTTTCCTCCAAAACAATTCTCCTTTATTAAAAATTACTTACTTTATACTATCGTCAATACAGCAAAGTGTCAATTAAAACATCATACAAAACAATAAATATAAAAAGACTTCTCCAGTATTATAACAAACTGAAAAAGTCTTCAATATCTCATTTTATTCAAAACATATATATAGAATTAATTAAAATCAGCTTTTTTTATAATAAAACTTTATGCGGAGCAATTTTATGTTCGCTGAACACATATCTTCCAATTCCAACAAATTCTTTATCCGTATATAAACGAATAAATTTTTCTGAAACCTCTACTCCTTCAGCTACATCAATTTTCTTGCCCTGCTTTATCATCAAAGCTTCATCTTCTGTTATTTTATATTCTGGAAGATGTTTTATTGGAAAATCCATTGCATATAATGCTTTATGTGGTAACATCCCAATTTCTTCAGTAGTCCAAGCATTTTCTAATTTAAATTTTCCCACATGCGTACGTACAAGAAAACTCATCACTGTCGGTATACCGAGTTTTTTACCGATATCTATACAAAGACTACGAATATATGTGCCTTTAGAACATTTTACAGAAAAAACGAAACCGTTTTCTTTCATTTCATGAAATTTAATATCATGAATGAATACCGTTCGCTCTGGCATTTCCACCTCAATATTTTTACGTGCAAGATTATAAGCTTTCTGTCCGTTAATGCGCACTGCTGAATACATTGGTGGGCGTTGTTTTATTTCACCGCAAAAAGTTTCCAATGCTCCTTTTATTGCATCTTCCGTAGGCAACTCATAAGAAAACATTTCTTCTATAACTTTACCAGTATCATCACCGCTATCTGTTGCATAGCCAAATGTTACTTCCGCTGTATATGATTTGTCTACATCATCCATATACTCTAACATGCGAGTTGCTTTTCCCAAAGCGATTGGCAATACACCTGCTGCCGCTGGGTCAAGAGTTCCAGCATGACCAATTTTTTTCATACCATATACTTTACGCAAATGAGCAACGATATCATGTGATGTTATTCCCGGTGCTTTTAATACATTTACAAAACCATTAGGCATTTTGTTTCTTCATTCCTTCAATAATAGCATTGAGTACAATTTCTTTAGCTTGACTTAAATTTTTGTACACAGTAGCACCAGCAGCACGAATATGACCGCCACCGCCAATTGATTGTGCAACTTCACTGACATTCGTGTTCTTTGAACGCATGCTTACACGTGTAACATTTTCATCAGCATATTTTATCATGACTGCTACATCAACACCACGTATATTTCTAGCAAAATTAACAAAGCCCTCTGTATTATCAGCTGACTCTTTCAACGCTTTATCGACTGTCATCAATGCTATTTTACCATCATGATATAAATCAATCGTGCCAATAGCTCTTCCAGCTGCTTTTACACTAGAAAATGAACGTTGGTCGAATATTTCTGATATTTTATCTGGTCTAGCACCAGCTTCTAAAAGTTCAGCTGCTGCTCTCAATGTATACGGTGTTGTATTACTATAACGGAAAAAGCCTGTATCAGAAACAAGTCCCGTATATAAACAAGTAGCACTATCTACATTAAAATCCATGCCCATTTCTTTTATCAAGCTATATACAATCTGTGCCGTAGCAGCTGCATTAGCATCTACATAACAAAAATCACAAACTTTACTATTAGAAATATGATGGTCAATATTTAGTACAGGCGCATCTACCACATCGCGAACTTTGCCAATACGGTCGATATCCACATCTAAAATCACCATCAAGTCAATGCCTTCCAGTTTTTTATCAGGTTTTTGATAAAGGTCTAATCCCTTCATCATACCTAAATTATCTGGTAAATCGTCGTCCAACAAAATTTTTATATTTTTGCCAGTTCCCTTTAGGGCATGATATAACCCTAAAGTAGAACCAACATTATCTCCGTCTGGATTGACGTGCGAGGACAACACTATATTTTTAGCCTTTAAAATTATTTCTCCAGCTTGTTTAAGTGTTACTTCCATGACTTTTTTCCTCTTCTTTTTGTACTTTAATCAAAAGTTCTTGAATATGTGCACTATATTCTAATGAAGTATCCATCAAAAATTTAATATCTGGGATAAATTTTAAACGAATACGATGAGCTAATTCTCTACGAATAAAACCCAAAGAGGAGTTAAGACCCTTCCATGTTTCTTCGATTTGTTTATCACTGCCCAAAATACTTACATATAATTTAGCATTGCGTAAATCGCTAGAAACATCAACTTCAGTTACAGTAACAAAGCCTATGCGTGGGTCTTTAAGTTCGCGCATAATAATTTCACTGGTTTCCTGTTTTATAAGTTCCTGTATCTTTTCTACTCGAACGCTTCCCATCGCTTCCTCCTTATTTCTGCGGAATTTCTTCCATAGTATAAACTTCGAGAATATCTCCTTCTCTGAAATCACGGTAATTATCGATAGTGATACCACATTCGTAACCAGAAGCAACTTCTTTTACATCATCTTTGAAACGACGTAAGGATTCAATTTGGCCTTCATATAATACGATATTATCACGAATAATACGGATTTTAGAGTTATTGCATACTTTACCTTCTAATACATATGAACCGGCAACAAGAGCTTTAGAGAACTTCATAACTTGACGAATTTCTACTTTACCTTGAATTACTTCTTTATATTTAGGCGCAAGCATACCTTTCATTGCTGATTGAATATCATCAATAGCTTCATAGATTACACGGTAAGTATGAATTTCAATTTTTTCTGTATCAGCAAGTTTACGAGCATTAGCATCTGGACGTACATTAAATGCAATGATTAAAGCATTAGCTGCTGAAGCAAGCATTACGTCAGATTCTGTTACAGCACCTACACCAGAGTGAACGATGCTTACACGAACTTCACTTTCATTTTTATTAAGCGCTAAAAGTGAAGAACAAACAGCTTCTACAGAACCTTGAACATCTGCTTTAACAAGCAAGTTTAATTCTTTTATATCACCTTGGTTGATTTGATTGAACAAATCATCTAAGGATACTTTCTTCGAACGCATGAGTTCGTTACGTTGTTTTTCAATACGTTTTTCAGCGATTGTTTTAGCGAGTTTTTCATCTAATACAGCGAGTTCATCCCCAGCTTCTGGAACATCGGATAAACCTAAAACTTCAACTGGCATAGATGGGCCAGCTTTTTTAACATTTTCGCCACGGTCATTAACCATTGCACGAACCTTACCGCAAGCAGTACCAGCGATGATAAAATCACCAATGCGAAGTGTACCATTTTGAACAAGTACAGATGCTACAGGGCCACGACCTTTATCAAGACGTGCTTCAATGATAACACCACGTGCTTCACGATTTGGATTAGCTTTAAGTTCTTGTACTTCTGCTACTAAAAGTATCATTTCCAACAAATCATTAATACCCATTTTCTTTTTAGCAGAAACAGGTACCATGATAGTCTGTCCGCCCCATTCTTCTGGAATGAGTTCATGTTCAGCAAGTTGTTGTTTTACATGTTCTGGATTAGCACCAGGTTTATCAATCTTGTTGATAGCTACAACGATTGGTACTTTTGCTGCTTTAGCATGGTTGATTGCTTCTAAAGTCTGTGGCATAACACCATCATCAGCTGCAACAACGAGTACTGCAATATCTGTAACTTGTGCACCGCGCGCACGCATAGCAGTAAATGCTTCATGACCTGGAGTATCTAAGAATACAATTTTTTGACCATTACACATTACTTGGTAAGCACCGATATGCTGAGTGATACCACCAGCTTCGCTAGAAGTAACAGATGTTTTACGAATAGCATCAAGTAAAGAAGTTTTACCATGGTCAACGTGTCCCATTACAGTAACAACTGGTGGGCGAAGTTGTAATTTTTCTGGGTCATCTTCGATTTCTGGAATTTCCGTTAAATCAACTTCTGGTGGTAATTCTTCTACTGCAATGCCAAATTCTTCTGCAATTAAAGAAGCTGTTTCAAAATCAAGTTCCTGGTTAATAGTAGCCATTGTACCGAGTAACATTAATTTTTTGATTACTTCTGTTACTGGATATGTCATTTTACTAGCCAATTCTTTTACAGTAATCGTTTCCCCAACTTTTATATGTTTTGGACGAATAATTTCTTGATGTTTAACTTCAGGCTGAACTTGTTTAGTATTTTTACCTTTATTTTTCTTATTACCACTGAATTTATTGGAAGGATTATTATTTTTATTATTGTTTTTATTGTTATTAGGACGATTATTATTGCGATTATTATTCTGATTTTGATTGCGATTATTTTTATTGTTACGATTTTTACTACGTTCGTTATTGCGTTCACTACGTTCGTTTTTATCGTTTACTAAATTATTATTCATTGCGGCATTTTTATTATTTCTTTGTTTATGTTCCGCATTATTATTAGGTTTATTATGATTGTTGTTATGATTACTATTTTTGTTATTAGTGCCGTTATTTTTATGTTTATTTCCGTTATTATTTGCGGAAGTATTATTTCTATGCTGATTAGCATTTTGATTGTTTTGTTGATTATTTTTTTTAACAGTATTTTTATTATTATTTTCTTTATTATTCACGATAGTAGCTATAACCTCACGTTCTTTCTCTCCAACAAGATTAAAGTTGTTGTTTATTTTAAAATTATTCTTATTCAATATATCAATAACTTTTTTTGTATCAAGATTAAATTCTTTCGCTAACTGATATACCCTGTATTTGGACATTAATTCACCCCCTAGGCTCAATCAATTATCCAAGATTTTTAAAATAGCATTGCAAAAACCTTCATCACAGACTGCCGCTGCTGCTCGATTTTCCTTTCCAATGCAATTTGCTAATTTTTCCTTTGTCAGTGGTGTTTTTCTTAGCAAAATTTTATTTTTCTCTGCTAGTTTTTCATATCTAGCCTGTGTAGCTTCTGTCGTATCTTCAGCTAATAATATCAATTTAACATTGTGCCTGCCAGCTAAAGTTTTTTCTATTACAAACTCGCCAGATATAACCTTACCCGCACGACAAGCAATACTTAATATATTAATTAATTTTTTTCCTTTATTCATCAAGTTTGGCAAATTCCTCTTTTAACTGTTCATATACTGAATTATCTATAGGGCATTTAAAAGATTTTTCTAAACGATGCTGTTTTATTGCTATTTCTAAACAAGCACTATTTTTACAGATATATGCACCACGTCCAGATTTTTTACCAGTAGTATCGATTGAAAATTCCCCTTCAGGACTCTTCACAATACGTATCATTTCTCGCTTAGTATGAGGCTCTTGACAGCCAACACACAAACGCACAGGAAGTTTTTTCATAAATTACCTCCCATTATTAATCAACAGAAAAAGAATCATCACAGACTACATCAACCATGTTCATATTTAATTCATCAGCATCTGCGCCTTCTTCTTTTGCCTGAGATTCACTCTTAATATCAATCTTCCAACCAGTAAGTTTAGCAGCAAGGCGTGCATTTTGACCTTCTTTACCAATAGCTAAAGATAATTGATAATCTGGAACAATAACACGAGACATTTTCTTTTCTTCGTTGATTGCCACAGAAACAACTTTTGCAGGGCTCAAAGAATTTGCAATATATTTTGCTGGGTCTTCATTCCATTTTACAATATCGATTTTTTCACCGCGAAGTTCATCAACTACAGCCTGTACGCGTAAACCTTTTTGACCTACACAAGAACCTACTGGATCAATATTTTCATCGGCGGAATATACTGCAATTTTGGAACGCATACCTGGTTCACGTGCAACAGATTTTATTTCTACTGTGCCATCTTGAATTTCTGGAACTTCTAATTCAAATAAACGTTTTAAAAGTCCTGGATGAGTACGTGAAACTAAAATCTGTGGACCTTTAGAAGTTCTTTTTACTTCTACTACATAAACTTTAATTCTATCGTTATGTTTATATTTTTCTGTGCTAATCTGTTCAGAAGGAGTAAGAACTGCTTCTGTTTTACCAAGGTCGATAAATACATTATGACCTTCCATGCGTTGTACTATACCTGTTAAAATATCACTAGAACGATTGGAATATTCTTCATAAATAATACCACGTTCTGCTTCTCTAATACGTTGTACTACAACCTGTTTTGCTGTCTGTGCAGCAATACGGCCAAAGTTGGCAGGTGTAACTTCAAGTTCAATAACATCATCAAGCTCATAATTATCATTAATTTTCTTTGCTTGGTCTAATGAAATTTCCATAACTTTATTTTCTACTTTTTCTACTACTTTTTTCTGAGCATAAACATGAAAATCACCTGTAGCTCGTTCCAAATAAACACGCACATTAGAAGCTGTATTAAAATTACGTTTATATGCAGAAACAAGTGCTGCTTCTACCGCATCAAATAAAACCTCTGGTGCAATGCCTTTTTCCTTCCCAACTTCTTTCAAAGCTTCTAAAAAACCTTTATCTTTGGTTGCCAATTTTTGTTACTCCTTAATCTTTTTAAAAATCAATATGCAATCGAACTAAAGCAACATCCTTTAAAGGAAATTCTCTAGTATCATCAATTGTTATGCTGTTTTCAGCATAACCTGTTAAAACACCTGTAATATTTTTTTCACCATTTATAGGTTTATATAAAGTAATATCTACTTTTTTACCCATTTCCCGTTTAAAATCTTTTTCTTTCTTCAATGCTCTATCAAGACCAGGTGAAGAAACTTCAAGAATAAAACGGTCATTTAAAATGCCGAGTTTTTCAATTTGTTCATCTAAAAGGCCGCTTACTTCCTGACAATCATCAAGGCCTACTCCACCCTTTTTGTCTATGTAGATACGTAAAAACCAATCTCTTTCTTTTACATATTCAACATCGACAAGTTCATAATCAGTACCAGCTAAAATTTCTTCAGCAATTTTTTCAACTGCCTCTTCTACACGATTTGCCATTGAAACACCTCCTAATATATTCCCAATATAAAGCAAAGAGTGGGTAGATACCCACTCTTTGAGGAATAATCAAATTAATTTCTTAAATCAGTATAACACATAAAAATTGCCAATGCAACAATCAAAGTATTATTTCTTCTTTCGCAGTTGTTCAAGCTTAGCTATCACATCATCATCAATACGTGAACCAAGTTCTCTACGCTTTAATGGCAATGCATGTTTACCCGTATATTCGTCACGTATATTCTTTTTACTATGCTTCACACTTCGCAACAATTCTTTTGCCGTGATGCGATAAGCACCTGCTCCTAAAATTAAACTCTGCTCTGCACCATCAGAAGTAACTACATATACTTCTTTACCATAATATCGTGTAGCTTCATATGCACTACGCTCAATATAACTATCAGCCGTTTCTTTTTCCTTTGTATAAACTACTTTACAATGTGGTGTTATTTCATCCACATTTTCTTCCGCATTTGTATATTGTGCATCAAACACTATTGTCATATCATATTTTTCATATTGTCCAAATTCAACTAATAAATGAATTAATTTATCTCTAGCAAATTCTAAATCTTCATTACTTATTTTTTGCAAAAAATCCCAAGCATTTATAACATTATAACCATCAACAATCATGTATTTTTCATGTCTATTTGGTGTCAAATAAGTTCTGCTTCTCATAATATATCCACTACCCCAGTTCACTTTTTATCTTTAACTAAAATTATACCATATTATTTTAGCTATATTCATCAAAATTCATAACTATAAATAATCTATAGACAAAAAAATCAACAAAATAATTATCATTAAAACATCATCTTAACAAAATCTTTGATTTTACTAATAATTATGCTAAAATTTATTTATTGAATTAATGGAGGTAATTTTTAATGGCTATTTTAGATATAAAAAAAGCTGGCGATGTTGTATTAAAACAAGAAGCTGCGCCAGTAGAAAGAATTGATAAAAAAATCCGTACATTGCTTGATGATATGGCAGAAACCATGTATAAAGCAGACGGCGTAGGACTTGCTGCTCCTCAAGTTGGTGAATCAATTCAAGTAGTAGTAATCGATGTTGGCGAAGGGTTATTAGAACTCGTAAATCCAGAAATTATTCGTATGGAAGGCGAAGAAACAGACGCTGAAGGTTGCCTCAGTGTTCCACAAATCTATGGTGATGTAAAACGTGCCGCTAAAGTGAGCGTAAAATATTTAAACCGCCAAGGCAAACGTCATCGCATTACAGCAACAGGTTTACTTGCTCGTTGCTTGCAACACGAAATTGACCATTTACACGGTCGTCTTTTTATTGATATTGCTACAAACTTACGTAAAGTTACTAAATAATATCTTTAGTTTAATTGATTTAAATTACAAACTCGTTTAACAATATTGTGAGGTATAAACTTTATGCAAATTAACAATATAATTTTCATGGGTACACCAGATTTTGCTGTACCTTGCCTTGATAAATTACATCAAAACTATAATGTAACAGCTGTAATCACTCAGCCTGATAGACCAAAAGGACGCGGTCAACACCTTGCCAAATCCCCAGTAAAAGTCTACGCTGAAGAACATAATCTGCCTGTTTATCAACCAGAAAAGATAAAAACAGCTGAATTTACAGAAAAACTTCGCCAAATGCAACCAGATTTAATCATCGTTGTTGCTTTCGGTCAAATATTATCACAAGAAATACTTGATATTCCAAAATTTGGCTGTATTAATGTTCATGCTTCATTATTGCCACGTTGGCGCGGTGCCGCACCTATTCACTGGTCAATCATCGGTGGAGATACAGAAACTGGTGTTACTACTATGTATATGGACGCTGGACTCGACACAGGCGACATGATTTTAAAAGCAAAGACAGTCATTACACCTGAAATGACTACTGCTCAATTACATGATGCATTGATGATGCAAGGTGCAGATTTATTGATTGAAACAATCCAGTCTATTGAAAATGGTACAGTTTCTCGTGAAAAACAAGATGATAGCCTATCTTGCTATGCTAAAATGCTCAATAATGATAACTGCCGTATTGATTGGACAAAATCCGCGCAAGAAATTCATGACCTTGTTCGCGGTTTAAATTCTTGGCCAATCGCTTACACGACTTTAAACGGCAAGAAATTTAAAATCTGGCAGACAAAAATAATCGATACTGATACTACAGGTAAAACACCTGGACAAATTATTGATTTAACTAAAAAAGGCATAATTGTAGCTACTGGTAATGGTGCAATTGAACTTTTACAAATTCAACCACCAAATAAAGCCAAAATGCCAGCAAGTTCTTATATAAACGGTCATCGTCAAGAACTCTCTTCTGATGTTTCTTTCATTTAAATTTATTTAGCGAAAATGGTTAAACTGTTTTCGCTTTATTTATATAGAGGTATTCTAATGAACACAGATATTTTAAAAACTACAAAAAAAAGCCTTTTCATAAAATTATCTGCTTTAAGCACTGCCAGTATAATAATCTTAATTTCCTTTATTATCTGGCTCTGTTATCCTCGTCTTATTGCATTAAACCTACTAATTGTAACAGATGTTTTAATAGCTATTGCTACACTATTGTTTTTGATGAGTTTTCTATTCATCATGAATATGTTATTTAACTTGGCAAATATCACGATATTTTCATTTCTAGATAAATATATATTTAACTTCATAAATACTATATTTCCTTTGATTATCCTCTGGGGAAAAATATTCAATATATCCCGTCGCGAAATAGAGCGTTCTTTTATTGCGCTAAATAACTATATCTTAACTCATCGCAAAATAAAAGTTAACGCAAGTGATTTGCTTGTTATTTCTCCGCACTGTTTGCAATTAGCATCTTGCCCACATAAAATCACACATAACATAAACAATTGTAAACGCTGTAATCAATGTACTATCGGGCCTTTAATCACGATGTCTGAACGCCTCGGTTTTCATTTTCGTGTAGCTACTGGTGGCACGCTTGCTCGCAAAATAGCGAAAGAACTTCGTCCTAAAATGGTTCTTGCCATCGCTTGCGAACGCGATTTAACCAGCGGTATTCAAGATGTATACCCTCTACCCGCTGCTGGTGTTTTAAACATCCGACCAAATGGCCCATGTTATAATACGACTGTAGACTTAAAATTAGTTGAAGAAACCATAAAACAATTTATAAAATAATATCCCATTCCAAAATAAAACGACATAGCTAAATACTATGCCGTTTTATTTTTATTTTGACTGTAATTCTTCATACATATCTTTTATTGTCTTATGATAAACAGGGTGTACTTTATACGGTGCAATCTGCATCAATGGTTTTAATACAAAATTGCGATTTTTCATATCAGGATGCGGAACTATTAAATTCTCACTCTCTATGATTTCATCATCGTAAAATAAAATATCCAAATCAAGCGTTCTCGGTCCCCAATGAATTTCTCTCGTTCTGCCTGCATGCAATTCAATCTGCTGCAAAATCTGCAGCAATTCTTCTGGTGGTAACAACGTCTTCACTTTTATTACACCATTTAGAAAATCATCTTGCTCAACTCCGCCATAAGGTTTAGTTGCGATTTTATCCGATATCGCTTCTATTTCAATTTGCGGTAAATTGCCTATAGCTTCTAGTGCATCATCTATATATTTTTCCCTATCTCCCAAATTAGAACCAAATGCTATATACGCTTCATGCCAACCGCGCACAATTTCCACTGAAACAGAACCAAACTCTAAAGCAATCGGCGCAGATGGTTTGCGAATTTCTAATACAATACTCTTGACTAATTTAAATTTTAACAAAATTGCCTGCGCCATTTGTTCTGCCGCTGTTTCAATCAAATTATACGTATTATTTTTCATAAAATCAGCGATAAATTCACAGACAGTTCCATAATTTGTCGAATAATCCAGTTCATCTGTCATGCCTGCTTTGCGTGTATCAACAAATAAATCCGCATTTACATAGAAGAATTGTCCTTTTTCCTTTTCTTCAACATAAACGCCATGATAAGCGTATATTTCCAATTCACTAATTCTAATAATGTCCATCATTTTTCACCTCCGCTATTTCTTATCGCCAATGCCATTTTTACTGCTCGTAAATTTGCCTTTACATCATGCACTCGCACAAAAGCATAGTTATTCATAACAGCCAAAACCGATGTTACAAGTGTTCCTTCTAATCGTTCATCAGTCGGCAAATTAAGCGTATTTCCTATTACAGATTTTCGTGACGCGCCTAAAAGAAGTGGATAACCAAGTTTATTTAAAGCACTTAAATTATTTAGCATGATTAAATTTTGTTCATACGTCTTACCAAATCCAATTCCTGGGTCTAAGATTATTTTTTCATCTTTAATACCAGCATTTTTAGCTATATTTAAACTTTCTTTCATTTCATCGACTACATTATTTAAAAAATCTTTATACTCTGTACCATTACGATTGTGCATTAAGCAACAACTGACATTATTTTCTGCGATGACACTTGCCAAAGCTTCATCATATTTTAAACCCCAAATATCGTTGATTAAATCTGCACCTGCTTTTATCCCCGCCTTAACAACTTTACTTTTATACGTATCAAGTGATATCGGCACATCAAAATTTTGTTTTAGCGTTTCAATAACTGTTGAAACGCGATTTATTTCTTCTTCATCGCTCAAAAGCGTATAACCAGGGCGAGTCGACTCCCCGCCAACATCAATAATATCAACGCCTTCATTTACCATTTCTTCAGCATGAAATAAAGCTTTATCTAAAGAATTAAATCTTCCACCATCAGAAAATGAATCAGGTGTTACATTCAAAATTCCCATAATATAAGTACGATTTTTTACATCAAAAAATTTTTTACCAATCTGCATTTTAGCCTCCTCAATATTTCATAGATAAATTCTTTTTATTATCTGGCCAATTACACAATTTTTCTGCCTTACAACAAAAACAAGCCCTACTCATCTTATCAGCCCTATATAATAAACCATTTAAATTCTTTTCTTTGCTTACCCTTTTATCTCTATGATTTAAAATAGCATTTAAAATCTTGCACTTTTCCTTCTTATTAAAATTAAAGTCTCGCAAAATTTCTGTTGCTATAAAAAAGCTTGATATCTCATGCCCAATACCAAATCGATATTGTAAATGCCTACCCGTATCATGAAGTAATGCCGTCGCATAAATTATCTCTTCATCTATATTTAAATCTTCCTTAACATTTAAAATCATCATTAATCGCGCTACATCTAATAAATGATTTATATCATGTTTGCAAAAAATCCTATTGCGCTCTTCTTTCTCTATCTCTTCACAACATCTTTTAAAAACTTCATGATGTAAAATTTTATTCCTGTAATCTTTTTTCATACGCTTAAAGCCTTTCAAAAATCTATATCATAAATTATAAAAGAAAAGCGTTATCTACACAATAAAAAAACGGCTCTTGCCAACAAACAAGAACCGTTTTTTATATTATTTATCTTATTTATTATTTTTTAGCTGTTATAACACGGCGTGCAAATTCTATCATAAGTAAGATATTTACTACTAAGCCAAGCCATTCAGCTGTACCACCAAAACTTGCATCAACCATGCGAAGTGGTGATTCATCCCCGCCAGATGTTACAGAAATAACGATAATAGCTGCCATGATAACGCCCATTAAGGACTCACCAACAATCAAACCAGAAGCGAATAATACGCCATGGCGATTGCAATTTTCTACATCGCCTTCAATATCCTGTGGGCTGCGAACAGCTGCACGTTTTTTCAAATATGCATGAATTAAATAAGCGATTACTGCACCAAAAACGAGTGGCATTTCAAGTTCTGGTGGAAGATAAATACCCATACCAACAGCAAGAGGTGGTAAACTGTATTTCTTTGTATTTTTCTTTAAGAGAACATCAATAATAATGATGATAACACCAAAAATAACACCATAGAAAATAAATGACCAATCCATATTACTGCTGAAAATACCTCTAGCAATAGTAGTCATAAGTGTTGCCTGAGGAGCAGATAAAGCCTGGCTTTCATCCATGCCTTCACGAGGGAATGCACCAGGGAAACCATATGCTTCAAAAAGAAGGTTTAATACTGGAGCAATAGCAACAGCACCAGCGATACAACCGATTAAAAGAGCAACCTGTTGTTTCCAAGGAGTTGCGCCAACGAGTAAACCAGTTTTTAAATCCTGTAAATTATCATTAGAAATTGCTGCAATACTAGTAATAACACTAGTGATAAAAATAGCAAATGCTGTAGCAAATAAAGTTCCTTCAGAAGTTGCAAACAAATTAGCATAATCACCAAGTGCAAGAACTACAATAGAAGAAACAATAATACCTAAAATACCGATACCAGAAATAGGGCTAGAAGATGTACCGATAAGACCTGCCATATAACCACAAGCAGCCGCTACAAAGAAGCCCATAGCAACAGCTATAAAATACCAACGATGATATATAACCACATAGTACCAGTAGATAAATGACCATCAGATAAGAAAGAGTAAAATACTGTTACTAAACCGATGATAACCAATAAGAATACGATACCAATACTTTTTGGTGTCATATCTGTATCCATACGATGTAAATTGTCATTTACTTTACCACCATCGGATACGGCTTTAATAGACATTTTAATACCATCTATAATTGGTCTCATCAAAGTAAGTAAAGTCCATATAGCTGCAATACCCATTGTGCCAGCACCCATAAAACGAACTTTTGCAGACCAAATACTCTGAGCTGCATCAGAAAGTTCAGTACCTACTGGAATATTAGCTATAGACATTAAATAAGGAACAAAACCACACCAAGCAGCAATCATGCCGACAAGCATTGCAATACCACTTGCAAGACCGATTAAATATCCTGCTCCTAAAAGTGCTGGAGAAAAACCGAGAGGTAAAAGTGTAACAGCTTGTTTACCAACACTAAAATAAGTAAGCATTGAACCAGAAAGATAACCAAATCCACTGGAAAATAAATTGATAAGTGCAGCAATAATACCACCACTTAAGATGTCTCTAATACCGCTAACACCAGATTTTCCGTTAGAAGTTGCACTGCCAACTTTTAAAATTTCAGCAGCTGCACGACCTTCTGGATATGGTAAATCTGTATTAACTACCATAGCACGACGAAGTGGAATAGTGAAAAGTACACCCAAGCAACCACCGCAAGCACAAATCATTAAAGTTTGCCAAAATTGAAATCCTTGCCAATAACCAATCATTAAAAGACCAGGAATAATGAAAATTACAGCAGATAAAGTACCAGCTGCTGAAGCTTGCGTCTGTACGAGGTTATTTTCCAAAATATTGGAATCTTTGAACATACGCAAAATTGCCATGGAAATTATTGCAGCTGGAATAGCAGATGAAAATGTAAGACCAACTTTCAATCCCAGATACACATTTGAAGCTGTGAATACGATTGTTATAAGTAAACCTAAAATCATACCACGTATAGTAAGTTCAGGCAGCTTCAATTCATGACTCATGAAATCATGCTCTTTCATCAATGAAATCTCCTTTACAAATAAATTCAAACCTAATTGTATAATACTATTGCACAAAGTGCAAGACTAAATACACAATAAATACATAATTAATTAAACATATATTGCATAAATATTGTTATCTTGCACAATATTAATCTTTAACAATAAAATATATAATACAGATTTTACAAAAAAATCCATTATCAAAAAACATATATTTATTCATTGTACATTAAAAAATATACCTTCATTGTAAATTATTTTAATTTTCATGCTATTAAAATTCAAAATATAAAAGGCTTTACATTAGCATATACATGTAAAGCCTCTCATCTTAATCTTTATATTTATTAATTTGTTGATTTAATAATTCTACATCATCAAAATAATTTATTTTCATAGCATCTTTTACTTCATGCAAAGTTTTAGCTGCTGTTTCTCTTGCTACATCGCAACCATCTTTAAGCATCTTATATACAGAAGCAATATCTTTTTGATATTCTTTACGACGATTTCTAATAGGTTCTAATTCTTCCTGTAATATAGCGTTGAGAAATTTCTTAACTTTTACATCACCCAAGCCACCGCGCTGATAATGTGCTTTTAATTCATCTAAATTAGCATAGTCAGGCAAATATTTAGTAAAATCTTCATCTTTGCAGAAAGCATCTAAATACGTAAATACTGTATTTCCTTCAATTTGACCTGGGTCAGATACTTTTATATGGTTAGGGTCTGTATACATGTTCATTATTTTCTGTTTAATAACATCTGGTTCATCAGATAAATAAATGCAGTTTCCTAAAGATTTACTCATCTTAGCTTTGCCATCAGTACCAGGTAAACGCAAGCATGCTTTATTTTTAGGCAAGAGAATTTCTGGCTCAACTAAAGTATCTGTATTGTAAATCATATTAAAACGGCGCACGATTTCACGAGTTTGTTCAAGCATTGGTTCTTGGTCTTCACCTACAGGAACAGTAGTTGCTTTAAATGCTGTGATATCAGAAGCCTGACTGATTGGATAAGCAAAAAATCCAACTGGAATACTAGCTTCAAAATTACGCTGTTGAATTTCTGATTTTACTGTAGGATTGCGTTGTAATCTTGATACAGTAACGAGGTTCATATAATAGCAAGTCAATTCACAAAGCTGTGGTATCTGTGATTGAACAAAAATTGTCGATTTCTTCGGGTCAAGACCACATGCCAAATAATCAAGTGCAACTTCTAATACATTCTGACGGACTTTTTCTGGATTATCTGCATTATCTGTAAGTGCCTGTGCATCTGCTATCATGATGAATACTTTTTCAAATTCACCAGAATTTTGCAATTCTACACGACCTTTTAAAGAACCAACATAATGCCCGATATGTAAACGACCAGTTGGTCTATCGCCTGTTAAAATGATTTTACCCATAAAAATATATACCTCCAAATTTATAAAACTCTATCATTATGACAAGACTATTTGCCAATAGATATTTATTATCAAACAATACTATTTTCTCAAATCCCATAGCAAATGTCAAAACCCATAGACTTAATGCAAATTATTTCTGTGAAATCACTAGTCCTGCTATAGCAAAGACAATGCCGAATAATTTTGGCAATGTTATTGGTTCACTTAAAATAAAATATGCTGTAATCACTGTAATTACAGGAATAACATAAATGTAAACTGTAGTTTTTACTATGCCTAAGAATTTCGTTGCAAAATTCCAAGTCAAAAAGCATAATGCAGAAGCACCAATTCCCAAATATAGCATATTTATTAAATTTATTGGTTTAGTTAAATTGATTAAGTCAATGTCAAACCCCATGAAAATTATCGGAGGTATCATCAAAACTATGCCGTAAAGAAAAATTTCGCGTGTAACCGTGATTAAATCATATCCAAATGTACATATTTTCTTTAAAACTACAGCATAAACAGCCCATAAAACAGCTGCGCCGAGTGCTAATAAATCACCTTTTAAATTGAAATTAAATCCGCCATCTTCTACACTTATCAAGAAAACACCTATCATAGATAATATAAAACCAACGAAGAATGGTCCTGATAAATGACTGTTTTTTATCGTAAATCTAGCTAAAATTGCAGCAAAAAACGGTGCTGTTGATGTTATAATTCCTACATTAGAAGCATACGTATACGTAAGTGCTATATTTTCCATTAAATAATAAAGTGTGATACCTGAAAGTGCTGCTATAAACAAATATAAGCGATGTTCTTCATGTCTTAACTTCAAAACGTGTGGGCGTATTATATATAATATGGTAAGACCTATGACAAATCTAGTCACTAAAATTTCAATCGGCGAAAAATCTGTCAATAAAATTTTAGTAGATATAAATGTTGTTCCCCAACAAATAACAGTAAATATTGCTAATAAATGTCCTTTTATTGCTGTATTCACTTCATAAACATCCTCTCTTAGTTCAAATTTTGCTCTAAATAATTTAAGCAATATTCATGCTTTTTCGTGATTTTATAAATAGTGCTATCGTAAAATAAACGGCCTGTATTTTTATGACAAAAACATTTTCCTGTTAATGTATTTAAAATCTCCCAACCATCTTTTTCCATTGCTTTATAAAAATCTTCTTTCGTTTCAATAAAGCGATTGCTATCTATAACTTCTAATAAATTCTCTATTAATTTATAAAATCCTTGTTTTTGTGGTGATAAAATTTCTGCAATTTCTAATTGATAATCTGGTATTTTACCCACTAATTTTTCTATATTCAAGCGTAGAAAATATCCTTGTGTTGGAAATGTTTTTTCTAAGGTTTTATCACTTGTTTTATAGCCTGTTGTTTCATCTTGAAAGATTAAATCATTATTTAACCGCTTATAGTCAACTATGATTTTCTTCTGTTTTAAATATTGGCAAAAAAATTCAAAGTTTTTTCCTTGGGATTTTATGATTGCTTCTTTTATGATTTCATGGATTTCATTTTGCCAGCTATTCGTTTTAAAGGTTTCTCTTTCTATACTGTATTTTTTCTTCATACTGTAAATAGCTTGTGTTTTTTCTGGTACATAGTAATTTCTATCAATTACTGATAATCCATATTCGCGACATATTTCATCTGAACTGAATTTTAATTGCTCTAATGTTTTGTTTGCATTTATGACTATGGTTTTACCTGTTATGGGATTTACTGAATTTATAATAAAATGATTGTGAATGTGTTCTTTATCTATGTGCGTACAGATACATATTTCAAAGCCTTGTTTACCGAAGTTTTGGTCTGCCCATTTTATTCCTATTTTATGTGCTAGTTGGGGAGTTAATTCGTTTGGTTTAAATGATTGTTGAAAATGTTTGTACATTTCACTATTTTTATTATCTGTTGCTTTTCTGTACATTTCTTTTGTGGATATCATTGTTTCATAGATGTTTTGTATGGTGCCCCAACAATTTAATGTCGATAACAATACCTCACCATTTGATAATGTTATTTTCTGGGGTTCGCTGATATAATATAGTGCTGTTTTTAGACTTGCTTTGGTTTTTCCTGCTTTAGTAATTTTAATAATCGCCAAAATTCATCACATCCTTTTTGTAGTTCTTGGATTAATTTTTTATTTTCTTCGTTTGACTGGTCTAGTCTTTGTGAAAGTTCATTTGTTTTGTTTCCTAAATATTTTATTTGTGAGATGGTTTGTTCTAGATGGGGCAGTATATATATTGGATTTTCGTTTATACAATCTAGGACAAATTGTGTTTTATTTTTTTGTGTTTCTTTTAGGCGTTTATTTATATATTCATTTTGCTGTGGTGTTAGGCGTATATTTAGTTGAAGTCTTTTGGTTTTTTTATTTTTTTCTTGTTCTGTTTTCATTTTGTTGTTCTCTCCTTGTTATTAGATTCTTTTTTCTCACTATTAATTTTTTATCATTTTAATTTCATTTTCTAGACATTAGCTAAGCTTGCTATCTTGCTATCTTGCTATCTTGCTATCTTGCTATCTTGCTATCTTGCTATCTTGCTATCTTGCTATCTTGCTATCTTGCTATCTTGCTATCTTGCTATCTTGCTATCTTGCTATCTTGCTATCTTGCTATCTTGCTATCTTGCTATCTTGCTATCTTGCTATCTTGCTATCTTGCTATCTTGCTATCTTGCTATCTTGCTATCTTGCTATCTTGCTATCTTGCTATCTTGCTATGCTATCTTGCTATCTTGCTATCTTGCTATCTTGCTATCTTGCTATCTTGCTATCTTGCTATCTTGCTATCTTGCTATCTTGCTATCTTGCTATCTTGCTATCTTGCTATCTTGCTATCTTGCTATCTTGCTATCTTGCTATCTTGCTATCTTGCTATCTTGCTATCTTGCTATCTTGTATATATCCAAAGAAATTTTTTCTTTTTATTTATATGATACGGGATTATTTTTGTTTGTTCAATGTTTTTTTACTATGTTTGATGGGAAAGTTTTTTTGTGGACTTTTTGTTTTTGGTGGGATATAATTTAAGTAATAAAGAATGATTATTAATTTATAATATATATTCGAGGTGATTTTATGTTAGATACTGTTATTATTGGTAGTGGTCCTGCTGGACTGGCTGCTGCTATTTATGCTTCTCGTGCGGCTCTTGATTATGTAGTTTTGGAAAAAGCTGGTTATAGTGGCGGTCAAATTGTTACTACAAATGATTTAGATAATTATCCTGGTATTCCAAATATTGATGGAGCTTCATTTTCTATGGCATTACAAGAACATGCGGAAAAACTCGGAGCAACTATAAAGGAAGCTACTGTTACTGCTATTGAAAAAAATGATGATATGTCTTTTACTATCAAAATTGATGAACAAGATGATATTCTTACTAAAACAGTAATACTGGCAACTGGTGCTAATCCTCGTACTTTAAATATTCCTGGTGAAGCGCAATTTTTAAGCCGTGGCGTGTACTATTGTGCAACTTGTGATGGTGCATTTTATCGCAATAAAACAACTGCTGTTATCGGTGGTGGTAATACAGCTTTAGAAGATGTATTATTTTTAGCGAAAATCTGCCAAAAGGTTTATTTAATTCATCGCAGAGATGAACTTCGTGGTGATAAAAAATCGCAAGAAAAGATTTTCGCTTTGCCTAATGTAGAATTTATAAAATCAGCTGTTCCTAAGACTATTAAAGGCGATAAAAAAGTTACATCTTTAGAAATTGAATTTAAGGCGACAAATACTACTAAAGACATTCCTGTTGATGGAATTTTTGTGGCAGTAGGTACGATACCAAATAATCAATTAGTGCCAGATTTTGTAGCTAAAGATGAAGCAGGTTATGTCATTGCGGATGAAACGGGCATTACTAATGCTCCTGGATTTTTCGTAGCTGGTGACTTGCGCACTAAGGGCTTGCGCCAAGTAATAACGGCTGCTTCTGATGGTGCTAATGCGGTAAAATCTGTTACAGATTATTTAAATGAATAATTTACTATTATTGAGTGCATGGATTTTATTCTATGCACTTTTTATATCTTTTGGTATAATATAGATTTAGTTAAGATTAATATTATAGGGAGAGAGTTTCTTGATTAAAGTTAAACTTATAAAGCATACTGAACAACCAGAAAAAACGGTAGCAATGGCTGCGCGTCTCTGTTATTCTCCTTGTGGAGCAGAAGAACTCGAGGAAAAGATGACTGATGAACAGGTTGAAAAACTCGTTCAAAAAATCATCAGTATGGGTCATGCTTCTACGATGGAACATGTTACTTTTACTTTTGCTATTGAAGGTATTTCTCGCGTACTCAGTCATCAATTAGTACGTCATCGTATTGCATCATATTCTCAACAATCCCAACGTTATGTCAGTGAACATGATTTTGAATATATTTTACCTCCTTCTATTGCTCAAAATCCTCAAGCTAAGGAGAAATTTACTTCTTTAATGGATACAATCCGCAAGACTTATGATGAACTTGCAAATATGAACATTCCTAAAGAAGATGCTCGTTACGTTCTGGCTAATGCTACTGAAACAAAAATTTTAGCAACGTTTAATGCTCGTTCTTTATTGAATTTCTTTTCACTTCGCTGCTGCAATCGCGCTCAATGGGAAATTCGCGAAATGGCTTATTTAATGTTAGCTGAAGTGAAAAAAGTTGCACCATTATTATTTAAAAATGCTGGTGCTTCTTGCGTTCGCACTGGTCGTTGCCCAGAAGGCGCTATGACTTGTGGAAAACTTCAAGAAATGCTTAAATTACGCGAAAAATAATTTTTCAATCCTCTAGCAGGTATTTAATTGTTTGTTATATAATATAGAATAAGAAATGTATTTGCATCAACGTGATAGTTAAATGCTAAAGGAGGAATTTTCATGAAAATTATCTTGGCTGTATTCGTTATGTTGGGCTTTTTAGGCTTTTATGCTAATCCTATGGTTGAAGCTACTGATAATCCAATCAGTGTGGAAAATCATTCAGCTTATACAAAAATCACACCAGAACAAGCTAAAGCTATTATGGATGATGAAACTTCCAACTGTATCATCATTGATGTTCGTTCATTAGATGAATACAATAGCGGTCATATACCAAATGCTGTATCATTGCCAAATGAAACAATCACATCTGATAATCCTCAAGTAACTGCTATTTTACCTGACAAAGACCAAACTATTTTAGTTTATTGCCGCAGCGGTAAACGCAGTAAACAAGCTTCTGATAAATTAGTAGCTCTTGGATATACTAATATTTGTGATATCGGCGGTATTATGAATTGGCCATATGAAGTTGTAAAATAACTCGAAAATTATATTGCTACATTGCATAAAATGCAAATTTATGTGATGTAGTTTTCTTTTATCAGTATCAATAAATAATTTAAAAGGAGAAATTAAATGCGTCCTACAAAAAATAAACCTAAAAATAAAATGTCTACTAAAACTCGTTCAACTCGAAAAGCACCTGTAAATAAACCGGTAAGACCTAAAAAAATGGAATTAAGTGAAGATATCTTATTAGGTAGAAATGCTGTGCGCGAAGCTATTAAGAGCGGTCGTTCCATCAATCGCATTTTGATTGCTGAAGGTTCTCATGGTGGTTCAATTTCAGAAATCATCAACTTAGCTAAAGAACGCCATTTGATTTTACAAAGCATTTCTAGCGATAAATTAGATGCCCTTTGCGCAGGTCAACGCCATCAAGGTATTGTGGCATATGCTGCTCCTGTTGATTATGTAGAACTTGAAGATATTTTAAATTTAGCTAAAGACCGCAACGAAGACCCATTCATCATCTTATTAGATGAATTAGAAGACCCACATAATCTTGGCGCTATTTTGCGTACGGCTGATGCTGTTGGCGCTCATGGTATTTTAATTCCTAAACATCGCAGTTGCCCATTATCTTCTGTTGTTGCAAAAACTTCTGCTGGTGCATTGGAATACGTTCCTGTTGCTCGTATCGGCAATGTAGTACAGACTTTAGATGAATTAAAAAAACAAGGACTTTGGGTTGCTGGTGCTGATATGGACGGCAAAGAAACTTATTACGAAGCTAATTTGACTGGTCCTATCGTTCTCGTCATCGGTAGCGAAGGCAGAGGCATAAGCCGTCTTACAAAAGAAGCTTGCGATTTCATCGTAAATATCCCAATGCGCGGCAAAGTAAATTCTCTAAACGCTTCTAATGCAGCAGCTATTTTAGCTTATGAAATATTAAAACAACGCACTTTACAAAAATAATTTTTAAGGCAATAGATATAATTCTATTGCCTTTTATTTACTATCATCATTTTATATAAATTTAACGTATTATTTGCATAAACTTCATTAATTTTACACCATCAAAAGTCTATAATATAAAAAATCAAATTTTATATTACCAATAAAAATTTAACTTACAATATAAAAATATCCATAACTGCTACTATTTCAGTTTATGGCTATTTTTTATTTTTATTTAGCAATATGTTCTTGCAATGCTTCTTGCCATTTTTCTTGTAAATCTGCTAAGCGAAAGCGTGCATTTGCAGGACTCGTAGATGGCAATTTAAAAAATTGTATCTTAGGATTTTTCAATACTTCTTTATTGTACTTTTTAAAACACTGAAATGATTTACCGCCATTAAAACAAATTCGCACGATATTCGGATATTTTTCTAAAAAAGCAGTGAAATCATTTGCTACTTCATCACAAATAGCACTGTCCAAACTGCCTTCACGCACACATGAATCAATGGAATCCCAAAGTGCAATATGATTTTCTCTGAGCATTTGCAAGCGCCGTTCATATATCGAAGGTATAACACCATCATTGAAAAAAATTGCCATTAGCTTCCAAAATCTATTTTGCGGATGAGCGTAATATTGATTTTGTTCTAACGATTTCACACTCGGCATAGAACCCAATATCAAAGTTGTACAATTTTCATCAACGGAAGGTGCAAAACCTACACATCTTTCCATAAAATCACCTCAAATTAATTATATATCCATGAATTCAACCAAATTGCCATGTTCCTTTATGATTGATACTAAATCTGTTGTTTTAAGCCAAACAGACGCTGTATTACTATTTGGATGAACAGCTATATTCGTATTTTCAAAAACCTTATCTATCACGACTTTTACGATACAATTTTCATCATTCAAAATGCCAAACGGTGTTACTGCTCCTTTTGTCAACTTTAAGATATTCCACATATCTTTTTCGGAAACAAAGCCGAGCGGTCTTGAATTTATTTTTTCTTTCAACGCTTTTAAATTAACTTTTTTATCCTGTGCTACAACAATAATATAATAATTTTTCTTTTTATCATCGCGTATAAATAAATTTTTAGCAATTAAATTCGCTTCTGGTAAATCAAGTGCTAATATCTCATCAATCGTGTATACAGGAATGTGTTCTATCATAGAATAATCAATATTTTTTGCTTGCAATAAATCGATAATAGCTTGAATTTGTTCATTCATAAAAATGCCCCTTTCTAATCTCATTTAAAATATTATACCAAATTAATTAATCTTTTATTCAATCTCTCAATCAGTTTACTATTCTGCTAATGCAAGATATTCTGCGTTATATATTTTTATGATATAATAATATAATTGTATTTTTATATTATTTAAAGGTGTGTTTTTAATGATTTTAACTATAGAAAATCTCTGTAAAACGTATGGAGAAAAAGTTTTATTCAATAATGTAAATTTCAGCTTATCAGACGGCGATAAAGTTGGGATTGTAGGTGTTAACGGCACAGGTAAATCCACTTTTATTAAGGTCATTGCTGGCATTGTACCAAAAGACAGTGGCACTATAACGACTGGCAAAAATACAAAAATATCTTATCTTGAACAAGATAAAGTATTTGAGCCAGAACATACCGTTTTAATGGAAGTATTTAAAGGTACTCAGCCATTAATGCGCGCTCTTTATGATTATGAACTTGCACTGCAAGCCAGTCAAAAAAATCCTCAAGATATAGATTTACAAAAAAAGATAATCACTTTGAGCAGTAAAATCGATGAATTAAACGGCTGGCAACTGGAAAGCGATGCTAAAACTATTTTGACAAAACTCGGTATAATGGATTTTAGTGCCAAGACAAAGACGCTTTCCGGCGGACAACAAAAAAGATTGGCACTCGCTACAGCATTAATACAACCATGTGATTTACTCCTCTTAGACGAACCGACAAACCATTTAGATAGTGAAACGATTGCTTGGCTGGAAGAATATCTACGCAAATTGAAAACGGCTTTAATCATGGTCACACATGACCGCTATTTTCTCGATTCAGTAGCTACAAAGATTTTAGAACTCGATAAAGGTAATTCATATATTTACACGGGCAATTATACGCAATTTCTCGAATTAAAAAATCAGCGTTTAGAACGCGAAGAAGCTTCTGAACAGAAACGACAAAACTTTTTGCGCAATGAATTAAAATGGATTAGACGTGGTGCACAGGCTCGTTCTACAAAACAACGTGCTCGTATTCAGCGCTTTGAGGAAGTAAAAAACCAAAAGGTGAATATCGACCATAGTAAAATAGAAATCGGCATGGCTACATCTCGTTTAGGACGTACAGTCATTGAACTGGAAAATGTAAATTATGCTGTAGATGATAAAACCATCGTCAAAGATTTCACTTATACCGTATTACGCAATGACCGCATCGGCATTTTAGGACCGAACGGCTCAGGCAAAACAACATTATTAAATATAATTGCCGGCAAACTTGCGCCAACTTCCGGCACTGTCACAATCGGTCAAACCGTGAAAATCGGCTATTTCACACAAAAAAATATCGCTATGGATGAAAGATTGCGCCCTATTGAATATATAAAAGAAGAAGCCAATTATTTAACCCTAGCTGATGGCACAAAATTAAGTGCTTCACAACTCATGGAAAGATTTCTTTTCCCTGGTACATTGCAATGGACGCCAATCGCTAAATTATCTGGTGGCGAAAAACGCCGCTTGTATTTACTGCGCATCTTGATGAGTGCGCCAAATGTGCTTTTACTCGATGAACCCACTAACGATTTAGATTTAGAAACCATGTCCATTTTGGAAGAATTCATTGATAATTTCAATGGTGCTATCATTTTCGTATCGCATGACCGCTTTTTCATTGACCGCTTAGCTGATAAGGTATTCGTATACCAAAAAGACGGCAGTTTGCGTCAATATCCAGGTGGCTATTCTTATTATAAAGGCATTGAAGAACAAGAACAGCAAGCCTTACAAGTACAAACACAGCAATCCATGCCTAAAAAAGAAGTTAAACCAGCTAAAACACGCGAAAAAGCTAATGCACCGAAAAAACTTTCTTTTAAAGAACAAC
Source organism: Megamonas hypermegale (assembly GCF_900187035.1). NCBI lineage: Bacteria > Bacillati > Bacillota > Negativicutes > Selenomonadales > Selenomonadaceae > Megamonas > Megamonas hypermegale. Next base: position 879,632 of record NZ_LT906446.1, read on the forward strand.
GCGAATATGATGAAATAGAAGCCATCATAGCTGAAACAGAAGGCGAATTGAAAGTAGTTCAACTGCAAATGACACAAAACGCTTCTGATTATGGCAAACTCAATGAATTAACTAAAGAAGAAACTCGTCTACAAGAAAAACTAGATTATTTGATGGAACGTTGGGCTTATTTAGAAGAGATAGTTGAACAAATGCAATAAAAATTGTATCAATACAATTTAAAGAAATTACCAAATTTAATTGACTAGGATTAGATTAAAATCTATAATCTTAGTCAATTATTTTTTTTATAATATATTAGTATTGAAGGTGATTTCATGTTTACATCAACAATTTCTCCATTTAACATTTCTCTGCTATGGTTTGGCACAGCTATCTCCATTGCTGAAATCATGACTGGTACACTACTAGCACCACTGGGTATGACTTATGGTTTTTGTGCTATTTTGCTAGGGCATCTTATCGGTGGAATAATTTTATTTTTAACAGGTTTCATCGGCGCAAAATGCAGACTTTCTTCTTTTGAAATCATCAATTCATTTTTTGGTCGTTTAGGAGCTACAGCATTTTCTATATTAAATATCATTCAATTAATCGGTTGGATAACCATTATGCTGATTATCAGTAATGAAGCTATCAATCATTTTACAGACATGCTTTGGCAATTATTACCACATGATTTCTTATGGATAATCGTATTAGGACTTGTACCGTGTATTTGGATATTTTGTAGGGAAAAATTTATTCATCATTTTAATCGATTAATAATCCTTTGTTTATTTCTCGTATCTTTATGATTAGCTTTTAATAGTGTATTCACAGAAAATCCCATTATTCCTTCTGCAATAAGTAATAATATATCTTTTGGATTAGCCGTTGAATTAAATGTTGCTATGTGCATATCTTGGATGCCTGTAATTTCTGATTATACTTGTAAATTAACAAAACATACAAAAGGCACTTTATACGCTGTATTTGCTTATTGTTTCGGTAGCTGTTTGATGTACATCATTGGACTTTCATCCGCCATTCACTTTAATACAACTGATATCTGCGACATTTTTGCTTTATCTGGTTTAGGTATTATCGCACTGCTTGTAATTTTATTATCAACGATTACTACAAATTTTATAGCCATAAATTCCGCTACACTTTGCTTCACTAATTTATTTCACCGCTTTAATTTTAAAATCACTTTCATTTGTATTTGCCTATTCTCCATTTTTCTAGCTTATTTTGTTTCCATGCAACAATATGAAAACTTTTTATACTTCATCGGCGCAATTTTTGCACCATTATTCGCCATTTCATTCTCTGAATTTTTCATATTCCATAACACAAAAATTCATTCCGATAAAATCATCATAAAAAATAATTTATTATGGCTGGTAGGATTTATAATCTATGAAAATTTAATCGATTGCACGACGTTTATCGGCATCACTTTTCCTGTCATGTTAGGCATTGCCATATGTAATATAATAATAAGCTATATCTTAAATCAAACAGCCTTTTCTTTAAAGAAATCATAAAATGAAAGACTGCACTTTAATCTGTACAATCAAAGTGCAGTCTTTTTATTTCTCATCATTTAAACTAGCTAAAAAAATCTTATCTTCTTTAGATAAATCAGCCGTCTTTAATAAATCAGGTCGATTGTTAAACGTTGTGCGCAACGCTTCTTGTCTGCGCCATTTAGCGATTTTAGCATGGTCGCCAGATAAAAGTACTTCTGGCACTTTTAATCCATGATATTCACGCGGTTTTGTATATTGCGGATATTCTAAAATACCATTATAAAAAGAATCCGTCGGCGCTGATTCTCCACTTCCTAATACACCTGGAAGCATTCTGGAAACAGCATCAACAACCACCATGCAAGCCAATTCACCGCCAGTCAAAACATAATCACCAATAGAAATTATTTCATCAGCTAAATTTTGCACAATTCGATTATCATAGCCTTCATAATGACCACAAATGAATATGAGCTGGTCATACTTTGCAAGTTCAATTGCTTTTTGCTGATTAAAAGTCTTACCAGTAGGGCACATGATGACAACTCTGCTATTTTCAATCTGTGTCTTTTCCTTTACAGATTTTATAGCGCGGAAAATAGGTTCTGGTTTCATGACCATACCTGCACCGCCACCATATGGCGTATCATCTACTTGGTTGTGTTTGTTAAACGCAAAATCACGCGGATTAGTGATAGCAATATCTAAAATATTTTTTTCAATTGCTCGCTTAGTTATACTAGCACCGAATACTCCGCCAAACATTTCAGGAAATAAGGATAAAATATCTATTCTCATATCGCTATCATACTTCCTGATTTTCGTCCCAGATAACTTTCATATAGCCATCTTGTATATTGATTTCAGTAACTACTTTTTTAAGTGCTGGAATTAATATCTGTCTGCCGTCTTTTGCTTTAGTGATATAGACATCATTGCTACCTGTTTTTAAAATATCTGTGATTTCACCGAGCACGACATCATCTTGATTGATGACTTCAAGCCCTACGATATCAAATGCGTAATATTCGCCTTCATTTAAACTAGCAGCATCGGCACGATTGATTTTTAGCAATTTATTTGTGAAACGCATTGCATCTTCACGATTATCAACGCTTTTTATCTTCATCACTACAAAATTTTTCTGATAACGTGTTTTAGTGATTTCAATTTCTTTATCATCGACATAAGCTGTTTTTATCGTATTAAAACGTTCTGGAAAATCAGTCAATGGATAAACTTTTATATCGCCGCGTATGCCGTGTGTAGCACCGAATTTGCCGATGATTATTTTTTTATCAGTTACGGATTTCAATGATTTTTCCGTCCTCTATTACAATTTCACTATTCATGACTTCTGGCATTTTATCGCCAACTTTTACATTGAGGATATGATGCATTGTACCTTGGATGATTTCTGCACCTAAACCTAAATGTTTCATATCAGCGATATCTTGTGTTAATTTATCTCTGACTTTTAAGCCTTTTGCTTTATCAACTTCCATGCGCTGTACAACAGCAGCTACTTGCTGAGGATTATCCTGTTCATGTTCTTCAATGAATTTTTTTCTCTGAATATCGATTTTAGATAATTTTAAATTAACTTCTTCGAGTTCTCTATTCATTTTTTCAAGCATTTTGTTTCTAAATTTTTCTGTAACTTTAACTTTAATAGTTACTGGACATTGTAAAGAAATACTTTCCATAATAATGCAATAACCCCTTTGTATTTATATTTTATTCTATTGTACTCAAAAACTCCCCAGAAATCAATCTGAGGAGCTTTATTTATTAATTTTACAATGTATTTAATTAACTGATACCAAAATCTTTGAACAAGCGTTTTACATAACGCCAGCCTTTTTCTGTAGTGCGAATTGCTGCTGGCATGAGTTCTGGATTTTTAACAACCATATTGATGATACGGCGACGGAATTGACGATAAGACGAATCGATATCCATGAAGAAATCTTCCATATCTTTTTGTACAGCCACTTGTGGAATGTTTGCTTCTTTGATTTCACAAGTCGTCTTCGTCATAATGGCTCTATCTGCATAATACGGAATATACGCATTCCAGCCAAATTCATCTAATACCATTTCTTTTATCGCTTTAGCAGCAGTTGCTTCACCATGTACAACGAATACTTGCTGTGCATTATTCATAGTTAAATGTTGAAGCCATTCTTCAATTTGCAGATAATCAGCATGAGCAGAAAATCCATCCATATTGACAATACGAGCTTTTACACTGATTTCTTCGCCCATTACCTTCACTTGTTTAGCACCATCCAAAAGTCTACGACCTAAACTTCCTTCTGCTTGATAACCAACAAATAAAATAGTAGACTCTGGTCGCCATAGATTATGTTTTAAATGATGTAATACACGGCCTGCATCCGCCATACCACTTGCTGATAAAATTATTTTTGAACCAACATCACTATTTAACGCCTTAGATTCTTCTGCACTTTCACACATTCTAAGTTGTGGCATTTCTGGCAATTTATTATGTTTTTTTAAGTAATCAATGGCTTCTTCATCAAAATAATGTACATTCTTAGCAAAAATTCGTGTTGCCTCTACTGCTAGCGGACTATCCACTACAATAGCAGTATCATCAATACGCCCTGCTTTCCAAAGTTTAAATAAATAATACAACATAGTTTGCGTACGTCCCACTGCAAACGAAGGAATAATCAAGTTTCCGCCTCTATCCATAGTATCATTGATTATTTCCGCCAATGAAGTCTCTTTATCATATATTTCATGCTTTCTATCACCATAAGTAGACTCTATTATTAAGTAATCTGCATCTTTTATATAAGTTGGGTCTTTTATAATTGGTTGATCGGGTTGTCCTAAATCGCCAGTAAATACTAATTTTGTTTCTTCACCATTTTCTGTAACATATAATTCAATAATCGATGAACCTAAAATATGACCAGCATCACGATAAACCGCTCTAATCCCATTAACTGGTTCAATCTCTTCATCATAATTAATAGCTACGAACTGTTTTAACGAAGCCATGGCATCATCGATCGTATACAGCGGAGCAATCGGCGTCTTGCCCATACGCTGTCCTTTACGATTTGTAATCTGAGCATCAGATTCTTGGATGTGCGCACTATCTGGTAACATGATATTTACTAAATCACACGTTGCTTTCGTGGCGTAAATACTACCTTTAAAGCCTTGTTTACAAAGCTTTGGTATAAGTCCGCAATGGTCAACATGGGCATGTGTCAACAATACGCAATCAATATCCGACGGAACAAATCTAAAATCATTATAATTCAAATCACGTAAAGTCCTTCCACCTTGAAACATTCCACAGTCAATCAATATTTTATGGTCATTAGTTTCCAATAAATAACATGAACCAGTAACTGTATGTGCTGCACCTAAAAATTGCAAATTCATAAAAATCCCTCCCTACTATATAAAAACTATTTCATTCATTTTATTCTATATTATATATATTCGAAAAATAGCAGATAAATTCCTTTTCTTTAACAGAAAATTCTTTATAAAAAAGTACCTAGTACAATAAAATTATAAATATAAATTCATATTGTACTAAGTACTTGTATATTACCATTTATATAGTATTTTAGCGTTGTTTTACAGCATTTTTACCGAGTAGCTTTTGCAATTCTTTAAACGCTTTATCTGTACCATTTATCCAAAATTCACAATTACCTTTTATCATTTTCTTTGTACTGAGAAAATACATATATACAGGACAATTTCCTGCATATTCATGTAATGTTTCTTTAAGCATTAAGAAATTTTTCTGCGTTTCTTGTTCTGGTTTTAAAATTATGCAATACTCTGGTACATATTCTTCCATGCTGATTACTTTATCGACAATTATCTTCGTTTCATCATCAATATGATTTATTCTGCCGCGCACGACAACAGGCATATCGGGAATGAGATTATTTATATTTTCATAGAAGGATTTCGGGAAAACTGTAGCTTCTATAACACCTGCAAAATCTTCGACTTCTAAAAAGCACATCATATCGCCTTTTTTTGTCGTAACTCGTTTTGCCTTGCGAATAATTCCAGCAAATGAAACGAATTTATTTTCTTTTAAGCCAGATAATTGGTCAATTTTATACAGATGTTCAATTTTTTCTCTATATTCCTCTAATGGATGACCGGTGATATAAAAGCCAGTTATTTCTTTTTCCATATTTAAAAGTTCCATCTTAGGGAATTCATCGATTTTCGGTACATCTATCTTATCGATAAAATTTTCTTCTTCCGAAAAATCGCCGAATAAATCCATCTGTCCACTGGCTAGGTCTTTTTGATGGCGCATACCTAAATCCATTGCTTGGTCTAAAATCGCCAAATACTGCGCACGATTATACCCTAGTGAATCAAATGCACCGCATTTTATCAAATTTTCTAACGAGCGCTTATTTATGCATCTACTGCTCACTCTTGCACAAAAATCTTCTAAAGATTTAAAAGGCCCATCAGTTTCACGTATTTTTACGATTGTCTTCAGTGCATTTTCACCAACACTCTTCACGGCAGCCATACCAAAGCGAATACTGTTTTTATCTACAGTGAAACTATCTCTACTAGCATTTATATCCGGTGGTAAAACTTGTATTCCCATATGCTTGCAAAGTTCGATATACTCACCAATCTTCGTACTCGTCATAAGGCTTGTCAAAATAGCCGCCATAAATTCTTGCGGATAATGCGCTTTTAGATACGCTGTACGCCATGATACGAGTGCATAAGCAGCACTGTGTGATTTATTAAAACCATAATCGGCGAAGTTCAACAATAAATCAAAAATTGTTTCAGCTAATTTTTCATCAATGCCATTTTCCTTTGTACCTTTTAAGAAATTTTCTTTTTGCGACATCAGTACATCGTGTTTTTTCTTACCCATGGCACGGCGCAAGATATCAGCTTGACCAAGGGTAAATCCTGCCAATACCTGTACAATCTGCATTACTTGTTCTTGATATAAGATAACGCCGAAAGTTTCTTTTAAGATAGGCTCTAATGCTGGATGCATATATGTGACTTTTTTTCTGCCATGACGCCCATTGATGAAATCTGTAACCATGCCACTACCGAGCGGGCCAGGACGATAAAGTGCCATAACAGGAATTAAATCAGCAAAATTATGCGGTTGCAAATCCTTAACAAGTGTAGTCATGCCAGCTGATTCCATCTGAAATACTGCACCCGTTTCGCCACGGCAAAGCATATTAGCAGTCTTTTCATCTTCAAGTGGTATCTTATCTAAATCAACGGTTATACCGCGATTATTTTTGATATTTTCCAAAGTATCTGCGATAACTGTTAACGTTCTAAGACCGAGAAAGTCCATTTTTAACAGACCTAATTCTTCAACGCAATCTTTGTCGTATTGCGTGACGAATGTACCTTCAGAAATCTGTATCGGCACATAATCGGTCACAGGTTCTTTAGAGATAACGACACCCGCTGCATGAGTTGATGAATGGCGTGGCATGCCTTCAATATCGCGCGCATAATCTATTAATTGGCGCACCTGCAAATTTTCCTGATAAATTTGGCGCAGTTCTGATGACTCTTGTAGTGCTTTATCGAGTGTTATGCCGAGTTCTTGCGGTACTAATTTAGCGATTTTATCCACTTCGCCATACGGTATATTCATGACGCGCCCTACATCGCGAATAGCACCTTTTGCCGCCATCGTACCAAATGTTATAATCTGCGCAACGTGGTCATCACCATAACGTCTTTTAACGTACTCAATGACTTCATCGCGCCTAATATAGCAAAAATCGATATCGATATCTGGCATTGTCACGCGTTCTGGATTTAAAAAACGTTCAAAAAGCAAATTATATTTGAGCGGGTCAATGTCAGTAATCCCTAAAATATACGCTACAATACTGCCTGCTGCTGAACCACGCCCCGGTCCTACAGCAATATTTTGACTGCGTGCAAAATTTATAAAATCCCATACAATCAAAAAGTAACTGTCATATCCCATGCGATGGATAATTGACAATTCATATTCTAAGCGTTTCTTTATTTCTTCTGTGATATTATCATAGCGATTACTGATTTTTTCTTTACATAATTTGCGCAAATACTGTTCATCAGTCATGCCCTCAGGTAATGGAAAATTCGGCAAATGAAGATGACCAAATTCAAATTCAACATTACAACGCTCTGCAATCTCTAATGTGTTCGTTATTGCCTGCGGTACATCTTTGAATAAATCCAGCATTTCCTTACCAGATTTCAAATAAAAATCATCATTGTTGAACTTCATGCGTTCTTTATCATCGAGTGTTCTACCCGTCTGAATACATAAAAGCACATCATGAAATGTGCTGTCCTCTCTTTTTATATAGTGAATATCGTTCGTCGCCACTAATTTAATACCGTATTTTTGTGCTAATTTTATGAGGCCAGCATTCGATTTTGCTTCTTCTGGAATTTGATGATTTTGAATTTCTAAAAAGAAATTATCCTTGCCAAAAATATCCGCGTATTCCTGTACTAATTTTTCTGCCCGTTCCATATTATCGCGAATAATTGCCTGCGGTATTTCTCCTGCTATACAACTACTAAGACAGATAATCCCCTTGTGATATTGTCGCAAAAGTTCTTTATCTATGCGCGGTTTATAATACATACCTTCTATATTAGCCAGCGATACAAGCTTTATTAAATTTTGATAGCCTTCGTTATTTTCCGCCAACAAAATCAAATGGTAATATCGCGTGTGTTCTACTTCAAAATTATCAAAACGCGATTTCGGTGCTAAATAAACTTCACAACCAATAATTGGCTTTATGCCTTGTTTTTTCGCTTCCTTATAAAAAGCAATTGTTCCGTACATAGTGCCGTGGTCTGTTATAGCCAACGATTTCATGCCCAATTCTTTAGCATAACTCACTAATTTTTTTACACGGCTTGCACCATCGAGCAAGCTATATTCTGTATGCACATGCAAATGTACAAAATCGACTACATCTTTATTATCTATATCCATTATATCTAAATTTTCTAAACTACCCATTATGACCTCACTTCCTTTAAATTCAAATATATATAGATTTATTTTATCAAATTTATATCGCCTTTGTCATTTTGTTTCCCATTTTTATCACTAAAACAAATTTTAGTGAATATTTTTACTTAAAGAATAATTAATGGTATAATAACGATTAGTGTTTATATCATTATAATATTTATAAATGGAGGATAATTTATTTCTTAAATGGACAAATTTGATGACCAATACATGTTATTGGAGCAGTTGTACGAAGACAGTTTCTATCCCGATTTTCTTGTGGATAAATTAAAATATCTCTTGGAGGATTTCATCAATTATCTTGAAACAAATCCAAAAAATCAAGCAGAAGTTGAAGACAAAATCTATGAATTAATCATGAATGTCAATAATTTTCAATATGAGTTTCTCGATAATGATAGCGAATTTGATAATTTAGCACGTGAATGCTTATTGCGCGATTTAGAATATATCTTACATTGGTTTCACTTCCCAATCGATGTAGAAAAAGTTCGCTCCACACGTGAATGGGATTAAATCCATACCTGTTTAAAATTTAAAATCAATTTTATTTATGATATACTATAATCTGCATTAGTAATTTAAATTGGAGGATTGTTTAATGTTATTAACTAAAAAGTCTGTAGAACTACTCGCTCCAGCTGGCAATTGGGAAACTTTTGTTGCTGCTATTGATGCTGGAGCCGATGCTGTTTATTTGGGCGGTAAGCACTTCAATATGCGCATGCTCAAATCAGACGCTAATTTTGATAATGAAACGCTGAAAAAAGCCGTTGAATACGCTCATGCTCATGATGCTTTATTATATGTAACAATCAATAATCTTATCAGCGATGATGAATTACCAGAACTTGAAGAATATCTTAAATATTTAAATGAAATTCAAGTAGATGCAATCTTAATCCAAGATTTAGCTATAGCTCAACTCGTTAAAAATCTTGGACTCAAACTCACTATGCATGCATCTATCATGATGAATTCACATAATAACGCTGCTATCAGTAAATTAAAAGAATATGGCATTCGCCGTGTTGTTGTCAGTCGTGAAATGTCATTAAAAGAACTCAGTGAACTTAAAGCTGCTGATAGAGACTTTGAATTAGAATATTTTGTACACGGTGATATGTGTATCTGCGAAAGCGGTCAATGCATTCATTCCGGTGTGCTTTTCGCTAACAGCAGTAATCGCGGTCGTTGCATGAAAGCTTGTCGCTGGCCGTACAAAATCATGGACGAAGCTACAGGCGAAATCTTACCGACAAAAAATGATGGTGATTACGTATTAGCTTTAAAAGATATGTGCATGTTCCGCAACATTCCTGATTTAATCCAAGCAGGTGTATACTCTTTCAAAATTGAAGGACGCATGCGCAGTGCTGACTTCGTTTCTAATATCGTAAGCATTTATCGCCGCGCTATTGACAGTTATGTAGCTGACCCAATGGGTTATCAGATAAACGAAGATGATTGGAAAAATCTCTATGAAAATCGTGTGCGTGATTATTCCACATGCTTTGCTATGAATAAACCTGGCAGTGAAGCTATCGGTTACAGCGGTAAACGTGAACCACGCTTTTTCAGCTATGCTGCTAAAGAAGCCGATTTAGAATGTGATTGGCTCAAAGATGAAGCACCTATCAAAGCAAAAGACGATAAAAAACCTAAACTCATTGTAAAAGCCGCAACACTTGCACACGCTCGCCAAGCATTACAAAATGGTGCAGACATCCTCATCGTTGGCGGTGAAGTATATCGTCCAAACAAACCATGGACTTTAGCTGAAATCGAAACAATTCTCGATGAAGCCCATGAAAAAAATGTCAAAGTAATCGTTAATACACCACGCACTACATTAAAAGACCAATGTAGTGAACTTCAGCAATTATGCCGTGATTTAAATGAAATTCAGCCTGATGGCATCATGGCAGGAAATTTAGGCGCAGCTAGCATAATTTATGATTGCACAGCTATTCCTGTTTTTGCTGACCACAGCTTTAACTTATTCAATCACGTAGCTACACAATTTTTACAGGAAAATGGTATCGTTGGCGCTACAGCTTCTTATGAAATGCCATATCCACAAGTGCGCACACTCATAGAAAACAGCGCTATGCCAATCGCTATAACAGTTCATGGTAATGTAGAAGCTATGATTAGCGATAATAACATTCCTGCTATGAACTTGCATTATAATCCTCTTGAAAACCCTGATTTAAATGATAAACATTTCGCTTTAGTCGATACAATCGGTGGTAAACACTCCATGCGCATGGACCAACTCAACCGCTTGCATATCTTATTCACACATGATTTATGCCTCTTACCGTATATCGATAAATTAATGGGAGCTGCTGCATGGCGCATTGAAGCTCAAGATTATACACCAGAATTGACTGGTTTATTGACAAATATCTATCGCCAAGTAATCGATGGAACTTTAGCTGACAAAAATGAAGCTCTCTCTAAAATTCAAAAAGAAAGCCCTCGTCCACTTGGCATCGGCGTTTATCGTCATAAAAAATCTTATTAATATAGCATTATTGTGCTAGTATAATCACAGCCATAAAATAGCCGTAGTTTTTATTAACTACACGTTATTTTATGGCTTTATAAAATCTACTGGCATAATACATAATATATTTATCAAATGAAAGGAAGTTTTGTTTATGGCTGAATATATTGGCCCTGAAAAATGTCTAGAAAAAAAGAAAAAATACATCATTCCTTGTCTTGGTCATTTCTTTGCCAATCCACCTCAATTTGTAAAAGGTTCTATGCAATACCTTTATGACCATACTGGTAAAAAATATTTGGATTGCTTTGCTGGCGTATCCGTTATCAACTGCGGTCACTGCAATCCAGAAATAACTGATAAAGTAGTAAAACAAGTGCAAACACTTCAGCACGTTTGCAATATTTATTTAACTGAAAATATCTATAATCTCGCTGAAAAATTAGCTCAAGTTACACCAGGTCGTTTACAAAAATCCTTCTTCTGTTCCACTGGTACAGAAGCCAATGAAGGTGCTTTATTATTAGCTAATATCTACAATGGTAAAAGCGAAATCTTAGCACTCAGAAATGGTTTACACGGCAGAACAAAACTCACTATGGACGTAACTGGTATCGGCATGTGGAGAACTGACCCAAATCCTATCGGTGGCATTCACTTTGCACCAAATCCATATTGCTACCGTTGCCCACTTGGTAAAAAATTCCCAGAATGCGATTATGCTTGTGCTAATGCAGTAGAAGACATAATTAGTTATGCAACATCTGGTCAAGTTTCTGCCATGATTTGTGAAGCTATTCAGGGCAATGCTGGTATCGTAGTTCCTCCAAAAGGATATTTCAAACGCTTGAAAGAAATCCTTGAAAAACACGATATTTTGCTCATCATCGATGAAGTTCAAACAGGTTTTGCCCGTACAGGTAAGATGTTCGCTATTGAAAATTTCGATGTTGAACCAGATATCATGACTATGGCAAAAGCACTCGGTAACGGCGCACCTATCAGTTGCTTCATCTCTCGTCCTGAAATCGCTGATAAATATACTCGCCCAGGTGCTTCTACACTCGGTGGCAACCCAGTATCCACAACAGCAGGTATCGCAGTTCTCGAATACATCGAAAAACACAACCTCATGGAAAATGCTAAAGCTCGCGGTGAACAACTCCGCCAAGGCTTGCGCGAATTGCAGAAAAAATATCCAATCATCGGCGATGTTCGTGGCTTAGGCTTAATGACTGGTGCTGAACTTATAAATACAGATAAATCCCCAGCCCCAGACAAAGTTGATTTCGTTGTAGAAACAATGAAAGACCGCGGCTTCCTCATCGGCAAAAATGGTATCGCTAGAAATGTTCTCGCATTCCAGCCACCACTCATCATTACAGAAGAAAACATCAATGACTTACTCAACAATCTCGGCGATGTTTTAGCTCTTGTTAAATAAAAATTACACGAAGGTGAAGTTATGGACTTATTACATGAACTTACATTGGCAATGATAAAATATTATCAGGGCGACCCAAAACGAATTCAACATTTCATCAAAGTACACAGCTTCGCCCAATTAATCGGCATTGGCGAAAAACTTGATGAAAAAACATTATTCACATTAGAAACTGCTGCACTGACACATGATATCGGCATAAAATTAGCTGAATCAAAATTCAACAGCACTAACGGAAAATTCCAAGAACAAGAAGGCCCTGCTCCAGCTAAAGAAATGCTGACAGAATTAGGCTTTGAACAAGATGTAATCGACCGCGTATGCTATCTTATAGCACATCATCACACTTATACAAATATCGATGGCATCGACTATCAAATTCTCGTTGAAGCCGATTTCCTTGTAAATTTATATGAAGATAATTTGCCAAAAAAATCTGTAGAAACAGCACTACAACGCATTTTTAAAACAGAAACTGGTATATCTTTATGTAAAACAATGTTTGATATCTAAAATCTAAAAAACTGCACCTAAAAGTTAGAAATAAAACGACTTTAAAGGTGCAGTTTTTTTTTTTAATAAATACCTTATTTGAATAAAAATAAAATCTCTATATGGATATTATGAAAAAATATTTTACATAGTTTTTACATTTATTTTACTTATTTCTACTAGAAAGCTATACTCACTTATTTATATAATTTAAGTAGCAATTAAGTAAATTTCGTTTTGAATTTATGGGTAAAAAAATTAATTTGGAGGAATAACTCAATGGGTGAGGGTTTGAAAATTGCTTTTGAATTATTAGGTGGTTTAGCATTATTTATCTACAGTATGAATATGATGAGCCAAGGTTTACAAAATATGGCTGGAGAAAAAATGCGCTATGTACTCAGCGTATTGACTAAAAATCCAGTTGTAGGTGTATTAGCTGGTGCATTAGTTACATGTGTATTACAAAGCTCTAGTGCAACAACTGTAATGGCTATCGGTTTTGTCAGTGCAGGTTTAATGAAACTGCCACAAGCAATTTCCATTATTTTCGGTGCTAATATCGGTACGACAATGACAGCACAGTTAATCGCTTTTAAATTAAGTGACTATATTTGGCCAATAGTATTCATTGGTTTTGTAGTTTATTTCTTTGCTAAAACAGAAAAATTAAAAAATATCGGTCAAACAGTATTTTTCTTTGGTTTGTTATTTGTCGGTATTGAAATCATGGGTTCCACTATGAAACCTCTTGTAAATGCGCCAATTTTTACGGAGCTTATAGCAAATGTTCATGATAACCCAATTTTAGGTTTATTATTAGGAACAGTTATGACTGTTATCGTACAAAGCTCTAGTGCTACAATCGCAGTATTACAAAATTTCGCTTCTCAAGCAGGTGTAGATGGCAATAGTATAATTGGTCTTCAAGGTGCATTGCCAATCTTATTAGGAGATAATATCGGTACAACAATCACAGCATTATTAGCATCTATCGGTCAATCTAAAAATGCAAAACGCACAGCTGTAGCTCATAGCGTATTCAATATCACAGGTAGTATTTTATTCTTATGTATATTACCGTTGTTTGCTCAATTTGTAATGTATATTTCTCCAGCTGGTCCAGAAACTGCTGTAATCTCTCGTCAGATTGCCAATGCTCATACTTCATTTAATTTAATCAATACATTATTATGGTTGCCACTTATTCCATTAATGGTTAAAATAGTTTGTTTCATTGTTCCTGATAAAAAACCAGGTTTATCTACAAAACAGGTTGAATCAGAAATCGCTTAAAATAAATAAATAACATAAAATGCACTCTAAAAGTTAACTATAAAAACTTTTGGGGTGCATTTTTTTATAATCCAAAATAATAAATTAAAAAGGACTTAGTCCCATATAAGAACTAAGCCCCAATCAGTAATCTAATTAAATTAATATTCTATTAGATTATTCATCTCCGCCAAACATAGCAAGTATCATCTGAATAAGTCTCAAGATTTCAATGTAAAGCCATACAAGAGTTAAGAGTAAACCAAATGCACAGAAATATTCCATGTATTTAGGTGCGCCATAACTTACAGCTTGTTCTATATTGTCAAAGTCTAACAAGAAATTAAAAGCTGCAACACCAGCGATGATAAAGCTGATAGCTATGCCAAAAATACCACTTGTTGGCATTAAATGGAAACCAAACAATGAAGCAATGATATTAATAAAATAGAAAATTGCTACAGCACCCGTCATGCTGATTATAACAGAACGAACTTGGTTAGTTACCTTTATGATTTGTGCTCTCCATAAAAATAACATCAAGAACATAGTTGCTAAAGTGATACCTACAGCGATTGCAGAAATGCCAAAATACATTCTTTCAAATTGCGCTGAGATTATACCGAGTACAGCACCTTCAAACACTGCATAGCCTGGTGTAGTCATAGCAGCTATTTGTGGTTTAAAGCAAGTCACTATTGTAAGTACTACGCCCACAATCATGCCTAAAACCAATATACCATACGCTGCTGGTGAACCAGCAAGATACATACCAGAAAGAACGGCAGAAATGATAGTTACGAGTGTAAGACCGAAAGCTTTTGTAAATGTTCCCTTCATGGTAGCCGGAGAGTCAACATATTCGGCAGTCGGTCTGCTGATTATTTTCATAGCAGGATTTGCCATATAAAAGTCACTCCTTAAAAATATAAAATTATTATTTGACTTATTGACTATTATACCATATATCGCTATTAAAATATAGGTAATAACCGTCTTTTTCATATTAAATTTTGATTAAAAATCAATATATTTTAATTATATACCAGTTTATTAGTTAAAACATCAGATAAACTAGTGGTTTTAACTGTATTCACAATAAAAAACAGACGTTTATATATGCTGTTCTTGCTAAATCATTTTTATAATATTATGCCGAAAATCATCATTATTATACCCGCACTTTCCAAAGATTTTATTTTCAGATTAAAAAATGTCGTATCTATAAAAGCCGTAAGCAGTAATCCGAACGCACTGAACAGGAAACAGGCTATGCTTATAGGAATTTTGACAACAGCCCTTCTCAGAACAATAAGCAAAAGCATAAAAATATAATTTTCCATACATTCCTACGTGATGAAAAAATTCATTACGGAAGTTCCTGTTATTTCAAAAGCAACTGCCAAAAAAAGCATGTACTAAGCAGTTGTTTTAACCATATTATTCACTTCCTTTTCTAAAATCAGCACTAAAACTAAGGATTTTCAGTTTCTATACTCATTTTAAACTATGGTGTAAAACTATAGTCAAGCTAAAAATGTCAATAAATCAGGATTTTTATTGACATAATTGAGAATATGTGTCAAAATCATTTTGTGAAGATATTATTTTTCATGTGTGTTTATATTAGAAGCTGTTTAAGGAAAAGTTTTCTATTAATAAACAACGGAGATGATTATGATGAGTACGAAAACTCTGGTACTGATTAGACATGGAGAAAGTATCTGGAACAAAGAAAATCTGTTCACGGGCTGGACGGATGTCGATTTGTCGGCAAACGGCGTGAATGAAGCTAGAGAAGCGGGCATGCAGCTAAAAAAACTGCACTATGAATTTGATATCTGCTATACTTCATATTTGAAAAGAGCTATTCACACTTTGAATAATGTGCTTGAACAGCTTGACATGGAATGGCTTCCGGTAATAAAAGTATGGGAACTCAATGAACGCCACTACGGGGCACTGCAAGGCCTGAATAAGGCAGATACCGCCGCTAAATACGGTGAACAGCAGGTAAAAATATGGCGCCGTTCTTTTGATGTGAAACCGCCGCTGCTGGATAAAGATGACGAACGCAATCCAGTCTGGCAAAAAGCCTATAAAAACGTAGATAAAAATAAACTGCCGCTGGCGGAAAGTTTAAAGGATACGATTGCACGTGTCGTACCATATTTTCTGGAAAATATAAAACCGCAGCTCGACAATGATAAAAAAGTACTCATTGCGGCGCACGGCAATTCACTGCGGGCTTTAGTTATGTATCTGGAAAATATTTCCGAAAAAGATATTGTAAATCTCAATCTGCCTACAGGTGTGCCGCTTGTTTACCATCTGGATGACGATTTTAAAATTCTGGATAAGCAGTTTATCGGCGATGCAGTTGTTATTGCGGCAAAAATGCAGAAAGTGGCAAATCAAGGTAAAAAATTAAATAATAGATAAAAATACGTTTAACAGCAAAAAAATGCAGCTATCCGTTTTAAGGATAACTGCATTTTATTTTTATTTATTCATAAGAAAGCCGCGTTTCGGCATTAAAATTCTCGCACTGTTCAATACGACTGCAAGTGTCGCCGTATTATGAATAATAGCCGCCACAAGCGGATTTATCTTGCCGAGCGCACCGAGCAGCATGGCCGCTGAATTAATCGTAATCGTCGCCGTGAAATTCTGGCGGATTAGACGCATGGTATTCTGACCGAGTTCCAGCGCATCCATCAGTTTCGTCGGATTATCCGAATTTATCGTGATATCGGAGGACTCTACGGCAATATCGGTACGGCGGCCGCCGAGTGCCACCCCTACATCGGCAAAAGCAAGTGCCGGTGCATCGTTGATACCGTCGCCCACCATCAACACATGGCCGTTTTTCTGCAGGAAGTTGACGATATTCGCCTTGTCTTCCGGCAGTATTTCGGCAAAATAGCTGTCAATGCCCATTTTCTGCGCAACGGTTGCCGCAACGTCCTTGCTGTCGCCCGTCAGCATGACGATTTCGTCAATACCGTGGCGGCGCATCTGATTGAATGTCTTTTTCATCTGCGGACGGATTGGGTCATTGATGACGATGACGCCCATTAATTTATTGTCGCGCGCTACGTATAAAATATTGTAGCCTGCCGGTATTTTTCTGTCCTCGAAACTGTCCAATCCGCTTACATTGCGGTCTGTCATGAAATGACGGCTGCCTACGATAATATTGCCGCCCTTAAAACCTTCAAAATCCGCTACATTTGCTTCCATGCCGTGCGCTACAACCGTATCGGAGTTTATATGGTCCGGCACCTGCCAGCCTTTTTCCTCTACATAATTCTGAATGGCTACGGCGAGCGGATGAACGGAATGGATTTCCGCCGAAGCCGCCAAAAGTATCATTTCTTTTTCACATACGCTGTCGACCGTGTGCACTGCGGAGATTTTCGGTACACCGATAGTGATTGTACCCGTTTTGTCCATTACGACCGTATCAATATCGGCAAGCGCTTCAATATAGTTGCCGCCTTTAATCAGTATACCCTGTTTTGCCGCCGTAGCCACAGCCGCCGAAATCGCCGTCGCCGTGGATAACTTAAGACCGCAGGAAAAATCGATGAACAGCAGATTGAGCACTCTCTGCCAGTCGCGCGTTGCGCCGTAGACGATTGCCGCTCCGATAAATGAAATCGGCACGAGCATATTCGCCATTCTGTCAGCAAAATTCTGCACCGGTGCACGGCGGGTCTGAGCATCTTCTACGAGATGAACGATGCGGGCAAGCGACGTATCGTCGCCGACTTTCTGTACCAGAACCGTAAGCTGCCCTCCCTGTACGACTGAGCCGGCATAAACGGGGTCTTTTTCGCCCTTCATGGCAGGGTTGGACTCACCCGTAATCGAAGCCTGGTCAATCGCCGCATTGCCGCTTAATACCGTACCGTCGACACAGATTTTTTCACCCGTATGCACGGCAATCACATCATTTACTTTCACCTGTTCAATCGGCACTTTTTCTTCATGACCGTCATCCGCCACGCGCCATACAAACTGCTGGTCAAGCTTGAGCAGACTGGAAATATGCTTTCTGGCACGTTCGGCCGCATAAATGGTAAGCATTTCCGCCACATTGGAAAGCGTCATAAGACTGAGGCTAGACTCCGGCTTGCCGGCAAGGACGGAAGCTATGACGGCTGTAGATGTAAGCGTATCGGCATTCGGCTGACCGTCCTTTATCAGCCCTTCAATGCCGCTTTTTATCACATTGCGCGCAATGCCGAGCACGAACAGGCTTCGTACAATTCTGAGACTGATATACGCCTGCGGCGCGAATTTCTTCAAAGCCTGCAGCCCAACAAAACCGACGAGCGATATAATGGCGTCCCGCTTATACGCCTGCAACTCCTCGCTGATATTTTTCTGTGCCGGCACTTTCGCGTTATCGGCAGGAAGATTTATATTATAGCCCATAATTCTGCAAATTGCCGTTTTATCGACATCACCCTTATAAAAAACCTGTACGGCATTCGGATAAAATCTAAGCAGTACGACATTTTTCACGCCGTGCATTTTCAGTTTCAAACTGTTTCTCTGCACTAAATTCAAGCGGTTAGCCAAAGGAAACTGATAGAAATTCAATGTTACTTTATCCATTATTTACCAAGTCCTCTCAAAATGGAAAATGCCCACCAGAGCATCTGCGGTCCGTTCGGTCGCTGCCCCATCGTCATGACTTTTCGAAGACCTCTGATGATGAAAAAGCCTGCCACGGCTACGCGCAAATCCATCAAATTGCCCGTTTTCGTCTTAATCCACAAATTTATTTCCCGTATCAGATTTAAAAGTATACAGCCGATTTGAGTCGTGGCATTGCCGCCCATTGCCATAAGTTTATTGCCGATATTGAATACACGCTGTTTAAGCTGAGTGAAAATATCGTCCATGACATTTTCAGCGCAGCTGTATAAAATAAGCAGGCTTCCCGTGTTTACATTCGCTGTTACCTGCTTTATAAACGGCAGTTCATTTAATTTGACGGTTATCAGTTTTGCCAGTTTTTCATTGTTTTTCAGCGCGTTGATATAATAACGGCGACGCCCCTTTATCGCATGAGCCAGACGCACCGACTGCTCCTCGATTTCCTTATTAATATAATTTATCTCCTTGCCCAGCTGTTCAAAATTAAAACCGGAGGAATTATTATTTTTCCCCTGATTGCCCTGAGCAAAAAATTTAAGCAACTGCTGACCTATCGTAAGCCCGATGGCCATTCCCGAAGCATAAGACATATTCTGCACCTCTTATCTTTTTACATGAGTTTTTACGTATATTTCCATTTCACATAAATCTTTATTATTTTTTATATTTTCCGGACGGTATTCAATGAGCACGGAACCTGAAATAATATTAATGGTAAATTTATCCAGTTCCGGATATTTAGCCAAAGACTGTTCCACTTTCAACTTTAATTGCGGATTATTGATTAATGCCCTGCTGTATATGCGGATACGCCCCGGTATATAAGATGCCACTTCCACGGATTTCAAAAACCATTCCATTCTCGTGGTCGGTATGCCCACTGCTTTTAATATATTCACTTTTTCCAAACCTTTCTTTGCATTGTTTTTCATATTTTTGCGGTATTGATAAGCATGAACCAAAGACAGTGCCGTCCACGCCACGCCGAAAGCCGTATGCAGTCTTTTGCCGCCGACAAACAGCGAAGCTACAGTTCCCGCCATGCCGACAGCCAGCGGAATTCCCAATCTGAGATTTTTCACAAGCTTTCCTCTCCTTTCAATACATACATTCTAAAAAAAGGAGTGTTAATAAAAACACTCCTTTTCCGCCGTAAAAATTATTTAGCTGCTTGAGCCTGCTGAGCTGCAATCATGTCTTCTAATTCTTCTTTCTGGCGTACAAGTTCAGCCATGGAAACATCCGCCTGTCCTTCGGCGATTGCCGGCTGTGCCTGCTGAGCGCGGCTTTGTATGAATTTGTAACCAAATGCACCGGCTACAACGCCAACAGCTAATCCTATCCAAAAATCAGTTTTCGTAAACATATGAAAGACTCCTTTATAATATATATTAATAACGCTTTAAAAGCATTATTTCCAGATTGGATATTACAGAAATATCAGGCATTCTTTTTCGTATCGGTTTTCTTGTCCATGCTGTCGCAGCAGTGGCAGCCGCTAGAACAGCCGCAGCTGTCGCCGGTTCCGCAACTGTCGCACTTGCCGCTGGAAAAATTGCGGTAAACGCGTCTTATACCGAAACAGAAAAGCACAACAATAATGGCAAATATTACCCAAGTAGCGATATCACCTGTCGTCATAATAAAAGCCTCCTCAAAATGCAAATATAAGGGAACACTACGGCTCCCCTATATTCTATCATATAATCCATAGTAATCACAATGAATTACTATTATTATTTAATTAAAATCCTAAAAGGGTGCCTACCTGATAAACAATGAGCGATACAATCCAAGCCAGTACGAAGTTGCCGATTGCGGAAACGAAGAACCATTTCCAGCCACCCGCTTCCTTCTTAATTGTGCCGAGAGCCGTCATGCACGGAGTGTACAGCTGGGAAAATACCATGAAGGCAAGTGCCGACATTGTAGTGAATGCAGCCTGGAAACCGCTGCCTGCTACCATGCCGATTGCATCAACCGCTTCAGTATCCGGGCTTAAATCAGGCAAGCCGTACAAAATACCCATTGTGGAAATAACGGCTTCTTTTGCCATGATACCGGTTAAAACGGCAGAGCCCGCTTCCCAATCGCCGAAGCCGTGGAACACGAACAGCGTGGACATCCAGCCGCCGAGCGTTGCGAGGAAGGACTGGGACATATCGTCCACCATACCGCTGAAATTGTAGCTGCTCAGGAACCAGATAAGTACGGACATTGCAAAGATGATTGTACCGGCTTTAACGAGATAGCCTTTACCTTTATCCCAAGTTTCCAGAAGAACGGTCTTCATATCAGGAATGCGGTACGGCGGAAGTTCCAGAACGAAACTCGTATCGTCTTTACCGAATATGGTTCTGCTCAAAATACTGGAAGCAATGATTGCAACGACGATACCTACAAGATACATGGCAAATACAACGTCATCAGCATTTGCACCGAAGAAGATAGCACCGAAAAGCGCCATTACAGGAAGTTTTGCACCGCAAGTCATAAACGGAGTTACTAAAATCGTAATCATACGGTCTTTTTCACTGTCAAGTGCTCTCGCACCCATAATACCCGGAACGGCACAGCCGAAACCGCAGATAATCGGCATTAATGCTTTACCGCTGAGGCCTGCCTTTCGCATAATCGGGTCCATAACGAAAGCGACACGCGCCATATATCCCGTACCGTCGAGAAAACTCAAACAGAAGAACAATGTAAAAATAAGCGGTACGAATGTAAGCACGCCGCCGACACCGGCAATGATACCGTCGCATACAAGAGAATGCAGCCAGTCGGCAACCCCGAGACTTGTAAGAGCCTCATCAGCCCAGCCGTAAAAATCTTCATTTATAAGTACATCAAGTTCATCAGCAATCGGCTGGCCAATCCAAGTAAATGTAATTTCAAATACGAGATACAGTGCCAATACTAAAATCGGCAAAGCGATAATACCGTTGGCTAAAACCTTATCAATTTTTTCCGTTATGCCGCTGCCGACATTTTCACGGGTAACGGTCTGAGCCACGATTTTATCGATAAATGCATAACGTGCTTCAATAATCGCTTCTTCCAGCTGGTCGGCATTATGAATAGTTGCACGCAGCTGTTCGATATTTTTAATATGTTCTTCCACTTGGTCGGAATTTTTGTACTGACTCATTACAGTGGAAGTAAATACATCCAATAATTTCTTCGTGGATTTTTTGCTGCGACCGTTCGTTTCCACAACAGGCATTCCAAGAGCTTTTTCCAATTTACTTGTGGAAATTTTAATACCTTTACGTGTGGATTCATCAATCATATTGAGGTCAATCAGTACAGGAATACGGCGTTCCAGAAGCTGCAGGCATAAAAACAGATTGCGTTCGATATTCGATGAATCGATAACGTCAACCACAATATCCGGTTTTTCTCCTGCCAAATAACTTTCTACAATTCGTTCTTCCGGTGAACGGCCGTTTATGCTGTATGTACCAGGCAAATCCATTACAGAGATTGCTCTGTCGTTATGTCTAGTATAGCCTACCTTTTTATCTACGGTAACACCCGGCCAGTTACCGATTTTCTGTCTAATACCGGTCAACTCATTAAAAATCGTCGATTTACCCGTATTAGGATTACCTGTCAAAGCTACAGATAAAGTTGCCATTTATTCATTCCTCCATTCAATTCATTATGCAATCTGAGTAACTGTTATTTTAGCTGCATCAGATAAACGAATAGACATATTAAAAGAACGCACGGATACAGCGAGCGGGTCGCCGAGCGGCGCAGAACGCAGAACTTTTACTTTTGTTCCCTTCACCATACCCATGCTCATAAGACGTTCCTTCAGTTCTGAAGCTTCAATCGCTTCCACTTTAACAACCATTCCTGGTTTAGCATCTTTCAAAGTCATTAGAAGTCAGCCTCCTATCTCAAAATAATTATCATTCATACAACATAATAATAATCACTATATCGATAATAATTATTACTTCTATTGATAACTGCATTATATAGCAAATGATAATACATGTCAATAATAATGATAAATATTTTCATAAAAATTGCAGGAAAGTTCTGTTCAGTATATTATATTGGTATAATAATTCTAAAAACGAGGTTCTTTATGAATAAATCATCCGACGAATTCATGCAAAATACAGCTGGCGGCAATATCAACAGCAGTGTTTTGCAACCTAAATTTATTTTCAACGATTATAACAGCGGCTTTAATCTTCTGACTGAGCTGCAAAAGGAACTTATAAGCTGTGAAGAGTTTTATTTCTCCGTGGCTTTTATCACGCAGAGCGGCCTTATCTGCCTAAAAGAAGTTCTGGCCCACTTAAATAAAAAAAACATCAAAGGCTGTATTCTGACTACGGATTATCTGTGTTTCACCGAGCCGAAAGCGTTGCGCGAACTACAGCAGTTTGCCAATCTGGAAATACGCATCTATACGCAAGGCAATTTTCATACAAAAGGATATATTTTCCGCCACGCCGATTATTATTCACTGATTATCGGCAGCAGCAATCTAACGCAGGGTGCGCTTAAAGCCAATAAGGAATGGAATTTAAAAGTCAGTTCAACAGAGCAAGAAGCATTCTGCCGGGATACATTGCAGGAATTTCGGCGCATGTTGGAAAATGCTGTGCCGCTGACAGACGAGTGGCTGCGCGGCTATGGGGAGCATTACCGGCAAAAGCAAAAAAGTTTTCCTGTAAAGCAGCCGTTTCCCGCTAAATTTGCACCGAATAAAATGCAGACGGAAGCACTCGCTTCACTGGAAAAACTGCGCCAATCGGGACAGACGAAAGCGTTGCTCATCTCCGCCACCGGCACGGGCAAAACCTACCTTGCCGCCTTCGCCGTACAGGAAGCCGCGCCGCGCCGAGTTTTATTTCTCGTACACCGCGAGCAGATTTTAAAGCAGGCTGCGCAGACTTTCCGGCATGTTCTCGGCGATATCAATATCTGTTTTTTATCGGGAACGCATAAAGATTTTGCCGCATCGTATCTTTTTTCCACCGTTTCCATGCTGACGAAAGAAGAAATTATGACGCAATTCGCGCCGACGTATTTTGACTATATCATTATCGACGAAACACATCGCGCCGGCGCGGCAAGCTACCGCAAAATCCTCGACTATTTCCGGCCGCAGTTTTTACTGGGCATGACGGCTACACCGAGCCGCAGCGACGGCTTCGATATTTATAAACTTTTCGACTACAATATCGCTTATGAAATTCATCTGAAAGAAGCCATGCAGGAAGATATGCTCTGCCCTTTCCACTATTTCGGCATAACGGATATCACGATTGGCGGCAGGGAAATTGATGACGTCTCCGCATTTACTGAACTGACGGCCGATGCTCGCATCGAACATATTATCGGCAAAGCGCAGTTTTACGGCTGGTGCGGCGAGCGCGTCAAAGGACTTGTATTCTGCCGCAATATCGAAGAAGCGCGCCTTTTATCGCAAAAATTCAATGATAAGGGATTTTTCACTGCCGCACTGTGCGGCGAGGACAGACAGGAAACGCGCGAGACGGCTATTTCCCGCCTGGAGCAAGACAAGCGGCGCGGCGGGCTCGATTATATTTTTACGGTGGATATCATGAATGAAGGCATCGACATTCCTGCCGTAAATCAGGTAATCATGCTGCGCCCGACGAAATCCTCCATCATCTTCGTACAGCAGATGGGCCGGGGACTGCGCAAATATCTGCATAAGGATTACGTCGTAATTCTCGATTTCATCGGCAATTATCAGAACAATTTTCTGATACCGATTGCACTGTTCGGCGACACTTCCTACAATAAAGATACAATACGCCGCTGCGTCGCGGAAGGCAGCCGCCTTTTGCCCGGCTGTTCCACGATAAATTTCGACGAAATTTCCCGCCAGAAAATTTATAACGCCATCGACAGCGCCCGTCTCAGTGATGCGCTACTGCTGAAAAACGAATATCTAAATCTGAAGCAGAAACTCGGCCGTATCCCGCGCCTTGACGATTTCGCCAAATTCGGCAGTATCAGTATTATAAAATTCTTTGACAAATTCGGCTCCTATCATCATTTCCTGCAAAAATACGATAAGGATTATACTATCCAGCTGACGGCCGAACAGGAAGAAATCTTTGCTTTTGTCTGCCGCCGTTTTGCCAAAGGCAAACGCATTTTCGAGATACTGGCACTGCAAATACTGCTCGATACGCCGCACAAATTTTTAGCCGAACTGCAAAACACCCTGCTGGCGGATTATCATCACGCTTTAACAGAAAACGAAACAATCTCCGTTATCAATAATTTGACTAATGAATTCACGATTGCCAACGAGCGGGAAAAATACCGCCACTGCGTATTTATTGAGCCGCAAAATAACGATTTTGTCATTGCCGCCAATTTTGCACAGCATTTACAGTCGGCCGATTTTAAACATCTGCTGCAGGAAACTCTCGCCTTTGCACGGCAGCAGTATAAACAACATTATGTCAATCATTATCGTGAAACAAATCTCGTTTTATATGAAAAATACACCTATGAAGAAGTGTGCTATCTGCTGAACTGGCCCGGCAAAATCAATCCGAACGCCATGGCAGGTTATTTTTATGAAAAAACGACTCATACCATGCCTGTATTCATTAATTACATTGCTCCAAATAAAAAACGCGTCGATTACGCCAATGAATTTTTGAGCAATGATATGATTACTGCTTTTTCTAAAGCAAATCGCAAACTCAATTCTACTGACGCTCAACATATCTATAATGCAAAAAAAGAACAAAATAAGCTGTATTTATTCGTTCGCAAGCCAAACGAAGATAAAGAAGCCAAAGAATTTTATTTTCTCGGTGAAATTTCAGCTATCGGTGAGCCAGAATACGCTGAAAAATACAATGGATTTAAGGTAATTTACAAACTGCATACGCCAGTTCGCGAAGATATTTTTGACTATTTTTCCCATTAAATTATATTTAATATAAAAAAAGCTTCTGTTTATAAAGTCTTATCGAAACTAAATAAACAGAAGCTATATTATTTTTTATACTTATTTACGATTAAAAGCGCGATGTGCTATATCTTTTCTGTAGTATACATTGTCAAATTTTATTAAATCAATGTTTTGGTAAACTTTATCCACAGCAGATTTAATATCATCACCGATATCTACAACGCCGAGTACACGACCGCCATTTGTCACGATTTTATCATCTTTTTTAGCCGTTCCTGCATGGAATACGAGAAGTCCAGCGTCTTTTGCTTTATCAAGTCCTGTAATTTCATCGCCTTTATTGTATTTTGCAGGATATCCGCCAGCACTCATTACAACGCAAACAGCAGCTTTATCGCTCCATTTTATCTGCATATCAGCTAAAGTGCCATTTACACAAGCGAGCATGATTTCACCTAAATCGCTTTCCAATAAAGGAAGCACAACTTGTGTTTCAGGGTCACCAAAACGAGCGTTGAATTCAACTACTTTTGGTCCTTCACTTGTAATCATGAGTCCTGCATACAAACAGCCTTTGTATTCATGTCCTTCTGCTTGCATTGCATTTATTACAGGTTCAAGAATTTCTTTTTGTACGCGCTGCATTATTTCAGGTGTTACAACTGGTGCTGGTGCATATGTGCCCATACCGCCAGTATTTGGTCCTTTGTCGCCATCAAGTGCACGTTTATGGTCTTGTGATGGTATCATAGGTACGATAGTTTTGCCATCAGTGAATGCCAATACAGAAGCTTCTTCGCCTTCCATAAATTCTTCAATAACAACGCTGTTACCTGCACTACCGAATGCTTTATCGCACATGATTTCATCGATAGCATCAAGAGCTTGCTGAAGTGTTTCTGCAACAATTACACCTTTACCAGCAGCTAAGCCATCAGCTTTGATTACGATTGGCGCGCCTTCTTGTTTAATGTATTCTTTAGCTTTATCTGCATCAATAAATACTTCATATTTTGCTGTAGGAATGTTGTATTTTTTCATAATCGCTTTAGAAAATGATTTTGAACCTTCAAGCTGTGCAGCTGCTTTTTGTGGGCCAAATGCTGGGATATTGACTTTTGCCATATCATCTACAATACCATTTGTAAGCGGAACTTCTGGGCCAACAACTACTAAGCCGATGTTTTTTTCCTGCGCTAATTTAACGAGGAAATCATTGTCTTCCACTGAACCTGGTATACATTCAGCTACATCTGCCATACCTGGATTGCCTGGTACTGCATAGATTTTATCTGCAATTTTGCTCTGTGCTAATTTCCATGCAAGTGTATGTTCACGACCGCCACCGCCGATAACTAAAATATTCACAAAAAATCCTCCCTTATCTTTAAAGAAAAGAAGGCGCACTTAATTAGTGCTTCTTTATAGCAGATATAAGTGCGCCGATTTATTATTATTTATTTAACTGCTGAGCAAGATATTCTTGAATACATTCATCATAATGAGCTGTATGATTAAAAGCTTCTTGAGCGAGTTGCATACGGAATTTACCTGTAGTGCAACCATCTTTAGCTACCATTTCAGCAACTTCATCATAATGAGCTGGATTTACTACAACTGTAACGAATTTAAAATTTTTAGCAGCAGCACGAATCATTGCAGGTCCGCCGATATCAATGTTTTCTACTGCTTCAGCCAAAGTTACATCTGGTTTAGCAATTGTTTCACGGAATGGATACAAATTTACTACAACTAAATCAATTGGCTGAATGTGGAATTTCTGCATCTGTGCTTGATGACTTTGGTTGTCACGTACTGCTAAAATTCCGCCATGAATGTATGGATTTAAAGTTTTTACACGACCATCCATAATTTCTGGAAATTTTGTTACATCGCTAACATAAGTAACAGGAATACCTGCTGCATCGATAGCGTGCATTGTTCCGCCAGTGGAAATGATTTCTACACCAGCTTCATGCAATTTACGAGCAAATTCAACAATACCTGTTTTATCAGATACACTCAATAAGGCTCTTTTTATTGGCATAATAAAGCCTCCTCTTTTAATCTATTAATCGTCAATTGTTACATGGCGACCATTTACATGAATTTTTCCTGCGAGATATAATTCTATAACTTTAGGATAAATAATATGTTCTTGTTCTAATACTCGAGCGGATAATGTTTCTTCTGTATCATCATCAAGTACTGGAACAGCTTTTTGCATAATGATGGGACCGCTGTCCATGCCTTCATCGACAAAATGCACTGTGCAACCAGATACTTTTACGCCGTAAGCCAATACATCGCGATGAGCATGAGCACCACCAAATGATGGCAAAAGTGAAGGATGAATATTCATGATGCAATTTTTAAATTCATTTACAAAGTATGGACTTAAAATGCGCATAAAACCAGCTAAAATAACGAGTGTTACACCATGTTCTTTTAACTGTTTTACTAATTCACGTTCAAATGCATCTCTATCATCATATTTTTTGCGGTCAACGCAAATTGCTGGAATACCAGCTTTTTCAGCACGCTGAAGTGCCATTACGTTTGGTTTATCAGTTAAAACCACGCCGATTTTTGCTTTAATCTGTCCTGCTTCTACAGCATCGATTATTGATTGCAAATCGCTGCCACGACCGGAAGCTAATACGCCAAGTACAGCATTATTCATTGAAAACGCCGCCTTTAACTTCAACAGTTTGATTGCCTTCGACAACTTCACCAATGATATAGGATTTTTCGCCTTTAGCAGCTAAATCAGCTTGAATGGATTTTGCATCTTCACTAGATACGAGTAAAATCATACCAATACCCATGTTGAATACGCGATACATTTCATGCCAATCTACATTGCCCCACTGTTGTAAGAGTTTAAAGATTGCTGGCATTTCCCAAGCATCAGCATTAACGCTTACGCCTGTGCCTTCAGGTAATATGCGGGAAATATTTTCATAGAAACCGCCACCTGTTACATGTACCATACCATGGATATCGTATTTTTCGATTAATGGAAGACATACGGAAGGATATAAACGAGTAGGTGTCAAGAGTTCTTCGCCTAATGTTTTACCACCGAGTTCATCAAATTTTTCACTGCCATCAAAGCCTTTAACTTCAAAGCAAATTTTACGAACTAAGGAATAACCATTGGAATGAACACCGCTAGATGGAATACCTACAAGAACATCGCCAGCTTTAATTTTATCACCAGTGATGATTTTGGATTTATCAACTGCACCAACTGCAAAGCCAGCGATATCGTATTCACCATCGGAATAGAAGCCAGACATTTCAGCTGTTTCGCCGCCGATTAATGCACAGCCAGATTCTTTACAAGCATTAGCTACGCCTTTTACTACAGTTGCCACCTGCTGTGGGTCTAATTTACCAACAGCTAAATAATCTAAGAAGAATAATGGTTCTGCGCCTTGTACAAGAATATCGTTTACGCACATAGCAACAGCATCTTGACCGATAGTATCATGTTTGTCAAGCATGAATGCTAAACGAAGTTTTGTACCAACGCCGTCTGTACCAGATACGAGTACAGGTTCTTTATATTTACCGCTATTTAAAGCAAATAAACCGCCAAAGCCGCCTAAATCTCCTAAAACTTCTGGACGATATGTTGCTTTTACGCTATCTTTAATGAGTTTTACAGAATAATTTCCTGCATCAATATCTACGCCAGAATCACGATAGGTAAGATTTGTCTGTTTATTTTCAGCCATTTTGACCTCCAAAATATATCATTTCCAAAATATATTACTTATGGCGCTGTTCAAATACGTATTTATCAGCACCAGTTACCGTTTCTTTTGACATTTCAATAGGATATGCATTGTTAAAGCATGCATAACACATATCATCTGGATTAGCTGTAGTGAGTGAAGCTCTAAGACCTTCCAGAGATAAGAAATGTAAAGAGTCTGCCCCGATATATTCACGAATTTCTTCTACTGTTTTCGTTGCAGCAATAAGTTCTTTACGTACGGAAGTATCAATTCCATAATAGCAAGGATAGCCGATTGGTGGAGAACTTACGCACATATGAACTTCTTTAGCGCCTGCTTTACGCAACATTTTTACGATTTTACCACTAGTTGTACCGCGTACAATAGAGTCATCAACCATGATTACAGATTTGCCTTTAACAGCTTCTTTAATTGCATTGAGTTTCAAGCGAACAGCTGTATCACGTTTTTTCTGTGTTGGTTGAATAAATGTACGTCCGATATAACGATTTTTTATTAAACCTTCACAGTATGGAATGCCTGATTCATAAGCAAATCCAGATGCAGCAGTATTACCAGAGTCAGGTACAGAAATAACTATATCGCCTTTGAATTTACTTTCACGAGCAAGCATTCTACCCATCATAAAACGAGCAGCATGTACGCTTTGACCATCAATTGTACTGTCTGGACGAGCAAAATAAATATATTCAAAAATACAAGAAGCTCTTTTTTGTGGTTTTACACATTCATAAGACTTAAGTCCATCATCATCCATTACAACCATTTCACCTGGTTTAACATCTCTAATGAACTCAGCACCTACAACGTCTAAAGCGCAAGATTCAGAAGATACAACCCAAGAGCCTTCTTCTGTTTTACCAATACACAATGGACGGAAACCTTGTGGGTCTCTAAGTGCAATAAGTTTATTTTCTGTCATAATAGTTAAGCAATAAGCACCTTTTATCTGTGCTACACTTTCTATTATTTTTTCTTCAATAGTAGATTTACGAGAACGAGCAATAAGATTAACAATAACTTCTGTATCAATAGAAGTTTGGAAGATTGTTCCCTGTTCTTCTAAACTACGGCGGATTTCAGCAGCATTAGTTAAATTACCATTATGTGCTAAACTGATTTTTCCACCACAATAATTAGCGATAAGTGGCTGAGTATTAGCCAATAAGCTAGACCCCGTAGTGGAATAGCGTACATGACCAATTGCAATATATTGATTTTCCATATGAGGAAGTTGATGACGGAAAACTTCATTAACAAGTCCCATACCGCGATTTACATCCATCCATGCGCCATCAGTTATTGCAATACCTGCGCTTTCTTGTCCACGATGTTGAAGAGCATATAAGCCAAGATAAGTAAGCATAGATACGTCCTCTGTACGGGAAAATACACCGAAAACGCCACATTCTTCTTTCCATTTATTTGACGTAATGTCAACCATTAGTTCTTTTTCTCCTATACTAATATTAAATACAAATAAAATAAGTTACAAACGGATATATTATTTAACTACTTCACCAGTTAAGCGATGTAAAACTTCTTTATAAGCATCTTCGACATTACCAAGGTCACGACGGAATCTATCTTTGTCGAGTTTTTCATGAGTTGTGCTATCCCAGAAACGGCAGTTATCTGGAGATAATTCATCACCAAGA
Organism: Megamonas hypermegale; assembly: GCF_900187035.1. Classification (NCBI taxonomy): domain Bacteria; kingdom Bacillati; phylum Bacillota; class Negativicutes; order Selenomonadales; family Selenomonadaceae; genus Megamonas; species Megamonas hypermegale. The sequence goes on from NZ_LT906446.1 coordinate 910,971, forward strand.
AGGATTTCACCATTATATCTACCAAATTCAAGTTTGAAATCGATAAGGTCAATGTTTTTAGTTACGAGATATTTAGTCATAATGTCATTGATTTTTAAAGACATTTCTTCAATCTGTTTGAGTTCTTCTTCAGTAGCCCAGCCCATAGCTAAGATATGATAACGGTTTACCATTGGGTCACCAAGGTCATCGCATTTGTAGCAGAATTCAATAACTGGACGAGACATTTTTACGCCTTCTTCAAGACCAAGACGTTTTGCAAGGCTACCAGCTGCAACGTTACGAATGATAACTTCGAGAGGAACGATATCTAATTTTTTAACGAGAATTTCACGGTCATTTAAAACTTTAATGAGATGATGTTTAATGCCTGCTTTGCCTAATAAATCAAAGAAGAAATTAGTAATTTTGTTATTTAAAATACCTTTATCAGCAATTGTGCCTTTTTTTGCACCATTACCAGCAGTAGCATCATCTTTATAATAAACTAATAATTCATCAGGATTTTCAGTTGCGAATATTTTTTTAGCTTTGCCTTCATATAATAATTTATTTTCCATGTTGTTGAAACCTCCAAAAGTCATTATTAAAATCTAATCTATAAAGTTTAACGTTTACTTTTTATTTTTCTAATTGAGCTGCCACTTTTGCAGCTTTTGCTTCTACTTCTTCAACCATCTTAGCACGATATTCTTTAAGTGCTTTTTTCAAATTATCATCACTAATAGCAAACATTTCTACAGCAAAAATAGCAGCATTTTTTGCTCCATTAATTGCCATTGTTGCTACCGGAATACCGGATGGCATCTGTACTGTGCTTAAAAGAGCATCCATACCATTAAGTGGTGTTGCATTAATCGGTACTCCAATTACAGGCAATGTGGTATAAGATGCAATAACTCCACCTAAATGTGCAGCAGCACCAGCGGCAGAAATAAATGCGCCAACGCCTCTTTCTTCAGCAGAAGAAACTAGGTCACGGACTTTGCCAGGGGTACGGTGCGCAGAAGCTACGATTACTTCTGTTTCAACATTGAACTGATGTAATAAATCAACAGCCGGTTTTAAAATGGGAAAATCAGAATCACTGCCCATTACTACAGCTACTTTCATTTAAATCATCAACCTCCTGAGTAGTTTAAATATTAAGGGTTACATATTAACTATAACAGAATAAGTTTAAAACTTCAATTATGTCACTAGTAAAATTTAACATTATTTTTACAATATGTATGCAAGTTTACATTTTTCATCCACTATTTAAAATAAAAGATATCTTAACTTTATAAATTTTAGCTATAAATATTGATAGACACAATTAATATTAACTGTTATAATTAAAGTCATTATATAGAGTTAGCCTAATCATATACAAATGTAAAAACAATTATGATTTTATACACTATATAAATACATAAATACTTTAGGAGGATAACAATGGCATTAATTGTAAAAAAATTTGGTGGCAGCTCTGTTGGTAGCACTGAAAAAATAAAAGCTGTTGCTCAACGTATTTTAGATGAAAAACAACCCGGCGACAAAATTGTTGTTGTCGTTTCTGCTATGGGTGATACTACTGACGATTTAATTAAATTGGCTAAAGGTATTACAAAAGACCCATATCAATATACTCGTGAAATGGATATGTTGCTTACTACTGGCGAACAGGTTTCAATTTCTCTTTTAACTATGGCTTTTAAAGCTTTAGGACAAAAAGCTGTATCTCTTACAGGTTCTCTTGCTGGTGTAAAAACTAATTCCGTACACACTAAAGGAAAAATCAAAGATATCCAGCCTAAACGTATTTTCGATGAACTGGATAAAGGCAATATCGTCATCGTTGCTGGTTTCCAAGGCTGCAATGAACTCGGCGACCCTGTAACACTCGGCCGTGGTGGTTCTGATACTTCTGCTGTTGCCCTTGCTGGTGCAATGAAAGCTGATGTATGCGAAATTTATACAGACGTTGATGGCGTTTATTCCGCTGACCCACGTGTTGTAAAAAATGCTCGTAAAATGAAAGAAATTACTTATTATGAAATGTTGGAAATGGCACGTCTCGGTGCTGGCGTTATGCAGCCACGTTCCGTTGAAACTGGCCAGATGTACAATATACCAATTCATGTAAGATCCACATTCACAAACAAACCAGGTACAATTATTAGGGAGGAATATACAATGGAAGAAAAAGAGTTTATTATCAGAGGAGTTGCAGATGATACTAATGTAGCAAAAATCGCTGTACTGGGTATTCCAAATACTCCTGGTATCGCTTACTCTATCTTCTCCAAACTTGCTGAAAATAATATCGACGTTGATATGATTGTTCAAAGCATCCGCAACGTAGAAAAAAATGTTACAGATATGGTATTCACTACAACACTTGATGACCTCAACAATGCAAAACAAATCATCGATAAAGTAGCAGACCAATTAAATGCTGTTGCAGTATTGATTGAAACTGATGTTGCTAAAGTATCCATCGTTGGTGCTGGCATGCTCGGCAACCCTGGTATCGCATCTAGAATGTTTAAAGCTTTATCTGAAAACGGCATCAATATTGATGTTATCAGCACTTCTGAAATCAGCATTTCATGCTTAATCAAAGCTGAAAAAATCAAAGAAGCTGTAAACGCTATTCATAACGAATTCTTCAAAGATTAATATTTGCACTTCATAATAAATATTTAGTTCTAAATAAATCGTAAAATAGTTTGTATTCGCTTGATGGTATCTCACCTCTTCAATACAAACTATTTTATTATAAAGTATAATAAATAATTCAATTTAGAAGGGAGTAACTTCATGGATTATATCAGTACAAGAGGCGGTGGCAACGCTGTAAGTGCAGCACGCGCAATCATAAAAGGCTTAGCTACAGATGGTGGTCTTTTCGTTCCACAAACAATTCCATCTATCGATAAAGATTTCATACAATCCTTACTTAATTTATCTTATCAAGAACGCGCTAAAAAAGTTCTTTCATTATATTTAACAGATTTTACTAATCAAGAAATAAACGACTGCGTTGAAAATGCTTATGGCAATAATAAATTTGATACAGATAAAGTCGTTCCTACAGTTCAAGTAGAAGACAACAATTATTTATTAGAATTATGGCATGGCCCAACGAGTGCTTTTAAAGATATGGCACTTCAACTTTTGCCACAATTTATCTCTACTTCATTAAAAAAACTCGGCGATAAAAATGAACTCGTAATCCTCGTTGCCACTTCTGGCGATACTGGAAAAGCTGCTCTTGATGGCTTTAAAGATGTGCCTCAGACAAAAATCATCGTATTTTATCCACAAGAAGGCGTCAGCAAAATTCAGCGCTTACAAATGCTCACTCAAGAAGGTAACAACGTTGCTGTTGTAGCTGTACAAGGTAATTTTGATGACGCTCAAAGCGGTGTAAAACAGATTTTTAATGATACTTCTTATAATGAATTGTTAGCACAAAAAGGCTTCCAGCTTTCTTCCGCTAATTCCATTAACTGGGGTCGTTTACTTCCACAAATCGTATACTATTTCAGTTCTTATGCTGATTTAATAAACATGGGCAAAATAAAATTGGGCGATAAAGTCAATTTCACTGTACCAACTGGTAATTTTGGTGATATTCTCGCTGGTTTTTACGCAAAATGTATGGGACTGCCTGTAAATCGTTTAATCTGTGCTTCTAATGCTAACAATGTTTTAACCGACTTTTTAACAACAGGTACTTACGACAAAAATCGTGAATTCTTTAAAACAATTTCTCCATCTATGGATATTTTAATTTCCAGCAACTTAGAAAGATTGCTCTACCACATGACAAAAGATACTGAAAAAGTAAAAAAATGGATGCAACAACTTCAACAAGATGGAAAATATACTGTAGATGATGCTACATTAAAAGCTATTCAAGAAACTTTCTGCGCTGGCTATTTAAATGATACAGATACCATGGATTGCATTAAATCTGTATATGCAAAAGATAAATACGTTGCTGATACTCATACAGCAGTTGCTTGGCAAGTTGCACAAGATTATACAGCAAAAACAAATGAAACCATTCCAATGGTCATCTTATCAACTGCCAGCCCATATAAATTCAATGATAGTGTTTTAACCGCTTTAGGTGAAGATATTGCTGATAAAGATGAATTTGCGCTCTTAGATAAATTAGCACAAATAAACAAAGACCCAATTCCACAAGGACTTGCTAAATTAAAAACAGCACCTATTTTGCATAACAAAGTTTGTGAAAAACAACATATGATAAATAGTGTAAGTGAATTTTTAAATATTTAATATAAAAATTAGAGCTATTGATGTATAAAAAAATAATATATCAATAGCTCTAGTTTTTTGTTTTACAAGGTAAATCAATAAAATTTTTCTATCTATACATACACATATTTTTTACATAAATTTTACAAAAGCTTAACATTTATTTAACAACATTAATAGGTGATAATATATCGCCTATTCTTTTTTATTATGCTATAATAGTATTCAGCAGCTGCACTGACGACTTATCAGCTGTATATTTTTGTGTATATTTTTATATTTGATTGTAAAAATTAACTTTACTTGATATTTACGTTAATTTCATATGATGAGAAGTCAACAGTGCCGTTATTTTGATGAATATTATAGAAAGGATTAGTTACTGGTATTACTTTCGTAGTAATATGTACCGGAAAAGCCGGGATTTTAAGCTTGGGGAGTATTGCATCAAACATTAATAATCTTAATGGATACGATGAACTGAGAATATAGTTTACTATTACATATGTATTTAAGTATAAAAAAATATATTATATAATAAAAAACTATGACAGTAACGCAAACGCATGTTCAGTTTTTTCAAAAAAAAGGATACGGAATTTTATGATTTGTTTTTGACAAGTGCAAATTATTTTCATGAAAGCGCTCTTTTAATTAACAAAGTTATGTCAGGAGATAATGGTGCTGATGCTGGCTTCTTAGATATTACAGAAATCGAGCACAATGCTGATGCTATCAATGACAAAATCATCGACAAATTAAACAAAACATTCATTACTCCAATTGACCGCGAAGATATTTATGCTTTAGCAAATGGATTAGATGACGGTGTAGATTTTCTTCAAGGCACTTTACAACGTGCTATGATGTATCATCTTAAAGAAACGAGTGATGCAGCGATTTCCTTGTCCCAATTACTTATTAAATCTACAACAGAAATTGTAAATGCTTTTTCTATGTTACATGAAGTTACTAAACATGAACACGAAATTTTAGAATGTACTTATAAAATTAGCAAATTCGAAAGCGAAGGGGACCGCATTTATCGCAATGAAATTGCTTATTTATTTGAAAACATCAAAGACCCTATTGAACTCATAAAATGGAAAGATGTTTTAGATTATATAGAAGATACCTTAGACCATTGCGAAAAATTGTCTGACTTATTGAGAGGCGTGGTAATGAAGTATGCATGAGTTACAGTTTCTCATTATAGCAGTCATTGTACTTGCTTTATTATTTGACTTTATAAACGGCTTCCATGATACAGCAAATGCTATAGCTACCTCTGTATCAACTAGAGCCTTAAGACCTAGAACAGCCATTATCATGGCAGCTTTTTTGAATTTTATCGGTGCTATGTACAGTACAGGCGTTGCTAAAACCATCGGTGGCGATATCGTAAAATCAGCCAATCACATTGATGAACACATCATTGTAGCAGCTTTAATTGGTGCTATTGTTTGGAATTTATTCACTTGGTGGATTGCGATGCCAAGTAGTTCTTCCCATGCTTTAGTAGGTGGTATTATCGGTGCTGTTCTCGTTTCTACCGGAGCTATTGGTCTTAACTTTTGGGGAATTGGTAAAATCGTTCTTTCTTTGATTTTATCACCAGTAATAGCAATAATATTCGGTTTTATTGTCATGAATATATTTTTCCTGCTATTCGGTAAATATCGACCGTCATCACTTAACAATAAATTTAAACGTTTGCAAATCATAACTGCTGCCACAATGGCATTTTCTCACGGTTCAAATGATGCGCAAAAATCAATGGGTATCATTACTTTAGCCCTTTTAAGTGGTGGATATATTGATGTATTTGAAGTTCCTTACTATGTAAAAATCTTAGCGGCAACTGCAATGGCTTGTGGTACTGCTATTGGTGGTTGGAAAATCATCAAAACAGTCGGTGGTAAAATCTTTAAACTTCAACCAGTTACAGGTTTCGCAGCTGATTTAAACTCTTCCATCGTTATTTTTTCAGCGACTTTATTATCCTTGCCAGTAAGTACAACACATGTTGTTTCTGGTTCTATCATGGGTGTAGGTAGTGCTAAACGCGTTGGCGCAGTACGATGGGGCACAGCACAACAAATGCTCATGGCATGGGTGCTTACAATTCCATGTACAGCTATTGTCGGTGCACTTGTTTATTATTTAATGTGCTTTGTATTTGGACTATAAATAAATATAAAATAAGCCAAATGATGTATTTCATTTGGCTTTTATTTTTTGTTATAATAAGATTAATGATATATTTACATAAAAATTTTATACAGTAATCAATATTCAAGGAGGGATTTATATGCTTCTTCCCAAAAAATATCCACTAGTAGAAATTGCAAAACAAAAACAAAAAGAACACAAAGCTTTAATAACAGCTGTAAAAATCGACAATGTATTACGCGATTTACAAACAGATATAACACCAAATTCGCAAATAGAATTCATCGATATGACTCAAGAAGATGGTGTTTTAGCTTATCAGCGCAGTGTTTTATTCATCATGATAGCTTCTGTCAATCTTTTATATCCTGATAAAGAAGTCGTTGTCGAACATTCAGTAAACAATGGCGTTTATTGTGAACTTTTGCCTAAAGGCGATTTAACAGCTGAAAAAGTAGCAAATATTGAAGCTAAAATGCGTGAATTTATTGAAAAGAAAAAAGATATTTACAAAGTATCTCTACCACGTGAAGATGTTATCGCATTATTTCGTGAATCACAACAAATAGAAAAATCAAAATTAATTGAAACTTTAAAACAAGATGTAGTCAGCTTATACTATTGTTCTGGTTATTATGACTATCTTTATGGCCCAATGTTATATAATACCTCCTTATTAGATAAATTTGCACTTGATTTTTACAATCCAGGATTAATTTTACGTACACCACTAAAAGATAATCCTGATGAAGTTCCTCCAATGATGAAACAGCGTAAACTCTCGATGATTTTATCTGAAGCTGACCGCTGGGCAGATATATTGAAGTGCAATTATGTGACGAATTTAAATAATTACATCAAAGAAAATAGAAGTGGCGATATCATTCGCATTTCGGAAGCTTTACATGAAAAAAAGATAGCTCAAATTGCTGACCATATCGTTGAAGATACAGAACATTTACGTTTAATCTTAATTGCAGGGCCTTCTTCATCAGGCAAAACAACATTTGCGCAAAGACTTAGAATTCAACTCCTTGTAAACGGACTTAATCCTACATCTATTTCCCTTGATGATTATTTTCTCGATAGAGAATTAACGCCAAAAAATGAACATGGTGAATACGATTTTGAATCACTCTATGCCTTGGACTTAGACTTATTCAATAAACATATGTTAGCACTATTAAATGGTGAGGCTGTAGAAATACCTGTATATAATTTTGCTACAGGATACCGCGAATGGAAAAATCATATTGTACAAGTAGAAAAAAATCAACCTATAATCATCGAAGGTATTCATGGCTTAAATGATGAGCTGACAAAAGCTATACCCAATAATATGAAATACAAAATATACATCAGTGCTTTAACTCAATTAGCTATCGATGGGCACAATCGCATACCGACAACAGTAGCACGCATTATTCGCCGCATTGTCCGTGACAATCAATTTCGTGGGGCACATCCACTTAAAACAATTCGTCAATGGAGTGAAGTACGCAATGGAGAAAATAAAAATATCTTTCCTTATCAAGAAAATGCAGATGTAATGTTTAATTCTGCCCTCATTTATGAACTTGGTGTATTAAAAAAATACGCTCGACCACTTTTGATGAAAATAGATGCTAACTTACCTGAATACAATGTCTCTAAGCGATTGATAGATTTCCTTGATTATTTTGATGATATTTACAACGAAGATGATATTCCAAATAACTCCATACTTCGGGAATTTATCGGCAAATCTTGCTTTTTCTAAGTAATCTTATAATACAATAAAAATACAAAATCTGTATAAATCACATTTATATTTTATTACTATTTATCATTTACAACTTCAAAATCAATTTGTTTTGGACTCTAAATATATATTTAGAGTCTTTTTTTATAATAACGTAAACATCATTTAATTTTTATATATCGCGTTCACTTATCACTAAAATACCTTTATCTTTTATCATTTGAGCAAAAATACCATTGCCTTCAATCAATTTATGGGAAAATGTTCCATCATAAATGTATTTACTGCCACATGTTGGACTATTAGCTTTTAAAATAGCTAAATCAATTTCTTTATCCGCAATATCTTGCATAGCTTTTTTAGCACTATTCATATACAGCTCTGTCATATCCACTTTATCTTTTGTGATAATCTTATCGTTTGATATTTCAACAGGCTTACGTGGCAATGGCAAATTTGCTAAAATTTCTGGGCAAACTTTAATAACATTTTTGTTTTTGACTAAATCTACTACATTTTGATTATAATTATTTCCACCATTATATTTACAATTATCACCAAGTAAACAAGCACTCACTAAAATATTTTTACTCAAATAAATTTTTAACCGATTGACAACAATTTTATCAGCTTCTAACCAATTTACACTATCTAAATCAGACAAAGTCAACCATTTAAATTTACTATGAATTGCCTCATTCAGTTCAAATTTTTCTGTTGTACAAATATAACAATCCATTTTCATATGAAAATCAGGATAATCATATTCTATTGAAGTAAAATATTCTGATATTTTTATTTCAGCATTTAATTCTTCTCTTAATTCTCTTTGTAAAGCAATTTCTGGCTGTTCATCTATGTTTACTTTTCCACCAGGAAATTCCCAAAAACCTTTAAGATTGCCGTAATTTCTCTTTGCCGTTAAAATCTTATCTTTATCTCGTATTATTGCTGCTACTACATGGATTTTTTTCATAAATATTCACTTTCCTGTCATTTATTTTATATACAATTTTATGGTATTTATTCACAAATACTAATTACAATTAATAATATACCATACTTATTCTACCATAAAGATTTTTATAAAATAACAACAAATACAAAGTTTACAACTTGACATTTATAAAAAATCGTTATAGACTAAAAATCACGCTGTTAAAAATATATGTAAAAAAATAATTATACTTAATCAAAAAAATAAAGGTGGTCTTATTTTATGGCGAATACTGTATTTTTACCAAGCTATACTATAGGTGGAGATGCTTATAAAGAAATAAATAAGATTTGTACTCCTTATGGTAAAAAAGCTGTCGTTATCGGTGGTAAAACAGCAATTTCTAAAGCAAAACAAGCTTTAGTTGATGCAATTCAAAATACTGATTTAGAAATTATTGATTTTGTTTGGTATGGTGGAGACTCCACTTATGCTAATATCAATGCATTAGCTGAAAATCCAAAATTCCAAGAAGCAGATATGGTATTTGCCGTAGGTGGCGGTCGTGCAATTGATACTTGCAAAACTCTTTGCGATATGAAAAATAAACCTGTGTTTTCTTTTCCAACCATTGCATCTAACTGCTCTCCTGTTACAGCAGTCTGCGTAATTTATGATGACGAAACACATGCTTTTAAAGAATTATACTTTCCGAAAAAAAGCCCTATTCATTGTTTTATCAATACACAAATCATCTCTGAAGCTCCATATAATTTCATTTGGGCTGGTATTGGCGATGCTTTATCTAAACAATATGAAGCAGGTTTCTCTTCTCGTGGCGATGAACTCGACCATACAAATGGTCTCGGCGTACAAATCAGTAAAAATTGCTCAACTCAATTGATAAAATACGGTTTTGATGCTTTAAATGCAGTTAAAAATCATAAACCAAATCATGCACTTGAACAAGTCGTGTCTATAATAATTGTCAGCACTGGTCTTGTATCCGTACTTGTAATGAATGACTATAACAGTTGTCTTGCTCATTCCATCTATTACGGTTGCACAATGCTCAAAGTTTGCGAAGAAAAACATTTACACGGTGAACTCGTAAGTTATGGTGTATTAATTTTATTGCTCATGGATAAACAAGAAGAAGAATTTAAAAAAGTATTTAACTTCAATAAATCAGTTAATTTGCCAACATGTTTAAAAGATATCGATATAAACACTGAAGCAGATTTAAATACTGTATTAGATAAAACTATGACAACAAATGATATCGTACACGTTCCATATAAAATAACACGTGAAATGATTTATGATGCTATAATGCAGCTTGAACAATATAATAAAGAACATAAATAAAAAAATATATTTTTTATTTCATTTTAACAATAAAAATAAAAAATACAAAAAAATACAAAATAAACCACTAGACAAAAATAAATACTTATGATACTATTAAAAGCGTCAACATTATAGATTTTAGGCAATGGGGCCTTATGAAAAATCTGTATATCAATTATATTATATTTAGTCTTTTTATATATTTTATATATGTAGGGGGTATAGTATATTGGTATTTTTACAGGGCGTTTTCATATGGCTTTTTTTATTTTCTATAACCTATTTAAAAATTATGATTTAGTAAAGGTAGGGTTTTTTAATGAACGATTTATTATACGTTATTCCCGCAAATTCCACAAAGGAAGATATTATTGCTACATTAAAACAACATCCGGAAATCAAATTCGTATCCTTAGTTGGTATTGACTTAGCTGGTAACGATACGGATGAAAAAATTCCTATGCGAATTTTCTTGGAAGATATAGACGCATTTTATAACGGTTCTGCTGTTCAAACTGACGGTTCTTCCGTTGTTTTGACAGGTATCGCTACATTAAACAATGCAAAAGTAGATATGCCTATTGACCCGACTGTTAACTGGTTTGTTGATTATAACATGGAAAGCTATGACGAAGAATTGGAAAAACCAATCGGTACACTTCGTATCCCTGCTGCTCTTATTCATGAAGGTAAAGCAGTTGACTCCCGTTCTGTATTAGCTGAAACATTAAATTATGTAAAAAAAGGTTTATTAAACTTATTTAAAGAATATCCTACAATCTCCGGTCTTGAACATATAAATGGTGCAGATGTTAAAGATATCGTATTTACTTCTGCTACAGAACTTGAATTCTGGGTTAAAACTCCACTCAGTGATGCAGATATTCCTGAAATGTCCGCTTCTCAGGTTATGCAAGAACAATATTGGCAACGTACTCGTGGTTCCGTACGTACTGCACTTGAACAGTGCGTATTAGCTCTTGAAGCTTATGGTCTTTCCCCTGAAATGGGCCATAAAGAAGTTGGTGGTATGAAAGGTCATATGGACAGCGATGGTAACATGAGCCATGTTTGCGAACAGATTGAAATTGACTGGAAATTCGCTGATGCTTTACAAGCTGCAGATAATGAACTCGCTGTTCGTATTCTCGTAAAAGAAATCTTCCGTGAAAATGGTCTTGAAGTTATCTTCAAAGCAAAACCAATGATCGGTCTTGCTGGTAACGGTGAACATACTCATATTGGTATGGGCGCTATCATGAAAGATGGTTCTTTCGTAAACCTCTTTGCTCCAACTGATATGAAAAAAGATTTCATGAGTGCTATCGGTTATGGTGCAATCATGGGTCTTCTCAAAAACTATGAAGTTATCAACCCATTTGTTTCCGCAACAAATGACTCTTTAAATCGTTTGAAACCAGGCTTTGAAGCTCCTGTATGTATCGTTACATCCTTAGGTCATAATCCAGCAGTTCCTTCCCGTAACCGTACAATCTTAGCTGGCCTCGTTCGCGATGTTAATAATCCAAAAGCAACTCGTTTTGAACTTCGTGCTTGCAACCCATACACTAACACTTATTTAGTTCTTGCAGCTATTTATAGTGCAGTTTTAGACGGTGTTAAATACGCTGCTTCTAAAACAACTACTGAACTTCTTGAAGAAATCTCCAAACAGCCAGGCGAAACAGCTGGTTACCTCGAAACTGACCGTGCTTATCGTGCTGAAGATGATGTATTTGAAGATTACACAGAAGAAGAACGTAATCAGCGCTTTGGCGTTCATCCTGCAACAGTTTGGGAAAACCTCTCCAACCTTTCCAACTATCCAGAAAAACGCAAAGTATTAACTGCTAGCGGCGCACTTCGTGACCAAATCATCGACGCTTTTGTTAATGGCGAATTAATTCGTTGGAAAACTGAACTTATCAGCCGTATTATTCCTGAAAATCGTGCTCTTATCAGCAAATTTAAAGAAATTAAATCTGCTTATGTAACTGACGAAGATTCTTATAACTGGAACAAAATCAATCGCTATCGTTATTATCTTGCAAAAGATAGCATTGACCAAAAATCCTTATTCACTCAGCTTATCAAAGCTTTGAATTCTGATGATTTTGCAACTGCTTCCAGCTTACAAGTTGAAATGTACGATAAAATGGAAGAATTAAAAGCTCTTTATGCTTCTTATAAAGACAACATGATTTGATTAGATTAAGCATTTAATTAAAGATTATAATATAGAAAGGGCTATCACTTTATTTACAAGTGGTAGCCTTTTTTATAACTAAGCTTTTACTTTATATTATTTTATATCTGTAATTTATTTTTTTCATAAACATCATAAACAACCACTATAATAAAAATGTTGACAAATAGTATTTTTTTATTTATGATAATGAATAGCAATTAAATAGATAACTCATCAAGAGCAATTGAGGGACTGGCCCGATGACATTGCGGCAACCATTGATAATTTATTTATCAAAACGGTGCCAAATCCTTTAAGTAATAACTTAGAAGATGAGAGCAATCTTTCACTCTCTCTTTTAAGGGAGTTTTTTTTATGTTATTTTTTAATTGTATAAATACAATTTTTGGAGGTTCATAAATGACTAATAGAATGTTATTCACTTCTGAATCTGTTACTGAAGGTCATCCTGATAAAGTAGCAGACCAGATTTCTGACAGTATCCTTGATGCTATTTTGGCTAAAGACCCTAACGGTCGTGTAGCTTGCGAAACTTTTGCTATGACAGGTCAAATTCACATCGCTGGTGAAATATCCACTAACTGCTATGTAGATATTCCATCTATCGTTCGTGAAACAATTCGTAAAATCGGTTACACAAGAGCAAAATTTGGTTTAGACTGCGAAACTTGCGGTATTTCCATATCTATCGACGAACAATCCCCAGATATCGCTATGGGCGTAGATAAATCTTTGGAAGCTAAAGAAGGTCAAGCTAATGAAGATGACCTCGGTGCAGGTGACCAAGGTATGATGTTTGGCTATGCTACAAATGAAACTCCAGAATACATGCCTCTTCCAATCGCTCTTGCTCATAAATTAGCAAGACGCTTGACTGAAGTTAGAAAAAGCGGTGAACTTTCCTACCTTCGTCCAGACGGAAAAACTCAGGTTACTATCGTTTATGAAAATGGTAAACCTGTTGCTGTAGATACTATCGTAATTTCTACTCAACATGACCCAGATGTTACTTTAGAACAAATCAAAAAAGATATCATCGAAAAAGTAATCAAACCTGTTGTTCCTGCTGATTTATTAACAGCTGACACAAAATACTTCATCAATCCTACTGGTAAATTTGTTATCGGTGGTCCACAAGGTGATACTGGTCTTACTGGCCGTAAAATCATCGTTGATACTTATGGCGGTATGGCTCGTCATGGTGGCGGAGCATTCTCCGGTAAAGACCCAACGAAAGTTGACCGTTCCGCAGCTTATGCAGCTCGTTATGTAGCTAAAAATATCGTAGCTGCTGGTCTTGCAGATAAATGCGAAATTCAGCTTGCTTACGCTATCGGCGTTGCAAAACCTGTATCTATCAGCATCAATACATTCGGTACAGGCAAAATCAGTGAAGACGCTATCACAAAACTCGTACAAGACAATTTTGACCTTCGTCCAGCTGGTATCATTAAAGAATTAGACTTACGTCGTCCAATCTACGCTCAAACAGCTGCTTATGGTCATTTTGGTCGTACAGATGTAGACCTTCCTTGGGAACATACTGATAAAGCTGAAACATTAAGAAAACAAGCTGGTTTATAATTTTATATCAATAGTAAAAAAAACTTCTGACTATATTTTGTCAGAGGTTTTTTTTTATTATCTATAACGATGATGTCTAGGTGGTGGCGGTGGTGCATCTGGTCTTCTATGATCATCTTTCCATCTATGCTGTGGAGGAGGTGGTGTTCTTTTCCAACTAGGTCCTTTATGATGAGATGGAGGAGGTGCCTCTATTCTATGTCTAGGCGGTGGTGGCGGTGGTGCTGCTTCCGTTGTGCTAGCACTTATTACATAACCGATTGGTGTCGCCAAAAAACATGCCATAGTCAAAATACCGACAGTCTTTTTGATTTTGTCTTTCAACATACGAAAAACTCCCTTCATTAATATTTACATATGAATATTATTCGTCTTACAAACAGCTTTATCCTTCAAAAATATATAGTTTAATGATTAATATCTATATTCACCGTAACCAGCTAAACCGCCCGGGAATACGGACGGGTCTATATATCCCTGCTTTCCGTCCATATACAGCGTTATCCACTGATGCGACCATTCATTTTCATTCACGTGTACATATTCATAACCCATAAAATCCAAAACTCTACCCATAGCCCGTACCATTCCGGCGCAGGTCATATTACCTGAAATAAACACACCATACGGTGAACGATAATATTTGTTTTCGTCATTACCGTATCTGCATTTTGCACCGTAGGCGGTTACTATTTCCGCTGCTGCCCGTACTTTTTGCAAATCCGTTGTATATGCGGAATTGGACATAACTTCATCCGCTATGGATTTTGCAATAGCATCAGCTTGCGCCGCCTGCTCAGCGGTGATGGTGCTTCCGTAATAATCATGAGCGGCGGCAACAGAAAATCCATTGAAAGAAAATACCACCATTAACGCCAATACAAACACTAATTTTTGCATAAAAATCACTCCTTATTTTGTTGGTGAGATTGTACAGAATATACGATATAATTTAATATCCGAGTCTGGAACATCCAGCGGATTTAAATCGACCAGTAAAACAACGGTAGAATGTTCTCCTCGCCAGGTATAATAGGCGATTTTATCTTCTTTTGAACCGTCAATAGTATGTGTTTCGCCGAAACTTTTATTTATTCCATTTGCCAGTTTTACAAAACTTAAAGCAGCATATTCAGGTGAAGCCGCCGCAAAAAATCTGTTTATCGAGCACAATTTGCCGTCTTTAAACTCCAGCTGTATATCAGGAGCAGCTAATATATCGTATTGTTCCAAACTGTTATCTTCATATTCAATCGTATAAACCACTGAACCATCATCATTATTTTTAACAGATATCACCTCATATTTAGACAAAATATCATTAACATCTTCTCCAAAATAAAATTCTTTATAACCGTTCTCATCTTTCGGAAAAGCCAGTGCAGTAGCTGAAATTATCATTATTCCTAAAATAATAAATATGTTAACTATTTTTTTCATACAGACAACCTCTTAACAAATTCTTTACCGTCTATTATTACATCAAAATTTTGTTTTTCATCATTCCATTTTAAATAAATCTTACCTTCAAAGAATTCGTCTTCATGCAAATTTTTATCTTTTCTAAAATACCTCATAGTTAAAATATTATCTTGAACTTTTAAGTCTCCATAACTTATATCTTCAATGTTTTCATATTTAAAATATTTTTTCGTTATTTCTTCCGTATCAATATATTTTATAAATTTACCATTCGGCATTTTAGCTATAAAAGTATACATCAACGGAGGATTTATTGGATAAATAACTATTTCTGCATCAGTGTTTATTTTATATACATTATAAACAAAGTATTTTCTATCTATTGTATTTTTTATATCTTTATCACCAAATTTAAATATATCTTTATCCAAGTCATAATGAAAATATAATGCATCTTTTCCGTCACCCATACGAGCTATGCCTTTTTTATAACCCTTTTCTTCATCATTCTCATCAAAATAAACACCAGAATTAATAATTGTACCATAGTAAAATGTAAAACCTTGATTAGGAAATTGCCCAAAAGCGCCAATTTGAACTGGTTGCGAAAACTGCATAGCAAAACAGTTTCCTGAAAACAACAAACATATAAACATCATCAATCCCAAAAACCTTCGCATGATTTTCATCTCCTAACTTAATTAATAACTTGTTTAACACTAAACCATTGTGCTTTATCGTCCCATTTAAAATAAAATTTCCCTTTTGTTCCCGAGCTGTAATAGTCAATAATTATCGTATCACCTTGCGTAGAGAGGTTTTTATATATAACATGAGTATTTTCCCCAAAGTATCGTTTAGTTATTTCTTTCGTATCAATATACTTTACAAATTGTCTACTAAGAGAATTAATCTCCCTGCCAATAATAATATAATCGGCTTTTATATTATATATTGAGTATACAGAACGCGTTTCAAAACGGGTTTCATTGCCAATATGATTATGTTTCATATCGTATATTGGATATACAAAGCTAGTCTTACTGTATTGAATTTGATAAATATCACTGCTCCATATATCTTCCGATATAGTATTGTTCAGTGCATTACCGCCAATGTTTAAACATTTTTCCGTATTATAATAAAGATATAAATCATCTGTTCCCTCACCAAAATGAGCAATTCCCTTTTCAGCGCCAAAAGTATCATCTTTTACATATCTTCTTCTAATCTCAGGAAAAAATTGCACGCTATTAGAAGCCGCTCCACTAATAAATACACCACCACCTTGTTTAAAATCTATCGTTCCAATTTTTAACGGCTGGGAAAACTGTATTGCATAACAGGTTTCAGACAGTATAAAACACATACATAAAATTATTCCCCAAATTTTTGTCATTTACATCATCTCCCTGTATCATTGGAAATCCGTTTAACGTCGAACCATTGAGCTTTATCATTCCATTTGAAATGAATTTCACCCATTTCTCTTTTAAATGCACTATGTTTTTCATCAACACAGTTATATTTCATAATCAGGGTGTTTCCTTGTGTAGATAAGTTGTTATATCTAACAGTTACATCCGGAGGAAAATATTTTTCTGTTACTTCGTTTGTATCTATATAATTTATGAATATGCCGTTAGATTTTCTGCCTATAATAGTATATCCTTCCGGCGGATTGCGCGTCCTAATTATCTTATACGGTGTATATAATGGATATAATGTTAATCCTTCATCCGTGTTAATTTTGAAAAGAGTAAAATTAAGACCGTTTATAGAAACTGTATTTTTTAAATTTTCACTACCCAAATAAAACTTCGTCTTATCTTTTTTTCGATAATAATGTACATACAAGGCATCTTCATCGTTTCCAAAACGTGCTAAACATTCCCAAGAAGGTGAGATAAAAACCTTTGTAGCATTATCAAAATTAATTCCCTGTGGATCTTTAAAAGAAAGAGAATGCCAAAGAGGAGGATGAAAAATTCCTATTGTTCCAATTTTTACTGGTTGAGAAAACTGCATAGCAAAACAATTTCCTGAAAACAGCAAAAATATAAATATCAACAAGCCTAAAATTTTTCGCATAAAATTCATCATCCTTTCTTATAAAACTAAAAAAAGCGGTGTTATATAAAACACCGCTAATAGCCACTTTACTTTTCCTTTTTATCTGTTATAAATAACACTTCATTAAAGTTTTCAACACATACTAATTCGTTTTTTATAACAAAAGACGTCTTTTCCTCTTTTGAAGCTTCCTTTGCTGAAAAAAATGATAAAAATGAAAAAGCAATTGCTATACCAAATAAAATGAGTAATATACCTCTCACGATTGGGTTCATAAAAGTTCTCCTTTTAATTTACAAAATTTATTACTCATTGTAATTCTTTAACAAGTGTAATATATCCTTTACTATTTTAATCAAAAATACTCATATTCATACCAGCTTCTTGTAAAGCTTCAGCATAATCTGGGTCATTTTGTAATTCTTGTTTAAAACTTGCTTTAAACTGTTCATTATTTTTTATTAGATTTTCTAAACGATTAATTGCTTCTGGTGATGTTTTTAAATGCTCTGCATATTCTAAACGCTTAATTTTAGTAGCATTTTTTGCATATGGCATATAATAGAACACTAAAAAGCCCTCTTCACCATCTGTAAATAATCTTGCTTGATAATCACCGTCTTGCCATGTATATCGTACTTTATTCGATATTGCTATACTACTTTTAGCTACTCCCCAATTATTAGTCAAAATTTCCTTTAACTTATCGCCATTTGCATCAAATTTAAATCGTACATTTTCTAATTTACCTTGATAAAATTCTAATCTAACATTTTTATCAAAATACACTCCATTTACATTTAAAGAATCCATTACTACATCATACGCTATAACATCATCTTCATCTAATTGTCTATCTGATTTTACTAAATAATTATTTTCAGAGATTTTCTCTATAGATGTTCCCAATTCTATACGACATATTTTATATAATTGGTCTTGAATAGGATTCACAGAAGCCATGTCTTCCCAACTAGGAAAATTATTTTTTGATGAATAATAATCTACATTTACATTTGATGGCAAAGCATTGGTTATGGATGGTAGACTTATCAGTATCATCAAAACAATGAATGCAATTTGTCTTATTAATATTTTTTGCATAATATTTTACTCCTTCATTAATTACTTTTGGGAAGCCACCATTTGCTTAAATACTTTTAGTTCATTTTCTCCCATATATTTTTCATACATATAAACGGATACATACGCAGTATTTTTATTATTGCTATTTATAGAAGAAAGTGCTTCTGTTAAATCTATATTTGCTATACCTAAAAATATTTTTCCAGTAAACCACGTTGCCATAAAATCATTACCTAGAGGCTTACCATATTGCACAGAAGCAAAACTCACTACATTTTTATACAATTCAGTAGTTTCAGCAGGAGTTGTTGTTACTGAAGTAAAAGATATTCCACATAAATTATTATTTTTAAATTCTAGAGTAATAGGCTGGTCTACTTTTATATCATAAAAATTTAAAGAGAGCACTTGTGCTTCATATTTTGTTATGCCTTCTTCTTCATCATATTCTTCATTTAATAGCTCATATTGCTGCTGAATTTCTTCTATCGGCTGACCGAAATAAAAATCATCAATGCCATTTTCATGCGGGCTAGCAAAAGAACTAGCTGAAAAAAGACAAAGTATACTTAATATCAAAAAAATTTTTCTCATACTCATCCTCTCCTTAGATAAAATATCTTAATCGAATATGCTCATATCCATACCAGCATCTTTTAAAGCTTGTTCATATTCAGGAATATTTTTCATTTGACTTTTAAAATTTTCTTTATACTGAGGATTTTCTTTTATCAGATTTTCCAAATAATGCATATTTTGAGGTGATAATTTCAAACCTTTTGCATATTTCAATAATGAAATCTTCGTTATTTCCTGTTGGTATGGTACATAGTAAAAATTTAAATGCCCTCTACCTTCATATAATAATAAGTTCAATCCATAATCACCATTTATCCATGAATAATTCAACGCACTAAAAGAAGCCATATCAACCGTTTCTGCTATTGGAGTGCCTAAATTTTCTATCAGATGATTTTTTAGCTGTACTCCATCTCCTGTAAACATTAAAAACACATTATTCAAATAATTTTTATAAAAACTCAATTCTGCTTTATCTTCAAAATCTACTCCATACATATATTGTTCTATTAATGATACACGATAACCCATTATATCCTTATTTTTCATTTGTGTTGGCATAGGATTTCTTATTAAATGAACTCTATTAGAAGTATCTTCTAATGAAGCATTTAATTCAACTTTACATAATACATATAATTGTGCTTGTATTGGATTCATATTCTTTGGAAGTTCTATAATAGAAATAGGATTATCTTTTACTTCAGAAAAAGATGTATTCTCTGTCTCTGAAATATTTTCAGATATAGTGTTTTCATTCATACTAAAAGATAAATACGCTAAATTATCCTTTACATTATACGTCATGCACAAAAATATCTTATCAGTAATCCATTCCATACGATTTTTATGAAATGAACTATTACCATATTGTACTGAAGCAAAATTAGCAATCATTTTTTGCTGATTTTCTGCTTCAATTAATGAAACTGTATCAGTATTAAATGTTATTTTATATAATCTATTATTTTTAAAACCTAAAGTAATTGGCTGACTAATTTCCACTCCATAAAAATTTAAAGAAGGAACTTGCGCCTTATAATAGATGACAGCACCATCTTCAACAGTGAATTCTTTATCAGTTAACTCATATTGCTGCTGAATTTCTTCTATCGGCTGACCAAAATAAAAATCATCAATACCATTTTCATGCGGACTAGCAAAAGAAATAGATACCATAAAAAACAATGCTATCACTGTTAAAAATATTTTACGCAAGATATATTTCCTCCTTTAAAATCTTTATTATTTATCTTTTAGTGCTTTCATATATTCTTCCTTTGTTTCATTAAAATCATCATAAAAATCCTTTATTGCTCTACCAAACATAGCAAAAGTATCTTTATCAGCTTCGCGTTTTTCTACTTTTTTAAAAATCACTTTACCTGTATTATCTGTTACTGTAAATTCAGCCGTAAAGTACTGTTCATATACATAATGTTCTTCTGTATATAAATCAAATGTTACAGGTTCATATGTTGTACTTCCATCTGTATCAACATATTCGATATTGGCTTCTTTTGTATATTCTTCTGTTGGTATATATGTTTCTTTTATATTCCATGAAGTTACATTTATCGTTATTACAGCATCTGCTAAAGATTTATCATCAATAATTTTAAAATCATCTAATTTATCTTTTTCTTCATCTAATTTAACCAAATTTTTATAAAGCTCTAATTCCCCAATACTACAACTAGGAGCATAAATTATTTCTGGCTCTACGTAAACTGTTCTTATTTTAGAAAAATCATATACAGGATCTTTCCATGAACTACTTTCTGCAAAAACTATATTAAAATTTGATAGCATAACTAGCATAGTTAATATCATAATAAACTTTTTCACAAAATCACGCTCCCCATCCATTCATAAATAATTATTTTGTCTTATTTAAACTTTTAAAGAAATTTTTCATTGCTCTATCAAACATATTAATATTATCTTTTTGTGCTTCACGACTATCTATGTAAACATATGCTACATAACCATCCTTTGTCATCGCCGTACCTTTCATTGTAAAATAATCATAGTGTTTATAATATCCACCATATTCCTTAATATATGGTGTTTTTGTATATGCTTTATTTCCATATTCGTCTTCATAAGTTACAGTAGTATCATAAGCAATATCCGTATATTTATATATATATTCATCTCGTTTATTCCAATCAATAAGACTTATCGTAACTACTAAGTCCGCTATATCTTTATTTGATACTATTCTATAATCATCTAAGTATTTTTGATTTTTATTTATGACATTTAATAAATCTGCATTTGTTACATCAAACAAATTTACACCTTCATAATATTCAATATCTGGTTCAATATAAATTTTCTCAACTTGCTTAAAATCTACTCCACAATTCTCCCATTCTACATTTTCAGCAAAGACAATTGATATACTAAAAAATGTTATTATACACATCAATCCTAAAATCCTCATAAAAAGTACTCCTTTCGATTATCATAATCATCTTCTTATTTACTAATAACATAATCACTTTCTTTTTTTACTTGCTTCATAATAAGCCATAAAACTAAAAAACACAGCTAACCCAGCATTATCAGCAGCTCTTTTAGATTCTTCAGCTGCAATTTTAGAATATTTCTCTGTTTCTCGTGCAGCACGTGTTTGTTCTTCAATTAATTGAGTCTGTCTTTTCAATACTAATTCATATTCATAAAGATTTATAGCATCAGTAAGGTTATTGGCTCTACAATCTAATATATAATTTTTTAAAACATTTGAAACTTCCCAATATTTTTGGGGAATTATACATTTAACATACATTTCCTTTTCAAGTCTATAAAATATATTTTCTTCATTTTCTATTAATTTACATAATATAGGCAAATTAACAACAGCTTCCTCTTTAAATTTATGAAAAATTTTTAAATCTTTATTATATGTTTTATCTATTATTATACAATGTCCAATAATTACTATAGATGTTATTAACACAATAAACATAAGAAAGAAAACTTCTTGCTTTTTATTAAAATAATATATAAAAATAGGATCTAAAGTACCATAAAAACCTTCTATGAGTGTATAAATTATCCCTACAAAAAAACTTACTGTTAAAAATAAATATCCAAAATTTTCAATCAAATAAAATATAGGAAATCTAATGTCATCCAAATCTTTCAACCAATTTTTCTTATATTGTTTATCATCTGTATTTAAAGCATTCTGAATTTCATATTTTTTATTATATAAATTTCTTAATTTAGCTTGTTGAATATGCCATTGTTCACAATAATTAAATGAAATATTTAACGTCTTAATATAATCCATATAATTAATCTCCCTATTGTATTATTTTAGCTTTTTCATATATTTGTAAAGTCAATCCTTCTAATTTGTAAACACTAGGTTGAACAATTTCTTTACTATTTTTATTACCAACAGAATGAACTTTAAAATCTTCTATTCTAAATGTTTTTTCTTCATCATTAACATTAACTATATATTCACCATAAGAAAAATCATTATTTATTATTAATACTTTAAACTTATTTTGTTCACTATTATAACTTTCTTTTATATAGTAATATTTAACATCTTTATATTCTCCTACATAAATTTTTTCTTGAGTCAAAACATCATACGGATTTTTATTCATAAATACAATAAATGGAATTATTCCATAAATCATCAAACATACTGCGACAATTGATACTATTATTGCTTTAATTGTCACTTTATTTCACCAACTTTATAAACAATACATTGCTATTAGACTAGCCTTTCTATAATCAATATTTAATAATACAATGACATTAAATTTCAAACATTACAGCATATTTATCAAGAAAATGACTGCGTTGGTTTTCAGCAAGAATTCTATCTGCATCTTCTACTGAAATTACAACATCACATTTATTGACAGTTCTTTCGCGTACTCCAACAGCCTCAATAACAAGTGGTTTTATTCCAGCACGAGAAGTACCAGCAGATACTTTTCCCCAACCTTCAGGGCCTTTTGCATAACCAACTACACCATAATCAATAGCATATTTTTTATCAACATTGTATACACCATAAATTGCTCTACCATTTGTATCATAAATAGCTGGACAGAAAGTTCGTACTAAGCCTTTATCTCTAACATTAATAACAAGTCCGCTATAATTGCCAGAGATACTAACACCTGTACCTGGTACATAATCAACACTTGGAGCTGGAACTGGCACAGGAGCTTTATCACCTACAACAGCTGTAATTGCTACATCAGCAATGCTACCTACGCCATAAACTGGCACTGCCATTGTAACTTTATAAACTCCATCTTGAGCTTCTTCAGAAATAACACGTGCACCTGTAATAATACCATTTACTTTACTATGAATTATATCATCTTTTAACATAAAATTTTCTACAGTAGTTTCAGAATCAATAGCAACTCCTTTTACTGATTCTAAAAGATTTCGTTGTGCATCAACAACAGCAGCTCTTCTAGCCAAAACTTTAGCTGCCCCTGCTGGCATTCCACTTGGCATAGGACCATAACCTTCAGCAGTGATAGTTTCCATAGAATTATTAATTTGATACTGAGCTGCATATACTGCTGTTGGCGCAATATAATCATTAAGCGGTGCAGCTCCAACTGCTACAGAAAACACCAAGACACTTGAAAGAGCTATTAAAGACTTTTTCATAAAAAAACTTCCCTTCTAAAAATAAAATAATAATATTAATAAGCGGAAATACTTAAAGTATTATAGGATAGAGATTGCATATTTATATTAAAATTAACTGCTTGATTTAACTGATTAAATAACGTTTGTGGGGTTCCAGAAAATTTAACAGAAAGTGTTGCTTTGCCATTGTTATAATCTGTTACCATGGAACTTTCTACTCCACGTATTTTTTGCATAGCACTATTAATAGCATTTATTTTATTAAAATCCGTTGCTGTTACTACTACTTCTAAATTTTGACGAGTACTACTGCCATAATTTAAAAGTTTTTCGACTATATAATCTCCCATTTTTTCGCCAGCATCATTTAAAGCTTTTTTCCCAGCAATATATTCAGTTAAATCCGCTGCTGTACCATATGTACCATTAGCAGAAATAATTTGACCTGTTTTAGCAATAAAAATCTTTGCTTCTAAGCGCGCTTTACAAGAAACGATACCTGTATTTCTTCCAGTTGGTAAAAATTTACCAACATCACCAACACCTTCACTAAAAGCTTCTCCAACGATTAAAATATCCACGTTACGACTTCTTGCTATATTTTCCATATCTTGTTTTGTAAGCGCACTTAATTTATTTAAGTTATAACGTGTATCACTAATATCTGTAATACGAGAGAAACCTGCATCAATCAATTTCCTAATTACCGCTGTTTCGCCTGCAGGGTCTGGAACACGTGCTCTAATATGATATTCTGGAATAACTACAGCGATTTTAGGGTCACGTAATTGACGATTAATAATGCCCAAACGCGTAAGTTCATTCATTAATTTAGAATTAGGATTAGTATCCACATTTGCATTAATCATAACTTCATAAGTTCCATCACCGTTCATTTTTTGAGATACAACCGTATAATTTGTAATATAACCACGTGATTGAGTATAAATTTCATCATTTATAAGCATATTATTTTGTACTAATGTAGCTGAATCAACTAATGTTCCTACAGCTTGTTCAACTGCATTTCTAAGCGCATCACGTTCAGCTTCATCAGTAGTTGTCCCGTAACCAGATACAGTAATTTGTTGAGCTGAGGCTACATTAAACCAACAAAAAAACACCATTATACATATATAAATGATTTTTTTCATGGATTATTCACCTCGTTTAATTTTATCGCCAGTTTTAAACGCAGATTTCTCTTTCTTTATTTCAGCTATAGAATAATTTGATTTAACATCTTTAACTTTTACCGTACCAAGAGTTGTTTCTTTTATTCCGAGAATTTCACCCGTTACTGGATGTACGAGAGGCGCACCTTCTTTATAAATAGTATACGTATCACCTTCACGAACGCCATTATCATAGCCCAAATCAAAATAAACAACGTCTTCAGCTCTATCTACATTCAAAACTGTTCCTGTAAGAGGTGTTATTTCATTCATCTTTTCTAAAACTTTATTAGCTGCATTATGCGCTGCTCCACTTATTAAAACACGTTCATTAACAGAAACTCCTGGTGAATACATTTGACTATCTGTATCAGAAATAACATCAGAATACAATACTAAACCTGTTTTGTTATCAACAAAGTGCATTTCAAATGCTACTTTACCTTTATATCCTCTGTATAAAATATTATCAAACGGTATTACTTCGGCTGTAAGTACTTTTCCAACTAAAGTATAATCGGCGCCAGATAAATTACCTATTTCAATAGCTGATTTGCTATCTACGACACCAGAATTTTGTAATCCAAGTTCACGAAAAATTTGGTCTAATTGAGCACGTTCTACTACTTCATAATTTTTATTTTGTACAAGTCCGCTAAATATATTAGATTCTAAATTACTACAAGCTAAAGTACCATAACGAGATTTAGCTCCATTAGCAAAAGTTCCTATTGCCACTTTTTTTACTGCTGCTTCAGTAGTTATAAATGTTCCCATTAAAATAAAAACAAATACAAAAATACTTGTTAACCGTAAAATAAATTTCTGTTTCATATGTAATCCTCCCAAAATAAATAAAAAATAAAATTATTATGTTATAGTAATTAAGTCAGCCTAAAACAACTGGCTTAATTACTATAATAGCCTATGTCATCCTTATAAAGTTGTCACATCATAAAAACTGTCTGCTTGATTATCAAAAAATCTCATATTATATGCCATATAAAAAGCCATTTCCGCCATTGCAACAATATCTGGTTCTGTTGTATTTAAATCCATATAATTAGAATTTTTGTATTTATAATGATAATCGCCATATAAATTAGTAAATACTACACTATGTGCATCAATATTATATTTAAATTCCCATGTATTCATTTTTCTATCCATCGGCTTAGAAACATCTGCACTAAATTCATTGACCTTTATTGTGTAATACGGTGGATTATAATTTGAAACTTTTAATGAAGTTTTATCCAAATAATAATCAACATGATTATCACTTACATTAGAATAATTATTGCAATAAATCTGCACATATTTTTCTGGATAATCAAGATCAAGGCCAGCACAATCAAAGCCCATATCATTTAACTCAGAACTTAATTTAGCATTATCTTTAGCAAAACTCATTCGTTCTAAGAATATCCCTGTCAAAATTCTTTCCCATACACTTGGTTTATCTTCTTTATATTCATAATCAGGTGGTGGTGGAGGTGCTTCTCTAGATGATAAAATTACCGGTTTAGGAGATACTACTGTAAATTTTTTCAACGATTTTCTTGGTAATTTATCTCTTTTCGGTTTATTTATCGGTGGTTGAAAACCCTTATTTTCCAGCTTATGTTCTGGTCTTCTTCCTACATTCATATTTGGCTTTTGCCCTGGTTTAGTCATCGGCGGCTTAAAACCATTATTTCCTGGCTTATGTTCCGGTCTTCTTCCCACATTCATATTTGGCTTTTGCCCTGGTTTAGTCATCGGCGGTTTAAAACCATTATTTCCTGGCTTATGTTCCGGTCTTCTTCCCACATTCATATTTGGCTTTTGTCCTGGTTTAGTCATCGGTGGTTTAAAACCATTATTTTCCGCTCTATGTTCTGGTTTTCTTCCTACATTCATATTTGGCTTTTGCCCTGGTTTAGTCATCGGTGGTTTAAAACCATTATTTTCCGCTCTATGTTCTGGTTTTCTTCCCACATTCATATTTGGCTTTTGCCCTGGTTTAGTCATCGGCGGTTTAAAACCATTATTTCCTGGCTTATGTTCCGGTCTTCTTCCCACATTCATATTTGGCTTTTGTCCTGGTTTAGTCATCGGTGGTTTAAAATTATTATTACCTGATTTATTTACATTTACTTTCGATACTGGTTTATGTACTGGTGGATTTGGTCTATTTGGTCTATTTACATTGGATTTTACTGGTGGTCTATGTACCGACGGCTTTGGTCTATTAGCATTAGGCTTTGTTACTGGTTTATGCATTGGCGGTTTCGGTTTATTTACATTAGGCCTTGTTGGTGGTTTATGCATTGTTGGTTTTGGTCTATTTACATTAGGCCTTGTTGGTGGTTTATGCATTGTTGGCTTTGGTCTATTCACATTTGGTTTTGCTGCTGGTTTATGCTCTGTTTTCTTTGGTGGTGGTTGTTTCTTTTCCGTTTGATTAGGCGGTGGTGGTGGTACAGGTGCAGCCTCTGCCCAATTTATATGTATATAATTTAAAGACGTACAAAGGAAAAAAGCTATTGATACCACACCTATTTTCTTTTTTAAATTTTTTAACATAATTAAGACCCCTTTAAATGATTATATAAAATCATTATTATATCTTTTCATTACCCAATTAAATATAAATTTAAAAATCGTAAATTAATATAATTAATGACTTTACTAATTTACATTCATAATACTTTGATATAAAAAGTATATAAGTTAAAAATAAGTTTGTCAATGAACCCCACTTCATTTAATAAAATTTTAATAACATCTTAATGTTTTTTTAATATTTATCTTTATTTTACCTATATAAACGGTCAAAATTATCATCATCATAATATATAATATAAAATATAATTAATCTTAACATATATATAATAAAAATCTATTTAAATAACATAAATAATTAATAATATATTCATTAAATTATATTAATGAAATACATATAAACATATTATTAACTTTATTATTATTCTACAAATATTTTTCACCTTTATTACGAAATAATTTTGTCATAATAATTTTCTATATTATAATAATAATAAAATATTATTTTATAGGTAGATGATTAAATGAAAAAAATAGCTGATATATATATTAACATTCCTGTAAAAAGTATTGCTAAACCGTATACTTATTTAATACCGGAACAATTTGATATATTAACTGTAGGTTGTCGTGTACTCGTTCCATTTGGCAATCGCATCATGGAAGGCTTTATCATAAAGATATATCCAGATAATAATTCTATTGATACAACAAAACTAAAAGAAATAAAAGATATAATCGATACACAGCCATGGTTTACGCCTAATATGTACGCAACTGCAAAATGGATGGCAGATTTTTACATGTGTTCATTAGGTGAAACGATGCGTTTATTTATTCCTGGAAAAAATAGTGTGAAAATACGTCCTATCTTTAATATCAATGATAAAGAAATCCCCCTTGAAGAATGGAAAAAACTTTCGGATAAACAACAAGCTCTATATAAATACATGCAAGCATATAAAGATGTTGATTTATTAACATTGAGGCGCAGTTTTGGTTCAAATGAAAATTTTATTTTTGATTTAGAAAAATTAATTAATAAAAATTATATAACAAAATCATATATTTATCATAAACAAGCAAAAAAAATATACACAGATTATATAATATTAAACACTTTAGTAAATGATGATATTTTAGCTACGTTAAAGCGAAAGCCAGCACAAAAAAAAGCACTTATATACTTAAATGAAATAAAAGAAGCTAGTGTCACAGATTTAAAACAACAGCACATTTCTCTTACAACATTAAAAGCATTAGCTCAATTAAATTACGTTAAAATTGAAAAAAAACAAGTTTTACGTGATAGTTATAAAAATATGCTCGTTAATAAAGCACAGCAACGTACATTAACTGAAGAACAACAAACAGCCATGAACACCATAGAAAACAGTTTATCACAAGGAAAAAATAAATTTCTCTTATTCGGCGTAACAGGTAGTGGAAAAACACAAATCTATATTGAAATGGCATTAAAAATACGCGCTTTGGGCAAGCAAGTTTTAATTCTCGTTCCTGAAATTGTCTTGACAGGTCAGCTCGTCATGTCTTTTAAACAATATTTTAACGATGATGTAGCCGTTATTCATAGCAAGCTTTCAGTAAATGAACGCAACGATACATTTTGGCGCATACGAACTGGACAAGTGGGGATAGTCATCGGTGCTCGTTCTGCTTTATTTGCTCCATTTTTAACTTTAGGTCTCGTCGTAATGGACGAAGAACATGAAGCTTCTTATAAGCAAGATGAGTCCCCCCGATATCATAGTCATGATGTAGCGGAAAAAATGGCACAGATTTATGATGCTATATTACTTCTTGGCAGTGCTACTCCTTCACTTGAAAGTTTTTATAAAGCTCAAAACGGAGAATATACATTGCTTACTATGAAAGAGCGCATCGATAACATCCCTATGCCATTCATTGAAGGAGTAGATATGCGTGAGGAATTAAAACACGGCAATCGTAAAATCTTATCCCGTAAACTAAAAGAATTAATATCTACTACATTGGCAAAAAAACAACAATTGATTATCATGCTGAACAGGCGTGGATTTTCTACTTTTGTAATGTGTCGCTCCTGCGGTTATGTTATAAAATGCCCACAATGCGGTTTGCCTCTCGTCTATCATAAGCAAGGCAAATTGCAATGCCACCATTGCGATATCATTGAACCTGTTCCCGATATTTGTCCTAAATGTTCTAGCCGATATATTAAATTTTTCGGCTCTGGCACTGAAAAATTAGAAGAAGAATTATCTCAAACATTTCCTAATGCTAGAATAATTCGCTTAGATAGAGATACAACTGGTAAAAAATTTGCCCATCAAGATATTTTAAAACAATTTAAAGCAGGTTTATATGATATTTTACTTGGAACTCAAATGGTAGCAAAAGGTCATGACATTCCTAATGTAACAGGGGTTGGCATCATAAGTGCAGATTCAAGTTTAAATTTACCCGATTTTCGTGCTAGCGAACGCACTTTCGCTTTAATTACTCAAACAGCTGGTAGAGCAGGTCGTGGCTCGCAAAAAGGTCATGTAATTTTACAGACATATAATTTAGAACACTATGCTGTACAATACGGTATGCAACAGGATTATATTTCTTTTTATAACGAAGAACTCACATTGCGCAAAATGCTTTATTATCCTCCATTTTGCAATTTAATAAAACTCATTTTCCAAAACGAAATAGAAGAACAAGCTATTAAAATTGCTAATGATTTTAAAATGGATATGGAAAAGTATTTTTCAGATAATGACAATATTCAAGTAATGGGACCAGCTCCAGCACTCATTTCAAAATTTAAAGATATGTATCGTTTTAATTTGCTCATAAAAACTAATGATTTATCGATTGTAAATAAATTTCTTCGTCAAAAAAATATTGATATTAATAAATATATCACTATAGATATAAATCCAATTAATACTAATTAACATAAAATAAAACTATATTTATTAATAAAAAATTGATTATATTAACTATAAAGTCCTAGTAAAAAGCTAAAAAATTTCCCCATTTTAGCAGGATTTTAAAACTCTCTATCGAATATAACAAGTAGGAAAAATAGCTTTGATAAAAGCTTTAAAATACACTCAATTTATTTTAGGGAGGGTTTGGTATGTCAGTTAATATGAAACGTATTTTAGTTCCTATTGATAGCTCTGAAATTGCAGAACGTGCAATGCAACAAGCTATAAAAGTCAATCGTTTTGGTGAAGCAGAAATTCACATTCTTTATGTAGCCGATATCAATAAATTAGCTATTAATTCTTATTTATCGGGTAATGTTCTGCTTGAAATCAGCAAAGCTGGTGAAAGAATATTAAACGCAGCTTGTGATGAGTTCCCAGAATCCATGCATGTGGTTAAAGTTTATCGTACGGGCGACCCAGCAGAAGCAATCATGGATTATGCAAAAGAAATCAATACAGATTTAATTATTATGGGTAGTAGAGGCTTAGGTCTTGTTCGTGGTGTATTACTTGGCAGCGTAAGTAAATATGTTTTAGAACATGCCAAATGCCCAGTATTAATTGTAAAATAATTTAATATCAGAAAACTGCACTTCAAAAGCTAAATATCACTTTTGCTAGTGCAGTTTTTTTATTGCAAAAAAATGATTTAATTTATAAAAAAAACCAGCCCTTAAAAAGAGCTGGTTCTTGTGATTAAGCACGTTCAATATAGTTACCAGTACGAGTATCAATTCTGAGTACATCGCCTTCATTAACGAAGAGTGGTACACGAACTTCATAGCCAGTTTCAACTTTAGCCATTTTAGTTGCACCAGTTGCAGTATCACCTTTAACACTTGGTTCACATTCTACAACTGTAAGATTAACAGAGTTTGGTAAGCTGATGCCGATGATTTTACCTTTAAAGAACTGTAAGGAAATATCCATATTTTCTTTTAAGTAATTTAAAGCATCACCGAGCTGGTCTTTAGAGAGTTCGAACTGTTCATAAGTTTCGTTGTCCATAACAGTATACATACCATCAACTTCATATAAATACTGTACGCTTCTTGTTTCAAGATGAGCTGCTGGTAATTTTTCATTTGGGTTGAAAGTACGTTCAACTACAGCACCAGTCTGTACATTTTTAATTTTAGTACGAACGAAAGCTGCACCTTTACCTGGTTTTACGTGCTGGAAATCAACAATCTGCCATACACCGTTATCAATTTCAAGTGTAAGACCTGTGCGGAAATCACTGCTGGAAATCATTAAAACATTCCTCCAAAATAATATTATTATCTAAATTTATAAAATGCAAAGCAAAAAGCTTTACATTATTTCAATAAGCCGTTTATCGCTTTGTGTAAGCGGCTGGCATCCATCAGCCGTAACTAAAACAGTATCTTCTATGCGAACACCGCCAAAGTCAGGCAAATAAATACCCGGCTCATCAGTAACAAGCATATTTTTTAATAACTGCGCCGTAGGACTCAATGGCGAAAGACGTGGTAATTCATGTATTTCAAGACCAACGCCATGACCAAGACCATGACCGAAATACTGTCCGTAACCGGCATTTGCAATATAATCACGAACAGGAGCATCAACTTCCTTGCCACTTCTGCCTGGAGCAATTTCTTTAAGTGCTAAAAGTTGCGCATTCAAAACAACATCATAAATTTCTTTTTGTTTATCACTTGCCTGTCCAATACAAAAAGTACGTGTTATATCTGAGTGATAGCCCTTGTAAACGGCACCAAAATCTATTGTAACAAATTCACCGTCATTTATCAACTTATCTGTAGCCACACCGTGCGGAAGTGCACCTCTTACACCTGAAGCTACAATTGTAGTAAATGCTGGTCGTTCACTGCCCAATCTACGCATAACAGTTTCTAATTCACAAGCGATTTCATTTTCACTCATGCCGGGTTTTGCATATTTTAAAATATGGCTATACGCTTCATCACTAATCCAAATAGCTTTTTTTATTAGCTCGATTTCTTCATCATCTTTAACTACGCGCAATTCATCTAAATCAACAGAAGTAGAAAAATCTATATCTTTGCCTTGCAATAAGTTATTTAATTTAGCATACGCATTGTAACGTAATGAATTACCTTCAAAAGCTACGCGTTTTAATCCTAATTCTTCAACCATCTGTGCAGTTTTACTGAGTAAACCTGTCTTTTGTTCAAATATAGCAAAATCAGTCTGTTGCTTTGCTTGCTCAATGTAGCGAGAATCAGTTATTAAATAACAATCATTTGATGTGATGATAAGAATTGTATCATCACCTGTAAAACCACTAAAATAATGCAGGTTTTCTTCTTTATTAATAATTACACCATCACAATTTTGTTGCTTTAAGAATTCACGCAAACGAAAGATACGATTTTCCATATTATTCACGATTTCAGCCTTCTTCCTGTAATTTTCTTATAGCAACATACAATGCTGCTTTATAGCTATCAAGACCAAAACCACAAATTTGACCAACAACAACTGGTGCAATCACTGAATGATGACGAAATTCTTCACGTTGATGAATATTTGATATATGCACTTCAATCGTTGGAATTTCTATTGCAGCAAGTGCATCGCGAATGGCAATACTATAATGCGTATAAGCACCAGCATTTAAAATTATATAATCATATCTGCCACGAGCATCATGCAATTTATCAATAATTTCCCCTTCATGATTGCTTTGGAAAAAATCAATATTTACATCAGCTTCTTTAGCTTGCTTTTGTAAATCTTCATTTATATCCTGCATTGTCATACTACCGTAAATTTCAGGTTCACGTGTTCCCAATAAATTTAAATTTGGTCCGTGAATAACTAAAATATTATTCATCAAAATCACTATCCTCAAAAACTAATTAAATTATATTAAAATTTTATCATGAAATAAAAAAGCTGTAAATAAAAAGCCTTATTTATCAATGAAAAAACCTCCCCACTAAATTTTATTTTAATCTGTGAGAAGGTTTTTTATTTTATTTATGCTGGGGATAGCAAATTAATAACTAGCTATTTCAGATTTACCCGCTACAACATCTTGTTCTGCCTTAAATTTAAGTGCAGCATATTGGTCAAAATTAGTTGCAACCATGATTGTTATCGGATTATAACCTGCTTTTTTAATTTTATCGATATCGATTTCAACAAGTTTATCACCAGCTTTTACATTATCATCAGCTTTGACGAGAACTTTAAAACCATCACCATTCATATTAACTGTATCAATACCGATATGAATTAAAATTTCTAAGCCAGTATTAAGTTTTAAACCAATAGCATGACCTGT
Source organism: Megamonas hypermegale (assembly GCF_900187035.1). Lineage (NCBI taxonomy): Bacteria > Bacillati > Bacillota > Negativicutes > Selenomonadales > Selenomonadaceae > Megamonas > Megamonas hypermegale. The sequence goes on from NZ_LT906446.1 coordinate 945,056, forward strand.
TGCTTCCATTACCATCATAACAGAACCATCAGCTGGGGCTGTGATGTATTTATCTGTAGGAATTATACCTACACCATCACCCATAGCTTTAGAAGCAAATGCTTCATCTGGCACTTTTTCAATTGGTACCATATGACCTGTAGCAAAAGCATCTAAATGTGCATCAAATCTTTTTTTCGTAGCTTCAGTAACAGGCTGTTCTGCCTTTTTCGTTATTTCTTCTGCATTATATGAAGCTATTTCTGTTTCTGGTGCTTGAAGTAATGCTTCAAAACGTTCACGAATTTGTGGCACAGAAAGACCAACAATTACTTGAATAGCATGTCCATTATGAACAAGACCATGTGCACCAGCTGCTGTGAATGCACCTGTTGGCTGTACTAAACTATCATCTTTAACTGTTACACGTAAACGAGTTGCACAGTTTGTTACATCTACAATATTATTTTTACCACCGAGAGCTTGCAAGAATGCTGCAGCTTTCATATCACGTTCATCCATATGACCAGCTGCTTGTTTTTGTTTATAATCAGCTTTTCTATAAAGTTTAATTTCTTCATCATCGCCACGGCCAGGAGTTTTCAAATTGAGTTTTACAATTAAAAATCTAAATACTACGAACCAAATGCAAGTGAAAATTAAACCAATGATAATCTGTGTGAGATATGTGCCCCAATGATTATTGAAAAGTGGTATCCAGTTTTGGAATAAATCCGTATCGAGTAAACCGCCACCAAAGTTACCAGTTACACCGAAGAAATACATAGTAGCTGCTAATGTACCAGCTAAAAGTGCATGAATTAAGAACAATACAGGAGCAACAAATAAGAATGTAAATTCAAGTGGTTCAGTAATACCGCATAAAACAGCTACAATTGCTGCTGGGAATAACAAGGAACCGACTTTTTTACGATTTTCTTTTTTAGCGGAGAAATAAATAGCGAGTGCGATACCTGGACAACCGAACATTTTACTCATACCATGTAACGCAAAACCACCCTGTGGGAATAATTCAATGAGTGGCTGAGTTGATTGAGCAAATTCTTGAATATGTGCCAGCCAATAAGCTTGAATACCACCATCTACAACTGCTGGACCATAGATAAACGGAATGTAAATAAAATGATGAAGACCTGTCGGTATTAAAATACGTTCAAGGAATGTATATACCCAAACACCAAGCACACCTGCACCTGTCAAGAAACCTTGAAGTGATGCGATTATTGCTTGGAAATGTGGCCAAATCAAGCAGAAGAGGAATGCTATAGGAAGCATTAAACCAAAACCTGCAACAACAACTAAAGAAGACCCTTTAAATAAACCGAGCCATTCTGGTACATCAACATCAAATAATTTATTATGTAACCATACAGCTAATGAAGAAATTAAAATTGCACCAACCATGCTTGTATCAAGTGTTTTGATATTGGCAATTGTTGTGAGACCACTGCCTGGAACTGCATCTTTCGCAAAATCTACGCCAAAGCTTGGTCCCCATAATGTGAGCATTGCGGATACGAAATAGTTAAAAATAAGATATATCAAAAATGCTTCCATAACAGCTCTAGCATTTTCTTTTTTAGCTAAGCCAATAGGTAAACCAATTACAAATAACAATGGCAATTGATTAAAAACTGTCCAAGCACCTTGTTCAACAATATACCAAAAATCATACCATCCCGTACCTTTCTCAGCAATACTGCCAAGTATCATCGGGTTTTTACATAAAATGGAAACTGCTACAAAAATACCGAATACGCCAAACATTATAACTGGTGTAAACATCGCGCCACCGAAACGCTGTATTTTTTGCATTATAACATCTTTATTAAAAGCCATTTTCCCAGCCACCTTTTCGATAAAATAACTCTCTTAATAAAAAATAATATATAACTAAATTTATTACTTATTCTATAAAATAACTCTCTTAATAAAAATAATATATAATCAAATTTGTTACTTATAAAAATTATATAAATTGTCTAACTACTCAATTCCAAGAAATAAGGCACAAAGCATTTGCTTCGTGCCTCATCTCAATAACCGAACTGAATTATTTAAGTTCAGGCCAATAATCTTTATTTGCTTCAATTAAATCATCCAAAATCGCTTTAGCAACGGAAGCACTTGGTACAGTCTTAGACAATGTGAGTGCCTGCCAAAGTTTTTGATAGCTTCCTGTAATCCAAGCTTCAACAACGAGTTTTTCAACAGAAACTTGTTCTTCCATTAAACCTTTTTGGAATTGAGGTATTTTACCGATACAAATTTTTTCATAACCATTAGAACCAACGATACAAGGAATTTCAACCATAGCAGTTGGGTCGAAGTTTGAAATTGCTCCATCATTTTCAACGATTAAAAGCATACGAGCTTTTTTATTGAATGCAATTGCTTCTGCAAGGTCTACGATATAGCTTGCATGGTCATCGCTTTTGAATTTGCAGTCAACAGCAGTACCTTTTTCTACGATTTCCTTAGCTGCTGCAAATACATTTTTTTCACGATTTTCCATAACTTCATTTGCACGAGTATGGTCTGGATGTTGATTGTCATGATTGAATACATAATCTGGGAATAAGTAGTATTTAAGATAAGTATTTGGAAGTGTATCAGGGTCTACAGCATATACATCTTTAGCTTTGCCGTAAGTATCATTCCAACTTGCTTCATCATGATGAGATTCAGGATTTACGATATATCCATATTTTGCAACATGTTCTTTGATACGAGGCATTAAATCATTACCATCTTTATCGCGGATATCGCACCACCAACCAAAATGGTTAAGTCCATAATAGCGAACGCACATGTCTTTTCTACCATTAGGAAGACCTAAGATTTCAGCCATTCTATCTTCAATACCTACTGGCATATCGCAAATATTGATGATTTTAGAATTTGGGCGAAGTCTTCTAGTTGCTTCTGCTACGATAGCTGCTGGATTGGAATAGTTGAGCATCCAAGCGTTTGGAGAATATTTTTCCATATAATCCAAGATTTCGATAACGCCACCGATAGAACGCATACCATAAGCAATTCCGCCAGGGCCACAAGTTTCTTGACCAAATACGCCATGTTTCATTGGAATTTTTTCATCTTTTTCACGCATTGCGTATTTACCAACGCGGATATGTGCCATTACAAAATCAACATCTGTAAATGCTTCTTTTGGGTCTGTTGTATAAGAAAATGCGATTTCAGGAGCTCTTTCTTTTAAAAGAATTTCACATGCTTTAGCAATTTTTTCTTGACGAGCTGCATCATTATCATAAAATTTAATTTGGCGAAGTGGAAAACGGTCTGCATGGTCTAAAAGCATCATTACGATACCTGGTGTAAATGTACTACCGCCACCTGCGATTACGATTGAAGATTTTTTCATAACTAAAACCCCTTTTCTTTATCATAAATTACATTTATGTTTTATGTTTTTATTTTTTATCAACCTCATGGCTATATAATAATCCAAGCCAATCACAAATTCAATAGTTTCAAGGGTTTTAGGGCATTAGCAACCATTATTGCACCATATCACAGCGCATGTGATATATCACATCAGATTTTAAATTGATATATATACTATAAATAATCATAGCTACTCAAGCATAAAAAAATCAGTTTAAAATAATATACTATAAAAATCTTATTAATTAATTTCCATACATATTATTTCAAACTGATTGTATTACCATATTTTATTATTTTTCACTTAGAGTATTATCATAAATACGTCGCATGAGTTTAAATAAAACGTATCGGTCTTCTTTACTTAAACCATCTAATGCTTTCATACGATGTTGTGATACCTTTTCTTGTAAAAAATCATAAATCTCTAAAGCATGATTAGTGAGAAATATATATTTTTCCCTTTTTCCTTGAAGGCGTTTTCGTTCCACAAGGTTTTTTTCTTCCATTTTCTTTATAGTCTTGGATATAGCTGCTGGTTCAACATTTAACATATTAGCTAATTCCAATTGAGAAATCATATCATGCTCTTTGACCATTTTCAAAACCGACCATTCAGAACTATATACATCTGCTGTATAAATCTCATTGTTAAGTGTTTTTGAAAATGCCCTCATTGTTTGATAAAGTTGATGTATTAACAAATCGTCCAGTCCATCTTTTTCTTGAGATACTAAAGTATCATTATCTATTCCATTCATAATCAACAATAATTCCTTTCTGCCATTTATATCTTGTTATAGCAGAAAAATTTTTATATGACAATACAAATTAATTTACAAAATCAAGCTAAAGTGTGTTTTCTTTTACTTTGTTTTTTTGTAATACAAAATGATTAAATAAGAAAAATACTATAAAAATTACCATTACAGCAATTACATAAAAATACATATTAACGTAACCGATAGAACCTGCAACACTGCCTAATAAGATGATACCGCTACTTGTACCGATATCTAACATATTATAGAAAGTTGCACTAGCACCACTGCGACGGTCTGGTGTAACAACATTGAGCATCCAAGTCATGAGAGAAGGTAATAATAAACCTCCGCCTAAACCATAAAATACAGAAGCAACTAACAACATTGTTAAAGAGCTAGAAGAAATCAATATGCACAAACCAATTAAATATAAAATACCGCCTGGCAGGATTACCCAGAAACCACCTTTGCTGTCAAAAATACGTCCACCAAATGGTCTGGAAATAAATACAAAGATTGTACCAACAATGAAGAACAAGCCTGCATTTTCAATACCAGCTTCATTAGCCATCATAGCTACAAAAGTATTTACACTACCATAAGCAGCACCAAATAAAACAGTCAATATAGAAGGAATACCTGTACCGTATTCACATATTTTATGACGAATAGAAATGCTTTTCTTTTCAGCTGGCAAAGGAGCTTCTTTAGCATTACATAATTTTGCACTGACAGCAGATAAGAGAGTGACTACCATAGAAGTTAAAAACAATATATTAGCACTAAAATCAGTTAATAACATAACACCTAAAGCAGGAGCTACAGCCATAGCCACTGTACTACCTAAGCCAAAATAACCAATTCCTTCACCACGTCTTTGAGCAGGAATTACATCTGCAACTAAAGCTGCAGCAAAAGTAGTACTAAGGCCAAAACCTATACCATGTAAAATACGAGCTAATATTAAGGAATATACAGAAGTAAATATATCATAACTAAATGTTGCTAAGAAGGAGCAAAACAATCCAAAATATAAACATTTCTTTTTACCAAATTTACGAACACCAGTATCTGTGAATAAACGAATAAAAATTGCAGAAAAACCAAAAATCCCTGTTATTATACCTATTTCCGTACCTGTAGCCCCTATAGAAGCTGCATATAAAGGTAATGTAGGTAACAAAAAGTGAAAGCCTGCAAAAAGCAATCCATTAGCCCACACTAAAGCCATAAAATTTCTAGTCCACAATTTTACTTTTGTCATTATATCCATCCTTTCATTGATTTAACTAGTTAACTTTAAGCCTAGGATATAGTTAACTAGTTAACTTGAAGCTGATAACTAATATAAACTTTCTATAAAAACATGTCAATACCGTATAAAAATATTATTTTAATGTAATATTTATAAATCTTCAAAATATAAAAATAATATTTTATCATAAAGAAACGGTATTAAAAAATTAAATAATTTCTTAATACCGTTTATCTTATTTATTCAATTTGTTCTGCACAATATCCACTATAACTAACAAACCACATTTCTACAGCTAAGAAAAAGCCTAATAATGATTTATATTCATAGTCTAATGTTGCTGGTAAATCTATAGGGGTAATATATAAATTTTCTGTACTAAGTGTAGCTAAAGTATTACTTTTTAATCTAGTTAACGATATCACAGGTATCTTTTGTAAATGTAATTTTTGCGCAATATCTACAACATTTTTTGATTCTCCACTTAAAGAAATGATAATAAACAAATCATCACTTGTCACATTTTTTGAAATAATCCCCATTTCATCTGAACCTTTTATCTCGTAAACAAATATATTGCAATTTACAAATAATCGTTCTATTTCACTAGCTACATTTCTTTGCACATGACCAGAGGCATAAACAAAAATCCTTTTCGCTTTATATAACAGCTTGTTCAATCTCGTAAAATCCTGTTTTGCTATCTCTTCGCCAACTTGTTGGCATAAATTTACTGTAGCTTGAGCAATATTCATTGATGGTTTTTCTCTTACCTGACTTATTTCCATTTTCAGCATCATTTTTAAATCGCTAAAACCATCTAATCCCAATTTTTTAGCAAAACGCAAAACCGTTGTACGCGAAACATTGCAATTATCCGCTATATCATAAATAGATATATAACAACATTCCTTTTTATGTGCATAAATATACCGCCAAACAATTAAGTCTGTAGGATTTAATTTTGCTAAACTATTATTAACTAAATCTTCTAATAACATAAAACTTACTCCTATCAAAATAAAATCTACTTTATTTTAACAGAATTTTCATATATAAAAAACACCTAAAAATTTTATGTTACTAATACAAATTTTTTAATCTTTATTTATATACTCAATGATAATATCCGCTATATCGTCTAATGATTTATAACTTGTATTTACTGATAAATCATAGTTTTTAGGATTTCCCCATTCCTTACCAGTATAATAAGCATAATATTCAGCTCGTTTAGCATCTTCCTGATTTAACTCTATAACTGATTTTCCTTCATATACTTCTAAACCTCGTTTAGCTCTATATTCATCATTAGCACAAACAAATACAGAACACACATTTTCATTGCCTTGTAAAACAGCATCTGCACATCTACCAAGAATAATACAATTACCATCTTTAGCTAAACGGCGAATAATTTCAGATTCTTGTTCAAACATTTTATGGTTCATTGGTTTTGCACCACTCATACCAAAAATATAAAAAGGCATAAACTTTAAAGAAAGTGGTGGAACATTATCCTCAAATTCTTTTAACTCTTTTTCACTCATACCACTGATACCTAATTGAGCAGCAGCCATATGCACTATTTGTCTGTCATATAGTTTATAACCTAATTTTTTAGATAAAATATTTGCAAGTTCACGACCGCCACTACCGTATTGACGACTAATTGCTATAACTGTATTTTTCAAAATAAAAACCCCTTTTCCGTTAATTTTAATTTTTCTACTGCTATTTTTTATTAATCTTTTACATTTCTAAATGCTAATGAATAAATAAGCACGATAACAAAACATGCTATTGGAAAATAATATGCTGTTCTAATAGATGCTTCTTCTATTGAAAAACCACTAATTAAGAATGTTAATGCTCCCGTATCAACAAGCCAACCCATAACGGGTGGCACTACAGCTCCACCTAAGATTGCCATGATAAGACCAGCTGCACCAAATTTTACTTCAGGACCTAAATTACGTAACGCAATACCATAAATAGTTGGAAACATCAAGCTCATACAACCAGAAATTGCAATCAAACACCATATAGAGGCAGATGCTGGTAAATAAATTGTACCAAAACAACATAATATGCCAGCAATTGCAAATACTGCCATCATTTTAGCTGGTACAAAATACTTCATCAAGTACACACAAACATAACGAAAAATGATAAATAATACCATTGAAATAATAAAATAATCTACCGCTTCATGTTCTACAATATGTTCTGTAGTCATAATGTATTTAATAGTCCAAGTCCAAACAGCAACTTGTACTCCTACATAGAAAAATTGAGTAATTACACCACAATAATAACGAGGTTTGCTAAATAACTTTTTAAAAGCTTCTGGTACTGTCATCGCTGTACGAGCATCTTTTTCATTAAGTTTACTTTTAAAGAAAATTAACCACAAAATTATTGCTACAAAAATCAAACCAATATATGGCACACAAATCCAAAACAATTCTGTATGTCTAATAGCTGCAAGTTCATCAGCTGGCATAGCCATTCTTGCTTCTAAATCAGCTGGATTTAAATTAGCTAAAATTAAATATTTGGCTAAAAACAATCCAGCAATAGAACCTACTGGGTTAAATGCTTGAGCAAAGTTTAAACGACGTACACTTGTTTCTTGTGCTCCTAATGAAAGTACAAATGGATTACATGTTGTTTCTAAAACAGATAAACCACATGCTAGAACGAAAATAGAAACAAGGAATAAATTATAATTCTGTAAAAGTGCTGCCGGTACATATCCAAAAGCACCTATCATATAAAAACCTAATCCTACTAATACCCCTACACGGTACGAATATTTTTTGATGATAAACGCTGCTGGCATAGCTAAAACAGCATATGCACCATAAAATGCCACTTGTACCAAAGAAGAATCTACTGCTTTAATCATAAAAATTTTAGCAAAAGCCGGTACTAGCGTATCATTCATGTTATTAAGCAGTCCCCAAAGAGCAAAACAAAATACTAAAAGAAAAAAATACAATTTATATTCTTTTGCAACAATCGGTATATTATTATTCACTTTATTATCCATAGCAAAAATCCTCTCAAATAAAAATCATATGTTTCAATCTATAACAACACCTTTTTGCAACATAACATTTGCATAAAGAGCAGATTCACTTGTAGCTATAATTGCATAAGCTTTTTTAGCTTCTTCATAAAAAGCAAATCTTTCAATATGTCCAATTGCTTTATTGCCTCGTTCATCATATTTAGTCACTATTTTTTCGTATTCATCCCAAATTGGTGTTTCTACAGTATCACCTTTCACTACTTCCATTAATGATACTGGCTTATCAATATATTTATCCAATGGGAATACTTGCAATATTGCATCTAAAATTTCTACCACACCGTGTCCGTCACATCTTATTACAATAGCATTTTTTCCCATGGTTTCAGCTGGAAAATTGCCATCCCCAATGACAATTCTATCGCTATGACCCATTTCACAAAGAACTTTTAATAACTCTGGAGATAAAATTTTAGGTATATTTTTTAACATAATATTTGCTCCTTTACTTTTTTATATATTCTTTCCCATTTTTCACAATTTCTAGGTTCATAAACTGTTACATTTTCTGAATTAGCAATTATTTGACGTGCTTGTTTTAAATCAGTTATCACTCCTAAAGAAACCAGTTGCAAAGCTATATTTCCCATAACAGTAGCTTCTACAGGGCCTGCTATCACTTTTCTGCCACAGATATCGGCTGTTAATTGACAAAGCAATTTACTTTGAATTCCCCCGCCAATCATATTTATACTTGTATATTTTTTACCTGTGCACTGTTCTATTTGTTCTAACGCAAATCTGTATTTCATTGCTAAACTTTGGTCAATTACTCGAACAATTTCTGCTTCATCTTTTGGTACATATTGTCCTGTATGTTCACAATAATTCTTTATTTTTTGCGGAATATTACCTGCTGGAATAAATTCTTCATCATCTGTATCAATGAAAGCATTTACATCTCCAACATTCAAAGCCATTTGCTCCAACTCACCAAAGCTATATTCTTTTCCTTCTCTAATCCATTGGCGACGACTTTCTTGAATAAGCCATAATCCAATGATATTTTTTAAAAAAGATGTTTTATTATTAACACCGCCTTCATTTGTGATATTAAATTGCTGCGATTTTTCATTGATAATTGGCTTATCGAGTTCCGTTCCTAAAAGTGACCAAGTACCACATGATAAAAATATGAAATCATCTTCTTGTGTTGGTACTGCTACCATTGCCGATTGTGTATCATGACCTGCAACCGCGATAACATCCATCTTGTTTAAGCCAAGTTCATCACAAATATCTTGTTTTAATGTACCTATCTTAACCCCTGGCTTTACTATTTCAGTGAATATTTTTTTAGGTAAATTTAAATTTTCAATAATTTCTGATGACCATTTTTTATCAACCGCATCTAATAATTGTGTTGTTGAAGCAATCGTATATTCTGTTACTTTTTTACCTGATAAAAAATAATTCAATAAATCTGGTATCAATAACATTGTTTCCGCCCTATTTAAAATCTCTGGGCGATATTGTTTCAATGCCATTAATTGAAATACCGTATTAATTTCCATAAATTGATTGCCTGTAATTTGATAAAACACCTCTTTGTCTATCTTATCAAAAGCCTTATCCATCATGCCTTTTGTTCTAGCATCACGATAATGCACTGGGTTGTCTAATAATTTTCCATTTTCATCTAATAGACCAAAATCAACACCCCATGTATCAATTCCAATACTTTTTATATCGCCATATTGTTTTGATTTAACGAGTCCAACTTTTATATCATGAAAAAGTCTTAATATATCCCAATACATTGTGCCTAATAAATTTACTGGTTCATTTGCAAAACGATGAATTTCTTTTAATCTTATTTTTTTACCATCAAAATTTCCTATTATTGCTCTACCACTGGAAGCTCCAAAATCTAAAGCTAAAACATTAATACTTTTTTCCATTATTTCACTCCTCTTTTATTAATTATCTTTCTCTCATCTTTGTTGATTTAATTATATCAATCTAAGTTTATTAAATCTTGTTATATTATCACTAAAAATAGTACTATATTCACTTTTAAAAAATAATTAGAATTTTTATTATTAATAGTAAAAAAGCAGTAGAAAAGTTTAAAAACTCTTCTACTGCTAAAAATAATATTAATCTTTTTGATAATGCTTATAACCTGGATGTCTACCTTTTACACCATAGTAACTACGTAAATTTATAAGTTTATCGATATTTTCACGAGAAATTTCTTTTGGCCCACCTAAAAGATAAGCATTTAAATTAATCTTAGCAAATAATTCTAATGTTTCCATTTTATAATAAGCTTCTACTAAATTAGAACCTACAGTTAAAGCTCCATGATTTTCTAATAAAACCGCATCATGTTCTTGAATGTAAGGAGCTATAGCTTCAGGCACTTCATAAGTAGAAGGTGTTCCATAAGGAGTAATAGGAATAGAACCTAATGCTACTACTGTTTCAATCATATCATATCTATCTAAAGGTACATGCGCTACAGCAAAACCAGTAGCTGTTGGTGGATGCGCATGGAGTACTGCACCTACATCTTCACGGTCAGCATAACAACGTAAATGCATTTTAATTTCAGAAGAAGGTCTATATCCTTCATTTGCTTCTAAGATTTCTCCTTGTGCATTAATACGTACTAATTTTTCAGGAGTAATAAAACTTTTGCTAATTCCTGTTGGTGTAGCAAGGAAAGTGCCATCATCTAATTTTACAGTTACATTGCCATCATTAGCAGCAACCCAACCTAATTGCCACATTTTATGACAGATATCACATATTTGTTCTTTTATTTCTTCATAAGCCATATATAAGCTCCTCCATTAACTTAAATCATATTTTTCAATTATTTATATAAAGGTCCATAGTTTTTACAAGCTCTATAGTCTTGACCTTCTTTATCCATGCCAAAAGCATTCCAAGCAGCAGGACGGAAAATTTTATCTTCAGAAACATTATGCATGCATACAGGAATTCTAAGCATAGAGCATAATGTAATGAGGTCTGCACCAATATGACCATAACTGATTGCACCATGATTTGCGCCCCAATTATTCATTACATCATAAGCAGATTTAAATGCACCTTCACCAGTTAAGCGTGGAGCAAACCAAGTGCAAGGCCAAGTGTAGTCAGTACGTTTCCAGAGTTTATCAGATACTTCATCTGGTAATTTTACAGTCCAACCTTCTGCAATCTGTAATACAGGGCCTAAGCCTTTTACAAGATTTAAACGAACCATAGTTACAGGCATTTCGCTATTTGTTAAGAAACGAGAGCTAAATCCGCCACCTCTAAAGTAACCATTATCAGCAGGGCACCATTCAGTTGCATCAAGACAAGCTTTTTGGTCTTTTTCAGTCATTTCCCAGAATGGTTTAATTACGCCATTACCATTTTCATCTTTTGCTTCACCGCAAGCATCAAGACAAGCGGCACCAGAGTTGATTAAATGAATAAATCCTTTAGATTCTTTAGCAACGCCTTCTAATTCATAACCAGTAGCCTGTTTAACTGCTTCAGGGCTCCAGTATGTTCTAACATCCGCGAAAATCTGTGCAGTATTTGTCAATAATTTATTAAATAACATGCCAACGCCATTTAAAGTATCATTTTCTGTAGCTAAAATATACGGTTCTCTTGCACCATTCCAATCGAAAGAAGAATTCATTAAAGCTTCAGCAAAATCACCATTTGGATAAAAATCCGTCCACTGTCTTTGACCTTGGAAGCCACCAGCAATTGCATTATGTCCTACTTTTTCTTCTTCACAACCTTCTGGTAAATTTTTATTACCGTTGAATAAGTCTTTTATAATGCACATCATTTTTACAACAAATTCCCAAGCTTCTTCTTTTTCTTCGTCCGTTTTACGGCAGAAATCTGGGTTTTTATCAAAACCTTGTTTGCAGTTTTCTTTAGTCCATTTTAAAGCTTTTTCAAATTCATCATGGTCATAGATACCTTCTGTCATACGACGGATAATTTCTACTTCGTCTACAGACTCAACTCTCATGCCGAGATATTCTTCAAAAAATTCAGGGCTGATGATAGAACCTGCAATACCCATTGTAATAGAACCAATCTGTAAATAAGATTTACCTCTCATTGTAGCAACAGCTACAGCTGCACGACCAAATCTTAAAAGTTTTTCTTGAACATCTTCCGGAATACCTGTAGCATCTGCATTTTGTACATCATGTCCATAAATACCGAAAGCTGGAAGACCTTTTTGTGCATGACTTGCGAGTACGGAAGCAAGATATACAGCACCAGGGCGTTCTGTGCCATTAAAGCCCCATACACCTTTTATTGTTTTCGGGTCCATATCCATTGTTTCAGAACCATAGCACCAGCAAGGTGTTACTGTTAAAGTGATATCTACGCCTTCTTTTTTGAATTTTTCTGCACAAGCAGCAGCTTCAGGCACACGACCGATTGTTGTATCAGCGATAACTACTTTTACAGGTTCACCATTAGAATATCTAAGGTTTTCTGTAAATAATTTAGCGGCAGCTTTTGCCATACCCATAGTTTGTTCTTCTAATGATTCTCTAACTTTTAAAACACCTCTACGTCCATCAATTGTAGGACGAATACCAATTACAGGATAATCTCCAATTAATCTGTTAGTTGCCATAATAAATTTTCCCCCTAAAACTATCTGTTAATTTTAATTTTTTTGTTGTATACTTTTAATAGTTAGTTTGTTTTTCACTTGATGATTAAATTATATCAGTCCCATTTTTTTTATTCTTGTTTTATTATCACCAAAAATATAATAATATTCACTTTTTACAAATTATAAAAAAATTTATATTTTTAACAAACAACTAACTTTTAGGAGAATACATTTATGAAACATATATCTTATAACGAACAACGAGAACGTGGTAACTTTTCATTTCCTGTAGAATACCATTATGTTACAAATCATCATCCTCGTTATAATATGCCCTATCACTGGCATATTCAATACGAAATAATTCGTGTCCTTCAAGGAAAAATTGTCATCACGGTTGATGAAAATGAGTATACTGTAAATCAAGGTGAAATCTTATTTATTCCCGATGGTGCTGTTCACGGTGGTAAAGCATTTTTAGAAAATACGATTTATGAATGCATTGTTTTTGATAAAAAATTATTTGAAACAGATATTGGCGAAAGCGGTATGCTACAAAAATTCTTCGACCATCAAATTCTAATCAATAAGCACTATACAAACGAACATTCATTAATAAAAGAATTAATATGGCTGACTTTTAGAACTTTAAAATATAGATATGAAGGATTTGAATATATTGTCAAAGGTGCTCTGCTTGCATTTTTTGGATTAGTTTTAAAAAATAAATTATATACTGTATCCTTAACAAATTTCGTCAATAATAATCAACGCAACATTTACAAATTAAAAAAAGTATTCCATTTAATAGAAACATCATATAATAAACCTTTAACCTTAGAAGAATTAGCTTCAACAGCTGATTTATCTCCTAAATATTTCTGTCGTTTCTTTCAAAGTATGACAAATAAATCTCCTATATCTTATTTAAATTATTATCGTATTGAATGTGCTTGTATCAAATTAATAAACGACCCTGAAATTTCTATCACAGATATTGCTTATGATTGTGGCTTCAATGATTTATCTTATTTTATAAAAACCTTTCGCAAATACAAAGGAACTACACCTAATAAATATCTAAAAACGTATCAACAACTAACTAAAGGTTAATTTTATAAAAAAACCACTATGATTTTATTTTCATAGTGGTTTTACTTTATTTTAAAAATTTTTGTACAGCACTGCCATTTAAATAATTACATAAACGACCTTGATAAAGATTTTTTTCTTCCATTTCTTTTACAATTTCATCGCGAATTTTCCACCAGCCAGTTTGCCAATTACTAAATAAAGTATTTTCAGCTGGTGCTCTACCGATTAATCGCTGTAAAACGATATTCGGTGATAAATTCTCAAGAAAATCAATCACCCTTTGCTTGTAATGTTCACAAGAAATAATCTCAAATTCCTTATTTTCATATTGCTGTGCCATCTTCGTATTTTTTACAATATAAAGTGCATGCAATTTTACTTGGTCAACACCGAGTGCTGAAATCACTCTAGCTGTTTCAATCAAATCTTTATCATCATCCCACGGCAAATCTAAAATTACATGAGTACAACACAGTAGACCGTATCGTTTAATGCGCAACACTGCATCAATATATTCCGCCAAACCATGACCGCGATTTATCTTTTCTAATGTTTTATAATTTATAGTCTGCAAACCCAATTCCACACAAATATCTATATTTTTTTCTTTAGCAATTCTAGCTAGAATTTCTAAATAAACATCATTGATACAATCAGGGCGAGTAGCTATATACACCGCTACTACATCATCACTAGCACAAGCTTCTAATACATACTCTTCTAATTGCTTTGGTGGCATATACGTATTACTGAAATTTTGGAAATACGGTATAAATTTTTTTGCTTTATACTTAGGCACAATATGAGCTTTATTCATGCGAATTTGTTCCGTTATGGATAATTCCGGTGGTAAATTTTCATAACCTGCGCCAATGCTACCGCAAAATGTACAGCCAAATTTACCGCAAGAACCATCTCTATTAGGGCATGTAAGTGGCAATCCAATCGGCAATTTATAAACTTTTTCACCATAACGCTGTTTTAAATAATCGGAAAAAGCATAATAAATCATAATTCAATATCTCCTTGTTCTATCTGTTGATAAGATACTTTTCCATCTTCATAAACAAAAAGCATAACATTTTTACATTTTTCAATTTTATTTTGCAAAGCTTTCTCTATATCATAGTTAAAAATTTCCAAAGTAAATTTTTTCTTCAAATCACGCCAAGATTTAAATTGATAATTTTTAATATATTTTTGTGCCTGTTCACCCATATAAAAATCATCAATAACTTGTTTTGATAACTCTTGCCATGGCAAAAATTCTGGTCTAAATTTACCATTATCACTCATTAAAGCATCAAATTTTAAAATCTCATAAATTACATCTTTATTTACAAATCTATCATTAATCTGTATGAAATCAGCCAAAAACTTATATAAATTTTTAGGTGCATGCGGTGCTAAGTGTAACTTTTCGCGTCTCCAATACGCAGTGAAATCAGCAAAAAAAGTATAAGCATCTTGCTCATATAAATCGATTAAATACGTTATCGTATGACGAAATCTGCCCGCATTATAATACATCTCTACAATATCCACAAAGATTTGCAAATAACGCATTGTCTTATAATCCATATATTTATTGCTGATGACTTGATACGGTGCTTGCGGCATATAAACATAATCGTGTTCTTTCGTCAAATTGTTCATCGCCGCGCCCTTTAACAATTTTAAAAAGCCTACTTGAAGCATATCCGCTTGCAATAAATACACATCATTGAAAGATTTAGCAAATGATGTCAAATCTTCATACGGAAGCCCGATAATTAAATCCACATGTAAATGAATATTACCGTATGCCATGATGGATTTTATATTATCTGTCATTTCCTGCCATGGATTAGCACGGCTTATCTGCCCGAGTGTTTTCAAATTCGTCGACTGAATGCCGATTTCAAATTGAATTCTACCTTTTGGCATGGTTTTTAAAACTTCTTTTATCTCTTCATCAATATGATGTGCCACAATTTCAAAATGGAAATTAGTTCGACAGTTTTGTTTCGCTATGAATTTTAAAATCGGTAAATAATGTGCTTTATCTGCATTAAATGTTCTATCGACAAATTTTACTTGACGCACATCGTGGGCAATAAAAAATTCAAGTTCAGCAAAAACTTTATCAAGTGAACGGTATCTAACGCCACGCGTTGCACAAGACAGACAATATTTACAAGAATATGGACAACCACGCGAGCTTTCATAATATATAATTCTATCTTTTAAATTCTCTATATCTGCTTCATCATATGGAAAAGCTATGTTATCTAAATCCGCCACAGTTACGGCTATATTTTCATCTATACTGCCATCTTCATTGCGCTTTGCTACACCTTTTATATCTATCTGTCCATCATCTTCTTTAACGATTAAAGCTTCAATTAAACTGTGAAAAGCTTCTTCACCTTCACCACGCACTACATAATTTACCATTGGAAAATCATTCATAAATTCCTTTGTTTCATATGAAACTTCTGGGCCACCGCAGATTATCTTGCACTGTGGCAACAATCTATGCACCAACGGCAAAAGCTGTTTTACAAGTTCAATATTCCAAATATAACAAGATATCGCTAAAATATCTGGTTGTTCATCAAAAATTTGATTAGCTATATCAATCAAATGATTATTAATCGACACTTCCAATATCTTCATATCACAATCTAAATCAGTACAATTTTTATACAAATATCGCACTGATAATGATGAATGAATATATTTTGCATTTATCGCTGTCAATAAAATTTTCATAATCTAAATCCAACCTCCTTCGTGTTATTATACTATGTACAATGTATTTTTAGCAAAATAATAGCACAATATATATATTAATGATATAATAACCATGTTACGTAAATTTAGTAACACATCATTTTATATAAGGGGATTTGGCAAATGAAACTTGTTGTAACAGTTGTAGGTAAAGACCGTGTGGGGATTATCGCCACAGTTAGCAGTATTCTTGCAGAAAATAATGTTAACATTATCAGCATCAACCAAAATATCATGAATGGTTTCTTCAACATGGTATTAATCGCTGAAGTAAGTGACAAAAATATTAAATTGCAGGAATTACAAAAAATTCTCAAAGAAAAAGGTACTGAATTAAACGTAGATATCAAAGTACAGCACGAAGAAATTTTCAATGCAATGCACACTATTTAATTTTCAAATTTTTATTTCATTTTTGGAGGAAATTCTGTGATTACAATAAATGATATCTTAGAAACAAATCGCATGATAACAGAAAACAAATTAGACGTGCGTACTATCACTTTAGGTCTTAGCCTTAGAGATTGTGCTCATCCTAATTTAAAACAATTCTGCGACAATGTTTATGATAAAATCACCAAATCCGGTGAATTTTTAGTAAAAACTGGTGAAGATATAGCTAATGAATATGGTATTCCTATCATCAACAAACGCGTATCTGTAACACCAATCGCTATAGCTGCTGAAGCTTGCAAAACAGATACGTATGTACCTGTAGCTGAAGCTATGGATAAAGCAGCAAAAGAAATCGGTATCGATTTTATCGGTGGTTTTTCTGCTCTTGTAGAAAAAGGCTATACAAACGGAGACCGTATTCTTATAAAATCCATTCCACAAGCTCTTTCTGTAACAGATTTAGTTTGCTCTTCTGTAAATTTAGGCTCAACTAAAGCTGGTATCAATATGGATTGCGTGCGTGAAATGGGCGAAATCGTAAAACGTACAGCAGAACTTACTCGTGACCGCGAAGCTATCGGTTGCGCTAAACTCGTAATATTTGCTAATGCCCCTGGCGACAATCCATTTATGGCTGGTGCTTTCCATGGCGTAAGCGAAGCTGAAAAAGTCGTAAGTGTAGGTGTCAGTGGCCCTGGCGTAGTAAAACACGCTCTTGAAAATTTAAAAGGTGCTGATTTCACTGAAATCGCTGAAACAATCAAAAAGACAGCATTCAAAATCACTCGCGTTGGTCAACTCGTAGCTAAAGAAGCTTCCAAACGCCTTGGCGTACAATTCGGCATAATCGACTTATCCCTTGCTCCAACTCCAGCAGTAGGTGATAGTGTCGCTCATATCCTCGAAGAAATGGGACTTGAAAGTTGCGGTGCTCCAGGTACAACAGCTGCTCTTGCTCTCTTAAATGACGCTGTAAAAAAAGGTGGCTTAATGGCTTCTTCTCATGTAGGCGGTTTAAGTGGTGCATTCATTCCTGTAAGTGAAGACGCTGGCATGATTGATGCTGTAGCTTGTGGCAGTCTTTCTATCGAAAAACTCGAAGCTATGACTTGCGTTTGCTCCGTAGGACTTGATATGATTGCTGTCGCTGGTGATACTCCTGCTTCCACTATCTCCGGTATCATTGCTGATGAAGCTGCTATCGGTATGATTAACAATAAAACTACTGCTGTTCGTCTTATTCCTGTTCCAGGCAAAAAAGTCGGCGATACAGTAAACTTCGGTGGTCTTTTAGGTCATTGCCCTATCGTAAAAGTTCGCAGTGAATACAGCTCTGACGCATTTATCGCTCGTGGCGGTCGAATTCCTGCACCAATCCGCAGTTTAACAAATTGATAAATTTTTAAAAATAAGTGTTGACAAATCATATTAATATAGATATAATATTAAATGTTCTCGACAAGAGCTTACTTGATTGAGAAATGCGCCTATAGCTCAGCTGGATAGAGCACACGCCTTCTAAGCGTGCGGTCGCAGGTTCGAATCCTGCTGGGCGCACCATTTGGTAAATACAGACCTGACTTTTGTCAGGTCTTTTTTTATGCTTAAAATGTAAATTATTGACTTAAAGTCAACTTTAAGGATTAAAATATATACAATAATTTATAAAGGAGTTTTTTTATGGAACAAGCACTATATATTGAATGTTACGCTGGAATTAGTGGTGATATGTTTGTAGCTTCACTGCTCGATTTAGGTGTAGATAAAGATTATTTACTCAGCAATTTGCAAACCCTACCATTAGAAGGATATAAAATAAATATAAGCCGTGTAAAAAAAATGGCATTAGATGCCTGCGATTTTAATGTTATCTTAGATGTAGATAATCATGACCACGATATGCAATACTTATATGAAGAAAATCATGAACATACACATGAGCACGAACATAGTCATGAGCATAAGCATAAACACCATGAACATCATATACATGAAGCAAATCACACTCATCATATACATCGCAATTTAAATGACGTTACAACCATCATCAATAATTCTCAAATCACGGATAACGCTAAATCCATTGCTAATAAAATTTTTCAGATAATCGCTGAAGCTGAAGCAAAAGCACATGGAACATCAGTTGAACAAGTTCATTTTCACGAAGTTGGCGCCGTTGATTCTATTGTAGATATCACTGCTGCTGCTATTTGCATTGATAAATTAAACATAAATAAAGTATTTTGCTCTAGTTTATCCGAAGGCAAAGGCTTCGTTAATTGCCAACACGGTGCAATACCTATTCCTGTGCCTGCTGTTGTAAATATTGTAAGTGCTAATGATTTAAAACTGCATTTCACCAATACAAAAGGTGAATTAATCACTCCAACTGGAGCTGCTATCATCGCCGCAATAAAAACTGATGATTCCATGCCAGAAAATTTCATGATTGAAAAAATTGGTATCGGTGCAGGAAAAAGACAATATAATATACCAAATGTCGTTCGCTCTATGTTAATTAAATATTGATTAGAAAAACCCTCCTTGCCTTGTATAATTCCTTTTTTTGTGCTATTTTTATACTTATTGGAAAGATATTATACGTAATCTTTTAATATTATTAAAAAGCTCAGGAGGATTTTCATTTTGGAAACAGATATTACTGAAAAAATCAAACCCATAATACGCTACAGCTTGCCTATAATTTTAATTATTGCTGCACTTCTTGTTTTCGGTATTTTTAAATGGAATGAAGCTAAAGCCGTATTAAATATTTCTGATGCTAAGTTGACAAGTTCTCTCGTTCATGTCAGCGCGCAATCAGATGGAACGCTTACAGAAATTCTTGTCAATGATGGTGATAAAATCGAAGCTGGTCAAGTAATCGCTAAAGTTAAAGTAATAACAACACCAGAACAGATAGAAGCTCTACAAAAAGCATGCGATGAAGCACAAGCAAATTACGATAATATAGAACAACAAATAAAAAGTTCTACTACAACTACTCAAACAGTAGTAAGTTCTGCTCCTTCTAGCGGAAATATTGCTGCTGCCCAAGCTCGTGTCGATGCTGCTGCTGCCCAAGCTGAAAAAATGAGCAAACTCTATTCTATTGGTGCTGTAAGTGCTACCCAATACACAGAAGCTCAATCTGAATATTCCGCAGCTCAAGCCGCTTTAAGTGCTGCTAGTGCACCACAACAAGTAACACGTGAAGTACAAACACCTACAGCTCCATCAAAAGAACTTTCTGAAGCACTCGCTAGTGCTCAAGTTCAACTTGAACAAGCACAGGCTGCATTAAACCAAGCTCAATCTGATGATAATTATGCAGATATCACAGCGCCTGTAAGTGGCATAATCTATTTAACAGATTTCAAACAAGGCGATAACTTAAAACAAAATGATGTATTCATCAATATCGGTAATACTAAAAACCTTTGGGTAGAAGCTCCATTGACAGAAGAACAATATAATAAAGTTCATCCAGGACAATTTGTTCATTATACTGTTGATGATTTAGATTTAACCGGCACAGTTTTAGAAGTAACTCATGCTGATGACAGCGATAACAATCTCATCACAGCAGCTAAAATCTCTTTTCCAGATGACATGATAGATAAAGTAACTCCGGGCGCTGATGTTACAGTGCAAATAACTTTGGACAAATAAACAGACAAAATCTCTTTATTTGTTACAAAAAATCTTGCAACAATCCTAAAAAATAGGTACAATATTATTTATATATTTATTGACGGAAAATTTTTAGGAGGAAAGGCCCCATGCAATTGCTGGAAGAAAGAATACAAAAAGACGGTATCGTTAAAGAAGGAAATGTTTTAAAAGTCGATAGTTTTTTAAACCATCAAATGGATGTTAAATTATTTAAAGAAATAGGTAAAGAATTCAAACGACTTTTTGGCAATGAAGAAATAACTAAAATTTTAACAATTGAAGCTTCTGGTATCGGCATTGCTTGTATCGTTGCTGAATTTTTTGATGTTCCCGTTGTTTTTGCAAAAAAAAGTAAATCCAAAAATATTGACGGAGCTGTTTATACCAGTAAAGTAGTATCATTTACTCATAATAAAACATATGATGTAATCGTATCCAAAAAATTTCTCAATGAAAATGATAAAGTTTTATTAATAGATGATTTCTTAGCTAATGGAAATGCTATGAAAGGTCTTATTGAAATAGTAAAACTGGCAAATGCAAAACTTATTGGTGCTGGCATTGTCATTGAAAAAGGTTTCCAAAAAGGTGGGGCAGAACTTCGTGAAGCTGGTATTCATTTAGAATCACTTGCTATCATAGATGATATGGATGAAACTACTGGAAAAATCACTTTTAGAAAACAGTAAAAAATTTTAAATAAAACTATTGCAAAATTAATTTTTGAGCAGTATAATAGTTAATGTTCTCAATGACTCATTAGCTCAATTGGTAGAGCATCTGACTCTTAATCAGCAGGTTCGGGGTTCGATTCCCCGATGGGTCACCATTTAGTAAAAATGAACGCATTTATATCAAAATTGTGTTCTTTAATATGTTGAAATATAAAATAGCAACTACAAATAAAGTAGTTGCTATTTTTATATTTACTCTATACTTATATATACTATAAAACAATACTTTTATATCTTCTCTTCATATCTTATTGGAATAATTTCGTCATTTATCAATATACGCAATGGAAAACTAGCTGAATAACATTCCATTGTATTACCCATTTTTAAATCTTTCCTAATTAATCCTAATAAAAAAGCAGGAGTCATTATTTTATACATAGTAATAAATGCATCACAATATACATTATCTGAATATTTTTCATTAAATGCTTTTAAATTTGGAGTTTCATCTATCATAGGAACAAGTTTTTCTTTCAAAATTTTAAGATTCTCTATAATAAAATTTCTATCTTTATCAATATTTTTATAAAAATATTGTTCTATTATTTTTACTAAAATTTTATCATTGTAATTTCCCATTACAAATTGATTCAACTCACTAATATTTTGCCATATTTCTAAAAAAAGTTTAGTACAAAATATATAATCTATTATTTCTTTTGAGGCATATATATTTAATTTTGTTATTTCCAATACATACTCTTCTGTTACCTGTACATATTCTTTACTATTTTTTATTTTAGGATTATTACTCCGTTCAAAAGACATATATTTCAAATATATTTTTATAAAAGATGCATAGTTTTCCCTTTTACTTTGTAATATATATTGTTCCTTCTGATTTTTAGAATTATTATTAAATGAATACGCTATATACGCTGCAAAAATCGCAGCTCCTGTTGAAAATATACCTGTAATAATTGTCACTATATCTTTAAAAGCTGTTAAATTTATATTAGTTTTTTCAGTTTGTGCTAATAATATAATTATTACTAAAAAACAAAAAAATATAATATATCTCATGAAAACACCTCCATAATAATATCTATTTTAACATAAATTAAAATAATATTCTAAATTGCATTTAAAAATAACAAAAGTAGTAAACAAACTGATACTTAAATCTATATTTAATTTTATTATTTTCTTCATCAGTTCATAGAAAACCAAAAAACTTATTTATTTTACAACTATATCACTAATATTTATTATTATTAATGTTTCTTATTTTAACTTTTTACTTATTTTAAATATAAAACTTCATACCTTACTTAAATATTTGGCATAAATAAAAAATATAATTTTTTTAATATCACCTATTTAAAATAAAACTTGCTAATGTCAAAAAGTCAAACTATAATATAAATAGTAACAAAAATAATTAAAGTAAAGGTGATAATTATGAGCAATATAGCTGATTTAATTGAAGATTACATCTTACGTCGGCTGGCGGCGGAGCAAAACCGTAAAGTGGAACTTAAACGCTCAGATATTGCGGATGAAATTTCCTGCGCACCTTCACAGATAAGTTATGTCCTAAGTACACGTTTTACACAGGATAAAGGCTTTGTTGTAGAATCGCGTCGCGGATTGGGCGGATTTATCCGTATTGGCAGAGTGCCTCTCCAAGATTTAATCTATCAAGACATTTTAGCCAAAATAAATACAGAAACAACTTTTGATGATTTTAGAAATATTATTCACTATTTGTATAAACGAGAAATCATAAAAAAACGTGAGGCTGCTTTGATGTTGCAGACGATTTCTGTTGTATTTGACAAATTAAAACCAGATGATAGAGTTGAATTAATGAAATCGCTGATTTTAACATTAGCAAATTTTGCCTAGCGTTAAAGGAGGATTACCATGCTGTGTGATGAATGCCATAAAAACGAAGCCAGCATTTATATTACCGAACTCACTAACAAAGGACAAGTAGAGCATCATTTATGTGAAAGTTGTGCTCTTAAATTTGGCTTACTATCCGAAAAAAATAATATTTTTTCTATTAATGATTTTCTATCTGGAATTTTTAACCATGAAGGTTCTAATGAAAACAAACAGCAACTCAAATTAAAACCAGAATTGACTTGCCCAAATTGTCATATGACTTATAAAGATTTCAAACGCACTGGACAAATCGGCTGTAGTGTTTGCTATAAAACATTTGCTACACGCTTAGAACCATTTTTGCGTCGTCTTCATGGTTATAGCAAACATATCGGCAAAATTCCACGTCGTGCCGGTGGCAACTTAGGCTTAAAACAAGAAATCGCCTCACTGCGTGAAAAAATTCAAGAATATATTCAAGAAGAAGAATATGAACAAGCTGCTATTTTGCGCGACCGTATTAAAGTATTAGAAAATCAATTAAATACTAATTTAAATAAAGAACAGGCAGGTGATGTAAATGACTAATTCTACTTTATTTACCAGTCCTGTATTAACATGGCTCGATAATCAAGGAAAAAACAGTGATATCGTTCTCGCTAGTAGAGTTCGTTTAGCGCGCAATTTGAAAAACATTCCATTTCCTAACCGTGCCAAACGCTCCGATTTAATTCAAGTAAAAGAACTTATCCTTCGTTTACTTCCTGCCATTGAAACTGCTACAAATCTCCATTTTGAATATATTGAAATAGATAAATTAAATCATTTACAACAAAATGTTTTAGCAGAAAAATTCTTGATAAGTCAAAAGCTCATAAACAATCCTGAAAATCGCTTGGTACTTTTAAGTGATGATTTATCTGTCAGCATCATGGTAAATGAAGATGACCATTTACGCATTCAATGCCGAGCTCCAGGACTTGATTTAGACAGCTGCTTAAAACGCGCTTTTGCCATTGATGATGCCATTGAAGCTTATTTAAACATCGCATTTGATGAAAAAATGGGCTATCTCACGGCATATCCGACTAATCTCGGTACTGGTCTTCGCGCTACAGTATTACTGCATTTGCCTGCACTCGTCATAACGCAACAGATTTCCAAAATCATCAATATTTCTCCTCAACTTGGAATGACTATTCGCGGTTTATTCGGAGAAGATAGCCTTGGAAATCTCTTCCAAGCTTCCAATCAACTGACATTAGGCTTTAAAGAAGAAGAATTAATTGAAAATCTTTCTGCTACAGTGCAAGAAATTATCTCTCATGAACATGATGCACGCAAAGCTCTTTTAAATTATTCACATGACAAATTAGAAAATAGAGTTTGGCGTTCTTTCGGAATATTAAAATATGCTCATTCTATTTCACAGCATGAAATGCTTAATCTCGTTAGTAAAGTGCGTTTAGGCGTGGATATGGGCATAATTGATGAAACAAAAGCCGATATTTTAAATTTATTATTGATTGCAGGACAGAAAAATTATTTACAAAATTTAAATGAAATGGACAATATGACACCGCAAGAAATTGAAAAACAACGTGCAACAACCATTCGAAATATTTTTTCTCAACTACAAAATACACCAACTCCATGAACTAGAAAGGAATAATTATGCAAGGACGTTTTACACAAAACGCTATAAAAGTATTAAAACTCGCTCAATATGAAGCTAGACATTTAAAACATAATTATGTTGGTACTGAACATTTACTTTTAGGTTTATTACATGAAGGTAATAGCATTGCTGCAAAGGCATTATCTTCACTGGGCATTGATTTATACAGTTTACGCCAAAGAGTCCATGATATTGCTCCATCACAAGATTATGATGATTATTATATCCATGAAATTGGCTATACACCCGATGCCAAAGAAACCTTAGAGCTTGCTGTAAAAGAAGCGCAGATTTTATCTCATGATTATATCGGTGCAGAACATATTTTACTCGGTATCATCAGCAATAAAGAAAATATCGCTTCACAAATATTGATTTCTTTAGGAGCAGACCTCGATATCATTCAATCAACTGTACTTGATTTACTCAACGAAAATAATGATACAGATATTTCTAAAGAAGAATTCAATGAAAAATCTAATAAAATTAGTGAAGAAAACACAAATACCCCACTTTTGGATAAATACGGCCGTGATTTAAATGAATTAGCAAAAAACAATAAGATTGACCCAGTCATCGGTAGAAATCGCGAAATCGAACGCGTTATCCAAATTTTAAGTCGCCGCACAAAAAATAACCCTGTTTTAATCGGTGAACCTGGTGTTGGTAAAACGGCAGTAGCTGAAGGTTTAGCACAGCGACTTATTCAAGGCTTAACCCCTAAAATTTTAGCTAATAAACGCATTATTTCTTTAAGTATGGCTTCACTAGTTGCTGGAGCTAAATATCGCGGCGAATTTGAAGACCGTTTAAAGAAAATCATTGATGAAATCACTCAAGCACAAAACATCATCTTATTTATCGATGAATTGCATACTTTAGTCGGTGCTGGCGCTAGTGAAGGTTCTCTTGATGCTGCCAACATATTAAAACCAGCTTTATCTCGCGGAGAAATTCAAATAATTGGTGCTACCACCTTAAAAGAATACAAAAAATATATAGAAAAAGATGCTGCATTAGAGCGCCGTTTTCAAACGATAATGGTTGAAGAACCGACTGTTGAAGACGCTATTTCTATATTGATGGGTATTCGCGATAAATATGAAAAATTCCACTGCGCTAAGATAACAGACAAAGCTATTGAAGCAGCAGTAAAAATCTCTCACCGCTATATTACAGATAGATTTTTACCTGATAAAGCAATTGATTTAATGGATGAAGCTGCCGCTAAAGTTCGCTTAAGCACAGTAGCAAATCCACGCAATATTACATCTTTAGAATTGCAATTAAATTCGTTGCGCAAAGATAAAGAAAAAGCTATAAACGACCAAGATTATGAATTGGCTGCTAAAATTCGCGATGAAGAAACCAATTTAAAAGAACAATTAGCAGATATTAAAGCTGATTGGGAAGCACAAAATAATGCTCAAGTAGAAGTTACAGAAAATGATATAGCTGATGTCGCTACTTTATGGACAGGTATACCGATTAGAAAACTTGTAACTAAAGAAGCAGACAGACTTCTCCATATGGAAGATATCATGCACAAGCGCGTTGTCGGTCAAAACGAAGGTGTTTGTGCCGTTGCTAAAGCAATTCGTCGCGCTAGAGCAGGATTAAAAGACCCGAAACGCCCTATTGGCTCTTTCTTATTCTTAGGCCCTACAGGTGTCGGCAAAACAGAACTTGCTCGTTCATTAGCTGAAGCTATATTCGGTGATGAATCCGCCATGATTCGCTTTGATATGAGTGAATACATGGAAAAACACACTGTTTCCCGCATGGTTGGAGCACCTCCTGGCTATATCGGCTATGATGAAGGCGGTCAATTAACCGATGCAATCCGTCGCAAACCATACGCTGTTATTTTGCTTGATGAAATTGAAAAAGCTCACCCTGATGTATTCAATATCTTATTACAAGTTTTGGAAGATGGCCGTTTGACAGATAGCCAAGGTCGCACTGTCGACTTTAAAAATACTGTTATCATCATGACTTCAAATGCTGGTGCATTTAAATTGCAAAAACAAAGTAATAATACATTAGGTTTTGCTGTAAATGATAACGCTAATGAAGAAGTAAATGACAATGCTAAAAAACTTGTAATGGAAGAAGTAAAAAAACAGTTCAAGCCAGAATTTTTAAATCGTATCGATGAAATCATCATCTTCAATCCACTTACAGACAAGGAATTATTACAAATTGTTGATTTATTACTCCATGATGTAGAAAATCGTTTACAATTATTAGGCATAAAAATTTCTGTCACAGATAAAGCTAAACAATACATTTTATCTCATGGAACAGATAGTGCTTATGGTGCTCGTCCACTTAAACGTGCTGTTCAGCGTTATTTAGAAGACCCATTGGCAGAAGAAATTTTACGCAAAAAAGTAAAAGAACATCAACAAATCACAGTTGATTGTGTAGATGATAAACTAGATTTCACTTTTTCTGATATACCAGAGGTAGTAGATGAACAAGATGCAGAAAAATAAATTAGCGGAAAAATCTCTATTAGCTAATTTTAGAAATTTCATTTTAAATTTTGGTATTGCCATCTATTGGCTTATAAAATCCTTTGGCAAAATTTTAAAACAAAAATTATTCAAAAATAAATAAAGGAAATCACTATGGCTAAAAGAAAAACTCTTTACGTTTGTCAAGAATGTGGTTATAGTGTGCCAAAATGGCTGGGCAAATGTCCCGGCTGTGGCAAATGGAATACACTTGTAGAGGAACTGGAAGAACCCAGTTCCTTTACTAATATAAACCGCAATTTCAGTTTAAATACAAATAAGACAAACTCTATCCCAAAACCGATAAAAACAATTGAAACAGAAGATTTACCTAGATTTTCCGCAGGCTCACCTGAAATGAACCGCGTATTAGGTGGTGGCATAATACCTGGCTCATTAGTGCTGATGGTAGGTGACCCTGGCGTTGGTAAATCAAGTTTGAATTTACGCATATGTGCATATGTAGCTAAAAAACACAAAGTTTTATACGTAACGGGCGAAGAAAGTTCCCGCCAAATTCGCATGCGCGCTGACCGCTTAAACGCATTAGATGACAATTTATATGTACTAAGTGAAACGGATTTAGAGCGCATTGAACGCCATGTATTAGAGCAAAAACCTGATTTACTCGTCATCGATTCCATTCAGACTATTTTTCGCCCCGACATTCAAAGTGCGCCTGGCAGTGTAAGCCAAGTCCGCGAATGTTCCGTCAATCTTTTGCGCATTGCCAAGCAAAATAATATAGCCATTTTTATAATTGGTCATGTTACAAAAGACGGTACACTCGCTGGTCCGCGTGTACTAGAACATATCGTCGATACAGTATTGTATTTCGAAGGTGAACGCAATGCTGAATACCGCGTTTTGCGCGCTGTAAAAAATCGTTTTGGCAATACAAATGAAATCGGCATTTTTGAAATGCGCGAAAATGGATTAGTTGATGTTCCCGATGCTTCAAAAATGTTTTTATCCGAACAAAATGATAACACTTCGGGAACTGTCATAATTCCTGCATTAGAAGGAACGCGTCCACTACTTGTAGAAATTCAAGCTCTTGTGGCACCAACGCCTTATGTTCCACCGCGCAGAACGTCTGACTCTATCGATATAAAAAAAATACAATTATTATTAGCTGTATTAGAAAAACGTGTTCATTTAAATATCGGCAGTTGTGATGTCTACGTTAAAGTGGCTGGTGGCATAAAAATAGATGACCCTGCTGTCGACCTCGCGCTATGCTGTGCCATGGCATCGAGTTTTCGCAACCAAAATATCAAACCACAAACCATTATTTTCGGTGAAGTGGGACTGGCTGGTGAAGTACGTTCTGTAAGCCAACCAGATATCAGAGTACGCGAAGCCATTCGCATGGGATTTACAAATATCATCTTGCCTGCTAAAAATTTAGACCGCCTAGAACATTCCTCTTCCAATGTACAAATTCATGGCGTTCGCTATTTAAGTGAAGCTTTAAAAATCGCATTTAATTTAGAGGTGTTTTATAATGAATACGATAATTCACCTCATAAAAAATAATGAAATTCCATTATTAACAGATTTTTTATATGAAGCTATCTTCATTCCCGATAATCAAACAGCCTTGCCTAGAACGATAATTCAAGAACCTACATTGTGGCGTTATATAAATAATTTTGGCAAAGAAAAAGATGATTTTTGCTTAGTTGCTCAAGTCGATAAATATATTGTAGGTGCCATTTGGACGCGGTGTATTCAAGGTTTTGGACATATAAATGACGCTACTCCAGAACTTGCCATGTCAATTTATCCCCAGTATCGAAGCAAAGGGATTGGCACTACTTTATTAAAAAATTTCTTAGATTTTTTACGACAAAAAAATTACACTCAAATTTCTCTATCAGTTCAAAAGAATAATTATGCTATTAATATGTACAAAAAAGCTGGTTTTAAAATTGTTTCAGAAGACCAATCTGAATGTATTATGACTTTATTTCTATAAAAATTATAATTTGATTAGATTTTATCAATCTGCATAGACATTTGTTTGTTATTTTAGTACAATAGTTTATATCATCTTAGAAAAGGGGGTTTAAGGACGACAGTGTTATTAGATAAAGTATTGAAATTTTTCATCACAGCATTTGCCGTAGTACTTGGTGCAACTTTATTGGAATTTGCCAGTCCACTTTTGGCTTTTATTATCAGCGCAGAATTCTTACAAATCAATTTGGACATTCTGGACATGACCATGATGAATGTCATATCTATTGTATTAGGAGGTGCCATTGGTGGAACGATTGGTTTTCTGATATCTCCATATTGCATAAGAAAACTTCGTCTTTTCTCCATTTGGGTAGAACATCAACTTAGTAAAACGCCAATTCATGATGTAGTTGCTGGTGTATGCGGCTTGGCTATCGGTCTTATTATTGCTAATCTTTTAGGCGTTGCTTTTTCCAGAATACCACTTATTGGGCCATACATTCCCATTATTTTTAGTATAGTATTCGGTTATCTAGGTCTTTATATTACTATAAAAAAACGCAACGATATTATTTCTATATTGCCAAATCGTAATAAAGATACTATTATTAAAGAAACACATAAAGCAGAACACGTTTCATCTGAAAAAAATAAGAAAAATCTTCCATCTTACAAATTACTTGATACAAGTGTAATCATTGATGGACGAATTGCTGATATATGTAAAACAGGCTTTATTGAAGGAACTCTTTTAATTCCAGTATTTGTTTTAGAAGAATTGCAATTTATTGCAGATTCATCTGATTTATTAAAACGTACTAGAGGTCGTCGCGGTCTTGATATCTTAAAGCGAATTCAAACAGAATTTGATATGCTTGTAGAAATAGACCATCATGATTATGATGATATTTCCGGCGTTGATTCTAAATTAATTCGTTTAGGACAGGAAATAGGCGCAAAAATCATCACTAACGATTTTAATTTAAATAAAGTCGCTGACCTCCAAGGCGTGCAAGTTCTCAATATTAATGAACTTGCTAATGCTATAAAACCTGTGGTCATTCCAGGTGAAACTATGGTAGTTACCATAGTCAAAGATGGTAAAGAACAAGGACAAGGCGTTGCATATTTAGATGATGGTACAATGATTGTTATTGAAAACGGACACAAACATCTCAATGAAACATTAGAGGTGGTTGTTACATCTGTGCTTCAAACATCAGCAGGACGCATGATTTTTGCTAAACCAAAATAAAACTATGAAAACGCTACGATATATTTCGTAGCGTCTTTTTTTTAAGGAGTGAATAGATAATGGTATCTGTTATTTTTCCCGCAGCAGGGCATGGTAAACGCATGGGGCTCGGCTTTAATAAAATTTTTACCGAACTTTCTGGTAAACCAATACTCATTCAGACTTTATTGACGTTTTCACGTTGCGATTGTGTTGATGAACTCATCATCGCTGTTGATGTAAATGAAATGGAAGTCATTCAAAAAGTTTTAAGCAAAATTCCTCGTTTAAAACCATATAAAATAGTAGCAGGTGGCAGCGAACGACAATATTCTGTATATAACGGTTTAATGGCAGTTAGTCCTGACGCTGATATTGTACTCGTACATGATGCCGCACGTCCACTAATTTCTGAAACAGTAATTCAAAATGTTGTAAATGAAGTAATGTTGTCCGGTGGTGCTGTATGTGCCGTTCCAGTAAAAGACACAACAGCTGAAATCAATGAAATGGGTTTTATTGAAAAAGTACCTGACCGTAATAAATTATGGGCTATCCAAACACCACAAGGATTTAAAAAAGAAATTTTAGTAGAAGCTCATAAAAAAGCCCAAGAAGACGATTTTCTCGGCACTGATGAAGCTAGCCTTGTTCGTCGTACTGGTCGTGCTGTAAAACTAGTCATGGGTTCTTATGATAATATTAAAGTTACGACTCCAACTGATTTATTGATGGCAGAAATGCTATTTAGTCATAAAACTGCTAAGCATGTCAAGTTTAAGATATCTTCATTATTCAGCGAAATTCTCGGTACAGTTCAAAAATAAAAATTTAATCTAAAATATTAATTATATTATTAGCACTTATTTATACTTTATATTTTTATAGCTTTATAAATATAATAGGAGGTTTTTTATGCGAGTTGGTATTGGTTATGATGTACACAAATTAGTAGAAAATCGTAAATTAATTTTAGGTGGTGTAGATATTCCTCACGAAAAAGGACTTCTCGGTCATTCTGATGCTGATGTACTGCTCCATGCAATTTCTGATGCACTGCTTGGCAGCGCAGCCCTTGGTGATATAGGCAAACATTTTCCTGATAGTGATGACCGATATAAAGGAATTTCCAGCCTTATCTTATTAAAACATGTCGGCGATTTATTAAATGAAAAAAATTATGCAGTAAATAACATTGATGCTACAATCGTTGCACAGCGACCAAAATTACTTCCTTATATAGAACAAATGCGCCAAAATGTCGCAACTACTTTAGACATTCCTTTAGAAGATGTCAATATCAAAGCGACTACAGAAGAACGTCTTGGCTTTACTGGTTCTGAAGAAGGTATATCATCTTACGCTGTTTGCACTATTAAAAAAATCAGCGAATGACTTAACAGCCTTGGTTTTTATGATATAATATAATTTGCTAATAAATTATACTGTAATCTCAAATATTTGGAGGTATTATTAATGTCTGAACAAATCAGAGTTAGATTTGCACCAAGCCCTACTGGCCCATTCCATATTGGTGGTGCTAGAAGTGCATTATTCAACTGGTTATTTGCCAGAAAATATCCTGACGGTAAATTAATCTTACGTATCGAAGATACAGATAGAGTACGTTCCACAAAAGAGTCTGAAGAAAATATCAAAGCTGCTTTAAAATGGCTTGGTATTACTTGGGACGAAGGAATTGATATCGGCGGTGAATACGGTCCATATCGCCAGACAGAACGTTTGGATATCTATAAAAAATTCACAGATAAACTCTTAGCTGAAGGCAAAGCATATTATTGCTATTGCACAGAAGAAGAAATCGAAGCTGAACGCCAAAAATTACGCGCAGAAAATAAAATGCCAATCTATGGTGGTCATTGCCGTAACCTTACACCAGAACAAATCGAAAAATACAAAGCTGAAGGCAGAAAACCTGTTATCCGTTTCCGCACTCCAGCTGACCAAAGCGTAAACTTCGATGATATGGTTCGTGGTAAAATGAGTTTTGACTCCAACGGTATTGGTGATTTCGTAATCGTAAAAGCTGATGGCATTCCTGTTTATAACTATGCTGTTGTCATCGATGATGCTTTAATGCACATTACTCATGTAATCCGTGCAGAAGAACATCTTTCCAATACACCACGCCAAGTTGTATTATATGAAGCACTCGGTTTCCCTGTGCCTAAATTCGGTCATATTTCCCTCATCTTAGGTAAAGACCATACAAAAATGAGTAAACGCCATGGCGCAACTTCCGTTGAACAATATAAAAACCTCGGTTATTTGCCAGAAGCAATCGTAAACTTCTTAGCATTACTCGGCTGGGCACCACAGAGCGAACAGGAAATCTTTACTATTGATGAATTAATTAAAGAATTCTCCATGGACCATGTAGCTAAAAATCCAGCAGTATTCGATATCGATAAATTAAACTGGATTAATGCTCAATACATGAAGAAACTTCCTGCTGAAAAAATCACTGAAATGGCTATTCCTCATTTAATCGAAAAAGGCTATATTTCAGAATCTCCAACAGGTGAAGAACTCGATAGATTAAATCGCTTCACTCAAGTTATTCGTGACCATTTAAGCTTTGCTGCTCAATATACAGATTTTGCAGACCTTTATTATAAAGATGATTTCTCTGTTGATAGCGAAGACTGCCAAACTGTATTAAAAGAAGAAACTGCTAATGAAGTTATTTCTTTATTCAAAGAAAAACTTTCCAGCATAGAAGAATTTACAGCAGAAAATATTCAGCCATTATTTAAACAAATCATGAAACAGTTTAAAGCTGAAAAAGGCATTAAAATCGGCGGTAAATCCGTATATATGCCAATTCGCGTTGCTTTAACTGGACAAATGCACGGCCCTGACCTTGCTGGTCTTGTAGAAGTTTTAGGCTATGACCGCGCTGTAAAACGTATTGAACAAACATTACAACATATGTAATAATATAATAAAATCAAAATAACCCAGCTTCAATGCTGGGTTATACATTATAGGCGGTGATGATTTGAGTTTTATATCGACTTTAAAAAAAGACATTCGTGTTGTTTTTGAACGTGACCCAGCAGCAAAAAATATCATTGAGGTATTACTGTGTTATCCTGGTCTTCATGCCATTTGGTTTTATCGTTTATCTCACTATTTTTACTGCAAAAAATGGGTAGTGTTACCGCGACTTATTTCTCATTTAGCCCGTTTCTTAACAGGCATTGAAATTCACCCTGGCGCACAAATAGGGCCTGGACTATTTATTGACCATGGTTCCGGTATCGTCATCGGTGAAACAACTATAATTGGCAAAAATGTTACCTTATATCAAGGCGTAACATTAGGTGGTACAGGCAAAGAAAAAGGCAAACGCCACCCAACTATCGGAAATAATGTCGTTGTAGCTTGTGGAGCTAAGGTTTTAGGCTCATTTACAGTCGGTGACCATGCCAAAATTGGCGCTGGTTCTGTCGTTGTAAAACCAGTCCCTGCCTATGCTACTGTTGTCGGCATTCCAGGACGTGTCATTCTAATCAAAGGCAAAAAACAAGAACAAGTACGCGATATTTCACCTAAAATGCGTGAATTAGCGGAAGAACTTGATGTCGACTTATCACATGATAAATTGCCAGACCCTGAACTTGATATGATTAAATCCCTATCACAACGCATTTCCGATTTACAGACACAATTGGATAACGTAAAAAAAGAATTGGAGGCTTCCAAGAAAAATGCTTAAAGTATATAATACCCTCACGAAACAAAAAGAAGAATTTAAACCACTAGTACCAGGACAAGTAAGCATCTATGTATGCGGTGTAACACCATACAATCATCCTCATATTGGCAATGCTCGTCCATTCGTTACTTGGGATGTTATTAAACGTTACTTCCGTCATCTTGGCTATAAAGTAAAACACATTCAAAACTTTACTGATGTAGATGATAAAATTATTCGCACTGCTAATGAACATGGTGTGCAATGGAGCGATGTTTCCGATAAATACATCAAATCTTATTTTGAAGTAATGGATAAACTCAACGTTCAACATGCAGATGTTTACCCAAGAGTTTCCCAGACTATGCCTGAAATCATCGATATGATTAAAGTTCTTGTAGAAAAAGGCTATGCTTATGAATTAGATGGTGACGTTTATTACAGCGTAGAAAAATTCAAAGGCTATGGCAAATTAAGCGGTCGTAAATTAGAAGATATGATGGCTGGTGCTCGCATCGAAGTAAACGAACGCAAACACAATCCAATGGACTTTGCACTTTGGAAAGCTGCAAAACCAGGTGAACCATTCTGGGAAAGCCCTTGGGGCAAAGGCCGTCCAGGTTGGCATATCGAATGCTCCACTATGTCTTTAAAATATCTTGGCAAAACTTTTGATTTCCATGGTGGTGGTAGCGATTTAATCTTCCCACATCATGAAAATGAAATTGCTCAATCTCAAGCTTATTGCGGTGATGAAAATAGCTTTGCTCGTTATTGGTTACACAATGGATTTATCACAATCAATCAAGAAAAAATGAGTAAATCCCTCGGCAATTTCTTCACTGTAAAAGAAATTCTCGATAAATATCCAGCAGAAGTATTGCGCTTCTTCATCGTTTCCACACATTATCGCAGCCCACTCGATTTCAGCGATGCTCGCCTTGATGAAGCAGCGTCTAGCCTTGCTCGTTTAAAAAATGCTCTCGATAATCTCAAAGAATTAGCAAAATTACCAGCTGATAATAATAATTCTGGTGCAAATTTAGCGCAAAAAGCAGATGAAGCTAAAAAAGGTTTCTATGAAGCAATGGATGATGATTTCAATACTGCTCTTGCTATTGCTAATATGTTTGATTTAGCAAAAGAAATCAATATCTATTACAATGAAGTAACATCTGGCAAAGTAGCTTGCGATAAAAATGCTGTAGATACGGCACTCGCTGTATTTGAAGAAATGGCTGATATCATCGGTATTTTAGCTGATAACAATGCTGCTGTTGATAATGCACTCGTTGATAATTTAATGAATCTCATCATTTCCATTCGCCAAGATGCTCGCAAAAATAAAAATTGGGCAGTAGCTGATAAAATTCGTGATGAATTAAAAGCTATCGGCATTACATTAGAAGATTCTCCTACAGGTGTTCGCTGGAAAAAATAATGAAATTTCAACAATACCAAAATCTGAAAAAAAATCTATTTCCTTTTAATGAACAAAACGTATTAAATGACCGCTACAAAAAAGAAGATATTAATCCAAGACAATTAAATCCACTAGTACTTGCCTATGTAGGTGATGCTTATTACCATTTGTACATTCGCACTCGCCTATTAAACTTTGAACAAGCACATGTTCATTTGCTCAATGATTTTAGCATGCAAATAGTATCTGCCACTTTTCAAGTACAAGCGTATGAAGCGATTAAAGATGAATTGACTGAAACTGAAAGTTATATCTTTAAGCGCGGAAAAAATGCTAAATCTCATGCTCCACGCGTTGCCTCTGTGCATGATTACCATATCAGCACAGGTTTTGAAGCAATTTTAGGGTATTTGTATTTGAACAATGAACAAAATCGTTTGGATTTTTTATGTGAACGCTCTTTTCTTCAAGTAGCAAAAAATATGTATCAAGCTCATCAACAATAGATTAACGCAATTAAAAAATAGCTGCCAATCTCTTTAAAATTGACAGCTATTTTTTTTTATAATATAATTAACTCTGTTGTATGCGCCCATAGTCTAGTGGATAAAACGTTGGCCTCCGGAGCCGAAAACGCAGGTTCGATTCCTGTTGGGCGCACCAAGGATTTTAGCCAATATTTGCTTTCTCTGACAAGTTATTAATATAAAATAAAAGCTGTAACAGTAAGTTTTTACTTAATTGTTACAGCTTTTATTATTATGGTAACGTTCTTATTTTATCAAGTGGCCAGAATATCAGAATAGCTTTACCTTTAATTAAATCAAATGGAACCATACCTACATCGGCAAAACGACTATCTTCTGAATTATTGCGGTTATCACCCATTACAAAGATATGTCCTTCTGGAACTGTAGCAAGTGGATAATCTCCTCTAGTCGTGCTTAAAATATACGGTTCATGTTGAAGTTCACCATTTACAAACACATGACCATCTTTTATTTCAATTGTATCACCAGGTACAGCGATTACGCGTTTGATAAAATCACGGCTTGGGTCGCTTGGATATTGGAATACTAAAATATCACCACGTTCTGGTGCATGAAATTTGTAAATAAATTTATTTACCACGAGTCGTTCTTGATTTTGTAAAGTAGGACGCATTGAAGGGCCATCTACTAAATACAACTCTACGACAAAATGGCGAATAAATAATGCCAATACAACAGCTATGGCTATAGAAATAGCCCAGTCTTTGATTTCGCTTCCCAACGATGACTCTTTTTTATCAGCCATGACTAAAATCCTCCTAGACTAAATAAATAACTAGCTATTACAACAAAAGGGACTTACCTTCAAGGCAGTCCCTTTTATTATATGATTAGCGTCTTTCTTTAATACGAGCAGCTTTACCAGTGAGGTTGCGGAGATAATAAAGTTTAGCTCTGCGAACAATACCTCTACGAACTACATCGATTTTTGCAAGGCGTGGGGAATGTACAGGGAAAGTACGTTCAATACCAACACCATAAGAAATTCTTCTTACTGTGAAGTTTTCACGTACGCCAGAACCCTGACGAGCGATAACAACGCCTTCGAACATCTGAATACGTTCGTTGGAACCTTCAACTACTTTTACATGTACACGTACAGTATCACCAGGGATGAATTTAGGGATATCGTTACGTAACTGTTCTTGTTCTAAAACCTGAATAATATTCATTTATTTTTCCTCCTTAATTCAGACGTTCATGTCGGACTTGCCGTATAGAGGACCGTCTGTTGCATACTCGACTATTTTATCATATCTAAAAAATCTATGCAATGATATTTTGAGAAAAATTTATCTGTTTTCTTGAAAAAAATATGCTTTCCTACTATTATATATAGTATATAAATAAAATAGGAAGATACTGTCTTGACTTATAGTAAACTTCATATACTATAATTTAAAATAAACAAAAAATTTACAATACATTTTAGAAAGGTATGACATATATACATGAACCGTAGAGATTTTATTTTAAATGGCTTAAAACTTGGCGGTCTTTTATTAGCCGGAGGAAGTATTTCCACGCTTGCCAATTTGATAAATCCAGATAAAGTTAAAGCAGCAGACTATACTTTATATGCTTCTGATTTACCAATTGTAGAAAATTATTTTAATTTCACTTCATTATCCGAACGAAGATTAACTAATCAAATCATAATCCATCATTCAGCCACAACAGGTGATGATGTATCTGCCGCCGATATCCATCGCATGCATTTGCAAAATGGCTGGTCAGGTATTGGCTACCATATGTTTATTCGAAAAAGTGGTTTGATTGAAACAGGTCGTCCTTTAGCTGATATTGGTGCTCATACATATCAACACAACAATAACAGCATTGGCATTTGCCTAGCAGGTAACTTCAACAACGAAATGCCAACTGATATGCAAATGGCATCTGCTAGCAAATTAATCGGACTGCTCTGTCAAATGTACAGCTTAAGTCCTAATGAAGGCACAATATTTGGCCATCGTGATTTTAATGCTACAGCTTGCCCAGGCGAAAATCTATATGCAGATTTATATTATTTGCGTCAAACAGCATCTAATTTCATCTAAATCAATACAAAAAAGGCAGACATAAAAATATGTCTGTCTTTTTTATTTACTATTAAATTAATCTATAGCTGCAAAAGCTTTATCAAGGTCAGCTAAAATATCTTCAACATCTTCAAGTCCTACGGAGAAACGAACCATACCGCTGTTGATACCAGCAGCTACAAGCTGTTCATCAGTAAGCTGGCGATGAGTTTCACTTGCTGGATGAAGTACGCAAGTGCGAATATCTGCAACGTGAACTTCATTAGATGCAAGGCTAAGTGCGTCCATGAATTTAACAGCGTTAGCTTTGCCACCTTTTATAACGAAAGTGATAACACCACTGCAACCTTTTAAATATTTTTTAG
Organism: Megamonas hypermegale; assembly: GCF_900187035.1. Lineage (NCBI taxonomy): Bacteria > Bacillati > Bacillota > Negativicutes > Selenomonadales > Selenomonadaceae > Megamonas > Megamonas hypermegale. The sequence continues at coordinate 984,183 of NZ_LT906446.1, forward strand.
CAAGTGCATGGCATTTATCATTTTCAAGTCCTGGATACATAACGCTTTCTACTTTATCATTAGCTTCTAAATATTTTGCTACAGTTAAAGCATTTTCACAATACTGTTTCATACGAACTGCTAAAGTTTCCAAACCTAAATTGAGTAAAAATGCGGAATGAGCTGCTGGATAGCAACCAAAATCACGCATGAGTTGCATTCTTGCTTTTAAGATATAAGCCATTTTGCCATATTCTTTTACATAAGAAAGTCCATGATAAGATTCATCTGGTTCAACGAGTTCAGGGAAGTTGCCATTGCTCCAGTCAAATTTACCACTATCAACGATTACACCGCCGATTTGTAAAGCATGTCCATCCATGTATTTACTTGTAGAATGTGTTACAATATCTGCACCAAATTCAAATGGTTTGCATAAAATTGGTGTAGCAAATGTATTATCTACGATAAGAGGTACACCGTGTTTATGGGCAATTTTAGCAAAACGTTCAATATCAAAAACACTGAGTGCAGGGTTAGCGATAGTTTCACCAAAAACAGCTTTTGTATTTGGTTTAAATGCAGCTTCAATTTCTTCATCAGTTGCTTCTTCGCCAACAAAAATACATTCAATGCCGAGTTTTTTCAAAGTAAAACCGAATAAATTTATTGTACCACCATAAATTTGAGTTGTACTGATAAAGCTATCACCAGCACGACAGATATTTAAAATAGCGAGTAAGTTAGCAGCTTGACCAGAAGTTGTGCACATAGCAGCAACGCCACCTTCAAGTTCTGCTATTTTTTGTTCAACTGCCATAACAGTAGGATTAGCAAAGCGAGAATAAATAAGTGCTTTTGTTGGGTCATCAAATACAGCAGCTACATCATCAGTGGAGTCAAAAACATATGTAGTGCTTTGTACGATAGGTACAACTCTTGGTTCTGTATTTTTAGGATGATAGCCTGAATGCAGGCATTTTGTAGCATCTTTCATTAAAAAAATTCCTCCTTGGAAAACAACTATACCTACTATTATAATCTAAAATAGCTAATTTATAAAGTAGTAATAGACAAAATTTATGTTTATTAAAATTTATCTGTAATCATGTAATAAAATTACAGAAAAAAAAACTGTAATAAGATAAAATTACCTATTACAGCTTTTAACTTCATTTTTAATTATCTTTTGAAGATATATATTTAATTATGCCAAAACCTAATACAAGTGCTACAAGGCAAATGATTATTTCCCTGCCTGTCGGTATACCTGGATAAAGTTCTAGCAAAGAGCCAAGGATAAAGCCGAGAATTATCAAAAATGTTGGACGCGGATATTCATTCATACATTTTTCCAATAATTTAGTAGTCAATAAAATTCCTGCAACGAGTCCAACACCAATCGGCACTAAAAATGGCAGATAAAAAGTCGAAGCAGCGCGCATAGTTTCATCGTACAAACCTAAAAGCAACAGCATATACGATACGCTTATACCAGGCAATACAAGTGCTATAGCCGCAATAAAACCTGCTATTATCAATAAGAAATACGTTATCCAGCTAGTTCCTTCATTAGCGCTAACACTGCTAATCGGTGTCATTTCAAAAATGAACACAACTAAAAAACCAAGTGCAATGTAAATCGGCATTGTCCAAGAAAACTTTTTAATCTGCGCTTGTTTAAAGATGAGCGGTATACTACCAGCTACAGCTCCCATAAAAAAGTACAACATAGGCATTGGATACGTTTCAATCAAATGAAGTATCGGTTTGGAAAACGATACTATTCCTAATAGTGAACCTGCTAAAAACACAGCTAAGAAAAAGAAATTCCTAACTTTGTCTTTCATAAAAGAGCTAACCGCAGAGATTAGCTTTGCATAAATGCCGAGTATCATTGCCATTGAACCGCCGCTCACACCAGGAACAAGCATGGTACTGCCGACAATCAAACTCTTGCCAAAAGTTACAACATAATGTTTCATAGGATATATACTTTCCTTTCTACTCTATAAAATAAAATTATATATAAAAAAAGACATAGCTAATGCTAATAGTTATGTCTTTTTATAAACTTTTTGCTTTATTTATCACATGGTTTTTAATATCTCAATAAAATCTTGTCTTGTCTCTGCCATGTTAAATTTCTGTCGCAATTTAGCACTATTTGGTAAACCATGTGTATACCATGTAGCGTGTTTTCGCATTTCGCGCGGACCGATATAATCGCCTTTCCATTTTAAGAGCATATCAAGATGTTCTAAAATGACGCCACGGCGTTCGTCCATCGTTGGTTCTCCCGGGTCTACGCCAGTGAAAAGAAATTCTTTAAAACGGCGGAATATCCACGGATTGCCCTGTGCCCCACGCCCAATCATTACAGCATCACAACCAGTTCGCGCAAAAATATTTTTTAAATCTTGACACGTTCTGACATCGCCGTTACCAATTACTGGGATATCTACTGCATTTTTTACTTCTTTAATTATATCCCAATCAGCATGACCGCGATAAAATTCTTCACGCGTTCTGCCATGTACAGCTACTGCATCAAGCCCTGCTTTTTGCGCTAACTGTGCCATTTCCACTACATTGCAATGTTCACTGTCCCAGCCCTTGCGCATTTTGACAGTTACTGGCATATTTTTAACCGCTTCACGCGCTGCACACATAATCTCATATGCAAGCGATGGATTTTTCATGAGCGCTGAACCTTCATTATTGCGCACGATTTTTGGAGCAGGACAGCCCATATTTATATCAATGATATCACAACAGTTTAAAGAAGCTACGTATTCAGCCGCTTTGTACATGCGTTCTGGACTACTGCTAAAAAGCTGAATTGCCATCGGTCTTTCCTCTGGCACTGTCTTTAGCATTTCTAAAGTGCGTTCATTGCGAAAATTAATTCCCTGGTCGCTGACCATTTCTGAATACACCAATCCACAACCCATTCGACGAGCTAATATACAATAAGCCGTATCCGTAACACCTGCCATCGGTGCCAAAAATACTGGAGTGATTATTTCAAGATTTCCTATTTTCATAAGTTAGTATTAGACTGTGTAGCTTTTTGTGCTTTTAGTCTTTCAAGGTACCCCCTTCTAGCAATAGCATTGCGTTCATACAATACACGCAAGCCTGTCAAAGTTAGAAAATGGTCTGTTTTATCAATTGTAGAAGATTCTTTTGCAATCATGCGTGCTAATCCGCCAGTTGCAATAACCTTCATGTCTTTGCCGTATTCTTTTTTAATTCTATCTACAATTCCATCAATCTGACCTACAGCACCAAAAATAATACCAGACTGCATATTTGTAATAGTATTATGGCAAATTACTGTTTTTGGTGTAACGAGTTCAATACGTGGCAAATTAGCGGCTTTTTGGAACAGTGCATCTGCTGACATGCCAATACCAGGAGCGATTACCCCGCCTAAAAAATCACCTTTTTCATTTACTACATCAAAAGTAGTAGCCGTACCGATATCTATTACAATCAAAGGGCCACCATATTGTTCAAATGCACCTACAACATTTACAATACGGTCAGCACCTAAAAGGCGCGGATTTTCATATACAAGTCTGATACCTGTTTTTATACCAGGGCCAACAAGTAATGGTCTTATTTTAAAATAACGTTCACACATTTTGCTAAGTGGAATAACAAGTGGTGGTACTACAGATGAAATGATTATATCATCTATATCGCTCATATTTATTCCTTGAAAACGAAACAGCTCATTTATCAGCATACCATACTCATCGCCGGTCTTTTGTCGGTCGGTGGAAATTCGCCAATGGTAGCATAATTTTTTTCCTTCATATGCACCCATAACAATGTTGCTGTTGCCAATATCAAAAACTAATAGCATTTTATCCTCCATCTGTGAGTTTAGCGGCTCATCTAGGTCTTATTGATACATCGCCTGCTAACACACGTTTTATTTGTCCATTTATTTCAACAAGTAATGCACCATCATCATCAATATCCATAGCTCTTCCATATGTAATATCTTTTCCACTGATTACTTTTATATCTTGATTTAATGTAATTGAATATCTTCGCCATTCATCAAGAATTGGTGCAAAATCATGCCTCTGTGCCATTATATATAATTGTTCTAAATGATACAAGACTTTATTTAAAAGTTTTAAACGAGAAACCTGTTTTTTAGTTATTTGACTTAAAGAAGTTACAATATCTCTGATATCTTCTGGCAAATCTTCTTTTTCTATATTTACATCAATACCAATGCCTATAATAATATAGTTGATACGTTCCATTTCCGCACTTATTTCTGTTAAGATGCCAACTAATTTTTTACCCTCGTATAAAACATCATTTGGCCATTTTATGCCCACTTTAACGCCTGTAACATCTTCTATAGCGCGTGCTACAGCCACAGCCGCCATTAAAGTACATTTTGGCGCTTCCTGTGGTAAAAAATCTGGACGTAAGATAGCAGAAAACCAAATACCTTTATATTTAGGGCAAAAAAATGAACGCGATAATCTACCTTTGCCACCGCATTGTTCTTCACTGATTACAATAGCACCATCAGGTGCTCCTTGCATTGCAAATTTTTTAGCTTGATTATTTGTAGAATCTGTTGTTGTAAAATATTTAATTTCTGAACCTAAAATCTTAGTAGATAAAGTATTTTTTACTTCTTCAGCCGATAATAAATCAGGTGAATTAAGTAAACGATATCCATTTCTCGGTACACTTTCAATATCGTAGCCACTATCACGCAAAGCTTTTATATGTTTCCAAATGGCAGTACGCGATACATTCAATGTCTCTGCCAAATATTCTCCCGATAAAAAATTATCACCGGCTTGTTTTAACAAATTTAAAATTTTAGAACGCATTACACAGCCAGCCTCTCTTCTTTAAAATTAAACATTTACTATATAATATCTTATGCAGACAATATACGCAAGAAAATAGATAAATTTTTACCAAAAAAAGGATTTTTCTTATCCTGTCGCTAATTATAATATACAAAAGATATAAATTAATATTAAATAATTATAAATTGGAGATGATTTTTATGATGTCATTAAATTTTCAAGCGCCAAAACATGAAAAACTGCTCATGGCTCGCAAAAAAAATTGTACTGTTCGTTTAGGTGATGTTCGCAAGCAATATCCTGAAAGTTCTATCGTATGGATTACTACTGGCAAAAAATATGATGTAAAAAAAAGATTATACACTGCTTTTATCGATAAAGTACGTGTAAAAAAATTCTCCGAATTGACTTCTGCTGACTTAGGCCATCAAAATCCAGAAATAGATACTATCGAAGGATTACGCCTCGATTTTGAAGAAATTTACAAACGTCGCATTACTCTTGATGATATCGTTACTGTAATTTATTTCTCTGAAGTTCTTTAATCTAGCTTAAAACAAATGACCTTTAATAGTTATACAAAAACTACTAAAGGTCATTTTTCATACTAAAATACAATTAAAAATAATTCCTATATAAATTTTAAATACTTGATGTATTATTCTTTCAAAACTTGTTTGATTAAAAATTCACTTTTAGGAAGCCAAAACTGCACAAGTGGACCAGTTAAAAATGCTGCTATCACTGTACCCACACCTACAGTACCACCTAAGATATAACCTAAAATGACAAAGAATAAATCACATGTCATGCGCACCCAGCGAAATTGAAATTTTTGTAATTTATCTGTCAAAATAATAGCTATCAAATCATTAGGGCCAGTACCTGCATTGCTCTTGATTACAATGGACATGCCAATGGATAACCTAAAATCATAGCTACAATACGCCATGGCAAAATAGAATCAGCATTTACAATATCGCCTAAAAGCCAAGTAAAAAAGTCAATGATAGGACCACCGCAAAAAGCACATAAAATAGTACCAGGTTTTACATAACCTTTCGTAGTAAGAAGCATTATCACCAATAAGATACATAAGACAATAACATGAAATGTCCCAACTGTTAAATTAAATGTTCGAGCTAATCCTTGAATAAATACAGTGAATGTATCAGTGCCAAGCTCAGATAATAAAAATAAAGAAATCCCTAAATGGGCAATGATTAAACCCAGTAACAATATACTGAGTGCTATAATCCAATTTTTTAAACTTCGTTTTGAAGTATCACTTGCAAATGTAGACATAAAAACCTCTTTATATAATATATTAATTTTACATTTCTTCGGGATATACTAAATTCCATTCACGGCGCAATTTAGTCATGATATCCATTACATCTTTCGTATAGGCAAATTGCAAAAGTTCAGTTTGTCCTTGCAAAATTGCTTTTTCCATATCTTCCATTTCATATTGAAGAGCTTTTTTTGTATCACCTAAAATTATTTCCTGTTTTTCGCCTGTAACAGCATCAGTAATTACAGCTTTATTAGCACGAGGAAATTTCATGATTTCAATATACGCTTTTTCACAACTAATCATGGCTCTTTTTGGCTGTTTAGAATGAAGCGATAAAGCAATTGTAGCCATTTGATTATTTTCATTCATCAATAAAATAGTGGCTTGCTCATCAACACCTGTAGGTGCTGGAAGCATTTGACTTAAAATCTTAGTCGGTTTACTTTGCATAAAACTGCGCGTAATACTGAGAGCATATACACCAATATCCAACAATGCACCGCCAGCTAAATTCTTATTGAAAAATCTGTTTTTCATATCATAATCTTTAAAGCTACCAAAATTTATAGTAATCATCTGCACTTTGCCAAATTCATTATTATGTATCATTTCCCATAATTTTTTATAAATAGGCATATGCCAAATAGTCATAGCTTCAGCTAAGATTAAATTATTTTTTTGCGCGAGCTTTACACATTCATCTAATTCATCACTGTTTAAAGTAATGGATTTTTCCACAAATAAATGTTTATGATTTTCAAGTGCTTTTTTCATAAAAGGATAATGTGTATTATGTGGTGTAGTTAAATAAATGATATCAACCTCAGGGTCAGTGAAAATATCCTGGAAATCATCATAAACCTTCTCAATGCCGTATTTTTCAGCAAAATCAACTGCTTTGCTATGTGTGCGATTGCCAACTGCATAAAGCTTTTTGCCCATATTTTGTAGAGCTTGTGCCATCTCATTGGCAATTACGCCTACACCTAAAACAGCCCAATTTAATTCTTTAGTACTTGTCATTAAAATCAGCCTCCTCAAAATATTTTTATTAACATTATAAAAAAAATGCCCTCCTAAAGAAATAACAATCTATTTTTAATCATAAATTTATTTTTCCATTAAATCTGAAGTACAATGAGCACATTTTACAGCATCATACGGTATTTGAGATTTACAAAATGGGCAAATCTTTGTTTTTGGCGGTTCTTTTGGAATGGGAATTAACTTGTTAAGCTGTTTAATCAAACAAAATACTACAAATGCCAAGATTAAAAATTGTAGAAAATCTGTCAAAAACGCTCCATAGGCAAAAACAGCTCCCGCTTTTTTAGCAGTTTCAAGGTCAGCACCTTGCGCTGAAAGAACATAAGAAGCTTTTGTAAGTGGCAAATACATATTATTGAAATCAATGCCACCTGTGAATATGCTGATTATCGGCATGATTAAATTTTTTACAATCGAATTTACCAAACTCGTAAATGCTGCACCAATAATCATACCAACAGCTAAATCAATCATATTGCCTTTAAAGGCAAATTTCTTAAACTCATTAAAAAAATTTTTCATGATAATACCTTTCTAAAATGATTTATACGATTTTGTGCTCTAAATAAATTATATCTTTTAGCTTTAAAATCCTTCAATTAATAAAAAATATCTTCAAATTTTATAAATTTCGTCAGTTTTTCATAAAAATTTACCAGCTAAAGCCTTTATTTTAAAGGCTTTTTGAACAAAATCAAATAAACTAAAAAAAATTTTAAAAAAGTTGTTGACAAAACTATACCATATGGATATAATAATACATGTCGCTGATACAGCGAAGCAAAAAAACAAGTCAAATGCGGAAATAGCTCAGTGGTAGAGCACCACCTTGCCAAGGTGGGGGTCGCGAGTTCGAGCCTCGTTTTCCGCTCCAGACGGCGACATAGCCAAGCGGTAAGGCAGAGGTCTGCAAAACCTTTATTCCCCAGTTCGATTCTGGGTGTCGCCTCCAAACGAATATAACGGCACTGTGTAAATGCACAGTGCTTTTTTTGTATCTCAATATAAATATAATTGATAAAATATTTTTCGAGGTGATTTTATGCGCAAACGCGGTTTTGAAATAATTTCTACGTACAAAGATAAAAATATAAATCTGCCTAGTCGCAAAACAGCAAAATCCGCTGGTTACGATTTAGAAGCTGGCACTGATGTATTGATTGAAGCTGGCAAAACAGCTATCATTCCTACTGGTTTAAAAGCGTATATGCTAGATGATGAATACTTAGGCATACACATTCGCTCTAGTTTAGCTTTTAAAAAACATTTAAACTTAATAAATGCACAAGGCATCATTGACGCTGATTATTATAATAATCCCGACAATGAAGGTCATATCATGATTGGCATTATAAACTTCGGAACAGAAGATGTACAAATAAAAAAAGGCATGCGCATTGCTCAAGCAATCTTTTATAAATTTTTGACAGTTGATGACGAAATCCTTGATGATACAATTCGCCAAGGTGGATTTGGTTCAACAGGAGAATAATTATGGAAACATTAGATTTATTTTCAGCTAGTTTACCAGAAAACAATTCAAATACTGACAATGATTTAATAGATTACAGTCCTTTGGCTTCTCGCATGCGACCGCGCAATTTTAATGAATACATCGGTCAAGAACAAATTCTCGGCAAAGGTCGCTTTTTGCGCCGCATGATTGAAGAAGATAAAATTCCTTCTATGATATTATACGGCCCACCTGGCACAGGTAAGACTACACTTGCCAAGATGATTGCCAATATGACTAAAAGCAATTTTGAACGCTTAAATGCCGTAGCTTCTGGCATAAACGATGTTCGCAAATTAATCGATAAAGCTAATGAACAGCGCAAATTTTACCATAAACGCACCATCATATTTTTAGATGAAATTCACCGCTTCAATAAAGCTCAACAAGATGTATTATTGCCATACGTAGAAGATGGACGCATAATCTTAATCGGCGCTACTACGGAAAATCCATATTTTGAAGTAAATCACGCTTTATTATCGCGTGTTCGCGTCATTCAATTACAGCCATTGACCGATGAACATATCACAAAAATCCTACAAATGGCTTTGACTGATACGAAGCGCGGTTTAGGCAAGCAAAAAATTCAATGCGATGAAAAAATTCTATCCGCCATCGCTCAATTTGCCAGCGGTGATGCTCGTATCGCTTTAAATATTTTAGAACAAGCCAGTGATATTGCCCGCGAAAACAACAATATAATAAATGAAAACATCATCGATACATTGCTCGAAGAACGCATTCAAAAATACGACAAAAACGGCGACAATCATTACGATATTGTATCCGCTTTCATAAAGAGCATGCGAGGCAGTGACCCTGATGCAGCCATTCACTATTTGGCTAGAATGCTCGCAGCTGGCGAAGATATAAATTTCATAGCTCGCCGCATTGCCATCTGTGCTGCTGAAGATGTTGGCAACGCTGACCCACAAGCTTTAGTTATCGCCATGGCTGCCGTTCAAGCTGTACAATTCATCGGCATGCCTGAAGCTAGAATTCCACTTGCTCAAGCTGTGACTTACGTTGCCTGCGCTCCTAAAAGCAATGCAAGCTATTTAGCAATTGATAAAGCACTCGCTGATGTACGCGCCAAAGACTGCGGTGATGTACCTATTCATCTGCGCGATTGCCATTATAAAGGCGCAGCAAAGCTCGGCCACGGTATAAATTACAAATACGCTCATGATTATCCATACCATATCGTCAAACAAGATTATCTGCCAGATAAAATGAAAGGCACAAAATATTACACACCAACCTCAAATGGCTATGAAAAGACAATCGGTCAATATCTAAAATTCTGTGAGCAATGTAAAAACAAATAAAATATTTTTGACAAAAATACACGCTTCTGTTAATATTGAATAAATCTTAGTAGATTAGTATGAATTAGAAATGAGGTACTACCATTGAAAAAAAATAAAAAAATAGCTGTAGCAATGAGCGGTGGTGTCGATAGTTCTTTGACTGCGGCTTTACTATTAAAACAAGGATTTGATATATTCGGCGTGACAATGACTTTAAGTGATGACTCACGCGAAGAAGGCGGTTCAACTGCAATCACTGATGCAAAAAAAGTAGCTGATACACTCGGCATTGAGCATCATGTCGTAAATTATCACGGTAGCTTTAAACAAAATGTCATTGATTATTTCATCCGTGAATATTCTCATGGTAGAACGCCTAATCCTTGCGTTGCTTGCAATAATAAAATAAAATTCGGTTCATTACTAGAAGATTGTTTAAAACTCGGCGCTGATGCTGTAGCTACAGGTCATTATGCGCGCATTGAATACGATGAAAATTCCCAACGATATTTATTGAAAAAAGGTCTTGATGTTCGCAAAGACCAATCTTATGTATTATACACATTAAATCAATTCGCTTTATCTCATTTTCTATTGCCATTAGGCGATTACACAAAAGCTGAAACACGCGAAATGGCAGAAAAACTTGATTTACCTGTTGCCCATAAACCAGAAAGCCAAGAAATTTGCTTCATTCCAAACGATGATTACAAAGCGTATATCAAAGCTAAAGCACCTAAAATCTTAAAACCTGGCGATATCGTAGACACTGAAGGCAATGTATTAGGTCGCCATGAAGGCGTTCCATTATATACAGTCGGTCAGCGCAAAGGACTCGGCATCGCCGCGGCTCATCCATTATACGTAGTGGGATTGGATGTCAAACACAATCGCGTCATTGTCGGTAAAAACACTGAAACATACGCTCAAGGACTTGTCGCTCAAAATCTTAACTTTATCACTAAAGATGATTTTACAAAACCATTTACAACTACAGCTAAAATCCGTTACGGTAGCCGTGAATGCGAATGTGAAGTTTCTCCACTAGCTGATGGCAAACTAGCTAAAGTCATTTTCAAAGAAAAACAACGTGCCATAACACCAGGTCAATCCGTCGTATTTTACGATGATGATATCATAGTTGGCGGTGGCGTCATCAAGCAAGTTATACGATAAATAAATCCAGATAAAATTTAATATACAAAAAGAAAAGTATCTACTAACCGAAATGAACTGCACCTCCAAAAGTTGTTTTTTTGTCCAATTTTTGGGGTGCAGTTCAGAAAATTAATAGATACTTTTTTATTATATCAATGATGTATAAATAGTGTACACTGCTGTAAACAGTAGCATTAAGAAAATAATTCGATTGAACATCTTTTGCGAAACGTACGGGAATAATTTATTGCCAATCCAAAGCGCTAAAAAGCAAAACGGCAAAATATAAATACTCTGTTCAGCGGCAAATGTAAAATCTTTGCCTGCTAAAAAGAATGCCAATACACCAATATAATTTACGATTGTAAAATATGCAATGCAAGTGGCACGAAGTGATGTTTTATCTCTACCACTCATAGCTAAATACAAGATGAGTGGCGGTCCACTCATACTCGTAGATGTGTTTAAAATTCCCGACATACAGCCGACAATTCTCGTTTTTAAAGTTTTTTCTTCTATCTTGCGATGATACAGTTTACTTAAAAATAAAAACGATATTATAACCACTGCAATGAATATCTTTAATCCTGCCGTCGGCGCGAAAAAATATATTAAAAGCCCAATCGGATGCCCTATAACAGAACCGATTAACAATGGCTTTAAAAATTTCCAATCAATATTCGCTTTGACAAAAAAGATAAATACCGTATCTAAAACAACGGATAATAATTGCAAGATGACTACAACTTCTTTGGCATCATAGACCATTAAAAGCAGTGGCGTGGATACGATGGCAAAGCCAAAACCTGTCAAAGATTGAATGATTGTCGAAACAAAAGCAATGCCAATAGCTGACAAAAGTGCTGTATCAGATAAAATATCTGTAAACATCGACTAAAGCCTACTCTCTATCTGTCAATTCCAAATACGGTACAGCATTTAAACTACTATCTGCAAATTGACCTGTGAGTGCTTGATAATATCCACGGCAAGCAATCATTGCCGCATTATCAGTGCAGAGAATTTTGCTCGGGTAATAAAATTCTAAATTATTTTCTTTTGCACTTTGGCGCAAATGTTCTTCAAGTGAACTATTAGCAGCTACGCCACCTGCTAAAACAAGTTTATCCATACCCATTTGGCGTGCAGCTTCAATTGATTTATGCACGAGAATATTTACGACAGATTTTTGGAAAGATGCCGCTACATCAGCTTTATTTATTTCTATGTGTTTTAACTTCATGCTGTTTAAATAATTGAGCACTGCTGATTTTAAACCGCTAAAACTGAATTCATAATTGCCTTTTTCATTCAAAGCCATAGGGAAATCAATCGCATCTGGATTACCTTCTTTTGCCAATTTATCAATTTGAGGGCCACCAGGATACGGAAGACCCATGACACGAGCTACTTTATCAAAAGCTTCACCAGCTGCATCATCGCGAGTTTGTCCCATCAATTTAAAATGGTTGTAATCTTTAACGTGTACAAGTGAAGTATGTCCGCCAGAAACGACAAGTGCCATGAATGGCGGTTTTAAATCTGGATGAGATAAGAAATTGGCAAAGATATGACCTTCTAAGTGGTTTACTGCCACAAGCGGTTTATCAATCGCAAAAGCCAAAGTTTTAGCGGCAGATACACCGACTAATAATGCTCCGACAAGTCCAGGGCCATAAGCTACAGCAATGCGGTCAATATCCTTTAAAGTCACATCAGCTTTGTGCAATGCTTCATCTAATACCGGCATGATATTTACAATATGTTTGCGTGAAGCGATTTCTGGTACAACTCCGCCAAATTTCTGATGAATTGGTATCTGCGTAGAAATGACATTAGCTAAAATTTCTCTGCCACCGCGCAATATTGCGACCGATGTTTCATCACAACTTGATTCTATTCCTAATGTAAGTGAATTATCCAAATCAATTCCTCCTAAATCATAATCCTAAAGCTTGTTTTGCTAATTTATCAGCAAGTTCATTACCTTCTACACCAGTATGACCTGCTACTTTTTTAAATGAAACCAAATCAAGATACGGCTTCATAAAATCTGCATAATGTTTTGTGAGCTCTTTATTCGTCTTCCAACGGCCGAGTGCCCATTCTGATAAACCAATATAATCATGGCAAATTACCACTTTATCACCATTTGCCGCTGCCCATTTTGCCGCTTCCATAGCACCTTCTATTTCACCAGCTACATTGTGCAATTCACTAGCATCTTTTGATTTACCAATGCCGTTAAATGTATCAATCAATTTTCCTTGATGATAAATTGCCATACCCCAGCTATATTGCCCATTTATATACGAGCCATCTACATATATATAATAGCGGTCATCATCTTTTTCCATGATATTTACCGCTTCATCATCATTTAAATAATTTTTTGCTTCTTCTAGCGTAGCAAATGATTTAAATAGCGCACCTTTAAAACCCTGTGTCTGTTTTTGGCATTGTGCCCATGTATCAAAAATACCTGTTTTATAACCTTTCTTCACTGCATAAAATTTTTTCTTTATGATAATCCCTCCAAATTATTTATAAATACATCAAAATCATCAAATAATGCGTAATTTAAATTTATCTATTCTAGTCAGCACAAATGATTATAGCATTTTTACTAGTATTTATCCATTTTTATAAACCACTTTAACTAGCAAAAATGATATAATGGTGTTTAAAAGTTCGTAAGGAGTGATTGTTTTGCCCGCAACTTTAAAGACTATAACCGCCATGCTCATTTTCGGCAGCATCGGTCTATTCGTTCGCCATATCGACCTTGCCAGTTCACAAATAGCACTTGTTCGCGGTTTTATTGGGGCTATCATCTTATTATTTGCCATGCTCTTCTTAAAAAAATCTCTAAATCTTCTAGCTTGGCGAAAAAATGCACTTATTTTATTTATATCTGGCGGAGCTATCGGTCTTAATTGGATTTTTTTATTTGAAGCCTACCATTATACAACGATTGCCGTAGCTACTTTGACTTATTATCTCGCACCGACCATTGTCGTTTTAGCATCGCCGATATTCTTAAAAGAACGCTTCACTTTATTAAAATTGTTCTGCGTAATTTTATCTCTAATCGGCATGATGTTAATTGCAGATATTTTTATAGGTTTAAATTCTGATTTTGGCAATATGAAAAGCGTTATTTACGGTATAATTGCCGCCGCATTTTACGCTTGTGTAATCATCAGCAATAAATTTTTAAAAGATATCTCATCTATGGACAGCACCATAGCTCAATTGCTTTTAGCTTCGATTATTTTATTGCCATACGTATTTTATGAAAATAATAGCTGGTCAGTCGATATCTCCTCTTTATTATTATTGCTGACTGTCGGAGCTATTCATACAGGTTTTGCTTATTTGCTGTATTTTTCTTCTTTACAAAAATTATCCGCTCAAACAGTCGCTCTATTTAGCTATATCGACCCAGTTACAGCCGTAATTTTATCGACAGTTTTATTAGCTGAACCGATGAGTTTTATGCAATGGATTGGCGCCATCTTAATCCTTGGCTCACTTTTCATCAGTCAAATTTTTGCTTCAAAAAACGCTTAGAGAATTATTGACAAATAAAGATAAATAAATTATAGTATATTTATAAATTTAATACGGGGAGCTGGTGCACCGGCTGAGAGGAAGTGTAAGCTTCGACCCATATACCTGATTTGGATAATGCCAACGTAGGAACAATATGAGAATAATAGAGATGGCATTTGTCATCTCTTTTTTATTTGCTAATACCTATTTTTATTTTTGATGATAGGTATAAAATTCCATAAAGTTGACCATGTGATTGAACAAGAGTTCATGAAGGGGTGCACCACCGCGGGTGTATTCTTTTCGTGAACTCTTTTTTAGTATAAGGAGGAAATGCAGTGATTACAGTAAACGGACAAACGGAAGAATTTTCTCAAGCCCTTAGCGTTCTTAATTATTTGACTCAAAAAAATTATCCAACGACACGCATTGCTGTAGAAAAAAATGGCGTTATCGTGCCTAAAAGTCAATATGAAAGCACTATGATTACTGACGGCGATAAACTGGAAATTGTAACATTTGTAGGCGGGGGCTGATATATGATGACTATTCCTACAAAAGAAGCAATATACAAAGTATTGTGCAACCGCCATACAAAAGAAAATCAAGATAAATTGATGCAAGCTAAAGTAGCTATCGCAGGTTTAGGTGGTCTAGGCTCAAATGTTGCAGTAGCACTCGCCCGCGTCGGCATAGGGCAACTTCATTTAATCGATTTTGATAAAGTTGATTTGAGCAATTTAAATCGCCAGCATTATTTTATCAACCATTTAGGTATGAATAAAACGGATGCATTGGCTGAGCAACTTTTGCAGATTAATCCTTATCTGCACATCATAAAAGATTGCATAAAACTGACAGAAAATAATATCACTGATTTATTAAAAGATGATGATTATATCTGTGAAGCTTTTGATGTGCCAGAAAACAAAGCCATGCTCGTAAACACTGTCTTAGAACAGTTTCCCGAAAAAAAACTTGTGGCAGCTAGTGGCATGGCAGGCTTTGGCGACAGCAATGCCATTCATACACGCAAAATCATGCAAAATTTTTATCTGTGTGGCGATGAAAAACGCGGTCTTGATACAGAAAAAACATTAACAGCTCCACGCGTTGCCATTTGCGCAGCTCATGAAGCCAATATAATAGTTGAATTAATTCTAAAAAAGTAAAAGAGGTTATGATGATGACAACTACAAATGACACTTGGAAATTAGGCAAATATGAATTTACTTCCCGTTTTATCTTAGGCTCAGGAAAATATTCTCATGAACTCATAAAAGCTGCTGTTGAACAGGCAAAAGCTGAAATCGTAACTCTTGCCCTTCGCCGTGTAAATGTTGGCGGTGTAGCAAATATTCTCGATTACATTCCAGACAATGTAAAACTTTTACCAAATACTTCCGGTGCTAGAAACGCTGATGAAGCAGTCCGCATCGCTAGATTATCCCGCGAAATCTGTGGCAGTGATTTAGTAAAAATAGAAATCATGCGCGATTCAAAATATTTGCTTCCAGATAATCAAGAAACAATCAAAGCTACAGAAATCCTCGCTAAAGAAGGATTTACTGTAATGCCATATATGTATCCAGATTTAAATGCTGCTCGCGATATGGTAAATGCTGGTGCTAGCTGCATAATGCCTCTCGGTGCTCCAATCGGTTCCAATAGAGGACTCGCTACAAAAGAATTCATTCAAATTCTCATAGATGAAATAGATTTACCTATAATCGTCGATGCTGGTATCGGCAGACCATCTCAAGCATGCGAAGCTATGGAAATGGGTGCAACTGCCATCATGGCAAACACAGCTATTGCAACTGCTGGCGATATTCCTCTAATGGCAGAAGCTTTCCGCCTCGCTATCGAAGCTGGTCGCCTCGGCTATAAAGCAAAACTCGGCAGAGTAAAAGCTAAAGGTGGCAGTGCTTCATCTCCACTTACTGGCTATTTACAGGATTAATTTATATTGGAGGAACTAGAATGGACCACGTTAATGAAAGTATTTTAAATGATGAAATCAAAGAACATTTAAAACAAAATAGAACAAATCACATGCAATATCTTCCTGATATGGAAGTTATCGATAGCGATATTCTCGATAAAGTAGTAGCTGATATGAACAGCTATGATTATGACAGCTATACAGCACAAGATGTGCAAGCTGCACTCTCTCATGAACACATCACACCGCAGGATTTTAGAGCATTATTATCCCCTGCTGCTTTACCATTCATTGAACAAATCGCTCAGCGCGCTCAAAAGGAAACACGCAAACATTTTGGCAATTCCATCTATATGTTTACGCCAATCTACATTGCCAACTACTGCGAAAACTACTGCATCTATTGCGGTTTTAACTGTCATAATAAAATAAGACGCGCTCAGCTCAACTATGATGAAATAGATAAAGAAATGGCAGCCATCGCAAAATCTGGTTTGCAAGAAATTTTGATTTTAACAGGCGAAAGTCGCAAAAAATCTACCGTTGAATACATCGGCGAAGCTTGCAAAATAGCTAAAAAATATTTCCGCGTAATCGGTCTTGAAATCTATCCATTAAACAGCGATGAATACGCTTATCTGCAAAAATGCGGTGCTGATTATGTAACAGTTTTCCAAGAAACATACAACTTCGACAAATATGAAACACTTCATTTAGCTGGACACAAACGCGTATTCCCATACCGTTTCTACGCACAAGAACGCGCTTTAAAAGGCGGTATGCGCGGCGTTGGCTTTGCTGCTTTATTGGGACTTGATGATTTCAGAAAAGACGCTTTAGCAACTGGCATGCACGCATATTATTTACAGAAAAAATATCCACAAGCTGAAATAGCATTCTCTTGCCCTCGCTTGCGCCCAATCATCAACAACGATAAAATCAATCCAATGGACGTACACGAACGCCAATTATTGCAAGTCGTTTGCGCTTATCGCTTATTCATGCCATTTGCCAGCATAACAGTTTCTACACGTGAATGTTCCCGCGTGCGCAACAATCTCGTAAACATCGCTGCAACAAAAATCTCCGCTGGTGTAAGCACTGGTATCGGCGAACATAGCAATGAAAATCCTGAAAAGGATAAAGGCGATGCTCAATTTGAAATTTCCGATACTCGCTCTGTCGACGAAGTTTACAACGATTTATTAAAAATCAATCTCCAACCAGTAATGGCAGAATACATCTACGTTTAGTATCACAGTAAACCACAATAATTAATATCACGACAAAAAGAGCTATCACAAATCTGTGATAGCTCTCATTTTTTATATCTTATGCTAAAATTTCTGCAATCGCTTCTTTTACAATTTGTTCAGGTACATTACTTGAAATACAAACCTTGCCAATTTCTTCTAACAATACCCAATTTACTTTGCCATTGACTGTTTTCTTATCGTGGAAAATATCAGCATAAATATTTTCTACGCTGCAATCTTGTGCTTTTTCTGGAAGATTGAACATAGCAAGCAATTTTTCCATATCAGTCACTATTTTTTCATCAATCATGCCAAGTTTATTGCTGATTTTAGCAACTCCCACCATGCCAATAGCTACGGCTTCGCCGTGATTATATTTTTTATACTGCGTTTCTTTTTCTATCGCATGCGCCAAAGTATGACCAAAATTTAAAATAGCTCTAAGTCCAGCTTCTTTTTCATCTTGTGAAACAACATCAGCTTTGATTTCACAAGAGCGAGCTATTACATGGCTTATCGCTTCTGATTTTAAATCCAAGATTTCATCTTTATGCACTAAGAGATATTCGTAAAATTCTTTATCGTAAATATAACCATATTTTACGACTTCGCCAAGTCCTGTAGCTATTTCGCGTTTTGGCAAGCTCTTCATCATATCTAAATCCATGAATACGGCTTTTGGCTGGTAGAATGCTCCGATTAAATTTTTGCCGAGTGCATGATTTACAGCAACTTTACCGCCGACACTAGAATCAACCTGTGCCAATAAGCTAGTAGGCATTTGAATGAATGGTACGCCACGCATAAAAGTAGCTGCTATAAATCCAGCTAAATCGCCTACTACACCGCCACCCAATGCGATAATCGGCGATTTTCTATCTAATCCATGCTGTATTGCCTGTGTGTATAAATCTTCAGCACAAGCCAAGGATTTTGATTGTTCACCCGCTAAAATTACAGCAAGTTTTGCATCAAGCCCTGCTTCATTTAAAATAGCCTGCACTTTTTCACCGTATAACGGTGCAATATTCGTATCTGTGATTAGAAGTGCTTTACGCGAAAATTTTTGACCTTGTATAAAATCAACAATCTGCTTTTTTAAATCATGTCCAATGATGATATCATACGATTTATCACCTAAGTTAACATTAACAGTGCGCAATTATTTCACACCCTTTAAATATTTTAATATTATCTCTACATTTTGTAGCGGAGTTGTATCATCTGTTTTTACGATTAAATCCGCATTTTTATAATATTTAGCGCGTTTTCCCATCAATTCTATTATGGTTTTTAAACGTTCTTCTTTTGTCTTTTTAGCAAGTAAAGGTCGTTTATCGTTACCTGTGCGTTTTAAAATCGTATGTGGCATCGCTGCTAAAGATACGATAATAGCATTATCACGCAGTATTTTCATATCTTCTTCTTTTGTAGCAACACCGCCACCTGTAGATATAACTTGATTTTTTCTAGCTGCTATTTTTCTTATGGTTTCTGTTTCACGTGCGCGAAAAACAGCTTCGCCTTCACTTGCAAACATATCTTTTATTTTTTGCTTATAAGTCTTTTCAATCTCACTATCTGTATCAACAAAACTGTACCCCAACTTATAAGCCAATAGTTTACCAGTGATTGATTTACCTGAACCCATAAATCCGATAAGTACAATATTAGTTTTCATAGTTATCCCTTAATTCGTTCGTTATAAGATTTTATATTGTTGAGTAAGTCAGCCATGCAACTGCCACCAAATGTTTCTATAACAGCTTTAGCAATCGTAAGCGCTACCATAGCTTCACCGACAACAGAAGCTGCTTGAACAGCACAGACATCACTGCGTTCTTTGCAAGCTAAAACTTCTTCTTTGCTTTCAATATCAATGGAATGAAGTGGTGTCATAAGTGTAGGAATTGGTTTCATGCACGCACGGACGATTATCGGTTCACCATTGCTCATACCGCCTTCAATACCGCCTGCATGATTTGTCTTGCGGTAAACATTTTTGTTTTCATCATAAAACATTTCATCATGAAGTTTACTACCTGGTTTATTTGCATAGCCAAAACCTTCGCCGATTTCCACGCCTTTAATAGCTTGAATGGACATCATAGCACCTGCAAGTTGCATATCAAGTCGTCTATCCCATTGAATATGACTGCCTACACCGATTGGCATATTTTGAACTACGACTTCAAATACACCGCCTAATGTATCTCCCGCTTGACCTGCATCGCGAATTACTTCATGCATTTTTTGTTCAGCATCAGCATCGTTGCAATTTAAATCGCTATTATTTGGTTTAAGTGTTTTGTAGTCAATATTTGTTGTATCGGCTTTTACACCGCCAATATTTATTACCTGTGATACGATATTTATGCCACAAGCATCTAAAAATTGACGAGCTACAGCACCAGCTGCTACTCGCGCTGCTGTTTCTCTAGCACTAGAACGTTCTAAGATGTCGCGAATATCTTCACGATTATATTTTTTTACACCGACATAATCCGCATGACCTGGGCGAGCTGCTGTTACTTTTGTCCATGTAGGTGTACCCATAACAGACATTCTGTCTGTCCAGTTTTCCCAATCTTTATTTACTACGCGCAATGTAATAGGGTCACCCATCGTTTCGCCAAAGCGTACACCAGATAAAATATCCACTTTATCCGTTTCAATAGTCATACGTCCACCACGGCCATAACCTTTTTGACGGCGCGCCATTTGCGCATTCATTTCCTCAAGATTTATTTTAAGACCGGCTGGTATACCTTCTACTATGGCAGTCAAACACTGTCCATGTGATTCGCCAGCTGTTAAAAATCTAAACATAACAAAAACTCCCAACGTTAATTTATAGTATATTTACAAGTTATCACTATTCATTATAACTAAAAATAAAAAAACACGCTATAAAAATACAAAAAA
This sequence comes from Megamonas hypermegale, assembly GCF_900187035.1. Lineage (NCBI taxonomy): Bacteria > Bacillati > Bacillota > Negativicutes > Selenomonadales > Selenomonadaceae > Megamonas > Megamonas hypermegale. Next base: position 1,005,027 of record NZ_LT906446.1, read on the forward strand.
ATACTAAATACGCTAAAAGAAATCTATAATAAACACCACTGGGTATTGACACTATTTATAAAATTTGCCAAAATACATATGTAGATAAGGAGATAACTAAATGAACAATACAGCAAAAATTACGTACTTATTAAATAGTGGTTTCGTTTTAGAAATAAATGATTGGGCGATGATTTTCGATTATTATAAAGATGACAACAATCTCGTACCAGAAATAATCAAGGATAAAAAAGAAGTTTATTTTTTTGCTTCACATGTCCATTTTGACCACTTCAATCCTAAAATAAATGAATTTAGCGATAAAGTAACAAAATATTTTATCAGCTACGATATTAAAAACAATCTGCCACCAAAAGATAAGACAATCATTTTAGAAGAATATGTAACGTATGAAGACAATTCCATTTTGGTAAAATCTTTCAGCTCCACTGATGAAGGTATCTCTTTTTATATTGAAAAAGATGGTTGGAAAATTTTTCATGCTGGGGATTTCAACTGGTGGCATTGGAAAGGCGATACAAAAGAAAATATTGCATTTGCTCGCAATGGTTTTAAAAAGCAATTAAAACGTATGGAAAATCTTCAAACTGATATTGCATTTTTCCCTGTGGATAGTCGCCTCGAAGAGTTTTGGGATTTAGGTGCGCGTGAATTTTGTGCTCATACATCAGTAAAAAATCTCATAACAATGCACAATATGAGCCATAAACTTTGGACAATGCCAGAAGATTTTCCTAATAAAGACAAAATATCTGTATGGTGTCCTCGCTTTACTGGTGATACACATATCATAAAACGCTAATAGGAGAAATATTCCATGAAAAAAATCGTATTTCTTTGTTTACTAACAGCTCTTTTAGGGCTGATAAATTTCACAAACTGCTCTAATGCAGAACCTCAATTAAATATAAATGGAAAGGAAGTTCAATCAATGAACCAAAATCGCGTAGCAGTATTTGATACTAATATGGGAACTTTCACTATTGAATTATTCGAAGATAAAGCTCCTATCACTACAGCAAATTTTATTAAACTTGCTCAAGAAAAATTTTATGACGGCTTGATTTTCCACCGTGTAATCGACGGCTTTATGATACAAGGTGGCGACCCTAACGGCAACGGTACTGGTGGTCCTGGTTATACAATTAAAGATGAATTTCATAAAGATTTAAGACATGACAGCGCTGGTATCTTATCCATGGCTAACGCTGGCCCTAATACTGGCGGTTCTCAATTCTTCATCACACTTGATAAAACTCCATGGCTCGACGGTCATCATGCTGTATTTGGCAAAGTTATCAAAGGCATGGATGTCGTAGAAAAAATCGGTCATGTTGATACAGATTACATGGATAAACCAATTAAAGATGTAGTCATCAACAAAATCACAATTGAAGAAAACAATTAATGCCCTGTTACACTTATATACTAAAATGCAGTGATAATACACTTTATACGGGTTGGACTAATGATTTAGTCAAACGTATAAAAACGCATAATGCCGGCAAAGGAGCTCGCTACACACGCGGGCGCTTGCCGGTCAAACTGCTTTATTATGAAATTTTTTCTACAAAGCAAGAAGCACAAAGGCGTGAAGTACAAATAAAAAAATTGTCACGCCAAGAAAAATTATCACTCATAAAAAATTCATAGGTATATGCCATGATAAATATGAGATACTAAGCGTGGTATAATAATATCGATGAACTAAAAAAGATATCAGATATAGGAGGATTTTCTATGGCAAAATACATTACTGAAGTTTTAGGAATAAAATATCCAATCATTCAAGGCGGTATGGCTTGGGTTTCCGATGCTAATCTCGCTGCTGCTGTTTCCAATGCCGGCGGTGCTGGTATCATCTCTTGCGGCGGTAGAACTACTGAATACGTTCGCGAAGAAATAAGAAAAGCAAAACAACTCACTGATAAACCTTTCGGTGTAAACGTAATGCTCATGGCTCCAAATAAAGATGAAATCGTAGATGTAATCTGCGAAGAAAAACCAGCATTTGTCACTCTCGGCGCAGGTAATCCTGTTCCTTATTTCCCTAAATTCAAAGAAGCTGGCATTAAAATCATTCCAGTTATTCCAAACGTTAAACTTGCAAAACGCGTTGCAGCTGCTGGTGCTGATGCTTTAGTAGCTGAAGGTATGGAAGCTGGCGGTCATATCGGTGTCCTCACTACGATGGCACTCATGACTCAAGTAATCCCTGTTGTCGATAACATTCCTGTTATCATGGCTGGTGGCTTTGCTGATGGTCGTGGACTCGCTGCTGCTTTATTGATGGGTGCTGGCGGTATCCAAATGGGTACACGTTTCCTCGTTGCTAAAGAATGTGGCGTTCATCCAAACATGAAAGCAAAATTAATTGAAGCAATTGATACTGATACTATTGTCACTGGTTTGACTTTAGGCGGTGCTGTTCGTGGTCTTAAAAATAAATTCTCTGTAGATTTTGTTCAAAAAGAAAATGAAGGCAAAACTCCAAAAGAAGAACTCTTACGCATGGCTACAGGCACAAATAAACTTGCTGCCGTTGAAGGCGATGTTGAAAACGGTATGGTTCAAGCTGGTCAATCCTTGACATTATTACAAAAAGAAGAACCTGTTAAAGATATCATTGAAAATATCATGACTCAGGCTCGTGAAACTCTTGAAAATGCATCTAAAATAAAAATATAATTTAACTAAGCATAAAAAGAATAACTATTATAGATGATATATCTTGATAGTTATTCTTTTTAATGTATTTACAAACAATAAAGGAGAATTAAATTTGAAAAAAATACTGTCCTTACTGCTATGTTTAACGGTTTTGACTTTATTTTCAGGCTGTGCCAATGATAAAGAGACAACATCAAATAATACAGAAAATACTAATGAATTAAAAATTGTAACGTCTTTTTATCCTATCTATATTGAAACCATCAATATCACAAAAGGAATTGATGGCGTCGTTGTAGAAAATATGACTAAACCTCAAACAGGCTGTTTACATGATTATCAAATGACACCTGCTGATATGAAAAAATTGGAAAATGCCAATATCTTCATAGCTAATGGCGCTGGCATGGAATCTTTTCTCGAAGATATCATCAATAACCAAAAACAATTACATGTTATCGACTCTTCTGCCAACATTCCTTTACTCATAGATGAACATGGCGAAAATCCCCATGTTTGGGTTAGTATTTCCAACTGTATTACGCAAGTTGAAACTATAACAGAGGAACTCAGCAAAATAGACCCAAATCATGCTGACCAATATCATAAAAATGCTGAAGATTATATCGCACGTTTGAAAGACCTTCAAAACGAAATGCACGCAGCTATTGACCCATTGCCAAATAAAAAAATAGTTACATTCCATGAAGCATTTCCTTACTTTGCCGAAGAATTTAACTTAGACATCGTCGGTGTCATTGAACGTGAACCAGGAACAGCTCCAACACCTACTGAGCTAACAGATATTATTTCTCAAGTAAAAAATTTGCCAACAAAAGCGTTATTTGCGGAACCACAATATTCTTCTACTGCGGCTGAAGCTATCGCCAATGAAACAGGCGCCAAAATTTACACTTTAGACCCTGTCGTTACAGGTAAAGATGACCCTGATGCTTATATTAAGGCTATGCAAGAAAATGCTAAAACATTACAAGAGGCATTAAAATAAAGGTGATTATATGATAAAAGGAACTGGTATTGATATTGTTGAAATATCTCGTATACAAAAATCATTAAATAATAAAAAATTCATCAATCGAATTTTCACACAACAAGAACAAGCATATTGCAACAGTCGCAATATATTAAGAGCATCTTCTTATGCTGCTCGTTTTGCTGCTAAAGAAGCTGTCGTTAAAGCATTCGGCACTGGTATGCGAGGTGGTAGCTGGCAAGATATAGAGGTTGTAGTTGACGACAGTGGAGCGCCACATATAAAATTACACGGCTATTTTGCTTACAGTGCAACAAAACGTAAAATTTACAATATATTTTTATCACTTAGCCATTCTAAAGAATATGCTATAGCTCAAGCCATATTGGAGGGATAACACTTGAAAATTTCATCTGCTGCACAAATGCGACAAATTGACACAGATGCCATCAATGTATATGGCATTCCTGAAATAGTCCTAATGGAAAATGCAGGACGTGAAACTGCTAATGAGGCTATTAAATTATGTGGTGGTAGCGTAAAAAAAACCTTTTGCATTATCGCTGGTTGTGGAAATAATGGTGGTGATGGTTTTGCTGCTGCACGCCATTTATTAAATGAAAGAGCTAAAGTAAAAATTTTTATTGTAGGCAATACAGAACATTTTACACCTTCCGCCAAACTCAATTATGATATTTTGATGAATATGCATGCAGAAATTTATCAGATTACTACAGAAAGAGATTGGAATAGATTACAAATAGCACTGACATTCTCTGACTGCATAATCGATGCTCTACTCGGAACTGGCATACATGGCGAACTGCGTGAAAATGCACAAAAATGTATCTCCATTTTAAATTCCTGTAGTAGACCAATTTTATCTGTAGATGTACCAAGCGGTATTAATTCTGATACAGGTGCAATAAATCCTATTGCTGTAAAAGCTACAGTCACTTTAACACTTGGATTGCCTAAAATCGGTTTAATAATGTATCCAAGCTGTAACTATACAGGAAAAATCATTGTCAATTCCATTGGTCTTCCTCATATATTACTCAGCCAAGATAGCATAAAACAAGAAGCACTCGATAAAACTTTCATTGAAAACCATTTAAATAAAAGACCGCGCGATGCTTATAAAGGAAGTTGCGGTAAAGTTTTAGTCGTTGCAGGTTCTTTGTGCTTTACAGGTGCTGCCGTATTATCAAGCAGTGCTGTACTCCGTATCGGTGCTGGTATCTCTACGCTCGCTTCAGCTGAAAGCCTTTATGATATTTTAGCTGCTAAATCAACTGAAGTCATGACTCGTCCTTTACCTGAAATAAAACCAGGTATTTTAGGAGATACTGCACTTTCTACTTTAACTGAAATGACAAATGATTATGATGCTGTTTTAATCGGTCCTGGCCTTGGCAGAGATGATGAAACTTGTAAAATGGTACGCGAATTTGCTACATCTATAAACAAGCCATTAATCATTGACGCTGATGGTATTTTTGCTTTCAGCCAAGCACCAGACGAATTAAAACAAATAAAACAAACGCCAATTCTCACACCTCATTTTGGTGAAATGGCAACATTACTTCATATTAGTATAGATGATTTAAAACAAAATCTTTGGGAAATTGCCCGTAAAGCTGCTGAATATTTTAATGCTATTTTTGTATTAAAAAGCGAAAAAACTATCATTGCTTATCCTGATGGTAATATTTTTGTAACAACAGTAGGCAATGCTGGCATGGCAACAGCTGGCAGTGGTGATGTCTTAGCTGGAACTATTGCAGGACTTGTGGCAGAAAATTCATGCGGTAATATGGCTGCACCAGTCGGCGTTTACTTGCACGGACTTGCAGGTGATATTGCTGCAAAAAATGGGCAAGCAGGTCTTATTGCTAGTGATATTTTAAATAATCTTCCACAAGCACGCAAATATATTGATAAATATTGATAATTACTAATGTTAATTTTGCAATTAAATATATAAAAAACTAGTTAAATATATGTTATAATAAACACATATATTAATGATAATTACAAAGTCGCGTTAATTATCTGATTTAATAAAGACAAGGAGTTGGAAGCCGGCAACAAGAGCGCAAATTTATGTATAATAAATTTCTTGTGATGGTAATTCTTCTGAAAAGGACCGATATTGTAAGGCGTGGTGATATTTATTATGCCAATTTAAGTCCGGTAATTGGTTCTGAACAAGGTGGTCTCAGACCTGTTTTAATTGTTCAAAATGATATTGGCAATAAATATAGCCCTACAATTATTGTAGCGGCTATTACAGCTAAATTAGGAAAAACACACATGCCTACTCATGTTGATTTACCTGCTAAATTATGCAATTTAGAAAGAGATTCTCTCGTACTTGTTGAACAGCTACGTACTATAGATAAATCTCGTCTCAGCAAAAAAGTCACCACGCTAGATAAACATTTCATGCAGGAAGTAAACAAGGCATTGATGATTAGTTTAGGATTAGTTAAATTTTAAAATTGTCTATACATAAAAAATTTTATATAATACTAACAAAATTATAGTGTCCCTATGGTATTAAAAAACTTTAAGGGGCACTTTTTCCTATTCAAGCTAAAATAACAAATGCAAGATAAGAAAGGTTGATAGCATGAAAAAATTTTTTATATTAATGTTGATGATTTTTGCGCTGATATGCAGTGGTTGCTCTTCAAGTAACAACAATACTAATTCTAATGATACGGTCAAAATAGAGGTCCTCGATATAGGTCAGGGTGATGCCAGTCTTATTTATACAAAAGATGAAGTCATCATGATTGATACAGGCGATGTCGATGAACGCGACCGTTTAGAAAAATTATTGAAAGAACGCAATATCTCAACTATAGACAAATTAATAATAACCCATCCGCACGCTGACCATATCGGCGGTGCTTATGTTGTTTTTAAAAATGTAAATGTAAAAGAAGTTTATGATAATGGCGATGCAACTACATCAAAAACATATCAAACTTATTTAAAGAATATAAAACAAAAAAATATAGCTTACCACCAATTAAAAGCAGGCGACACTGTTGATTTTGGCGATGGTGTTTCCTTTAAAGTATTCAGTCCAACTGAAAAAATGATTAAAAATGATGATGATTTAAACAACAATTCCATTGTAGGCCAACTTCGCTATAAAGATTTCACTATGCTCTTCACTGGCGACAGCGAACGTGATGCTGAACAAAACATGGTAAAATCATATGGCAATGAACTACAAAGCGATGTTTTAAAATCACCACACCATGGTAGTCGTACATCTTCTAGCGATGATTACTTAAAAACAGTAAAAGCTAAAGATGTAATAATTTCTTTAGCTGCTGACAATGAATACGGTCATCCACATAAACAAACATTAGACAGATATAAAAAATACAATATGAATGTTTATCGTACTGACCAAGATGGAACTATTACCATCACAACAGATGGCAGTGATGACTATACCATTTCAAAGGAGAAATAAATCATGCTTAGCGCTGTAATTGATAGATTTGAAGAAGATAAAGCCGTCTTACTCGTAGGCGATGAAGAAATAAAAATAAATTTTCCTCGTAAACTTTTAGACAAAAAATTAAAAGAAGGGGATTATATCACTTTAGATATTAAATATGATGCAAAAACTACAAAAGAAGCTCAAGAAGAAGTACAAAATCTATTAAAATCATTAAAAGACAAAAATAACTGATATTTAATCAATTTAAGTAGAATGTTTTAATAATCAAAATTAACCAAGGAGTGTTTTTCTTGTTGAAAAAACTATTTATATTTTCATTAATGCTGATGTTATTTGCCATACCTAGCATTTCTTCAGCTAGAAATGCCACTATTAAAAATGTTTCTTATTCAGTTGAAACAACTCAACATGGTGTACAATATTTACATGTAGAACTTGCCACTAATCATCCTGTAGAAGAATTTTCTGCTAATTTTAATCCTAATGATAAAAGTCAATTAATCTTTCGCATAAAAGACGCGCGAATAACCTCTATTCCTCGTCAAGAAAAATTAGATGGTGAAATTGGCAGAAAAATTTTTTTACAAGAAGTAGATAATGATTATGTACAAGGAAAATTGTATACAAAGGGCGAATTAACTAATAGTAGCTATAGAATGTATTCGTTTGAAAAAGACGATAATCATAAAACAAACGGTGTAGCTATTGATATCACATTTGCTGGACAAAGGGGAGCAAATTCATCTGCAAATTCAAATAACTCAAATGTACAAATCGGCGATTTAAGTGGAAAAACTATAACCATCGACCCTGGTCATGGCGGTTCTGATACTGGTGCTATTGGACCAAATGGCTATACAGAAAAAGAATCCACATTTGCCATTTCACAAAATTTAGCTAATATCTTAACATCAAATGGTGCTAATGTCGTAATGACTCGTACAAGTGATGTTGATGTATATGCTCCAAATGCCTCCGCTGCCAATGAATTACAGGCTCGTGTAAATATTGGTAATCGCGCTAGCTCTGATATTTTTGTCAGCATACATTGCAATGCTTTCACTAACCCTTCTGCTAACGGCACAGAAACATTTTATTATGCAGGCAGTTATAATGGTCAACGTTTAGCCTCTGCAATTCAAAAAGAATTGATTAATACAAATAATTTACGCAACCGTGGCGTTTCAACTGCTAATTTCTACGTATTAAAACATTCTGCTATGCCAGCAGTATTAGTGGAAACTGCTTTTATCTCTAACTATAATGAAGAAGCTATGCTCAGCGATGCACAATGGCAAATGCAATTTGCCCAAGCTATTGCTCGTGGTATCAATGAATATTTTAACGGGTGATTATATTTATTTAGGAAGTGACTTATTATGAAACCAATCAAATACCTACTCACAATATTTGCCATTATCGTATTAATTATGGCTGCTGGTTGCGATAATCAAAATACAAAAACAACAAATGATGGTAATACTTCAACCGTACAAAGCGAACAACAATCTCAAAAAGTAGCAACTACCTCCATTTTGGAAGATAAACCTGATACACAAAAACAAACACAAACAGAAATAACTGTTTACTTTCCAGATGCTAATGCTGAAAAACTCATAGCTGTAAAAAGACAAATTCCTGCTAATGACAATAAATATGTAAATGCTATAAATGAATTAATTACAGGCCCTGCAAATGATAGCGAAGGATTTACTATCATGCCAAAAGGAACAAAAGTTTTAAGCGTAAATGTTAATAACAATATAGCTACTGTCGATTTTAGTAAAGAATTCCAAAATAATTTTACTGGTGGTTCCACAGGTGAAATTATGCTTGTAGGTTCTATTGTTGATACTTTAACAGATTTTAAAGAAATTAAATCCGTCCGCTTTACACTGGAAGGTCAACCATTAGATATTCTAGGCGGTCATTTAGATTTAACTGAACCTGTAAGTCGCATGAATGATTTGCTTTAATATAATATATTAAGAGGTGTTTTATATGTTGACTACTTTAGAAAATGACGTCATCCGTCTCAGTGTAGACACTCACGGTGCCGAAATCCACAGTCTCGTCCTGAAAGAAACAGGCGATGAATACATTTGGCAGGCTGATGCCAGATACTGGCAGAGACATGCTCCGGTACTGTTCCCATTTGTAGGCAAACTTAAAAACGGACAATACGAATATGACGGCTCCGTTTACAACATGACGGGACACGGCTTTGCCCGTGATATGGACTTTACTCTGATTGAACAGACGGACAGCAGTTTAACATACGAACTTTCCTATACAGAGGATACATTAAAAAATTATCCTTTCAAATTCAGACTGCAGATAATCTATACCATAGAACATTTTACCGTAAAAGTGGCATGGAAAGTTTACAATCTTGATGACCGCAAGGAAATGTTCTTCTCCATCGGTGCTCATCCTGCCTTCAATTGCCCAATCGGCAATGAAGGAAAATTCGATGAACATGAAATCGAATTTGAGCAGACGGAACAAAGTCCGCTGTCTTCACATCGTTTAAATTCCGCCGGTTTATTCGACGGACGCGTTATCCCTGTAAATCTCGTTTATGGCAAAGTTCTGCGTTTAAATCACAATCTGTTTTTAGAAGACGCACTCGTATTTAAAAATCTGTTTTCTGAAGAAGTAAAATTTAGAAATCCTGCCAATAATCATTTCGTAAAAGTGAATTTCAAAGGTTTTCCGTATCTCGGTATCTGGACGAAACCGTCCAATGCGCCGTTCATCTGTATTGAACCGTGGTACGGTCTTGCCGACAGCACGCAGAAACGCGAAATTTCCGTAAAAGAAGGTATCATTGACCTGCGTGCAAATGAAAAATTTGAAGCTGATTATACAATCACTATCGGCTGATATCAAAGGAGACTATTATGACATTACTGGATGAAGTAACGCAGGCCAATGAAAAATTCGTATCTCATCTGCCGGCGGATTTTATAGGCATAAGTAAACTGCCGCAACGCCAGCTGGCAATCATTACCTGCATGGATACCCGTCTGGTCGATTTTCTTGAACCTGCACTGGGTATCGGCCGCGGCGAGGCTAAAATCATAAAAACGGCGGGCAATAGCATTACGGGCGATTTCAGCGATATCATCCGCAGTTTACTTGTCTGCATTTACGAACTTGGCGTAAAGGAAATCATGGTCATCGGTCATCATGAGTGCGGCATGGCTCATGCCACATCGGACGAACTGATAAAAGCCATGCTCGATATGGGCATAGAACAGAGCGCCATCGACAATGTAAAAGATGAACTCATTCACTGGGTGGACAATTTCCATCATCCGGTCGAAAATGTTCAGGACGCTGTGGACAAAATTCGCCAAAATCCGCTCATTGCCGAAACCATTCCGGTGCACGGATTGATTTTCCATCCTGATACGGGCAAAGTGGACATCGTAGTAAACGGCTATAAATAAATAGAAGCAGTTATCGGTGAACTGCACCCCAAAAGTTGGACAAAAAAACAACTTTTGGAGGTGCAGTTTTTTTATGACTAAATACTCAAATGAATTTAAAGTTAAAGCAATTAAAATGGTTTTAAAAGGAGATTCTATTTATCATGTAGCTAAAATTCTAAACATGCCAAATACAGCTTCTCTTCGTAGATGGATATTTCATTATGAAAATGGTGGCATCTCACAACTTCTTCATAAAAATCGTAAATATACTCCTATCTTTAAACAAAAAGTTATTGAATATAAATGGCTACATCATTTATCATTAAATCAAACAGCAGCAAAATTTTCCATTCCTAATACTGGTACAATTTCTACATGGGAAAAGTTATATAGTTCTTATGGATTTTCTGGCTTAATTTCTAAGAAACGAGGTAGACCATCTATGAAAAAATCTAAAAACAAAGTTAACAAACCTAAAAAAGAACTTTCTTATGTTGAAAAATTAGAACAAGAAAATTATCAATTAAGGATGGAAAATGACCTATTAAAAAAGTGGCATGCCTTAATGAAGCAATGGGAAAAGGAAGGAAGACACTAGTTTTAGTAATTGCTAAATTAAGGAAAAAATATACTCTAAAAGCCCTATTAAACTATACAAAATTAGCTAAAAGCACATATTATGATGTATTAAAAAAATTATCAAAAGAAGACAAATATAAAGGATTGAAAACATTAATTCATAATATTTGTAATAAAAATCATGGAAGATATGGATATAGAAGAGTAACTTTGCAGCTGCATAAACAAGGAATAAAAGTCAATCATAAAGTAGTTATGAGATTAATGAAAGAAGAAAATTTAACATGTAAAGTAAGAGCAAAGAAATATAAATCTTATAGAGGGCAAGAAGGGAAAATAGCTAAAAATATATTAAATAGAAATTTCAAAGCAGAAAAACCAAACGAAAAATGGGCAACAGATGTAACAGAATTTGCATTATGCAATGAAAAAATATATTTATCACCAATAATAGATTTATATAACGGAGAAATAATAAGTTATAAAATATCGAAAAGACCAATACTAAAGCAAGTATTAGATATGGTAAAAGATGCAACAAGAAAGATAAAAGAAACAAAAGGAATAATTCTACATTCAGACCAAGGATGGCAGTATCAGAATAGAAGATATCAGGAGTTATTAAAAGAAAAAGGCATTATCCAAAGCATGAGCCGAAAAGGAAACTGCTTAGATAATGCCGTAATAGAAAATTTCTTTGGTTTGCTAAAAAGCGAATTATTCTATTTAAAAAAATTTAAATTCGTTGAAGATTTTATAAAAGAGTTAAAATCTTATATAAAATATTATAATACAAAACGGATAAAGATAAAACTAAAAGGACTTAGTCCCGTAGAATACAGAACTAAGTCTCAATTAGTAGCTTAATTAATATGTCCAATATTTTGGGTGCATATCACGGCTAAATGCTGATAACTGCTTTTTTATTTATTTCTTCGTTTCATTTAATTCAAAAATAATATCTCTTAATTGTGCTGCTCGTTCAAATTCAAGATTACGCGATGCTTCTTGCATTTCTTTTGTAAGCGATTGAATTAATTTTTTCTTTTCTTTTGCCGTCATCTTCAATTTTTTCTTCGTCGATTTAGCATTATATTCAGCTTTATCTTCTGATACCATAGTTGTCTCAATGAGATTTTTTACTTTTTTCTTTATTGTCTGCGGTATGATATGATGCTCTTTATTGTATTCATCTTGCACTTCACGGCGACGATTTGTCTCATCTATGGCTTTTTGCATGGAGTCTGTTATACGGTCGGCGTACATGATTACTTTACCATTGGCATTGCGCGCAGCACGACCAATCGTTTGTATCAACGAAGTTTCAGAACGCAAAAAGCCTTCTTTATCAGCATCTAAAATAGCTACAAGCGATACTTCTGGCATATCTAGCCCTTCACGCAATAAATTTATGCCGACGAGTACATGGAATTTTCCCATGCGCAAATCACGAATGATTTCCGCTCTTTCAATCGTAGCAATATCGGAATGAAGATATCGCACTTTAACGCCCATTTCTTTTAAATAATCGGTCAAGTTTTCCGCCATTTTTTTCGTCAAAGTCGTGATTAATACGCGTTCATCATTTTTAACACGCAATTTTATTTCACCGAGTAAATCATCAATCTGCCCTTCTAAAGGTCGCACTTCTATCTGCGGGTCTAAAAGACCTGTAGGGCGAATAATCTGCTCTACTATTTGATTGGCATGTTCTAATTCATATTTTGCTGGTGTTGCTGAAACATAAATTATTTGATTTATATGTTTTTCAAATTCTTCAAAACGAAGCGGTCTATTATCAAATGCCGATGGCAAACGGAATCCATTAGCAACTAGTGATTCTTTACGCGAACGGTCTCCTGCGTACATCGCACGTATCTGTGGCAAAGTAACATGCGATTCATCAATTACAATTAAAAAATCATCAGGAAAATAATCCAGCAAAGTATACGGTGCTTCTCCCGCTTTTCTGCCTGTCAAATGGCGAGAATAGTTTTCAATGCCTGAACAATATCCCATTTCTTCCATTGTTTCCAAATCGTAATTTGTCCTTTGCTCTAATCGCTGCGCTTCTAATAATTTATTATCATCACGAAGAATTTTTAATTGCTCTGTCAATTCCTTGCGTATTGAATCAAGCGCATCTTTCATATGTTCTTTTGATATTACATAATGTGAAGCTGGATATATCAAAATATGCTTGCGTTCTCCATAAACTTCCCCTGTAATCGTATCAATCTCTAAAATGCGGTCAACTTCATCGCCAAATAATTCAATACGAATAGCTCTATCACTATAACCTGCTGGAAAAACTTCAATAACATCACCGCGCACTCTAAATTTACCACGGTCAAAATTTATATCATTTCGCTCATATTGAATAGAAACTAATTTGCGCAAAATATCATCGCGTGGATATTCCTGCCCTTCACGAACTGACAGAACTAAATCATAATAATCTTCCGGTGAACCGAGACCATAAATACAAGAAACACTTGCAACGATTATCACATCTCTTCGTTCAAATAATGAACAAGTAGCAGAATGGCGCAACTTATCAATTTCATCATTGATAGAAGAATCTTTTTCAATATACGTATCAGTTTGGGCAATATATGCTTCTGGTTGATAATAATCATAGTAGCTGACAAAATATTCTACTGCATTATTAGGGAAAAATTCTTTAAACTCACTAGCAAGTTGGGCTGCTAATGTCTTATTATGAGCAATGACTAAAGTAGGTTTTTGCACTTTTTCAATCAATTTAGCAATCGTAAAAGTCTTCCCTGTTCCTGTTGCTCCTAATAAAACTTGCGCAGTCTGTCCATTTTCAATACCATGCGCTAATTTTTCAATAGCTTGTGGTTGGTCTCCAGTCGGTTCAAATGGAGCTTGTACTTTAAACGGTATTTTTTTTTCTATTTGTAATGTATTCAATTTAGGTACATATACCATATAATCACCTTTTATTCATTAATTTAATTTTAATTATATTATACCCACTCCATTAAAATTAACTACTATTTTTATAGATAAAAAATATTTACTTTAAAACAAAATAAAAAAGCAAATAGCCGAGAGAAGCTACTTGCTTTTTTATATTTTATATTAAGAGAGTTAGAGAGAGCTAAATTAGAAAACTTTTACGCTACCTGCATCACGAACATGTACTTCATAATATTCATTTTTGAGTACATTTTTAATAAATGCTTTGAATTCTTCTGCTTCAGTTCTAGGAATAACGGAGAGAATTGCACCAGCAAATCCGCCACCATGTACACGGCATACACCACTATGACCATTTTGGAAATAGATTTCATTCATAGCAAGGAGCAATGCAATGCCTTGATGTCTGGAGTCTGGAGTTGCACAGTTTTGTAAAAATCTCCAAGAAGAAAGACCAGATTCAGTGATAATTTTTTCAAAGTTATCATAATTATGGTTTTCAAATTCAGTAGCTAATTTACGAACACGTTCTGTTTCAGTAATGAAATGAACAGCACGTAATACAGCGCGGTCACCAGCTTTTTCACGTAATGCAGGAAGGTTATTCATGATATCTTCCATGCTTACATCTTTTAAATATTCTTTACCAAAGAACTGAGAAATAGCTTTCATTTCAACAGTAATAGCAGTATATTCACCATCTAAAGCAGAATGGTCTTCACCTGTTGGAGTGATAAAGAAATCATATTTATTTTGGATTATTTTACTATCAAGTTTTGTTACTGCTGGGGAATCATAATTTTCAAAATCAATAGTAATCATACCACCAGTAGCACAAGCAAGCTGGTCAAGTAAGCCAGATTTTTTATCCCATTTATTATTTTCAGACCACTGACCTGCTTTAGCAATTTCAAGTGTAGAAATCTGTCCATCATTATAAACATGATTTACAATTGCACCGATAAGCATTTCAAAGGAAGCAGAAGAGCTAACACCTGCAGCACTTAAAACAGTTGTAGTCATATATGCATTAAAGCCACCAATTTTACGTCCGTTCTGAGCTAATTTTTCTAACATACCTTTAATAAGTTTTACTGTACGAGAATCGCCATCTTTAGCTTCAAAATCGTTGGCATCAATTTCAAATTCGTCATATTCCATGCTTTTTACATGAATTTTATTATCATCTCTAGTTGTAACAATAGCAATAGTATCCATATCTGTACTTGCACCAATAACGCGGCCAAGTTGATGGTCTGTATGGTTACCAATTACTTCAATACGTCCTGGAGAGCTAAAGAAACAAGCATTATCAACTGGATATTTAGCAGCAAATGCATCAGCTAAGTCTTGATAACGTTTAACTTGTGCTTCTACACCTTGTTCATCAAGATTATAAAGTTCCATCAATTTTTGTTTAGCTTCTTTAGATTTTAAAAATTCAATAATATTAGTCATTTCTACATACCTCCAACACTGGTAAACGTTTTCTTGAAAAGATAAAATAAAAAGGAAAATTCGCTTTCCTTACTCACCACATTAACTTCTGTTATTATTATGATACTTTTAATTATAAATGTCAAGTAAAATTTTAAATTTATTTTTTTTTTCTATTTTCTGATAAAATAACAAAAATACTATAAAAAAAACTATATCTGATTTTTGTTGCTTTATCTTACATTTCCGCCTATAATAAGGAATTGATATATCTTTGATGAGGTGATTAAATGGTAGATAAAGCTTTTCTAGTTGCATTGCAATACGGCATGCTTCTTTGTATTTGCGGTTTTATTTATTTTACAGTAAAATCCATGTTCAAAGATTTAAAAAGCACCTCCGTGCTTAAACCAGAAAAAGAAAATACGCCAAATCAAGTTGCTTTAATCGTACTCGAAGCAACTGACAGCAATTTAGCCAATAAGAAAATATCGTTCTCAGGACAAATCTCTATTGGTCGAGGCAAGGAAAACGATGTCGTACTTAATGATATTTATGTATCACATCACCATGCTGTAATCAGTCCTGTTCACAATCTTTATCAAATTGAAGACTTACAAAGCCGAAACCATACATATATAAATGGAAGTGTTTTGCATGGCAAAGCTTTTTTACAAAATGGCGATATTATAAAAATCGGCTGTGTTACATTTCGTTTTGAGAGGTGATATCTATGATAATTACTCATGCTACCGATATTGGTTGCGTTCGCACTACCAATGAAGACAGTTATTTATGCATTGAACCCCATATCTATGCTGTAGCTGATGGCATGGGCGGTCATGCTGCTGGAGAAATTGCAAGCAGAATAATTATTGATACTATAAAAAATCGTTTAGAATTTGTAAATCCAGATGATTGTACAGAAGAACGTTTGCGTAGCGTTGTTTTGGAAGCTAACCAAGCTATTTTACATGCTTCACAAGAAAACCCTACTTATAATGGTATGGGCTCGACAATCAGTTTATTTTATGTACATTATGGTTATGCCACTTGGGCACAAGTAGGTGATAGCCGTATTTATCTTTTACGCAATGGACAGATATATCAACTCACATCTGACCATTCACTCGTAAATGAACTATTACAAAAACAAAAAATCACAGAAGAAGAAGCAGCTAATTTCCCACATAAAAACATTTTAACTAGAGCTGTTGGTATCTCCTGTAATTTATTAGTAGACACTGGCTTTTGCGATATTTTAGAACATGACAAATTTCTAATTTGCTCAGATGGATTAACTAATATGGTTACTGATGAGCTCATTCGTGATATCTGCTATGAAAATACTAATGAAAATAAAGCTAATAAATTAGTAAAAAAAGCCCTTGAAAATGGCGGAAAAGATAATATTACTTGTATAGTGGTGGAAATATAATGACAAAATCATATTATTTTACACTTATTTTCCCTATTTTATTATTATTTTTAGGGACATCTATAATCGGTACAAAACACAATAATTTATCACAGGAAACATTCATTCCTGTTGCAATCTTATCGATATTATTCATTGCTGTCCAGATATTCAGCATAAAATTCAGAGCAAAAGCTGACCAATATTTATTATCCATTGTCATATTTTTATCAAGTTTAAGCGCAATTATGATTTTACGTTTAAAACCAGATTTATTTATGCATCAATTAATCTGGATTGGTATTGGTCTTATAATTTTTGCAACTGTCGTTTTTTTTGCTGACAAATTACTTGATTTGCTCGATTATCCATATGTCCTTGGTATTGGAGCACTCATTATCATTTGTTCTGTACTAATTTTTGGTACAGATATCAACGGCAATCGTAACTGGATTATTCTCGGTCCTATTCAAGTTCAACCGTCAGAATTTGCCAAGTTATTTATTATTGCATTTTTATCTTCATTTTTATCCGAAAATAAAAACGTATTGACCCTGCCTAGTCGCGGTTGGAAATTTCTTCATTTCCCGCCATTTCGTTTTTTAGCTCCACTTTTATTGATTTGGAGTGTTGCAATGTTGATGTTTGTCAGCTTGCGCGACTTAGGCTCAGCATTATTATTTTTCGGTATCGTTATCATTATGACTTATGTAGCAACAGGTAAGAAAATATATGTATTCTTAGCATTATTTTTCTTCTCGTTGTCTTCTTATTTAAGTTATTTATTCTTTGAACACGTTCGCACTCGTGTTGCCATTTGGCTTCACCCTTGGAATGACCCTATGGGCAGTGCTTATCAAATTGTTCAATCCTTATTTGCTTTTTCTTATGGAGGCATTTTCGGCACTGGTTTTTCTTTCGGTTTTCCTCTTTTAATACCAGAAGTTCATACTGATTTTATCTTTGCCGCCATCGGTGAAGAATTCGGTTTAATCGGTGTTTCTTTCCTATTATTAGCCTATCTTTTACTTTTCATGCGCGGAGTCAAAACTGCGTTTTTCTGTAAAAATGAAAAATATAAATTATTAGCATTTGGTTTATCCATAACCATGCTATTACAAACATTTATTATTCTTGCCGGCGTTACAAAACTTTTGCCATTAACCGGCATAACATTACCTTTTATCAGTTACGGTGGCAGTTCTATGATTTCATCTTTCATTTCGCTGGGGCTGTTATTCGCTCTTAGTACAAAGGAGAGATAATCTTGCATAGACAAAATGATATTAATAAACATATATACGTTATTGTCAAAGTGTTCGCCATTTTATTTGCTGTAATTTTTATAAATTTAGCCTATATTCAAATCTATGAAGCTGAAGATTTAATCAATAATCCTCATAATTCTCATGTTATGGAAAAAGCTTCAGAAATTCAACGTGGTAAAATTTTAGATAGTACAGGCGTTATTTTGGCAGATACACAAAAAGAAAAAAATTCCTTTAAACGCGTTTATCCATATGGTGAAGTATTTGCTCCACCACTTGGATATGTCAGTGATAAATTAGGTTATTCAGGTATTGAAGCTTCACAAAATGCTCCACTTGCTGGAAATAACATGAAACTTCATGCACTCGGTCCTTTATCACAATTATTCGAACCTGAAGTCGGTAATGATGTTCATTTAACATTACGAGCTGATTATCAACAGGCTGCTTATGATGCCCTTGGTGAACGCAAAGGTGCCGTAATCATTTTAAATCGCAAAACAGGCGAAATTTTAGCCATGGTAAGCAGACCTAGCTTCAATTCTAATGATATTGACGCAAATTGGGATTCACTTCGTACAGATGAAAATAGTCCTTTGCTTAATCGTGCAACACAAGGATTATATCCTCCAGGCTCAACTATAAAACCATTAATTGGGGATGGTGCACTCACAGCAGGCATAGCAACAACGGATACTATTGTAAATTGTACTGGTTCGTTATATATTAATAGTAGTTATTCTTTAGCTGATAGTTCTGGTGAAGTACATGGTCCAGTAAATTTAGCTACTGCTATCATGCATTCTTGCAATAGCTATTTTGGCACCATGGGTATAAATCTTGGCGAAAAAGGTCTTGCTGAAACTTTTTCTCGTTTTGGTTATGATAAAGAATTGGACACTGATTTCATTAATACAGCTCCTGAATTGCCCGATTTTAAGAATTTAAGTAACGGCGAATTAGCTCAAGTCGGTATCGGTCAATCTACTTTACTTGTGACACCACTACGCATGGCAATGCTAGCGGGAAGTATTGGCAATCAAGGAATTTTAATGAAACCATTTTTAGTTAAAGAAATTACTGCTCCTGATAATACAGTTATCGAAACTCATGAGCCACAACAATGGCTTACTGTATCATCTCCAGAAATAACCAATATTATATATGAAGATATGAAACAGGTTATTGCCTCAGGTACCGGAACAAAAGCTGCTGTAAACGGCATCGAAATGATAGGTAAAACTGGTACAGCTGAAAACTCTGCTGGTGCTGACCATGCTTGGTTTATCGGTTGCGCTAATATGCCTAATGAAGACATCGCCTTTGCTATTATTGTAGAAAATAGTGGTTTCGGTGGAGGCGAGGCAGCACCTATTATAAAAAATATACTTACAAATATTTTAGCAAAGGAAGGGAAGTAAAATGTCTACGCTCTTAGGCAATCGTTATGAATTAATTGAACGTATCGGCGACGGCGGTATGGCGGAAGTCTATCGTGCTCATGATAAAATGTTAGACCGTTTTGTTGCTGTGAAAATTTTACATCCACAATTTACAAGTGATGAGGCTTTTGTTAAAAGATTTCGCCGTGAAGCACAAGGAGCTGCCAAATTATCTCATCCAAACATCGTAAGCATTTATGATGTAGGTGAATGTGATGGCAAATATTACATTGTAATGGAATATGTCAAAGGTGAAACTTTAAAAGATAAAATAAATCGTGAAGGGCCTTTACCTATTAATACAGCACTACAAATCGCTGAAGAAATAGCTAGTGCCCTTGAAAATGCCCATGCTAATAATTTAGTACATTGCGATATCAAACCACATAATATTTTGCTCAACGAATCAGGCCATGTTAAAGTAGCTGATTTCGGTATTGCTCGTGCAACTAGCTCTTCTACTATAACTTATACAGGCTCTGTCATCGGTTCTGTACATTATTTTTCACCAGAACAAGCAAAAGGACATACTATAAGTCCTAAATCAGATATTTATTCTTTGGGCATAGTAATGTATGAAATGCTCACTGGACAAGTTCCATTTAACGGTGAAACTGCTGTAGGTATAGCCATCAAGCACTTACAAGAAACACCTATTCCTCCGCATGAACTTCGCAATGATATTCCACCACTTGTAGAAGCTATCATCTTAAAAGCCATGGACAAAAATCCTGACAATAGATTTTCTAGTACAGAATTAATAAAAGAACTAGAACGTGCCAAAGTTAAACCGTTTGATAATGTGAACATTCCTGTAAATGACCCATTTGCAACACGCGTATTAACAAATGAAGAAATGGACCAATTACAAAATATTGAACCTGTTTCTCCACCAAAGAAAAAGAAATCAAAAACGACAACTACAGAAGTTAAACCTTCTTATGAACCACCACCAGTTTTTCCTGTAAAAGAAAAATCTCATTCTGGATTTTTTAATAAAAAATTTGGTATTTCTCTCGTAATCATTCTTGTATTAGGGTTCTGTATTGGTGCTTTTCTCTCTTATGGAGATTTTTGGAGCAGCAAAACAGTCACAGTACCTAATGTTGTTGGCATGAGTCAAGCTCAAGCTGAAGAAACCTTAAAGGCTGAAAATCTACGCGTGGAAGTCGCCGAAACATTTGATGATAAAGTTGAAGCTGGTAAAGTTGTCTCTCAAACACCTGAAGCTGGAAAAACAGTAAAAGAAAATCGTTTAATCACCATTTACATCAGTAAAGGTGGCGAAGAAGTGACAATGCCAAATATTGTTGGCATGAGCCAAAATGAAGCTCAAGCACAACTTGCTAAATTAAACTTAAAAATTGGTCAAGTTTCAGAAGAATACTCCGATAAACCACAAGGAACTATATTACGTCAATCCATTGCTGCTAATGATAAGACAACAAAAGGTACTAGCGTAAATATCACAATAAGTAAAGGTCAAGAAACTTCTAAAGCTAAAGTAACTGTACCTGATGTTGTAGGCTTATCCGTAGATGCTGCAAAATCTACATTATCTGCACAAGGTTTTAGCGTTTCTGCATCTGCAAGTAGTGGTCAAGTAACAGCTCAAAGTATTCCAGGTGGTTCACAAGCTACTTCTGGTAGTACAATTGAACTCACTGTTGCTGATAATTCCTCTTCAAATGCTCATAGAGCTAATAGCAATAATAATGCTACTAGTGAAGATACTAATACTTCAACTACACCTACACATTCATCTAATACCTCTGCTCCAAAAGAACCGGAACAGACAACTCCAAGTGTAGCTGTACCACAAAGACAAAAAAATTAACAGGAGGTTTTTCATGAACGCTGTTGTTTTATTATCCGGTGGATTAGATTCCACAACTTGTATGGCTGTTGCCAAAAGTCAAGGATATGATTTATATCCTATAAGTTTCAATTACCATCAACGTAATAAAATTGAATTAGAAAGTGCTAAAAAAATTGCTAAATTTTTTGGTGCTAAAAAACATTTAATCATTGATACAAATATGAATGCCATCGGTGGTTCTGCACTCACTGATGAACATATTGATGTACCAGTAGGTGATGTAAACCGCACTGAAGTTCCTGCAACATATGTGCCTTCACGTAACTTAATATTTTTAAGTTATGCACTCGGCTATGCTGAAGTTGTAAAAGCTAGTGCCATTTTTATCGGCGTAAATGCAGTTGATTATTCTGGTTACCCTGATTGCCGTCCTGAATTTATTCAGAAATTCCAAGAACTTGCTAACTACGCTTGTAAAGCAACTGTAGTTGACGGTAAATCCATTAAAATAGTAACACCACTGCAAAAATTATCTAAAAAAGAAATAATTCAACTCGGCACAAAACTCGGTGCACCATATCATTTAACACGTAGCTGCTATAACGGCAGAGAAAAAGCATGTGGTATGTGCGATAGCTGTAAGCTCCGCTTAAAAGGTTTTGCTGAAGCTGGTATTAAAGACCCTATTGAATATGAAAAAAGACCAATAATTACAACTACTAAAAATCATATTACTTATGAAAATGGAGAGTGAGCACTTGCAAGACGTTCAAAATCGTACTGATAAACGCGGTATTGCTATTCAACGTGTCGGAATTAGTGATGTTTATCTTCCACTACAAATAAAACAGGATAAACACAGCCAACCGGTGCTTGCCAAGATTAAATTCACTGTAGATTTACCAATGGAATATAAAGGAACACATATGAGTCGTTTCCAAGAAATCTTGACAAAATGGCAAACTGTGCCAATCGGTCAAGGCGAAATTCGCAATATATTAAATGAAGCTATTGAAAAACTAGGTTCATGTTCCGCTCATCTATCCATCAGCTTTAAATATTTCATTGAAAAAATTGCACCTGTAAGTGGAAAAAAATCTTTACTGGATTTAGATTGTAAATTCAGTGCTGCTAAAACGGCAAATGGTAAAATGCCTTTTGTCATGGCAATCAAAGTACCTGTGACTTCACTTTGTCCTTGTAGTAAAGAAATCTCTGATTACGGCGCACACAATCAACGCAGTATAATTTCTGTAAAAATAAATTATGATGGCAATAAGACAGCACTAGAAATTCAAGATATCGTTTCTTTAATCGAAGCACAAGCATCTTGTCCATTGTATCCACTTTTAAAACGTGAAGATGAAAAATATGTAACAGAAAAAGCATATGAAAATCCAAAATTTGTAGAAGATATTTTACGCGATTGTGTTTTAGCTTTACGTACATTAAGTGGTATAAATTATTTCTCTGTAGAATGTGAAAACTTCGAGTCCATTCACAATCACAATGCTTATGCCAGTCATATCGAATATCTTAAATAAGCAAAGAAGCTTTGGTTATTTTAAAATAGCCAAAGCTTTTTTTGTACAATCATTAATGGTATAATATTAATGTTTTTTTACAATATTTTACAGGAGGTTTTTTTATGGAGTTATTAAACAGTATCGTCAGTCAGATAAACGATATTTTCTGGAGTTATGTTCTTATTATCCTGCTGATTGCCGCTGGTGTCATTTTCAGTATCCGCACACGTTTTGTACAGCTTCGCATGATACGTGAAATGATTCGTCTTATGACGGAAGGTGTCGGCAATAAGACGGAAGGCCAGCAGATTTCTTCCTTTCAGGCATTTTGTGTAAGTACGGCTTCCCGTGTAGGCGTAGGCAATATTGCCGGTATCGCTATTGCTGTCGTGCTTGGCGGTCCCGGTGCGGTATTTTGGATGTGGCTGATTGCTTTTCTTGGTGCAGCTTCCGGTTTTGTCGAAAGTACACTGGCACAGATTTATAAAATTCCGCGTACTGATGCCAAGGGTTATCTGGGCGGTCCTGCTTTTTATATTAAAAATGCCCTGCACAGCACGAAAGCAGCTGTATTTTTTGCTATCATAATCAGTATTACGTACGGTCTTATTTTCAATTCAGTTCAATCCAATACAATTTCTCTGTCCATGCAGACGGCTTTCGGTTTTGATGCAACGTATATCGGCATTGTAATTGCAATTATCTCCGCTATCGTAATTTTCGGCGGACTTAAACGTATTGCGCGTGTTTCCGAATACCTCGTGCCGTTTATGGCGGGTTTGTATATTCTTGTAGCTTTATTTATCACGTTTTATAATATAACTGAACTGCCGCATATTTTCGCAGTTATTTTTAAAGATGCCTGGGGCATTGACTCCGTTGCCGGCGGCGGTTTCGGTGCTGCTATCATGACCGGTATCAAACGCGGCTTATTCTCCAATGAAGCCGGTATGGGGTCTGTGCCGAATGCTGCAGCTACGGCTGAAGTTACGCATCCTGTAAAACAGGGACTTATCCAGTCGTTCGGTGTTTTCGTTGATACGTTTTTAATCTGTTCCTCTTCGGCTTTCATCGTTCTTTTAAGTACCGATTATCAGTCGACAGGACTTACAGGCATTCAGCTGGTGCAGTACGATTTATCGTTGTATTTCGGTGATATTGCTGTTTCTGCCGTAGCCGTATTCATTATTTTGTTCGCCTTCACTTCCATTGTCGGCAACTATTACTATGGTGAAATAAATATAAAATACCTGTCTGACAACCCGCTGTATCTGAATATTTTCCGTGTACTCGTTACATTCATGGTATTTTTCGGTTCTATTGCCGAACTTAGCCTTGTCTGGAACCTTGCCGACCTGTTTATGGCATTGATGGCAACAACGAACGTCATTGCAATTCTGTTACTGGGTAAAATCGCATTTATTGCACTGAAAGACTACGAACAGCAGAAAAAACAGGGTATTAAAGAGCCGGTATTCAAAGCCAGCATTCTGCCGAAGCAGGACGGTATTTACTGGTGGAAAGATAATAAGTGAAAACTTAATTAAAAAACTTAGCAAAAAAGCAGACTATCGAATAATAGTCTGCTTTTTATTATGCTAAATTTTGCTGTTTCAGCCAATTTTCCATAAGGTTGGCAATTTCTTCATTATTTAAATCCGACATCAGAAAATGTGTATTGCCGAAGATGCCAATATCCGGCAGATGGACAAGTTCCGCCCTGCCGCCGTGTCTGTTGATTGTTTCGACGAATTTGCGGGCCATTGCCATTTCACTGCGCCATTTATCCGGTCCGATAACGTTCGTCTGTTTGCTGGCGATATTATCACCATAATACAGAATAATCGGCATTTGCGTCAATTTCTTGAATTTTTCAAGCGGTACTTCCTCCGCCTGCGCTGCCACCGGTGCATATGTCGTCGGTATCGATTCAGGCAGTTCATTTTCCGGAAATACGAACGGTGTACCGCCCGGCTCAAATGCAACAATAGCTTTTACATTTTTTGTATGAAACGGTGTACGCCAGCCAATACTGCCGCCCATGGAATGCGTTACGAGAATACTTTCACCGACTTTATCAAAAAGCTGTGCCAGTACTTTTGCACACAGATTATCGTCAAGCTTACCCGTATACGGTGTCCAACTGCGCTGAAACTGATTTAAAGTTTCCGCATCGTTTGCTACCTGCACATTTGGAAACAATTCCGGAAAAACTCCCAATCGGCACAGCATGAATAAAGTCTTATCCGCATAAAGCGGGTTCTGTGCATACGGATTTTGCGCGTCGGCTGCTTCAGTGGAAAGACCGGCCTCGCCAATTCGCGGCTGGTCAATTAAATATACGCTGTACCCTTTACGCAGGAATATATTCTGAAAACCGTCGCGTCCGTCCGGTGTCGTTTCCCATGTACGCTTGGACTGTGCTCCGCCATGCTGAAATATTATCGGAAATTTTCTGGCATTGACCGGTTTCTGATAAAATACGTAAGCGTGGTCGCCGTAAGCCGTCTGTCCTTCCGGTTCAAGAAAACGCTGCATGGAAAATTCACCGTCATGTGTAACGGTAGTTCCGCCGATAGCAAAACTGCCCTGTGTTTCAAGTGTAATCATTGTAAAATCCTCCTTCGATTTATTCTAAGCCTGCCAGCATGAATACAAGCGGCATGGTAAATACGGAAACAAGTGTTGTAAGCGCAATCCCTTTTACGGATACGGGATACGCCTCTTTATTGTACAGAGCCGCCAAGAGCGCAATTACATTGCCCGACGGTGTAGCCAGTGCCGCCATACATACCGCCAAAAGCAGATTATTATGCACGAACTGTCCCAGGATAAATACGATTACAACCGGTATCACAATCATTTTGATTATAGTAAACAGAATTATTTTCCTGTCCGTAAAAATTTCCGACCACCGAATATCCATTAAAAACGACCCCATCAGCATCATAGCAAGCGGTGCCGTTGTAGCACCCACCATATGAATGGATGAGGTGATGAAATACGGCAGACGGATATCGGCAAGATAAATAATAATCGACAGAAAACATGCTATCATACCGTTATTGAGCAGACTTTTCAGGCTGAATTTCTGATTCGGGTCTTTCTTTCCACGGATAGTCTGAATAGCATAAGAGAAAAACAGCAGATTAAACGGTATTAAAAATACCGTCATATAAATAAGCGCGCTTTTGCCGTAAAGACCGTCAATCATCGGTACACCCATAAAGCCGATATTGGTAAAAACGACCATTACATTGATAATGCCGCGCTGATTTTTCGGATAACGCAGGATAATCGGCAACAGATATGCGCCAATCATTGCCAGTACAAGTAAACCGCAGGCAGCTCCTACGGCTATAAGCAAATCCGTCCCCTGAATACGCTCGCCTTCGCTCACGGCACCGGACAGAATGATGGCAGGATATGCTATATTGACCACTATCGCTGAAATCTGCGCCTGATTATCCTTTGTCAGCATATTCTTTTTGCGGGCATACATGCCTACCGCCATCATTACGAAAAAAATCAGCATTTGCTGTAATACAGGCATTGTATCATTTCCTTCATGAGTTTTATTATGTTCGTTTTTCTTTGACGTAAAGAAAAACGAACCAAAAAGAAACCTTTTTTACGTTTTGCTTACGCTGCACTGGGCGAGTCTTCAAGATGCTTATATAGATACAGCCGGTACAATAGCTAGAAACGTTTGGAATTCGGCTCGTATCTTCAAATGTCCAGCAGAAATTTAAATTGAGCTGAAGGACGTTGAATTTACTAATCATCTCAAGTTTTGTGCCCGTGGTGATTTGGAGTTATTTCTTTGAGCTTCAGAGAAAAATGAACACTATTTATGTGTTTTTTCCCATTTTATAGCTTATATTCATTGCCGGAAGTTTTTTGACGTCGCCTTTTTCATATGCGCCCGTTCCGTAGACTATTCCTTTTACTGTGGCATCTTCAATACAGTCGACTAAACCGTACAGAGCATCAAGTGCTCTTTTCGTAAAAGCTTCTTCTTCGGCTGCCGTGATGATAAAATAAAAATCCTTATGACTGAGACTTCCCGGATAATAACAAGGCAGTGTGCGGTCAATCAGTGTTTTCATCTGTCCGCTGATGGCATAGAAGTAAACAGGCGACGCCAGTACGATAACATCGGCTTTTTCCATTTTGTCAATGATTTCGGCTACGTCGTCATTTTGGAAGCAGCGACCTGTTTTCTTGCAGACATAGCAGGCAAGACAGAAATTTATCTTTTTATCGCGCAGGTAGATTTTTTCCGCTGTATGGCCGGCCTCTTCGCAGCCTTTAATGAACTGGTCGCATAAAATATCGGAATTGCCGCCTTTGCGCGGGCTTCCGGCTATAACTAAAACAGATTTTCCCATGATAAAACTCTCCTAATATAAATTTAACGAATGAAATTAGTCAAAACGGCTGTTTCCTGTTCCGGCATTGATATGCCCATTTTTGTGGCAATATCCTTGCATTTGAGAAAATACGCCATATTTTTACCTAAAATACGCATAGTCTGTATTCCTTCGATATCCTGCTGAACATCTTCCGCTTTCGCTCCGTGAACGATTGTCCAGTAGCGTGAAGAAATAATCGGCATCTGCATAAGAGCAAAATATTTGTTTATCTGGTCCCATGTTGCCGTGGTTCCGGCCCGTCTTGCGGATATCACGCTTGCTGCTGGTTTTAAGAGAAAACGGCCGCCTTTGCCACAGAGGTCGGCATAAAAAGCTCTGTCCATGAAAGAAGTCATGCTGCCGCAAATACCGCCCCAGTGAACCGGCGTACCGAATACAAATCCGTCATAATCACCGGCAATTTCCAGGAATTCATTAACCGTGTCATTGAATACGCATTTATTTTTCTTATCGCAACCGTGACAGCCCGTGCAGCCGGCAATAGGTTTTGTTCCAATCCAGAAAATATCGGTATCCACTTCATTCTGGTTTAAAGATTTACTCACTTCACAAAGAGCTGTATACGTACAGCCGTTTTTATGCGGGCTGCCGTTTACCAGTAAAACTTTCAAAATCGTCATCTCCCTATTGTTATTTATCCAAGCCTTTTTCGTGCATCCATGCTTCCGTAACGTCGGCTATTTTTACATTGTTGAGGTCGGCGAACGGGAAGTGAGTATTGCCTGTGATACCGATATCAGGGAGATGAACTACTGTTACGTCTCCGCCGTATTTATTAACGGTATCCGCCCATAATCTTGCCATTTCCAGACGTACGCGCCAGCTGTCTTTGTTCCATTCGTCAGTAGGCTGTGTTGCTATATTATCGCCGTAATAAATAACGATAGAAATTTTCGTCAGTTTCATGAAATCCTCCATCGGAATTGCTTCTCCAGCGAGTGCACCGAAAGGACTGCTTGTAGCCAGAGGCTGCGGAACTTCTCCTTCAGGGAATACAAAACCGCTGCCCGGTTCATAGGCAATGACTGCTTTTACTTTGTCCGATTTGATTGCCGTATACCAGCCAGGACCGCCGCCCTGTGAATGAGTTACAAGTATTCCTTCACCTGATTTGTCGAAAACTTTCGCCATAGCGTCGCTTATCACGTTTGCATCATAATCACCTGTATTCGGCGTTACCTGTCTGTAAAACTGGTTCAAACTTTCTTTGCCCTGCGGGAACTGGCTGTTTTTATAAAAATCAGGATATTTGCCCAGACGGAAATTATCAAACCACATCTGGTCGTCCGGTACTGCCGCAATATTTCCCGAAACGGTAGCGCGTCCGGCTTTACCGCGGCGCGGCTGGTCAACAAGATAAACACTGTAGCCGCGGCTCAGAAAAATATTCTGGAAGCCGTCGCGTCCGTCAGGTGTAGTTTCCCATGTTTTAGCAGATTGTCCGGCACCATGCAGAAAGACGAGCGGATATTTATGAGCATTTATCGGTTTTTGATAAAATACGTACGCATGGTCGCCGTGAAGCGTCTGTCCCTGCGGATTTGTCGGCTTTGCAAAATCATACGTGCCTTCATTTTGTACTACCGTTCATCCGGCAAAAAAGCTTCCCTGGTCGGCAATCGTTACTGGCTTGTCCATAGCAAAAGCTGAAGTTGTACATACGCTCAGTGCCAGAGCCAAACCTGCCGTTAATGTTTTTATTTTCATCTTGCAACATCCTTTCATCTAGCCAGATTTATTATCATTTCCACTGTTTCAGGGTCATAATGCGAGAAAAATGCGCTTTCTTTTTCATCCAGTGCGGCAATCGCCTTCATATCATCATCGCTCAGTTTAAAATCGAATATGCTGATATTTTCCTGCATACGGTCTTTATGTGTTGACTTCGGAATTACGACTACATCACTCTGCATGAGAAATCGCAGTGCTGTCTGAGCTGCGCTTTTATTGTATTTTCTGCCTATTTCCACCAGAACCGGATTGGTGAACATATCTTTTCTGCCTTCGGCAAACGGTCCCCATGCTTCATGCTGAACATGGTATTTCTGCATGATGGCATGAGCTTTTTTCTGTTGATGGAAAACATGTGTTTCTATTTGATTTACAGCCGGTTTTATTTCCACGAAACTGCACAGGTCGACAAATCTGTCCGGATAGAAATTGGAAATACCGATAGCACGCAGTTTGCCTTCTTTATAAGCATCCTCCATAGCGCGGTATGTTCCGTAGTAATCGTTGAAAGGCTGGTGAATAAGCATTAAATCGATATAATCTGTTTGCAGTTTCTGAAGTGAAACATCGATTGAAGCTTTTGCGTTATCATAACCGCCGTTGGAAATCCAGATTTTCGTGGTCAGGAACAAATCTTCGCGCGGCAATTCGCATTTAGCGACGGCTCTGCCGACTCCCTCTTCATTGCCGTAAGATTAAGCCGTGTCAATCAGTCGGTAGCCGACACTGATAGCATCGGTTACGCATCGTTCGCATTCATCGGCGGAAACCTGATATACGCCGTAACCCAGTTTTGGCATTTTTACGCCATTATTTAAAATTACATATTCCATTTCAATAGCCTCTTATTTATTTATAACTTTTGTACCGCCGTAAACTTCCGACATATCCATTTCAGCCAAAGCCTTATCTATTTGAGCAATTTCCTGAGCTGTAAGATTTATGTCGGCGGCTCCTATATTTTCAATAAGTCTGTTTTCCTTTCTCGTTCCCGGAATTGGCACGATATACGGTTTTTTGCAAATCATCCATACAAGGGAAATCTGTGCAGGTGTTGCCTGTTTTTCTTCAGCCATATCATTAATCAGTTGTAATAATTTTCTGTTACTTTCATATGCTTCTGGCTGAAACTGCGGCATAACTGCCCTGTAATCACCTTTTTCCGTAAATCGGCTGTCCGCCGTATATCTTCCTGAAAGAAAGCCGTTGGCCAGCGGGCTGAATGCGACAAAGCCGATATTCAGTTCTTCCAGCACGGAAAACAGATTTTCATAATTTCTGTACATCATATGATAACGGTTTTGAATTGCTGTCAGCGGACAGATTTTATGTGCCCGGCGGATTGTTTCTTCCGTCGCTTCCGACAAACCCCAGTGCAGGATTTTTCCTTCCTTGATTAAATCCGCCATAACACCTGCCACTTCTTCAATCGGCACATTTTTATCAAGGCGGTGCTGATAGTATAGGTCTATATGGTCGGTCTGCAGTCTTTTCAGCGAACCTTCCACTGATTTGCGGATGACCTCCGGTCGGGAATCGGTAACGAGCGGCAGCGGAATTATGCCGCTGTCATGGTCGAAGGTAATGCCGAACTTCGTAGCGATGACAACTTTATCGCGGTAGGGCTTTAGGGCTTCGCCCACGATTTTTTCATTGATATGCGGGTCGTCCGCCGTACCGTAAATTTCTGCCGTATCGAAGAAAGTATAACCTGCTTCTACGGCTTTTTGAATAAATTTTACGGCTGTATCCTTATCCACCGGTTCGCCGTAAGCATGGCTAAGACCCATACATCCGAGACCGACAGCGGAAACTTTTAAATTCTTGCCTAAAATCTGGTATTTCATAGCAAAACTTCCCTTCTGTAAAATGTTTAACCTTCTATTTAAGTATAAATAAATAATCCATCTGACAGAAGTTTCTCTTTGTTTACCAGTTTAAACCTGAAAGTTATAAGCAAAGCAGTATTTCCTCTATTGTCTGTAGTAGCTGACGCACATGCGGAGTGGGATTTGGCGCGTGCATTATACCGAACGGAACTTTGTAATTCCAGTCGACGGGAATTATTTTTATCAGTGGATGTGTATTGACCCAATTCGGAATTACCGTTAAAATACCGTTGCTGTTTTCGCATTGGTTGAATACATCCAGACTGTAGAAAGGAAAATCCGTTATATTTATATCAGGACGGTTTTTCTGCAAATCACGGCGCATTTCATCTATATATTTATTCCAGCCTTCAGTGATAATCATCAGATTTTCACCTGACAGGTCGTCAAGAGACAGAATTTTTTTCTCCGCCAGTCTATGATGGATAGATACGCCGCAGCAAATCGGCGTCATGCAGAGTTTCAGAGCCTTACAGCCGCGTGTCTGTAAAAATTTTTCATCAAATACGCCTGCCACCAAATCAATATTGTCGCCCAGATTTTTTAAAATTTCCCGTGCATTTTCCGGTGTATTGGCATACGGAACAAGCTGAAATTTCATATCGGGATATTTAACATGGATTTTATCCCAGATGTCCAGCAGAAACTGCCCCGGTGTCATTGGTGATATGCCTATGCGGATTGTATCTTCCGTTTCCTGCATTGCTTTTTGCGCCCGCAATACAGCGTCCTTGCTATAATCAATGATATATTTGGCGTCTTTATACAGAGATTTGCCGGCTTTTGTCAACGTCAAACCGCGGTGCGTCCGCACGAACAGTTGCAGATTAAGTTCATTTTCCAATAGATTAATCTGCTTGATGACAGCCGTCGGCGATATATACATTTGCTCGCTTGCTTTGGAAAAACTGCCGGCATCGGCAACTTTTAAAAAAGTTTCTATCTGCGGATTATACATAAAATTACCTGCTTTCAGTTAAGATAAAGTTATTTGTGCGCTTTTTTATGACTGAGGTAAATGGACGAGCCGATTACCAGAACACCGCCGATTACGGACAGCGTGTGCATGATTTCGCCGAAAAATACATAGCCCCAGAGTGCATTGAAAAATACGCCCAGATACATGACGAAGCTTACAAGTACCTGATTGGCGAATTCATATGCCTGCGTCATGAAATTCTGCCCGAACAGTGAGGTCAGTGCTATGCCCAAAAGCAGAAACCATTCGTAGCGGGTAGGCATATGATGATTATTGTACATCATGGCAAGACCGATAAATACACTGCACAAGAACAGATAAAATATTACTTCCCATGAAGTATGACCGCCGTTTTCGAATAATTTATGAATAGTGGTGTAGACAACTGCTCCCGTAAAGGCTGAAGCTATGGCAAACAGCGCATAGACGGAAAAAGAATTGTACTCCCATGGGCGCAAAATCAGACATGTTCCTAAAACAATGATGATTAAAGGCATTATAGTATGTGAAGGCAGTTTTTCTTTTAGGTAAATTGCTGATATTATCAGCACGAAAAATGCCGATAACTGCTGCAATATGGAAGCATCGCCCAAGTGCATGCCTGATACAGCCAGGAATATCAGGCACATGCTCATGCCGCCGACGACACCGCGAAATATCAGAGTTCCTCTGTCTTTATGCGAAAATTTTATTTTTCCTATGCGCATGATAAGTAATATCATGAAAATACTAATGACGCTGCGTACAAAAATAATTTCACCTGTACCGAGCGTATGACTTGCCTCTTTAACCAGAACATTCATAAAGCTGAACATAAGCGAAGACAGCATGGCGAAAACCAAACCTCTGTTCATGATAGCACATCTTCTTTCTCTAAAAAAATAAGAGATTATGAAGGATATCTCCACAACCTCTTTTCCATATAGCTAAAATTTTATTTTACATAACCCAGTTTTTGTAACCAGGCTTTTGTTTTTTCAACATCGTTTTTGCTGGCAGTCAACCCTTCTTTTATTGTGGCTTTTTGGCAAAGCTCTTTTATCATCGGCATACTTTCGGAAATATCACTGCCGCCGCTTGTACAAAACGGAACAATCGTCTTACCGCTTAAATCGTAGCTTTCCAGAAATGTTCCTATAGCCATCGGAGCTGTATGCCACCAAATAGGATAACCAATGAATATTGTATCATAATCATTCATGTTGTCAATAACAGTACTTAGCTGCGGTCGTGCATTACTGTCCTTTTCCGCTTTAGCGACTTCGGTACATTCATGGTAATCGCTCGGATACGGATTTACCGTTTCGATTTTCACGATATCGCCGCCAATCATATCATGTATCTGCTGTGCTACAGCCTCTGTATTGCCACTGTGCGAAAAATAAGCTATTAAAATTTTCTTATCCGAATTTGAACTGCCGTTTGCCGGTGCTGAACTTTCAGCCTGAGTTTGATTTTGGTTTGACTGAGTAGCCGAACCGTTGCCGCAGGCGGCAAATAATAACGACACCATTACGGTCAGACAGATAGAGATTAATTTTTTCATTGCAAAACTCCTCGGATTATTATGTATTGATTTGATGTACCGCCTAAACCAGTTTAACCGGTACATCAAATGGCTAGTTGTTGTATTGTTGTATTAGAAATGAGATTTTAAATCCCCGGTTGGGCATTATTTATATGACTGCTGATAAATGGCTATGCAGTCTTCTTTTGTAAGCTGAACTCTGTCGCAGGCAAACAGGCCGCCCATAGGTCCCATGGCATTATCCGCCATTTTCGGAAATTCATCCGGTGTAATGCCGTAGTCGCTCATTTTTAAGTCGGCTACATGGCACTCTTCCAGCAGTTTTTCCAATACAGTGAGAAAATCTTCTGCTTTAGTCGCATTTTCCATGCCCATGGCTTTTGCCATCTGTATAAAGCGTTCCGGACATACATTATGTTTAATGATATTGCCGAAATATGCACGGGAAAGCATAATAAGACCTGCACCGTGCGGAAGTTCCGGATGATAAGCGGATAAAGCATGTTCCAGTGAATGCTGGCTGGAAGTCGTACCTACACACATTACGGTTCCGGATAAAATATTGCCGAATGCCACGTGTTCTCTCGCTTCCAAATCATTACCGTTATTCACGGCACGTGCCAGATATCTGCCGACATTTTCAATGGCGGTGATAGCATACATATCACTCATCAGATTGGCAAATTTGGAGATATATCCTTCCAGGCTGTGGCTCAGTGCATCAAATCCCTGATAAGCAGTAAATTTCGGCGGAACAGATTTTTGCAGATTAATATCTTCCACACAAAGTACAGGGAAAATATCCGGCGTCTTAAGACCTACTTTTTCATTCGTTTCCGGATTGGTTATTACGCAGCCTGCATCAGCTTCCGAGCCGGTGCCTGCTGTTGTGCTTATGGATACAATCGGCAGCGGTTTATTTGTTATCGGCTGGCCTTTGCCTGTGCCACTGGCAATATAGTCCCATAAATCACCGTCATTTACCGCCATGACGGCAATTGCTTTTGCCGAATCGATTACGCTGCCGCCGCCCAGTGCCACGATAAAATCACATTTATTTTCACGGCAGAATTTTGCTCCTTCCATTACCGTATCCTTTAACGGATTGGCCTGAACCTTGTCAAAAACAGCATAGTTGACTTTTGCCAAGGATAATTGTTCTTCCACTTTATCTAAATAACCGTATTTTTTGGCGGAAACGCCGTTGGACAATACAATCATCGCGTTCACGCCGAGACAGTCTTCTTTGTGCAGATTGTCCAAAGCTCCTTGTCCGAATAAAATTTTAGTCGGTACATACATAGTAAATCCCATGTTCAAAGCCTCCATTGTATTTATGAATAATATTTGTTATATTATTTTTAAATCTAGTTAAATTCTAGGACTTAAACAAATGTTTAAGTCAAGTATTTTTTAGAAAAAATTTTATTAAGGTGATGTATATGCCCTACACTATAGGAGAAATTGCTAAATACTTAAATATTCCATCGTCTACGCTTCGTTTTTACGATAAAATGGGATTAATGCCGTTTGTTGACCGCTCCGAAAGCGGTATCCGCCTGTTCAAGGACAGTGATATTGAATGGCTGCTCATTATTGACTGCCTGAAAAAATCCGGTATGCCTGTAAAAAATATCCGTGAATTTATTAAGCTAGTTGAACAGGGCGATGCTTCCATCGATAAAAGGCTGGAAATGTTCCAGCAGCAACGCCGACATGTGGAAGAAACTATTGCTTCTCTGGAAGAGCAGTTAAAAATTTTGAAATTCAAATGCTGGTATTATAAAACCGCCAAAGAGGCAGGTACGACGAAAGTTCCCCGTAATATGAAGGAAGATGAGCTGCCGGAGGAATTTCGGCCAGTACGTCATAAACTGCGTCGCTTGAATGAAAAGTGAACATGCAAAAAACAGCTAAAGGATAAAATTTTATCTTTTAGCTGTTTCTTTTATTTATATTTCATTTAAGAAATCATCAACGGCATTTCTGATTGCGGAAAAGTTAAATCCTTTACGGTAAAGGTACGCCTGACATTTCTGTCTGTCCGCTGTTCGTCTGAAATGTGCTGCCAAAAGTTTCATACAGGTACGGTATTCATAATTATCCGTGTCAATATCGCATTTTATCTGAGCATTTTCAATATCGGCGGAGCTGAAGCCTTTTTCCTTTAATTTATATAAAATAGCCTTGATACTGCGTTTCTGTTCGTTGATATATGCCGTATATTGTCGCTGACACAGGTCGTTGTCATCTATATAGCGGCGGTTCAGTAATTTTTCCATCGCTGTGGCAATTTCCGCTTCATCATAACCGCGTCTTTTCAGCTTATCCACTAATTGCTTTTCACTGTAAGGACGCACCGCCAAAAGGTCTACAGCATATACAAGTGCCGTTTTATTGTTCTGCTTTTTCATTTTCAACTGAAGCTGCTACGTCTTCTTCTTCAACAGCTTCTCCTTCATTTGGTCTAGCGAATAATTTTTCTCTAATTTTATTTTCTATTTCCAAAGCTGTATCGGCATGTTCTCTAAGATATGCTTTTACATTTTCTTTACCTTGACCAAGACGTGTACCTTGATATGAGAACCATGAACCGCTCTTATCCATGATTTCAAAGGCTACGCCCATATCGATGAGGCTGCCTTCGCGTGAAATTCCTTCACCGTACATGATGTCAAATTCAGCTTGCTTAAATGGTGGAGCAACTTTATTTTTAACAACTTTAATACGTGTGCGACTACCAACTGGGTCATTGCCTTGTTTAATTGTATCTATTTTGCGCACATCAAGACGAATGGAAGCATAGAATTTCAACGCACGACCGCCTGTAGTCGTTTCTGGATTGCCGAACATAACGCCAACTTTTTCACGAATTTGGTTGATGAATATTGCTGTTGTACGGGATTTACTGATGACACCTGTCAATTTGCGCATAGCTTGTGACATAAGTCGTGCCTGCAAACCTACATGAGAATCTCCCATATCGCCTTCAATTTCAGCTTTTGGTACGAGTGCTGCTACTGAATCGACTACAACTATATCTATTGCGCCGCTTCGCACTAATGCATCAACGATTTCCAAAGCTTGTTCTCCATTATCTGGTTGAGAAATGAGCAAATTATCGATATCCACGCCAAGTTTTTTAGCATATATCGGGTCAAGTGCGTGTTCTGCATCGATGAAAGCTGCTATACCGCCAATTTTTTGTGCTTCTGCAACCATATGAAGTGCAACTGTTGTTTTACCAGATGATTCAGGGCCAAAAATTTCAACAATACGACCACGAGGTACACCGCCAACACCTAAAGCTGCATCAAGTGGTAAACAGCCTGTGTGAATTACTTCAATATTCATATTAGCACTGGCATCGCCCAATTTCATAATAGAACCTTTGCCAAAATCACGTTCAATTTGTTTTAAAGCATTTTGCAATGCTTCAACTTTATCCATTGATTTATCCATGAAAAAAATCACCTCTTATTAATAACCAATGATTAAATTATACTCTAATTCATCAACTTTAATCAAGAATATTGTTCAGAAAACCGAACTTTTGCAAATAAAATATAAAAATCAGACAAAATTATTGAGATTTTTTATGAAATAGTGTAAAATAATAAACAGTGTTAATTTTTTTAGAGCATTATATTACAGGCCGAATCTAACTCAGGAGCGGGAGAACCATTTCTTTGGGGTGAATTCATAATTATATATGAAAGAATAACTCTTATTCTAACCCGTCAGCTAATCTCGTAGGCTTTAATGAGAGGAGTCTTTTTTTTGAGTAAAGTAGTTCGTATTTTAGTCCTATCTTTGTGTTTAATTTGTATGGCTTCCATTGCTAGCGCGTCTTCTTTTAGATTAGGCGACCAAGGCAATGAAATAGCAGAAATTCAGGCAGCACTTGCCAGCCAAGGCTATGATGTTACGGCTGATGGTGATTTTGGTCCAGCAACTCAAGCAGCTGTTCAAGCATTTCAAAGTGCTAATGGTCTTGACAACGATGGTTTAGTTGGTGCCATGACATATCAGGCATTGATGGGACGCAACATGCCAGTAGTTAGTCGTAGTTCTAACTACATAGCAAGACGTATTATTAATAATTCCTTAAATTATGTTGGTGTACCTTATGTATTCGGCGGTACAACTCCTAGTGGCTTCGATTGTTCTGGTTTTACTCGTTACGTATTTGCCAGTGCCGGTATTTCTCTTCCACGTACAGCAGATGTACAATACGAAGTAGGTGTACCTGTTTCTTATGACAATCTTATGCCAGGTGACTTAGTATTCTTCTCTACGTATACTTATGGTGCTTCTCATGTAGGCATCTATTTAGGTGATGGAAAATTCATTAATGCTTCTTCCAGTAGAGGTGTCGTCGTTGATTCTTTAAGTATGTCTTATTGGGCAAACACTTATATTGGCGCACGTAGAGTATTATAATTACATATAATGTAATCAGGGGAGACAATATTTTTGTTGTCTCCTTTTTTCTTTATCTAAAAGGAGGTAAACTATGATCATTTCAGAAAATTGCAGACGCTACACTAATTTATCCGGTATGAAAATCAATCTATTACAACAACTCAATAAAGTATTACCACTTGTTGCAGATTTAACTTATGCTCATATAGCCGTCTACGTCAGAGCCAAAATAAAAAATAACTTTGTCGTTGTATCCACAATTGAACCACACACAGCATTTAATCCTTTCAAGCAATTTCTTTTAGGTAAATTAATTCCTTGTATTCAAGAACCCTTAATAAAAAAATCCATGGATACTAAAAGAAAATGTCACGGACAACGTGAACTAGATTTTGGCAAATTCTTGAATATGTATACATTTCCTGTTATAGATGATAATAATGAAGTAATTGCTGTAATTTGTTTTGAAGTAAATAGTGATGATGCTAAAAAAGATGGATTTTCTCGCCTAATGCGGACAGCATTAATACTTTTAAAAAATGCCGATAAAAATGCTGATAGCCATATGTATAAATCCATCTCTTCACGCGATGGTATAATAATAACTGACAAAGATGAACGAATTATATTTGCTAATTTAGCAGCTTCTCGCATTTACCATGTACTCGGTATCAATAATTTAATTGGTTGTCATATCTTTGACCGCCAACTCACCATGCATATAACAAAAGAAACAATTTTAAATAAATACCCTTATGAAAAAGAAATTGAAGCAGGCAATTTAATCATTTTAAAACGCGACATTCCAATCATGGAAACAGGCAATCTAGTAACAAGAATAATAATTTTATCTGATATAACAGAAATACGCAAAAAAGATAAAGAATTGATGATAAAATCTGCTGTAATTCAAGAAATACATCATCGCGTAAAAAACAATCTTCAAACAATTGCCAGTCTTTTGCGCTTACAATCACGTCGTTCAAATTCTCCTGAAGTAAAAGAAGCTCTGCGAGAAAGCATCAATCGTATACTCAGTATATCTGTTGTGCATGAATTTTTATCACAACAAGGTGAAGAAAATATTGATGTCGTAGAGGTTACTACAAATATATTAACCTTAGTAAAACAAAATATGATTGACAATAGCTTTAATCTTACAGCCGAATTTTCTGGTGATAATATTATATTACCATCAAAACAAGCCAGTAGCTTAGCCTTAATTATTAATGAATTAATTTTAAATTCCATTGAACATGGTTTTGCTGTCAAAAACGAAGGACTTATAGGGCTTAATATCACTCAGAACTCTGTAGAATATATCATCGAACTATACGATAATGGCTGTGGTTTGCCAGAAAATTTTTCACCGCAAACTTCAAAATCATTAGGCTTACAAATTGTTCGCAATTTGGTAGAAGGTGATATTGGTGGTTCTTTTACTATGTACAATGACCATGGTACGCATGCTCTAATAACTATTCCATTTAAATCTCTAACAGAAGGTGACTAATTACATGACTAAATTAAATATCGTTATAGCAGATAATGAATCTATTATTCGTATGGACTTAAGAGAAATGTTAGAAGAAGTCGGACATACTATTGTCGGTGAAAGTGTTAACGGTTTAAAAGCCGTGGAATTAACTCGTCGTTTAAAACCAG
Source organism: Megamonas hypermegale (assembly GCF_900187035.1). Classification (NCBI taxonomy): domain Bacteria; kingdom Bacillati; phylum Bacillota; class Negativicutes; order Selenomonadales; family Selenomonadaceae; genus Megamonas; species Megamonas hypermegale. The sequence continues at coordinate 1,044,702 of NZ_LT906446.1, forward strand.
ATTTAGTTATAATGGATATAAAAATGCCTGAAATGGACGGTATCACCGCTGCTAAAATCATATCCGAAGAAAAACTAGCACCTGTAATATTACTTACAGCATTCAGTCAAAAAAATATTGTAGAAAAAGCAAAGGATTCTGGCGTTTTAGCTTATCTTGTAAAACCTATTCAACCTGCTAATCTTTTTCCAGCAATTGAAATAGCCTTATCGCGTTTTGCTGAAATCCAACAATTAGAGCAAGACCTTAATAATGTCAAAAATTCATTAGAAATGCGTAAAACACTTGACCGAGCTAAAGGTATATTAATGGATGCATACAATCTCACTGAAAGCGAAGCTTATCGCCGTATTCAAAAATACAGCATGGCAAAACGAAAATCCATAAAAGAAGTAGCAGAAGCTATTATCCATGCTGCAACTAAATAATTTTAACAAAAAGCCATTTAGGAATAATATTCCTAATGGCTTTTTCTTTTTACCTTCTCATAAAAATTTAATTATTTTTTATTATAATCCCATATATATTCTATTGTTTTTTACAATAAATACTGCTATTCTATTATCCTAGTATCAATTACAATCAGTTTTTATACCATAATATGAAGCACTAATTAAAAATTCTACACAGAAAGGAACTGATTTTATGCTAGTTTATAAAAATAAAAAATTATATTTTACAAATTTTTATTACACCAATTACGTAGGTAAAGAAAAATTTTTTCTTACTGAACAAATAATATTTTAATAATTAAACATTATTTAAAATTTTCTATTAAATATAATAAGACACTATATTACAAAATATAAAATAAATATTATTCCCCTTTAATTTATTTTCTTACTAATAAAAAATAATTATTACAACTATAGAAGGAGAATTTGACATAATATATGAGTAAAATATGCCCTGTATGTCATACCATTTTTAAAGTACGAAATAACCACCATACTTACTGTTGCTCTCACTGTAGAAAAATACACCATAAAACAGTATATTACGATAAAAAACGACCTGAACATAAACATGTTCAAAATGCAAAAATAATACGAATGTTTTATTGCCATAAATGCAAGAAACAAGTACTCGTTACTGATGAAAAAGATAGACGAAAAAAATTTTGTAGTCCACGTTGTGAAAAATTATATTGGAAACATCCACGTCAAAAGATAATCAAAAATACCATTTAATTTAATCATTTTTATATTAAATAACAAAAAAAGACTTCACATAAAGTGAAGTCTTTTTATTACCGTAAAAATTATTTAGCAGCGAAGAATTTTTTAGCAACTTCTACATCGAGGTTGTAAAGAAGAATATCTTCGTCTGTAGGATTAGCAACGCCAAGAGCTTGAAGTTGTTTTTTAGTACGTTTTTTGAAGAATTCTTCAGCAACAGCTGGGAATAAAGCGTAAGAAAGAACATCTTCTTCAGAAGCGTTAGGGAAACCTTTTGCAGCAAGTTCTGCTTTGAATTTTTCCATGCCTGGTTCGAGAAGGTCAGCAGGACGGCAAGTAATGATATCTTCTTGTTTAATGCCGCATTTTTCGAGAACTTCAGGGTTAACAGGCTGTGGAGTACGACCAAATCTGCCGCTAGCAAGTTCTTTAAATTCTTTTGGAACCATTTTATAACGTTCGCCAGTCATAACGTTAAATGTAGCCATTGTACCAACGATTTGGCTAGAAGGAGTTACGAGTGGAGGATAGCCAAGGTCAGCACGAACACGTGGCATTTCATCAAGAAGTTCTTGATATTTGTCTTCCATGCCAGCTTCTTTTAACTGGTTAACAAGGTTGGATAACATACCGCCAGGAATCTGGAAGTCAAGAACGTTAGGGTTAACATCGAAGTAACCTTTTAAGTTGAATTCTTTAATGATATCCTGTTTTACTTTGAGGAAATGTTTAGCGATAGGAGTCATAGCTTGACGGTTAAGACCAGTATCGTATTCAGTTCCTTCAAGAGCAGCAACCATAGTTTCTGTGCAAGGCTGGGAAGTATCGAGAGCAAATGGAGAAAGTGCGCAGTCGATAACATCAACGCCAGCTTCAATAGCTTTTAAGTAAGCCATGGAACCAAAACCACTAGTGTAGTGAGTATGGAGCTGGATAGGAAGTTTAGTTGCAGCTTTTAATTTTTTAACGAGGTCATAAGCTGTGTATGGTTCGAGCAAACCAGACATATCTTTGATGCAGATGGAATCAACGCCCATAGCATCAAGTTTTTTAGCAAGTTCTGCAAATTCATCAGTAGTATGAGGGCCACCAACAGTGTAAACTAAGCAACCCTGAACTTCTAGATAATGATCAACTTCATTTTTTGCTTCTTTTGCAGCATCAATAGCTGTTTTAAGGTTACGAGTATCATTTAAAGCATCGAAGATACGGAATACACCGATACCATGTTGAGCTGCTTTTTTAACGAAAGCACGAACAACATCATCTGGATATTGATAGTAACCTAAGAGGTTCTGACCACGAAGTAACATCTGAATAGGAGTTTTGAGATGTGCTTTCAATGTGTCAAGACGTTCCCATGGATCTTCATCAAGGAAACGAAGGCAGCTATCGAATGTTGCACCGCCCCAAGCTTCCAAAGATTTATAGCCGATAGCATCGAGAGCTTCGAGCTGCGGAAGCATCTGGGAAAGACGCATACGAGTAGCGAGTAAGGACTGATGGCCATCGCGTAATACTGTTTCAGTAATTTTTACTTTTGCCATAATAAAATAAACACTCCTTCATATATATGCAATTGGCATATTTTCTATAACAATATTATAAAAAATTCGAAGTCTAAATGATATATTTTTAATTTTTTTATATCAAGCTTCAAGGCTGATGCCCCAACCTTTGTATTAATATCCTCATGATTAAAACAGAGGTATTATGACATATTTCTCATAAGATTTTACTTATTATATATATCAAAAATGTGTCGTTTTAAACCGTTGCACATTCCTTAAACATTCTAATTACAGTATAGGTATTAATAAAACTATTGTCAATGACTTTATGTGATTTTTTTAACACATTTAATATAATAATAAATAAAATTTATAATTCTAAACCGATATATTTACTTATATATATACTATTCAAATTAATTTTGTTTAATTGCTTTATTAAGCCAAGCTGGAATATCTAATCCATACATCATAATAAAACAATACACCGTTATATATACATCTGTTAAACTATTATGAACTTCGCCGAAATTAGGACAACGACAATAATTTGCACAAGATTTCAAACTAGGCATATTATTATCATGACTATAAATACGTGAAAAAGATTTTTGTAAATCATATAGTATAGAATTTCTACCAACATATATATGGTCTTTTTGCATAAATCGCACATCATTTTCTATACCATAGCCCACAACCATATCCGCATGTTTAAAAATATTTTTAATATCGCGACGAAATGCACTCATCGTAAAACAATTTTCTACCATTTGTGGTGTTATATGATGAATACTTTCCGTATCTTTCCATGACTTACATCTTTTCGGTTTGATATATTCATTAAATAAAACACCTTTATATAAATCTATAATACTAAGCTGCAAAATTTCATCATATTTGGTATTTCCGCCAGTCATCTCCATATCAAAAAATATTACAGACGGCTCACGGTCTACAAAGGCAATACAATCTTGTCTAAAAACCAAATTGAACACATCCTATTTATAATCTTTTATTTTTCTCTTACAATATAATACTACAAATACGGTGAATTCCACAATCAAAATAATATTTCTAGTGCAATATTATTATAAATTTTTCATTAATATATATCAAATAATATTTTATGATATCATCGATAAAATAAACTAAACCATATAAAAATACAATAGCTAGATTAATTAATATTAAATCATATTCTTTAAATAATTTTATTTACCACGTATTTTATCAAACTAATTTATTTTTATCATTATTTAAAGATTTATTTATAAATTTCTATCAATTAATCTAGCTAAATCGTGCATTAATTTTTTATCATGGACAGACTTTATCTATCATTATATTTAAGACTTCAATATCAGTTGATTTCATACCTTCCTTACCAATATAACCTACAGCTCTAATGGTTTTTTCTAAATCATCTTTTACAATACCTTCACCAGATTTAAAACCATCGCCTTTCATACTCATTGTATGCGCTAAAAGTGCTGCATCTAATGAAGATGAAATCTTTGCTGCGCAAGAAGGTTTTGCTCCGTCGCAAATTATACCGCAAGTATTTCCAAGTGTATTGATAATTGTAGATGCAATTTGGTTAAAATTGCCTCCGAGCATATACGTTATAGCTGCACTACAAGCATATGAAGCACTTACTGCACCACAAAAAGCAGACAAATTGCCAATATATTTTTTCTGATGAATAGCTAATAAATTACTCACAGCTAAAGCGCGATACATTTTTTCTTCTGGAATATTATAATACTGGGCATAAACTACAAGTGGAACGCAAGTTGTTATTCCCTGATTTCCGCTACCTGAATTAATTACTACAGGCAAGGAACAACCACTCATTCTCGCTTCTGAAGCAGCCGAAGCCATAGCTCTAGCTTTTATTGGTAAAATATCTTCACCATATAAAGCTAATAAATTGCGACCGACATTAGCTTCATATTTATTTTTAATACCTTCGCTAGCTATTGCCATATTACATTTTACTTGTCTTTCCAAAATCGGTTTTATATCATCTATATTTACAGTATTTGCAAATTCAATGATATCTTTTACATTTAATAAGGATTTATCTGCTGGAGCAGAATTTTCAACATGGGCAATTTTATTCACTTTATCGTAAATAACTGTATCATCTTTAACAATTTTAATTATATTTGTATGTGAATCAGAAATTACTACCTGCGCACTATGATTGTCAAAATAAACAGTGATATCAATGTATAAATTATCCGTACCTGGTACTAAATCACAAGTGCAAATATCTTTTTGCAACAATTCACGCAAATACATTCTATCTTCATCAGTGACACTTTCTAATACTTCTAATTGCATATCAGCTTTACCACCGATGATACCTAATAATGCTGCTGTATCAATTCCTTTTAAACCACCTGAATTTGGCACAGTAACACCTTTTACGTTCTTTATTATATTTCCACTGCATTTAACTACTACTTTTTGTGGAAATTCACCTAATACTTCTCTTGCTTTCGCTCCAGCATAAGCGATTGCAATTGGTTCTGTACAACCTAATGCAGGAACTAATTGCTCTTTTAAAATATTAATGTAATTTTCATAAATTTCCTGTTGCATAAAAATCGCTTCCTTTCACATATTTAACTACTAAAAGTATACCATACTACTAGAAAAAAAATAAGTCGAACAAATAAAAATATAAACAAACCATATCATTATGTACACTCTGAAAAGATTTTATTTAAGTCTATTACATAAAAAAAGCAATACTAAAAAGTATCACTTATTTTTTATAAATATTTTATTCTAAATCTGCATTCCAATCATAGATAATACCCGTTGCTGAGTCAATTTCAAATTCATATTTTATATTATTGAATGACAATTTACCTTCATAATAATCTCGTCCATTTGAAGATTTTTTCCAAATTTCAATTGTATCTATTGGCGCATTTAACACTTTTTCATGTACAATTTGTTTTGCTTCATCTATTGTGACAGGACTGCCACCTAATCTATCAAACCAATTCTCATCTACCTCATAATCAGCCCCAATAATACTCCCATCTTCTATGGCTATTTCATAATCATAATCACCATAATTTGTTTCAAATTCAATATCATAAATAGGAATGTTTCCATCTTCATCTTTTTCAATCTTAATATTATACGCATTATCCTGTGGCACACTTGCATCATCGAGAGCAATTAAAAAAGCCGTCTTATCATCAATATCTTTAAACTCAATGGTTTTTGTTGATTTTTTGTTCATGTCATTGGGTAATGAACTATTTTCTGATGTTACTTCTGATTGTCCACATCCAATAATGCCCAAGGATAAAACTACAAATATTCCAACCAAAAGCCATTTCATTTTTATACCTCCTATAAATAAAAATACAATTATTTTTAATCTATTTAATAAAATTATCTCTATGTATATTATAAACTTAAACACCATTCTATAACAATATAGCAACTTATCAAAAATATAATAAATATATATATTCATTTCATAAAATTATTAAAAAATATGTATAATTTATAACAATTTTAAGATAGAAACTTTCTTTGCTTTTATTGACTCCCCATTTTGTTATGTTATAATGTGAAACGAAATGAGGTGCTTATTATGAAAAATATTATTTTTATAGAAACAATCGTATTTCTTATCTGTGGTATAATTCTTTCCCTTGCTTCCGGTAGCCCTATTATGTTAGCTATTTCTATCAGTGCAGACATAGCCCTTGCTATCATTCAGTTTATTGGCATAAAAATCGCATTTACTAATGAAGAATTTATAAATTTAAATGATAATGATGATTACACATCTTGTCATAGTACTCATAATTTATAATCTATCAATTAATACATATTTATTTTATGTTATTTTCAATCTAAATAATTTTTCAGTTTAAGCAAAAGCTTCAATACGAAATTGTATTGAAGCTTTTTTATTTCATTTTTTGTTGTTTTCGAATTTTCAACGGCGTATTACCAAAACGCATTTTAAACATACGCATGAATAATTTATAATTATTAAATCCATATTTTTCTAAAATATGTGATATTAATTCATCTGTATTTAATAAATCACTGTAAATATATGATAAACGCACTTCATTTTGATATTCTAAAAAAGTTATTCCCATATGTTTTTTAAAAAAACGACAAAAATATTTCACCTGAAAACCTGCTACTTGAGCAATTTCGTCAAGTGGTATAGCTCGTATATAATTTTTAGCTACATAATCTAAAACTTCATTTAATTTGACTAAATCCTGCTGTTTTTGACTTACATTTATTTGATATACTTTCTCACTAAAGTCACGTTGTATAAGACATAATAATTCAAATAATAAACAATTAAAATATAATAAAAAGTTTTCTTCATACTTGTCATCTAATTCCTTCATTTTTCGCAAAAAAGCTTTAATTTTATTTATCTTTTGTTGTTTTAACTCATTTTCTTGACCATCATTGACAATAAATTTCACTTGTTGTATATTCGATATGAAATTTTCAATAAAATCTAAAGGAATTTGCAACAAAATATATTTATTAAAACTTATTGCTTTATTTGAATGTATTACATTAGCATTGATTAACATACATTCTCCAGGATGTAAAATACGTGAATTATTTTCTACTGATACTAACAATTCGCCTTCTAATAAATACACTAATTCAATAGCTCTATGCCAATGATTAGGAACATATCGTCCTTTATTTGTTAATGTACAAAAACGAACTTTAATAACAACTGATGTTCTTATCTGTTCATAATTTATTTTTTCCATTTCTCAATTCACTTCTTTTCAAATACAAAATATTTTATTTTAGTATTATAACCATAAACATAAAGAAAAAGGAAGCATTTTTTATGCTTCCTTTTATATCATATGAATTATTCTTTATTTATTTCTCTATGCAAGGTAATTCTTCTACCCACTTTATATTCATGACGTAAATAATTTTGACAATCTAAAAGCTCATCGCCTTCTTTTATTTCTGGTTTTTTATATGTGCCATTAGATTGCAATATTCTCGCTTTAAGATTATCTTTCCACATTATACATAATGTATCATAAATACTTTCTTTTATTTTACGGTCATAAATAGGTGCTGCAATTTCTACGCGATTTTCAGTATTTCGTGTCATCCAATCAGCAGAAGAAATATACATCTTCATCTCATCACCTGTACCAAAGCAATATACACGAGAATGTTCCAAAAATCTGCCTACAACGCTGATTACTTCAATATTTTCCGTCTTTCCTTTTATGCCTGGTAAAATACAGCAAATACCGCGAATTATCATTTTTATTTTTACGCCAGCTTGTGAAGCATCTTTAAGTGCATCGATAAGTTGACGGTCAGTGAGTGAATTCATCTTTAAGAAAATAGATGTTTCTTGACCATTTTGTGCTTTTTCAATTTCACCTTGAATTAATTTCAACAATGTTGGTTTAAGTGATACTGGTGCAACAAGTAAATGTTTATACTCTTCACCATATAAATTATCAATACCCATATTCTGGAAAAATTCCACAGCATCTTTACCAATGCCTTCATTGCTTGTAATCAAAGAAATATCGGTATATAAAGAAGAAGTCGATGCATTATAATTGCCTGTACCTATCTGTGTAAAGTATTTTATACCATCGTTTTCTTGCTTCATAATCAAGCAAATCTTAGAATGTACTTTATATCCTTCCATACCATAGATGACTTTACAGCCAGCATCTTGTAAAAATTCTGCCCAGTTGATATTGTTTTCTTCATCAAATCTAGCACGAAGTTCCATTAAAACTGTGACATCTTTGCCCATTTTAGCTGCCATAGCTAAATAATTCATGAGCTGTGCTTTATGGCTACCTACACGATACAAAGTGATTTTAATAGCAAATACTTTATCATTTGTCACAGCTTCTTTAATGAATTTAAGGAAAATATCAAAGCTTTGATATGGATATTGCAACATCACATCATTTTGACTTACATAATCCATGATATTAGCATTTTCTGGTACACAGCAAATTGTAGATGGACTAAATGGCGGATACATGAGCATATTCTTTTGTTCATCAGTAAATTTACTACCTAAGCTAAAGATATATGATTTATTAATTGGAGATTTATAAGTAAAAATTTGTTTTTCTGTGATTTTAAACTGATTTGTCACATATTTAATCATAGAAGAATCAAATTCGCCTTCAACTTCTAAGCGAACTGGTGCTAAGCGTTGTCTTTTAAGTAAAACTTCTCTAGCATGTTCCAAAAAATCTTCGCCTAAATCTAAACGTTCATCATCAAGACTTATATCTGCACTTCTTGTTACAGAAAGAATTAAACTTTTTTCTACTTCATAACCATCAAATATTTTATTAGCGTATGAAGCGATGATATCTTCCATCATAACATAGCGCAATTTTGTTTTATTAGGCAAATAAATTATTTTTGGTAAATTAGCTGGTACTGGAATTATACCAAATACTTTACGTTTTTTACGAGTTAAAACAATTCCCACATATAAAGCTTTATTGATTAAATGAGGAAAAGGATGTCTAACATTGATAATTTGAGGAGAAAGAAATGGTCGTACAAAATTATCAAAATAATCTTTTACGTAAGCTTTATCCTTAGTAGTCAATGAATTAACTTTTTTACGTTCAATACCTGCTTTTTTCAAATTTTTTTCTACATCAGCAAATATTTTATCTGCTTTTTGATTGAGTTTTTTTGTTGTTTCAAAAATTTTAGCAAGTTGTTGCTTTGGTGTCATGAAACTTTTATTATCAAATTCATGTGTTTCTATTGAAGCTAAATCCCAAAGACTGCCTACACGTACACGATAAAATTCATCTAAATTACTAGCATAAATAGCAACAAATTTTAATTTTTCATATAATGGCACATTTTCATCAATAGCTTCTTCCAAAACACGTTCATTAAAACGAAGCCATGAAAGCTCTCTATTTTGTGTATATGTGGTATCAATTTTATTATCCATTAACTTTTTCTTCCTCTTTTTTACTTAAAATTTGTCTATACAAAAATCCTTCACGCACACCAGCACGACTTACATAAATATTTTGTACTTTAAAATGTTTTACAATGGTGTTTAAAACTATCATACCTGGCATAATAGTGCGTACACGTTCTGGAACTACTTTTAAAAGTGTTTCCAAGGTATCAAGTGGGATAAATTTCTTATCTTCACGATTTTCTAATCGCTTAACCATTGCACGTAAATTTTCTGATGTTACGAAACGATTATTTGCACTTAAATTATAAAAATAACTGTTTAATTTATCTACAGCACGAATTGTACCGCCAACCCCACAAACTGACGGGCAATCTCCAAGATTGCTAACTTCATATCTATCGAGCATATCTTCTACGCAATTTTCAATTGCTTTACGTTCTTTTTTTGTAGGAAATAAACGACTTACAAATTTAGTATACATGCTAAGTGAACCGATTGGTAAACTTACAGCATGTTGTATTTCCATATCTTTATAGAAAACAAGTTCTGTACTACCACCACCGATATCGACCAAAAGACCAGTTTGTAAATCAACTGTTCTAGCAGCTCCTACAAAGTCATATTCTGCTTCTTGTGCCCCGCTTAAAAGCGAAATAGAAAGACCTGTACGGTCTTCAATTTCTGTAACAGCAGCTTGACTGTTAGAAATATTTCTAAGTGATGCAGTAGCAAAAACATGCATATCTGTAACGCCCAATTCTCGTGCCAATAAATTAAAACTATCTAAAATATAACAAGCACGATTTATGCCTTCAGCTACCATCATTCCATCTTTAATAAAAGATGCCAGTTCTGCCATTTCTTTTTTATTTAAAAGTGCACGTGGTCTACCACCTTCTACTTTATAAATAACTAAGCGCATTGTATTTGAACCAATATCTACAACTGCATACATCATAACCACTCCCTATTATATTGTAATATATGTTTTTTATACTAATATTAAATTTATGTAAAATATATGCAAAAATTTTCTATAAATCACCATTTAACTTATCATTCATATTATATATATCTTATCAGTTGAACAATAAAAATACAAGTTATAGAATAGTTTTTAAGCAATTTTTAATTTAAGCACTCTATCCTTTAAAATAAAGTCTTTTTTATTTTTATAATATAAATACTTTCTTTAAGGACGTGTTACAATGTGGATTTTATTTGCCTTTGGTTCCGCCATTTTTTCTGGTCTTACGACAATTTTAGCAAAATGCGGTATTCAAAAAACAGATTCAACCATAGCTACTGCTATCCGAACAATCATCGTATTGTATTTTCTTTAATTATGGTTTGTTTAGTAAATTCTCAAGCAATGATATTTACTTTATCCATTAAAACATGGATATTTTTAATTCTTTCAGGCATTGCTACAGGTGCTTCATGGCTTTGTTATTTTAAAGCTCTGCAACTAGGTGATGTCAATAAAGTAGTTCCAATTGATAAATCAAGCATCGTTTTGACCATGATACTTGCCTTAATTATCTTTGATGAATATTTTTCTTATTTAAGTGGTATCGGTATCATTTTAATAACGCTTGGTACTTTTTTAATGATTCAAAAAACCGCAAGTTCAAGAGCTTCTACAAATAAAGCTTGGTTAATTTATGCTATATTATCTGCTATTTTTGCCAGTTTAACTTCTATCTTAGGTAAAATCGGCATAAGCGATGTAGAAGCTAATTTAGGCACAGCAATTCGCACTGCAATCGTACTATTTATGGCTTGATTTATTGTCTTTTTTACCCATAAACAAAAAATGCTTTCAAAAATTATGCCAAAAGAATTATTGTTTATATGTCTTTCTGGTGTAACTACAGGTGCCGCATGGCTTTGTTTCTATAAGGCATTACAAATTGGCCCCGCTAGCGTCATTGTACCTATCGATAAATTAAGCATATTAGTTAGTATTTTTTTCTCTTACTTTGTATTTAAAGAAAGATTATCTCTAAAAGCAAGTATAGGTCTTTTCCTAATTGTATTTGGTACTTTTTTAATGATACAACAACATTAAAAATCATTTCATCGTATAATTCGCCTCATTAGAGATATACAACTATACAATCACAATACGATATTATATATATTTTATCTCTTATCAATGGAACAATACATCGTTTTTGTAAATTTATCGTTGACAATTTTCTAAAAATATATTACACTAATAGACGACAAAGACGTCCTATTCATTCGAATAGGACGTTTTTTATTTTATAAAGTAAGAAGGGATATTTATGGTAGAGCTTATCCGATATACAGAGAAAGTCAACGATTTATTAAAGCGCTACGGCGTGAAATTCGGTATCTATAAAAACCACGAATTTCATGAACAACTTTTTCCATTTGATTGCTTGCCTCGCATAATCACTAAAGAGGAATTTGAATATTTAAGCATGGGATTAATCCAACGTGTCGATGCTTTAAATGCTTTTTTAAGTGATATATACGGCGAAAAAAACATCATCAAAGACAATGTCATTCCACCAGAATTTGTTTATTCTTCTAGTGGTTACTCAGTAGAATGTGAAGGTATTGTGCCGCCTAAAAATATTCATTCTCATATTTCTGGTATTGATTTAGTACAAGCTAAAAATGGAACATGGTATGTATTAGAAGACAATTTACGTGTGCCAAGCGGTGCATCTTATCCTATGATTGCTCGTTCTATATGCCGCCGTGCCAGCCCTATGACTTATGTGCACAATGAAGTAGCAGATAATAGAAACTACGCTAATATGCTCAAAGAAGTTATGGATTATGTAAATACTGGCGGTATCAATGCTGTATTTACACCTGGTAGAATGAACGCAGCTTATTTTGAACATGCTTATTTAGCAGAAAAAACAGGTGCTGCACTTGTCAGCACTGATGATGTCATCGTAAAAGATGATTATTTATATTTTAAAAATTACACTGGTTCTTTAAAGAAAATTGGCGCACTTTATCGCCGTATTTCTGACGATTACTTAGACCCAATGACATTCCGTGAAGATTCCTTAATCGGCATACCACATCTCATGGAAATCTACAAAAAAGGCAATGTTGCCATCATCAATGCACCTGGAAATGGAGTTGCTGATGACAAAGGCATTTATTACTTTGTACCAAAAATGATTAAATATTACTTAAATGAAGAACCTATTTTGAAAAATGCTCCTACTTATTTGCCATATTATGAAGATGACCTCAAATATGTCTTAAATAATTTCGACAAACTTGTAATCAAAGATGTTGCCGAAGCTGGAGGATATGGTGTATTTTTTGCTAATACACTCTCACCAGAAGAAAAGACAGCTTTTATCAATAAATTAAAACAAGAACCTCGTCGTTTCATTGCTCAAGAAGTCATTGATTTTAAAGGTCTAGAAATTTTAGATGGTGAACAGCTCATTGAACGTAAAGCAGATTTACGTGCTTTTGTTTTAAGTGGTGAAACCACTAGAGTATGGAAAAGTGGTTTAACACGTTTTTCTCGCAATCCAAATAGTTTTATTGTTAATTCATCACAAGGTGGAGGTTTTAAAGACACATGGATATTATCGCGTTAAACAAGGTTGATAATTTAATATGGCTAGGACGTTATAGCGAACGCGTTTACAGCACTATTAAAGAATTTTTTATTAGTTACGACAAGATGTTAGAACATCCTAATTTCTACATCAAATACTGTAATGATTTCAAAATTCCTAATATCTATAGCGATACAGAAGATTTTGTAAAACGATATATAAAAGATACAAATGACCCAAATTCCATCATTTCTAATTTATATCGTGCTTATGATAATTGTGTTATTTTGCGCAATGAAATTGGCACACAGACAATGTCTTATTTAGAACTTGCTGTAAACGATTTAACTTCTCTAAAAGATTTTGACTCCTGCATAATTGATTTACAGAATATCTTAGACCATATTCTCGCATTTTGGGCATCACTCGACGATGAAATAGAAAATTATGAAATACGCAATATCATAAAACTAGGTAGACGACTTGAACGATTAGATATGTATCTTTATCTTCATAAAGATATGCATGAACTTGTAAAAGCTTGCGATATGCTAGAACATCGCTTGGACTACTCTCATATTCCTTATAATAAAGAAGCTTTTATCGAGCTACAATCCATGTTAAAAAATCCAAATACAAATCAAGATAATTTAGATTACAATAAAGCAATATCATTAACAGAAAGTTTAATTTAATACCATGAAAAATATGTATATGGATTATCATTTGAAAATTTCTTTTGATAATAAAATAAATCATCATTTTTTTTCATTAAGATGTTTGCCCAAAACTGAACCGCGTCAAATCATAAGTGATGTGCGCATTAGTTTAGATGCAGATTATTTCTCGTTTAGCAAAGATAGTTTTGGCAATCGATTTTGGTATGGTTATAAAGAACAAGAATCTACCGAACTCAATTTACATGTAACAGCAAAAGCATTAGTAAATTGGCAGAAATACGATTTTGACAATCATTTAAAAGATGTATTTTGTTTACCTACATCACAAACAACTATAGGTGAAAATCTACTACCTTTTTATCAAAGCTGTCTTATTAAAACAGAAAATATCTCTAATGATTATGACAAATGTCTATGTATCATGCAAATGGTACATAATACAATGTCTTATGTTCCCGAGATAACAAATATAAAAACGACAGCAGATGAAGCTTTTTCTTTAAAAAAAGGGGTATGTCAAGATTATGCTCAAATTATGCTGGCAATTACTCGTAAGATGAAAATTCCATCTCGATATGTAGCTGGTGTAATGTTAAATGAAAAATTCACCCATGCTTGGGTAGAAGTTTTCGTTAATAAGCGTTGGTATGGACTTGACCCTACGAATAATCTTCTCGTAAATGATGCCTATATTGTTTTCTCTCGCGGTCGCGATTATAAAGATTGTCTAGTAAACAAAGGAATTTTTTTCAGTCCTGTAGCTGTCAAACAATCCCAAAACATCATATTAAAAGTTGAGGAGGTATAATTTTATGGAAATCACGGTAAGTAGTATTCCTTTACCGATAGATGAACATTACATGATAAAAAAACAACGTCTTATAGGCGAAAATCAAGATACTCCCACTCGCCTTTGCATCGTCAGCGGTATACACGGCGACGAACTAGAAGGACAGTATGTTTGTTATCGCTTACAAGAAAAGTTGAAAGAATTAAAAGGTAAATGGAATGGCATTGTAGATATTTATCCTTGCTTAAACCCATTAGGAGTCGATTCTATCACTCGCAAAGTCCCAATGTTTGACCTAGATATGAACCGCATTTTCCCTGGTGATGCAGAAGGCTCTATGGTTGAATACGTATCCAGTTGTATCATTGATGATATACAAGGCGCTGATTTAGTCATAGATATTCATGCCAGCAATATTTATCTACGAGAAATTCCTCAAATCCGTATTAATGAACAGCAAAAAGAAAAATTATTGCCAATGGCAAAATGGCTGAATATGGATTATATTTGGATTCATTCCGCTTCCACTGTATTAGAAAGCACTTTTGCCTACTCATTAAACGAACGATGGACGCCTACTTTAGTCGTAGAAATGGGCGTTGGTATGCGTTTAACACCTTCTTATGGCGATAGACTTTGCGATGGCATTTTAAACGCTATGATGCACCTTGGCATGATGAAAGTACAGAAATTATCCATAAAAAAACCTATTATAAGTACAGATGGACAAGTACATTTTCTCAATGCACCTTGCTCCGGTCTGTTTATACCAACTGTTCATCATGAAAATCTCGTGCGTAAAGGCGATTTAATCGGTCATATTGTAAGTCCATTAGGTGGCGTCATAAAAAGCGAAATAATATCTCCATGTGATGGATTATTATTTACTTTACGCGAATATCCAATTGTCAATGAAGGCAATTTACTCGGTCGTTTATTGGAGTGTACATTATGAAGAAAAAATTAATTTATGAATTAAAATCCCTTTATAGAGATAGCCTACGCGTTTACGCCTATGAATTTGGTGAAGGTGAAGATAGCGTCTGTATAGTCGGAGCATTGAGAGGTAATGAAGTCCAGCAAATGTATATCTGCTCCTTACTTATCGAACGCTTAAAATCCTACGAAGAAAACAACTACATCACTAAAGGTAAAAAAATCGTTGTCATTCCTTGTGTAAATACTTATTCTATGAACCAAGCAAAACGATTTTGGCCACAAGATGATACTGATATAAATCGCATGTTCCCTGGTTACTATGCAGGCGAAACAACTCAACGCATTGCTGAAAGCATTTTTGATGCAGTAAAAAATTTCCCTTACGGCATTCAATTCACTAGTTTTTATATTCCAGGACAATTTTCTACACATATTCGCATGATGAAAACAGGTCTTGAAGATATTGAAAACAGTAAATTATTCGGTTTGCCATATGTCATAGTCAGAGCGCCTCGTCCATATGATACGACTACGCTCAATTACAATTGGCAAATATGGAATTGCAAAGCTTATTCTCTTTATACAAAAGCTTGTGATTTTATCGATAAACCTAGTGCCAAAGAAGCATGTCGCAGTGTATTGCGCTTCCTTCATGAAAAAGAAATAACAACACTGCCTATACCAGGTGGTTTCCATAGTGAAGTAATCGAAGAAGACCGCATGCTCTCTATAAAATCCAAGACAGCAGGCTTTATGGAACGCTTAGTTAAAGTAAATGAAGAAGTTCATAAAGGTGAAATTCTCGCTAAAATTTACGACCCATATGAACACACCGTCATTGAAGAATTAACTGCACCATGCAATGGAACAGTATTTTTTGTTCATGCTAAAGATATCGTTTATGCTCATACATCTGTCGTCAAATTAAAAATAAATAATATATAAAAAAAGGCTGTAGCAAAATTTGCTACAGCTTTTTCTCTTATTCTGCTTCTTGCGAAAATACTTTTATGCGCTGTTGTCTAATCCAATCGCCAATCTTTTTACCTTTGATATCTTTAGGGCAATCCTTTATGGATACATCATGCAATTTTTTTAAATACGATTTATAATCAGCTAAATAATAAGGCAATCCCTTACTATCTGCTAAAATTACACAGTTAAAACCTTCAAAACCTAAAGGATTTTTTTCTACATCTAATAATAAATCGACAATTTTAGATATTTTTTTTAATCTTCCCGCACGCATATGCTCTTTAATCACGAACAAACCACCCTGCAACCATTTTTTAGGCAAAGTCATTCGCTCATTCCATTTAAGCAAGATATTTTCTCCTATTCTTTCATGACCATAATGATGTGGCAACATCTCTAGCGGCGTAGCTCCTTTGCCTATATCGTGCACTAAACCTGCAAAACGCACTGCTAAATCACTCGTCATGCCCGCTATTAAATCGACAATTTCCATCGTATGTTCAAAAGCATCGCCTTCAGGATGAAAATATTCCGGCTGAGTCTTACCAATTAATGCATGAATTTCAGGAAAAAGTACTTCTAGCAAATTTGCCTGCTCTAACACGCGGAAAAATTTTGACGGATATTCAGTAGACAATGCTTTTTTCAGTTCCTGAACCTCCCACGACTAAAGTCGCGGGGTTCTCGGTCAAGTATTCTAACGAATACAGTATCTCCGAGCTATCCCCATAGTT
Source organism: Megamonas hypermegale (assembly GCF_900187035.1). Classification (NCBI taxonomy): domain Bacteria; kingdom Bacillati; phylum Bacillota; class Negativicutes; order Selenomonadales; family Selenomonadaceae; genus Megamonas; species Megamonas hypermegale. The sequence continues at coordinate 1,062,057 of NZ_LT906446.1, forward strand.
CCTACGGTTCTTGTATATGTTATTCAAGATTAAGCTATGTTTAATATTCTTAACCCTTCATCTCTAATATTTATAGCTGCATTTACATCTCTATCGTGATGTGTTTTACATTCAGGACAGTTCCACTCTCTAACATTTAAATCTTTTACTTCAATATTTTTATACCCACAAATATGACATAATTGGCTTGAAGGATAAAATTTATCTATTTTGACAATAACCCTGCCAAACCATTTGGCTTTATATTTTAGTTGTCTCATAAACTCTGACCAAGTGACATCAGCTATATTTCTTGCTAATTTATGATTTTTCATCATGTTTTCAACTTGCAAATCTTCAAGACAGATTACATCGTAATTTCTGATAAGTTGACATGTCACTTGATGTAGTAAATTGCGTCTTTGATTGGCAATTCTATCATGCAATTTAGCTACTTTTACTCTAGCCTTTTCCCAATTTGAATTACTTCCATACTATCATCTAATATAATCATGACATATGTATAGCAATATAGCAAGTGTTTATATATTAACTGCCTATTTTAAATAACATATACAAGAACTGTAGGTTCTTCTTTAGTCGTATTATGAGGTCTCGTTCATATAGAAACGCTACTTTCTATACAGTTCTCTTATGAACTTCCGTTACTTTCGTAACGGCACAGACTATATCTTATCCCTCAGCTTTACCTGTTAGAGTCTGTCCACTTCCTCAGTCAATAGCTTACTGAGTACTTCCCTCAAGAGGAATAGTCGTTGAACGTTCTCCTATTCGGAGCTTCGCTGCTGATTGTCCATTTTTCAACACTTAGGATTTAACCTTATGCTATATATCTGATTTTTTCTGCTTTCGCCACATTCACGTTTAACTTTATTTCATGTTTACGTTGTAGTTCAGATATCTTTAGGGCTTTCCAGCAATTCAAACAGTATTGGATAGATCTTAGTCTATCTCTACGTACATGTTTCTATATACGCTGACTATTTTGTTCGCCTAACTCATGATTAAAATCACAAGTGTGCGGCTCACAATAATCAAAAATTCTCTCTTGCGGTTCATAGAAAAATTCATCTTTGCATTTATACATTAAATCCAAAGTGTTTTTTGTAACTGTAAAATTAAATTCACTGGCTTGTCTAGCCGCTCTAAGTGCACGCACTGGGTCATCAGCAAAATGATTTGAAATAGCTTTTATCTGTTTTTTCTTAATATCTTCCAGACCATTATATGGGTCTAATATCTTTTCAGATAATATATCATACGCTATAGCGTTCATCGTTGTATCACGGCGATATAAATCTTCTTCAAGTGTTATTTTTTCATCACAAGTCGTTTCAAATCCTTTATAGCCATGTCCTGCTTTTTTCTCCTTGCGAGCAAAAGCAACTTCACAATTTTTGCCATCAATATTCAATAAATACACAGGAAAAGATTTTCCAATTCTTTTTGCCTCGGGAAAATTTTCTTTAAACGTCGCTTCTTTTAAATGACAAATCATATAGTCTTTATCTTTCGGTGGATAATCACGCAAAATATCGCGCATCCAACCTCCAACAATATATGCTCTACCACCTAAAGAAGCAATTTTATTTGCAAAATCAACTTCATTCATCTTATTTACTCACTTCCATTTTATATGATACAAAAAAAGATATCCCTATTTTAAGAGATATCTTTTTATCTTTATTAAACTATTTTAGCACCTTCACTATCGATATCAAGCACTAAATATTTTGCATTAATTTTGTGTTTCGCAAAAGCTTCTACCATTGCTTTACCGATTGCTTCATAATTTTCTACAGTATATGCAATAAGTGTTGGACCTGCTCCACTTATAGTCGTACCAAGAGCGCCATTTTCATCAGCAACTTTAAATACATCATTCATACCTGGAATTAAATCAGCACGATATGGTTGATGTAATTTATCTTCAAATGCGCCTTTTAAGACATCTACTTTACCTTGACTAAGTGCTCCGATAATCATAGCTATATGACCAATATTAAAGATAGCATCTTTAAGCGGAATTTGTTGTTTTAAAACAGCACGTGCTTTTTTTGTTGGCAAATAAAAATCAGGTATCGCTACAACCATCTTTAATGGGAAATCAGGCAAAAACGATATATGTTTTAAATTTCCATGGAGAAAAGCACTGACTGTAATACCGCCAAATAATGCTGGAGCTACATTATCTGGATGACCTTCAATTGCTGTTGCCATCTCAAATATTTCCTGCACTGAATATTTATTATCAAGGCAAGCATTTGCTGCTACAAGTCCTGCAACTATAGCAGTAGCACTACTACCTAAACCACGTGATAAAGGCACATTATTCGTCATTTTTATATGAGCACCTTTATATTTTGCACCTGATTTTTTAACTAATTCTTCAATACAGCGCCAAACCATATTTCTATTATCTTTTGGTATATTTTCTGCTCCATCGCCGTATATCTCTATCGTCAACTTTTTTTCTTCTAATAAAGTCAACTCTAATTCATTATAAATACTACAGGCGATACCCATTACGTCAAAACCTGGACCGCAATTAGCAGTAGTGCCTGGTACTTTAACTTTTACACATTTACTACTACTCATATTCAATCCCCCTGAGGCATTATTACTCTAATCATATTGCTGATTTCACTGACAACATCGAGATTGTTCAAACGAACTTTTATATCTTCAATTTGACTATTATTGACATCGTGTGTAATCGCTACAATTTCTGAACGGTCAGCTACTTTGCGTTTTTGAATTACAGAATGCAAACTGATTTCACTTTCGCCAAACGCTGTTGCAATAGCACCGAGTACACCTGGTTTATCTTCAACGAGCAAACGAATATAATAACCAGATCTAACTTTATCAGGTGGACATAATTTCTTTTCTTCATAGCATGTGCAACGAATTCTGCCAAAACGGTCTTTGCCCATGTCACGAGCAACATCAATTATATCCGCTAAAACGGCTGAAGCTGTTGGTTTTTCGCCAGCACCTCTACCATAAAACATTGTATCACCAACGGCATTACCATGAATGAATACAGCATTATACACATTTCTAACAGATGCCAATGGATGAGATTTTGGTAAAAATGTAGGATGAACTCTGACATCTATGCCATCTTTAGTATTTTTAGCCACTGCTAATAATTTAACAGCAAAACCAAGCTCTTTAGCATAGCTGATGTCTTCTGGTGTGATTTTAGTTATACCTTCCACTTTTACATCATCAAGACTGATACGTGTATTAAATGCAATAGAAGATAAAATAGCGACTTTTCGAGCAGCATCTAAACCTTCTACGTCAGCAGTTGGGTCTGCTTCAGCATATCCTTTTGCCTGTGCTCTCTGGAGTGCTGTTGCATAATCCATGCCTTGTTCTGCCATTTTAGTGAGCATGTAATTCGTCGTACCATTTACGATACCGATTAAATCTGTGATTTTATTAGCAGTCAAGCTCTGTTTAAGCGGTGTGATAATTGGAATACCGCCACCTACGCTAGCTTCAAACATGAAATCAACATCATTTTTTTCTGCTGCATCAAACACATCTTTACCAAATTGTGCTACAACATCTTTATTAGCAGTAACGACATGCTTGCCATTATTCATCGCTTTAAGCATATATTCAAGTGCTGGATGAATACCACCTAAAAGTTCTACAACAATATCGATTTCTTTATCTTCTAAAATATCATCAGCATTAGTAGTAAGTGTTACCATATCAGATAATGCGCGATGTTTTTCTACATTGCGTACTAAAACTTTTGATACTTCAATATCGCAACCGATTTTTTCTTTTATATCGTGATAATTATCCTGTAAAACTTTTATTACACCCGTGCCAACTGTTCCGCCACCGAGCAATCCCAATTTTATCTTCTTTACCATACTGTATTCCTCTCTTCAATTAAAAATTAAACTTGACCAATTACCTCTAAACGTCTTACGCCACTTATCATGCGCAATTTATCCAAAAGAGCTTCAAGGTCAATATCCATATTTTTAGTTTCAATTGAAACGGTAGCCACTGCTACTCCTTGTAAAGGAATACCCTGATTAATAGTTAACACATTTCCTTTATCTGCGGAAATCATATTCAATACATTGGACAATACACCCTGTTTATTGTCCAATACAAAAGACACTGAAACAATTTTATTAATGCTCGCTTCATAGAAAGGAAGTACAAAATCTTTATATTTATAATAAGCACTACGGCTTAATCCCATCTTAGAAACAGCTTCATTTATAGTCATATTATCGTGACGACGCAACATTTCTTTTACTTTTATTGTTTTTTTAATTGCAGACGGCAATATATCTTCCTTTACTAAATAATATCCTGAATCTTTTTTTGTCATTATCAAAATCCTCCGTACTTGTGTAATGGATAATTTTCTTTATATAGTAGACATTATATCATCTTACAATTAGAATAGCAAAGGGAATTTTACAATTTTGCAAAATTTATCGTTTACCAGCTTTTATTTTATTTTCTGTACCATTCATTAAACGTCCGATATTGGACTTATGGCGATAAATGACAAATAAAGCTGCTACTACACCAAAAGCTACAAATTCAAATGGCATTCCTAATATAAAGGCAAAAATAGGTACACATATTGCCGCTATAATCGAAGCAAGTGATACATATTTACTAATCATTACAATTACAAGCCAAATGATAAAGACAATAGCCGATACAGTTGGCATGAGCATGATTATGACACCAAGACCTGTCGCTACTCCTTTACCACCTTTAAATTTTAAAAATAAAGATAGCGAATGTCCAATGATTGCCACAATACCGCCAATTATCATGGCAGTAGAAGTCCCTACTAAAAGCATTCCAAGATATACACCTATCATGCCTTTCAGTAAATCCGCTACAAAAACAATAAAACCAGGCAATTTGCCTAAAGTACGCCAAGCATTTGTTGCACCAATATTTTTACTGCCGTATTCACGCAAATCAACATTCCAAAAAGTTTTTCCCAAAATCAATCCACTTGGAATAGAGCCTATTATATAACTACAAAGAATTACTATAATATACGATAGCATTATTCATCTTCCTCTTTTCGTCCACGCACGATTAATTTAAGTGGTGTACCTTCAAAACCAAATGATTCGCGCAATCTATTTTCTAAGAAACGCAAATAGGAAAAATGCATCAATTCTGGGTCATTAACAAATATCAAGAATTTTGGTGGTTTAATATCTGCTTGAGTCATAAAGTAAATCTTAAGCTGTTTACCTTTATGAGATGGTGGTGGATTTATAGAAACAGCATCCAATACAAGCTGGTTTAATACACTTGTCTGAACACGCATAGCTTGTTGTTCTGCTACGTATTTAACCAAATCAACTACGCGATGTACACGCTGTTTTGTGAGTGCTGAAGCATAAAGCACTGGTGCATATTGCAAAAATCCTAATTCATCACGGATATCTTCTGTATAACGCAAAGAGGTTTTATCATCTTTTTTTATTAAATCCCATTTATTTACAACGATAATGCAACCTTTACCAGACTCATGTGCATAACCTGCAATCTTTTTATCCTGTTCAGTTACGCCTTCTGGAGCTGAAAGAACCATTAAAACAACATCGGCTCTATCTACTGCACGCAAAGAACGCATAACACTATAGCGTTCTACTGGCATATCTATTTTAGCTTTACGACGCATACCAGCAGTATCGATTAAAGTAAAATGCGTATCACCGTCTTCAAATTGCGTATCAATAGCATCACGTGTTGTACCAGCTACATCACTTACGATTACACGTTCTTGACCTAAAAGCGCATTTACAAGTGAAGATTTACCTACATTTGGTCGACCGATTACAGCAATGCGAATTTCATCATGTTCTATATCATCATCTAAATCTTTCGGGAAGTTTTTAACGATTTCATCTAATAAATCCCCTACGTTAAGTGCATTTGCCGCAGAAATACCAATAGGGTCCCCTAATCCTAAATTATAAAATTCGAATACATCCATATGTTGTTTAGGACTATCGATTTTATTTACCGCCACAATAACAGGTTTTCGTGTATTGCGCAAAATATGAGCGATTTCTTCATCATCATGCGTAAGACCTGTACGACCATCTACCATAAATACAATTACATCAGCTTCTTCAATAGCCAGACGAGCTTGCTGACGCATTGAAGCTAATATTTTTCCTTCACCATCATTTTCCAATTCGATACCACCTGTATCAATCATTGTAAATTGATGATTAAGCCATTCCGCATCCATATAAATGCGGTCGCGTGTAACACCTGGAAAATCTTCTACAATAGATACACGTTTTTTACCAATCTGATTAAAAAAAGTGGATTTACCAACATTTGGTCGTCCAACAATAGCAACTATAGGTTTAGCCAATTTATTCACCTCGTAATTTATTTAATAATTTTTTACACTTAAAATTAAAACCCATGATAATATCAATTCTTCATATTCGTCAAATACAAAGACAATATTCATCAATATTATTTTGTATATGCTGCATTAGATTGCCATGTATAAATAGCTTTACTGCGACTACATTCTATATTATACCAATCAGTCAAAAGTTTTTTCAAATCAGTACCATCATCTGCAACTTTAACTTCTTCATCGCTGAAAGCTTTCTTTATATCATCTAAAGAATAATCATCTAAGAAAATATCCTCGCCTTCTCTAAGTGCACTAGAAGGAATTATTATACCACGGCGCGGACGATTTTGCTTTGATTTTTGAAGATTTTTTATGATATCTTGTCCTGTGAGAAGCCCCGTTACAGTTACTTCATGACCAAAGAAATCATTTTCTAAAGCAAGTACCTGCACATCTAAATTTTTAATAGGCATTTTCGCTACTAAATCTTTAATTATTTTCCCAACTGATTTACCACAGACAATATCTAAAGCAAGCGGCTTTTCATAGTCCTTTGTATCAATCTCTGTATTTTTCCATTGCTCAACAAAATTGCGCACTAATCCAATACCATTATCTAATTGAGGAAAACCATCATATTCACTAGCACTAGGAAGTTCTTCATTTGCTAATAAATAAAATTCATCACTTAAATAAACAAAAGCACTGCCTGTTTCTTCGCGCATTTTTTGTTGCCATTTACGAACCTGTGCGATAACTTTTTTAGCACCTTCACTGTCAAATGTTTCCAGTGGATAACAATTTTCTCTAAATTTTGTAAGACCAACAGGCACAACCCCTATACTTAAAGCATATGGTCGCATATTTATTATATCTGATATCGTCCTATCTAATTCTTCACCGTCATTATGTCCTGGGCAAAGTACAATCTGTGTATGATATTCTACCTGCGCTTCATTTAAAGCTTTAAGCTGTTCCATTATCAATGCAGCTCTTTTTTGTCGAAGCATTTTTGCTCTAAGCTCTGGATTTGTCGTATGCACTGAAACGTATAAAGGCGATAAATGCAATCTCTTTATACGCTCTAAATCCTGTTTAACTAAATTTGTCATGGTTATAAAATTGCCATATAAAAATGATAATCTATAATCATCATCTTTAATATAAAGTGAAGAGCGCATATCTGGTGCAACTTGGTCTACAAAACAAAAATAACAATTATTAGCGCATTGGCGAATTTTATTGAATACAGCAGACTCAAATTCTGCCCCTAATTCTTCATCGATATCCTTTTCAAAACCGATTACTTCTTGCTCACCGTCAGCGTGTTCTACTAACATCTCTATTTCTTCATCAGCTAATGCAAAACTCAAATCAATGATATCCATTAATTCTTGCCCATTAACAGATATAATTTTATCACCCGGTACAAGTTCTATTTCCTGTGCTAAAGAATTTTCATGTACTACGGAAATTATTCCACCCTTTGTCAAAATTAATTCACCTCTTCAATAAAATTTTGTTGGATAATCAGAAAAAAAGAGTGATGAATTTCACCACTCTTTTATCGTTTTTTATTAAACTAAAAACTAAATTCAAAAAATATTATTCGTTAACTTCATCACTGATAGTTGTAGCTTTTTCTTCTTCTGCTTGTTTAGCTAAGAAATCCTGATATTCTTTCTTTTCAGCATCTTGTTGTACTCTAGTGATGCTAAGTGCAATTTTTTTGTTATCCATATCTACATGAATAACTTTTACAGTAACTTCATCGCCTACATTTACAGCTTCGGAAGCTTTAGTGATATGTTTTGGAGAAAGTTCACGCATACGGATAAGGCCATCAAAACCTGGTTCAATTTCCATGAAAGCACCAAAATCAGTTAATTTAACGATTTTGCCTTTTACATAAGAACCTACAGGATATTTTTCAGCTTTATCGAACCAAGGGTCACGAACTGTATCTTTAATGCTTAAAGAAATACGACCTGTTTCAGCATCAAAAGCTTTAACAAGTACTTCTACTTCTTGTCCTACAGAAAGTACATCGGATGGATTTTTTACATGTTCCCAAGAAAGGTCGGAAATATGAACAAGTCCATCAACACCGCCAATATCAATAAATGCACCGTAATCAACTAAACGTTTAACAATACCTTTACGTTTTTCACCTTCAACGATATTAGCAAGTACTTCTTTACGTTTTTCAGCACGTTCTTGTTCTAAAACAACACGACGAGAAAGTACTAAACGCTGTTTTTTAGCATCTACTTCAATAACTTTTACACTTACTTTTTGACCTACAAATTCATTTAAGTCTTTTACAAAGTGAAGTGCAACTTGAGAAGCTGGAATGAAACCACGTAAACCACAAGCAGAAGTCAAAAGACCACCTTTTACAACTTGCTGAATTTCAACTTCAATAACTTGTTCGTTTTCTTTGATTTCTTCAACTTGTTTCCAAGCTACTAAACGGTCAGCGCGTGTTTTAGATAAGATAACACCATTTTCACCGCCAAGAGCTACTACATAAACGTCGATTTCATCGCCGACTTTTACAACATCTGTAGCATTATCCGGTTCTGGATATGCTAATTCTTTTTTAGGAATAGGAATTTCTGTTTTATAACCGATATCTACATACGCTTCATCACGGTTAACCAAAACCACAGTACCCTTTATAACTTCATGTGGATTAAATTCCTTCATAGATTCTTCTTTTAATAAGCTTGCCATGTCTTGCACTTTTCATATACCTCCTTGATAATCCAGTCAGGCGTTGAGGCTCCGGCTGTAATACCAATTTTTTTAATATTATTGAACCAATCATCTTGTAGTTCATCAACTGTTTCAATATGATGCACAACGCAATGTTCGGCACAAATTTGCGCTAATCTAGTTGTGTTAGCACTATTACGTCCACCAATAACGATTACCATATCTACTTCTTTAGCTAATTTAATAGCAGCAGACTGTCGTTTGTTTGTAGCCGTACAAATCGTTCTTAATATCCTAATATCATAAGATTTATTCAATAAAATACTGACAATTTTATTGAATTTATCTGCAGAAAAGGTTGTTTGTGCTACAATACCCAATCGTGGCACAAAGCTAATATTGCTAGCTTCTTCTTCTGTACAGAGCACTAGCGCATTTTCTCCTGCCCATTTTTTAATACTTATGACTTCTGGATGTTCTTTTTCGCCTATAATAATAACTTTGTAGCCTTCATCTGCCAACTTTTTAGCCGACATCTGGGCTTTTTTCACATGTGGACAAGTAGCATCTGCAAGCTCCAGCCCTCTTGCCTGTATTTTTTCATACACACTTGGGCCAACACCGTGAGAACGTATAATTATTTTTCCACAATTCATATCTTCGACTTCTTCTACCACACCGATTCCTTTATCAGCCAAAGATTTGACCATTTGGGGATTATGAATTATTGGGCCTAAAGAACAAACTTTTTTTGATAAATCAGCACTATCTTTTGCTATTTTAATAGCTCGCTTTACGCCATAACAAAATCCATAATCGTCAGCTAAAATTACTTCCAAAATCAATCACCATCAAAAATTATATTACTAAGCCTTTGAACTTTTTACGATAAAATCGCAAATTTCCTAGCTAAAATATTTAATTAAAAATATATTGCTAGGCAAACCCCGCAGCTCCTACGGTTTTTTTATTACACAAATTATGACAAAAACCATAAAAGTGTACTTCTACTTACCAATTAGTATACCATATATTACTATCTATATTCTACTGTATTTTTAACATAGAGGAAATTTCTTGCATTATTTTTTCGGTAAATTCTTGTAAATTTTCTTTATCAGCCTTTTCAGCTTCAAAATACATTGGTTTTCCATAAGATACTTTCAATCGACGAAACGGTCTTAATTTAAAAGTCCCTTCAATAGCAACTGGCACCACAACAGCTTTTGATTTAGCTGCAATCAATGCAACACCCGGTGCCCCCTTATGCAATTTTCCATCACGACTTCTCGTTCCTTCAGGAAACATACAGATACATTCTTTTGCTTTAAGCATAGTTAATGCTGTTTTTATCGCTGCTCTATCAGAAGCGCCACGGCGTACTGGAAAAGTATGCACATTACATAATATATTTTTAAGAATTGGCACATGGAATAATTCTTCTTTCGCCATATAAGCCAAATGGCGTGGAATAAAAGTCCCTACAAGTGGTGGGTCCCAATTACTTAAATGATTAGATGCTAAAATTACAGCACCTTCTTTCGGTACATTTTCTGCCCCCACAACCTTTGTCGGAAAAATAACCGAATAAATAAACATAAACATTAATTTTAATATTTTATACAGCATAATTTACCATTCCTATAATTAATCTTGTACCATTTTAATTATGGTTTTCAAAACTTCATCAATAGTCATGTCTGTCGTATCTAAAAGTACAGCATCATCAGCTTTTTTTAATGGAGAAATTTCTCTATTCATATCAGCTTCATCGCGCGCTATAATATCTGCTTTTATTTTTTCTACCTGAACCTCCCACGACTAAAGTCGCGGGGTTCTCGGTCAAGTATTCTAACGAATACAGTATCTCCGAGCTATCCCCATAGTTCCTACGGTTCTTGTATATGTTATTCAAGATTAAGCTATGTTTAATATTCTTAATCCTTCATTTCTAATATTTATAGCTGCATTTACATCTCTATCGTGATGTGTTTTACATTCAGGACAGTTCCACTCTCTAACATTTAAATCTTTTACTTCAATATTTTTATACCCACAAATATGACATAATTGGCTTGAAGGATAAAATTTATCTATTTTGACAATAACCCTGCCAAACCATTTGGCTTTATATTTTAGTTGTCTCATAAACTCTGACCAACTGACATCAGCTATATTTCTTGCTAATTTATGATTTTTCATCATGTTTTTAATCTGCAAATCTTCAAGGCAGATTATATCGTAATTCCTAATAAGTTGACATGTTACTTGATGTAGTAAATTGCGTCTTTGATTGGCAATTCTATCATGCAATTTAGCTACTTTTACTCTAGCCTTTTCCCTATTTGAACTTCCTTTTGTTTTTCGAGAAAGCTCTCTTTGGAGTTTAGCTAATCTAGTCAATGATTTCTGCAAGTATTTAGGATTGCTATATTTTACTGCATCTGAGGTTATGACAAAATCCTTTATTCCTAAATCCAAACCGACATATTTATTCGTTTTGATGAATTCAGGTTGAGGCAAGTCTGTACAACATAGTGCAACGTAATATTTTCCACTAGGAGTCTGTGATACTGTCGCACTTAAAATCCTACCTTCTATTTGGCAATATTTATCTCTTATTTTTATCTTACCTATTTTAGGTAATTTTATTTTATTTCCTAAAAATACAATGTTGTTATTTGTCATATTTGTTTTGTACGATTTATACCGATTCTTTTTAGATTTGAATTTGGGAAAGCCTGCTTTTTGTTTATTAAAAAAGTTTTTATAAGCTGTATCTAAATTCTTTAAAGCATTTTGTAAAGAGGATTTATCTGGTTCTTTAAGCCACTTTTTTTCTTTTTTTAATTGAGTAAGCTCTTTTGAGCATTCATTATAACCTATATTTTTCTTATTTTGTTCATATGCTTTAATTCTTCTATCTAAAAAGTGATTATATATAAAACGTACACAGCCAAAAGTTTTTTGAAGTAAACTTTCTTGTGTTTTATTGGGGTATATCCTAAATTTATAAGCTTTTTCCATAATAAACACTTACGCTTTCTTCTAATTAATGAATAAATATATCCCACGTATTACTTCCATACTATCATCTAATATAATCATGACATATGTATAGCAATATAGCAAGTGTTTATATATTAACTGCCTATTTTAAATAACATATACAAGAACTGTAGGTTCTTCTTTAATCGTATTATGAGGTCTCGTTCATATAGAAACGCTACTTTCTATACAGTTCTCTTATGAACTTCCGTTACTTTCGTAACGGCACAGACTATATCTTATCCCTCAGCTTTACCTGTTAGAGTCTGTCCACTTCCTCAGTCAATAGCTTACTGAGTACTTCCCTCAAGAGGAATAGTCGTTGAACGTTCTCCTATTCGGAGCTTCGCTGCTGATTGTCCATTTTTCAACACTTAGGATTTAACCTTATGCTATATATCTGATTTTTTCTGCTTTCGCCACATTCACGTTTAACTTTATTTCATGTTTACGTTGTAGTTCAGATATCTTTAGGGCTTTCCAGCAATTCAAACAGTATTGGATAGATCTTATTCTATCTCTACGTACATATTTCTATATACGCTGACTATTTTGTTCACCTAACTCATGATTAAAATCACAAGTGTGCGGCTCACAATAATCAATATTATAACCTTTTTGTGCCATCTGTTTTGCACGGCGATTTGCTCTTTCATCAGCTGATGCTGTCAAATATATTTTTAAATCGGCATTTGGCAATACGCAAGTACCAATATCTCTACCATCCATCAATATTTTACCTTGCTTTGCCATATTTCTTTGCAGTTCTACCATTTTTTCACGAACTTGTCCGACAGCGGCTACTTGTGAAACGAGTGCTGTTACCTGCGGAGTTCTAATTTCTGTAGTAACATTTGTACCATTTGTTTCAACCTGTAAATTTTGCTTATCATCATACGATAATTTTATATCAATATCCTGTACAGAAGCTATTATCTGCTCAGTTGAAATCGGCGGTTTATATTCCTGTAAAACGCGCCAAGCTACAGCGCGATACATAGCCCCCGTATCTATATAAATATATTTCAACTGTTTAGCCACCATCTTGGAAATTGTAGATTTTCCTGCACCAGCTGGCCCATCAATAGCAATTACAGATTTTGTCATAATAATCACCTATACCATTATTCAAAATGAGTTAGAATTTCATAAAATGTAGGATAAGAAATATTTACACATTCACTATTTTCTATTTCTACCCCTACTCCTGCTGCACCTAAAATAGCAAGTGCCATGGCAATTCTATGGTCATCATGGGAATTACATCTTGCAAATTTCAAATTATCTTTCTGACCACCTGTAATAACCATGCCATCTTCTAAGCCCTCAATGCACGGACATACTTTATTGAATTCATCAGTTATAACCTGCAAACGGTCTGTTTCTTTTACACGTAATTCGCCTGCACCTGTAATTTTTGTCGTTCCTTCTGCAAACATAGCGGCAACTGCAATAATTGGAATTTCATCAATCAAACGTGGCATAATATCTGCGCCAAAAGTTGTACCGTGCAATTTTGCATAACGCACACGAATGTCAGCTAATGGTTCTACTTCATCACGAACATTTAAAAGCTGTATATCTGCACCCATGTCTTTTAAGACATCAATAATACCTGTACGTGTTTCATTAATGCCAACATCTTTTAAAATCACATCACTGCCTTCAATAATAGAAGCGGCTACAAGCCAGAAAGCAGCAGAAGAAATATCACCTGGTACATGAATTTCTGCTGGTGGAGTCATTTTATTTACTCTAGAAATAGTTATGCTAGTACCAGATTTTTTCAATTTAACGCCAAAACCAGTCAACATACGTTCTGTATGGTCGCGTGATGTATATGGTTCAGTTACGGTAGTTTCATCATCAGCATTCATACCAGCGAGTAATATTGCAGATTTTACCTGTGCACTTGCCATTGGCATTTTATAGGATATACCATGTAAATTTTCTTTTGTTGGAATTACTGTGATTGGCAAATATTTATTATTTTGACGACCTACAATATTAGCTCCCATTTGAGATAATGGATTTATTACTCTGCCCATAGGGCGACGACTAAGTGAAGCATCACCTGTAAATGTCGTCAAAAATTTCTGACCAGATAAAATGCCCATCATTAAGCGAAGTGTTGTACCAGAGTTACCTGCATCGATAATGCCTGCTGGTTCTTTAAGACCATCTAAACCATTGCCTTTTACAATTAAAGTATTTTCATCTAATTCTTTTACACTTACGCCCAATGCTCGCATGCAATTTACAGTTGACATACAATCAGCGGCGTGCAAAAAATTAGTAATTTTTACTTCTCTATCGCATAAACCTGAAAACATTACACTGCGATGTGAAACAGATTTATCGCCTGGAATTAAAATTTCACCAGACAAACCTTTTTTTATAGGTTGAATTGCTTTTAATTTATCCATTACTTCAAACCTTTCTTAATTAATATTTTATTTTTGGAATAATTATAACACTATCTACTTAAATTGAAAATCATCTTACAATTTTGCTCTAACTAAACTTTTAAATAAAATTTCTAATCCATTACAATACTTAAAAATACTATATTAAAACACTCTCATAAAATCTCGTTTTCTAAAAAAACACTTGACAAATTATACTGAATAGTTTAAGGTATACATAACGTAAAGTTGTAAACATGAAATTAGATATAATAAATCCTATGAACAGACAAGTAATTCATAGTAAAAAGCTGCAGAGAGCTGATGGTTGGTGCGAATCAGTGTGATACTATAATGAACATCATCTGGGAGGATTTTAGTTGAAAAGTATTTACTTAGTAGATTAAAACGATTTTTCCTCGTTATCGGAAAATACATTTGTATATAAAATATGAGTGTAGTCTGAGTGTTGTCATCAATTGACAAAATTTGGGTGGTACCACGGCTTATAATAGTCCGTCCCTTAATTATTAAGGGACGGATTTTTTATTATATTTATTAAATGCATGTTTGCATTAATAATACGTATACTAAAGTATACACAAAGGAGAGTTTTTTATTATGGCAAAAATTTATTATCAAGAAGATTGTAACCTCAATTTATTGAAAGGTAAAAAAATTGCTGTCATCGGCTATGGTAGCCAAGGTCATGCACATGCATTAAACTTAAAAGAATCCGGTTGCGATGTTATCGTAGGTCTTTATCACGGCAGTAAATCCTGGGCAAAAGCTGAAGCTCAAGGACTTAAAGTTTATACAGCTGCTGAAGCTGCTGCTCAAGCAGATATCATCATGATCTTAATTAATGATGAAAAACAAGCTAAAATGTATAAAGAATCTATCGAACCAAACTTAAAACCAGGCAAAATGCTCATGTTTGCTCATGGCTTTGCAATTCATTTCAATCAAATCGTTCCACCAAAAGATGTTGACGTAACTATGATTGCTCCTAAAGCCCCTGGTCATACAGTAAGAAGCGAATACTTAATAGGTCGCGGAACTCCTTGTCTTGTTGCCGTATATCAAGATGCTACAGGCAATGCTTTAGACCTTGCACTTGCTTATGCTAGCGGTCTTGGCTGCTCCAGAGCTGGTGTACTTGAAACTACATTCAAAACTGAAACTGAAACTGACCTCTTCGGTGAACAAGCCGTTCTCTGCGGTGGTGTTTGCGCTTTAATGCAAGCTGGCTTTGAAACTCTTGTTGAAGCAGGTTATGACCCACGTAATGCTTATTTCGAATGCATCCATGAAATGAAACTTATCGTTGACCTTATCTATGAAAGCGGTTTTGCTGGAATGCGTTATTCCATTTCCAATACTGCTGAATATGGTGACTATATTACTGGTCCAAAAATTGTTACTGAAGAAACTAAAAAAGCTATGAAAAAAGTTCTCAGTGATATTCAGGACGGTACATTTGCTAAAAACTGGCTTACAGAAAATCTTACTGGCAATGCACACTTCCTTGCTATGCGCAAAAAAGCTGCTGAACATGAATGTGAAAAAGTCGGTGCTGAACTTCGTAAACTTTACAGCTGGAATGATTCCGACAAACTCATCAACAACTAATATATGCGGCGATTTTTAAAGCTGAAAAAGAGAGATGCTGCTTAGCGTCTCTTTTTTTCACTATAAAAAATTCTAATAATTTATAAAAATATTTATATATATATGAAGGAGGAAATATGAGAATGAACGGTGCTCAGGCAGTTATTGAATGTCTGAAAAAAGAAAATGTTGACCTTGTTTTTGGTTATCCGGGCGGAGCTGTATTAACATTATATGATGCTTTATATCAAAGCAGTTTACGCCATATCCTGACAAAACACGAACAGGGTGCAGTTCATGCAGCCGATGGTTATGCTCGTTCTACGGGCAAAGTAGGCGTATGTTTTGCAACTTCTGGCCCTGGTGCTGCAAACTTAGTTACAGGTATTGCTACAGCAAATATTGACTCTATACCACTTGTCTGCATCACAGGACAGGTAGCAACACACCTTATCGGACGCGACGCTTTCCAAGAAGCTGATGTTTGTGGTATCACTGCTCCGGTTACTAAACACAATTATTTAATAAAAAAAGTTGAAGATTTACCTAGAGTATTTAAAGAAGCTTTTTATATAGCATCTAGTGGCAGACCAGGCCCTGTCGTAATTGATATTGCTAAAAATGTATTTGAAGCTGAAATTGACTTTTCCTATCCAACTGAAGTTAATCTTCCAGGCTATCATCCTAAAAAAGAAGGCAATACTCATGACATTGATGATTTAATCATAGCAATGCAAGAAGCAGAAAAACCTGTCATCTTCGTCGGTGGTGGTGTTATTCTTTCTGATACAGCACCATATATACGCCAAATTGCGGAAGCAACTGGTATCCCTGTTGTTGAAAGCTTAATGGGCAGAGGTTCTCTCCCTTGCGATATGCCTGAATCTCTCGGCATGGTTGGTATGCACGGTACATATTTTGCCAATACTGCTGTAATGGAATCTGATTTATTAATCGGTATTGGTGCCCGCTTTGATGACCGTGTTACAAGCAAAACTTCTGATTTTGCACCAAATGCTAAAATAGCTCATTTTGATATTGATAGTGCAGAAATCAATAAAAATGTTATGGTTGACTATCCTGTTGTCGGTGACCTTCGTTGGTCTTTACCACTTTTTGCTGCTAAACTCTCTGTAATCGGCAATAAACTCAAAAAACTCTATCAGCCATGGCGTGACTATATTTTTGATGTTAAGAAAAACAATCCATTACTCTTCCGCAAAAATAGTGAATATATCATGCCAGAAGAAGTTATCACTGCTGTAAGTGATGTATCTGATGAAAATACAATCATCGTTACTGACGTTGGACAACATCAAATGTGGGCAGCACAGTATTATAACTTCCAAAAAGCGCGTACACTCATCACATCAGGTGGTCTTGGCACTATGGGCTTTGGTCTTCCTGCTGCTATTGGTGCAAAACTCGCTAATCCAGATAAAAAAGTTGTATTATTCACCGGTGATGGTAGTATCATGATGAATTGTCAAGAATTTGCTACCCTCGCTGATAATGATTTAGATATAAAAGTTGTCGTTTTAAATAATCATATGCTCGGCATGGTTGCACAGTGGCAACGTATGTTCTATAACCGTCATTATGCACATTCAGTTTTACGTGGTAAAACCGACTTAGTAAAATTAGCTGAAGCTATGGGAGTTAAAGGTTATCGTTTAGATAACAAAGCTGCATTTAATGAACATTTTGCTGAAATATTAAAATCTGAAGGTGCCGCTTTAATCGATGTATTAATTCCTGATGAAGAAAATGTATTTCCAATGGTTCCGGCCGGCGGACGACTTGACCAAATGGTATTGGAGGCAGAACAATGAACTATCAATTAACTTTATTAGCTGAAGATACTCCTGGCGTATTAAGCCATATCGTTTCTTTAATCAGCCGTCGCTCATTTAATATCAACACATTATCTGTAGGTTACACAGAAGAAAAAAATGTCACTCGCATGAGTTTTGTTGTAACTGCTGATAGTGAAAATGAAGTAGAACAAGTTATGAAACAGATTAATAAATTAATCAACGTAATTAAAATTGAAAATTTAACTCATGTTGATTCTATTAATCGTGAACTTGTAATGATAAAAGTAAAAGCTAATCCAGTAAACCGCAATGATATCGTTAATATCGTAAATATTTTCCGTGCAAAAATCGTTGATGTAAATCGCGAAACACTCGTTATTGAATCTACAGGTAGCCATACAAAAATAGATGCAATTTGCGAAATGCTCAAAGACTATGGCATTATCGAAGTTGCTCGTACTGGTACATTATCCATGTCTCGTGGCCCCGTTCCTTTAAAAGATATGTAATTCATCTATTAATACTAATCAAGTTAATAGATGTTAAACTTTATAAAAACTTTTCTCTTGTGCTTGCATCTAATAGATGCTCGAATAATTTATAATCATATTTTTTTACTGGTAAAGTCCCAATTTGGGGCTTTATTTTTTTACCTTATTTGCCCCTCTCATCGCTTATATGCGTTTTTATATTATTGCAGGTTATTTTATACATCCAATTTATTTAACGCACTATACGCTTTATCATGCCATTTTAACAATAAAAAAATAGGTAGAAAATATATATTCCTACCTATTTATATTAATTAATCATTCATTTATTAAACTACTGCTTTTATCACTTTCTTGGAATGCTTCCAATATAGTTTTTCACAACGAGGTGAACAAAACACTGTCCTTCTATCCTCTTTATTTACGATTGTTACTAACTTCTGACATTTTTTACATTTAAACTGCCTTATTATATGTGCTTCATTATCATCATTTAAATGTTCACTTAGATTTTCTACAATTCTATTTTTACTATAATATGTTTGTTTATGATGTTTTTTTCGACAATAGCAACTGCAATACACTTGATTTCTTCTTTTGGCCGTAAAAAAATGATGACAAACAGGACATTCTCTATTCATTTCTATCATCTTTTCATCATCTTTTGAAAACGCTGTTTTGATTCTAATACTTTCAGAGATGCTGTATATACCTGTGTCAAGATTTTTTCATCAATGCCTCTAAATTGCATATCGCTACCTAAATCAACACATACTTTGCCTTCATTATCAATAAGATATCTCTGTGGCATACAGTAAAATCTACCATCATTAGTAAACATATATAGACAAAGAGTACTTACAACATTTTGCATATTTTCACCCTGGCGAAGTTCTGCTAAAAACTGTTTATCAGTATAACGGTCTTCTGCCGAAACAACGACATAATATCTCCCATCCTTTTTAACAGCTTCTACTGTATCTGGATATATATACATAATGCCATAATCACTATTTCCAATTCTTTGCTCTGTAGCTGCCTCTGCTACATTATTTGAACCAACTCCATATGTCATACCACAGACTCCCATCAATAAACCCATTACTATAAGAATATATTTTTTCATAATTTATCTTATTCACTCTGTTGTTGTGTATTTATAGGTTGTACAGCAACATTAACGAGTTTTTGGTCTTTATCAAATACAAAAATTAATTGAGCTTGTTTATTGCTGTCAAAAGTAACATTATATGCAACTATATCATTTTGTTCTTGACGCTGATAAATATAAAATTTATCTTCTGTTAATGTACCAAATGTATTTTTTATATTTCTCTGTAAGCCACTGTAATTAGCTTCTTTAAACTGATTTTTCAATCCATCAGAAAAATTACGACTTAAAACATCATATGCTGGTACTTTTTCCCCTTTAAACGCGTCTATAAAGAGCTGTGCCGTTTTTTGTTCACTACTTAAGTCACTACTATCTGATGCATTACAAATGCTTCCAAAAGCCATCATCATAGTTGCTACCAATATACATATAATCTTTTTCATTTTAATCACCTTTACTCTATTTTTAAATATTAAAGCATAAGCGGCAAATATTAATTTGCCGCCTATTACTTATTAGATTAAATTTTTAATCAAGCTTGTGCTTGTTCTGCGCTTTCTTCAACCGGTACAATTGGTTCGCCTTTTGCTTCTCTTTCAGCTAAGAGTTTAGCATGTCTTTCTGCTTGTTCTTTTACTTCAGCGCGTTTTGCTGCCTGTTTAATTTCTTCAGCTTTAGCGAGAATACGTTCTTCTTCGTCTTTAGCTTTTTCTTCAGCAGTTTTACGACCAATTCTCCAAGTAGCACCGATACCGCCCATTACTTCATCGCCGGAAGTAGAGATACTTGCACTGAGCATGAAGTCTTGGTTTGGATAATGGAAGATACCAAGAGCAATACCTGTTTCGCTCTTATACTGACCAACGCCAACAGCAACTTCAGTTGGAGCTTCTGGGTCATATCCCATAGTTCTGAGGTTTGCGATAGCTGCAGCCATAGCACCTACTTTATCAATACGTTCTTCAACATCGCCTAAACGACTTTCAACGTTATCAATACGATTGCTTAAAATCATATCATTAGCATAGCTAGTATTTGCAACATCTTGAACTGCATGGTCAAGAGCAACGTCTGCATCAACCATAGTTTCAGAATCAGTGATATATTCAGTAGTTGCATTGCCATCTTTATCAGCATCTTTATAAGCATCTTTAAGATCTTCTTTGCTTGTAGCACCGATAGTATCTTTAACAGTTCCGATATCATTTTTACTTGCAATGCCACTTACAGTTACAGAGCTTGTTCCTTTGTTATATTTGTCTTGACTTGTAATTGTTAAAGTACCAGTTTCTCCATCAAATTTAGTACCATCCTGAACAACGCCACTATCTGTAAGTTTGCCATCTAAAGCTACTGTACCGCCGTCTTTTTGCGTTAAGGAAATTGTACCGTCATCTTTAATAGTACCACCAGTTACAGTGTTATTAGCTGCATCTGTTGCTGTACCACTGATATTTTCAATCTTGTTATCAAGTTTACCAATAGCAGTAGTTACGCTATCGCCATTTATAAGTTTATCGCCAGTTACTTTGTCATAGTTAAGATCACCAACATTAGTTTTCAAACTATCAAGTTCAGTTTTACTTGCAACGTCGCCAATAGTTACAGTACTACTATTACCTTTTTCATCAGAAACAATTAAGTTTACATTACCTTCAGCATTTGGTTTATATACACCGTTAGAACCTTCTGCTGTATTAGCAACAAGATGTTTATCACTATTAGAAATAGAGCCACCAGCTTCAACAGCTTTATTAATAGTATCTTTGAGGTAATCAACGTTTACAGCTTCACTACCATCAGTACCAGAAGCATATGCTACATTATTGAGTACTGTACCACCTTCATGTGTATCTTGGTCATAACTTGTTCTGCCACCACCTAAAGTAACAGTACCATAATTAACACCATTTGTATCAACATTATAACCAACAACTGTGCCATATAAGTCATTTAATTGTGCTTCTGTTGCTGCTCTACTTGTTTCAGTTCCTTCATTTGCGAAAGTAGCTACTGGTGCTGGTGGAGTCCATGTTGTATTTTCTAAACCTGTAATTGTAGCAACATTATTACCATCATCATCAATTTCAGCATTAATTCTAATACCATTATCAGTGAAGTCATCACCTTTAATAGTAGCACCAATAAGCACTGCACCGTCATCACGAAGAGCTAATGGGATATCACGAGTTGCATTTTCATCTACAGTTGCAAATGGATTATCCTTCTCTGCTTCATTAAGATAATGAGAGAATACAGTATAACTATGTTCAAGATTTCCTTCTTTGTCTTTTTTATAATAAGTTGCCATTTGTGATACAGTATCACCAATTTCATTTAAGCTATATCTTACTTCATCCTTAACAGTTGGGTCTGGACTTGCTGTATAAGATACAAAGTCTTTTGCATGTGCCATACCATCTGTTGTTACACCAAATAATCCAGTTCCTGCACTATTAGTTGCATAGAACATAAATCCACCGTGTTCATCAATGAAGTCTTTTGCTCCTTCAGTATCTTCATTATATATATCAGGAACATATCCTTTTTCAGTTGTATTAAGTGTAATACTTGTAGCACTTTCACCATTTTTAACATCTGCTTTTGGATTACCCAAAGTAATATTATCATTTAATGTTACTTGATAATTTGTTCCACCATTTTCATTTACTGATGATTTTACTGTTAAGTTATCATCGCCAGATACTGTAGTATGTTGTTTGGCAGCTTCAGTTGCTACCGCACTAACAGCTTGTTGCAACTGACCTTGAGTTGCAGCTGTACCTTGAAGCTCTTCACTATTTGCTACTTGTGTTGCAAGTTCATCATCCCAAGTAGTATTAGAAAGACCTTTAACTGTATCTGTTGTAATAATATCACCATTAATATTTGTAGTTTCACCAGTATTTGTATTAGTAAATGTTGTTCCATTAAATCTATCTACAGTTACTGCACTTCCATTAGCATTTAATGTAATTCCTTCATTAGATATTGCTACACCATTTCCACTAGCATTTAAAGCTACACTATCATCATTCATCATAATAGCTGAACCATTACTATTCACAGCATTTATATTACCAGTTTCAGCGTCTACATTAAATTTATCACTTACTGATAAGCTACCATCTTGTCCTACTACAAATTTATCAGTACCTACACTCAATGCTGGATCATCAGCTTTTGGAGCACCATTGATCTTAATTTGGTTTTCTCCTTCACCTGCCGTGATATTAGCACCATTTATATTTGTAGACTCTGTTGTATTAGTATTAGTAAATGTTGCTCCATTAAATCTATCTACAGTTACTGCACTTCCATTAGTATTTAATGTAATTCCTTCATCAGATACTACTACACCATTTCCACTAGCATTTAAAGCCACACTATCGTCATTCATCATAATAGCAGAACCACTACTATTTACAGCATTTACATTACCAGTTTCAGCATCTACATTAAATGAACTATTTTTTCCACTTATTTCTAAATCGCCATCTGGTCTAACGCTGAATGTACCTGTTTCATTACCAGTTGCAAGTCCACCATCTTTATAGAATTTTAATTTGCCATCGCCTACAGCTAAATATGGTCCATCAACATTTGTTACATCAATACCACCAATACTTATAGAACCATTTCCTTTGTCTTCTACAGCAAATATAGATTCTTCTTTAGATGTATCGCCAGATTTTATATCAATAATTGTGTTATTTCCTTCTGCTGGTTTTCCATTGATATAAACTCTATTATTTAGATTAATGTTATCATTAAGATTTACTTGATAATCAACATGTCCATCAATTGGATCTGTCTTAGATGTTACATTAGTATTTATACCATTAGATAATGTTGTCTTAGAAGCTGCTGTTGCTTGTTGTAATTGTTCTTCTGTTGCAGCTCTTCCTTCTGTAGCAAAGCCTTCATATTTTATTGTTGTATTTTTAAGTCCTTTAACTGTACCTGTTGTAATGGTAGCTCCGTTAATATTTGTAGATTCTGTTGTATTAGTATTAGTAAATGTTGCTCCATTAAATCTATCTACAGTTACTGCACTTCCATTAGTGTTTAATGTAATTCCTTCATCAGATATTGCTACACCATTTCCACTAGCATTTAAAGCCACACTATCGTCATTCATCATAATAGCAGAACCACTACTATTTACAGCATTTACATTACCAGTTTCAGCATCTACATTAAATGAACTATTTTTTCCACTTATTTCTAAATCGCCATCTGGTCTAACGCTGAATGTACCTGTTTCATTACCAGTTGCAAGTCCACCATCTTTATAGAATTTTAATTTGCCATCGCCTACAGCTAAATATGGTCCATCAACATTTGTTACATCAATACCACCAATACTTATAGAACCATTTCCTTTGTCTTCTACAGCAAATATAGATTCTTCTTTAGATGTATCGCCAGATTTTATATCAATAATTGTGTTATTTCCTTCTGCTGGTTTTCCATTGATATAAACTCTATTATTTAGATTAATGTTATCATTAAGATTTACTTGATAATCAACATGTCCATCAATTGGATCTGTCTTAGATGTTACATTAGTATTTATACCATTAGATAATGTTGTCTTAGAAGCTGCTGTTGCTTGTTGTAATTGTTCTTCTGTTGCAGCTCTTCCTTCTGTAGCAAAGCCTTCATATTTTATTGTTGTATTTTTAAGTCCTTTAACTGTACCTGTTGTAATGGTAGCTCCGTTAATATTTGTAGATTCTGTTGTATTAGTATTAGTAAATGTTGCTCCATTAAATCTATCTACAGTTACTGCACTTCCATTAGTGTTTAATGTAATTCCTTCATCAGATACTACTACACCATTTCCACTAGCATTTAAAGCCACACTATCGTCATTCATCATAATAGCAGAACCACTACTATTTACAGCATTTACATTACCAGTTTCAGCATCTACATTAAATGAACTATTTTTTCCACTTATTTCTAAATCGCCATCTGGTCTAACGCTGAATGTACCTGTTTCATTACCAGTTGCAAGTCCACCATCTTTATAGAATTTTAATTTGCCATCGCCTACAGCTAAATATGGTCCATCAACATTTGTTACATCAATACCACCAATACTTATAGAACCATTTCCTTTGTCTTCTACAGCAAATATAGATTCTTCTTTAGATGTATCGCCAGATTTTATATCAACAATTGTGTTATTTCCTTCTGCTGGTTTTCCATTGATATAAACTCTATTATTTAGATTAATGTTATCATTAAGATTTACTTGATAATCAACATGTCCATCAATTGGATCTGTCTTAGATGTTACATTAGTATTTATACCATTAGATAATGTTGTCTTAGAAGCTGCTGCTGCTTGTTGTAATTGTTCTTCTGTTGCAGCTTTTCCTTCTGTAGCAAAACCTTCATAATTTGTTGTGGTATTTTTAAGTCCTTTAACTGTACCTGTTGTAATGGTAGCTCCATTAATATTTGTAGATTCTGTTGTATTAGTATTAGTAAATGTTGCTCCATTAAATCTATCTACAGTTACTGCACTTCCATTAGTATTTAATGTAATTCCTTCGTCAGATATTGCTACACCATTTCCACTAGCATTCAAAGCTACACTATCATCATTCATCATAATAGCAGAACCACTACTATTTATAGCATTTACATTACCAGTTTCAGCATCTACATTAAATGAACTATTTTTTCCACTTATTTCTAAATCGCCATCTGGTCTAACGCTGAATGTACCTGTTTCATTACCAGTTGCAAGTCCACCATCTTCATAAAATTTTAATTTGCCATTACCTACAGCTAAATATGGTCCATTTTCATTTGTTATATCAATGCCACCGATACTTACTGTAGCCGTATTTCCATCTACAACAACACGTTTATCTGCCGTTCCTTCAGCCGGTGCCGTTCCTAATTCAATTCTGTCATTCAGTTTTACATCATATTGAATTTTACCATCATTATTTGTCTGTTTTAATTGTAAATTACCGTCAGTATAATCACTTTCTGTTTCACCTTCTGGAACAGCTGGAGCAGGTGTACCACCATTAACAGTCATAGTAGTGTGTTTTCCAGCTAATGTTTCCACTTTTTTTAACTGAGAAACATTTACCGCATCATTAAGGCCTACACCATTAGCTACATTATGAATTGCTACAGGATCTTTTGAAGGTTCTCCATCTTCTCCAAGCCCACCAAGTGTAATTTCATCTTTGTTTTTATCATCATATTTAACAGCTAAATCATCTAATTTATCTAATGCTGTTTTGCTGGCTACATCTTTAATTTGAAGAGTATTTTCTGTAGCTTTTCCTGTTCCGTCTACTTCAGTCAATTCTACAGTTCCATCAGCATCTGCAGTATATACTCCTGTATATGGCTTGTTTTCATTATCTGGATCTGTATCTCCGCTTGTAGCTATATGTTTTTCACCACTAGTCGTTATTAAATCAATATCGGTAGTATCGCCTTCTGTAATATTAACCGTATCGCCATCTTCTGAAACAGTAACTTCTGGTACAGTATAGTACTGACCATTAATAGTCAAACCGGTAAGCGAACCCTGATTAACTGATGTTTCTGACGGAGCAGAACCTATTCCTTCTACACGAGAACCGGTATTTATTGTAAATACAGAATTTGGAATATCTTCACCTGTTTCATCTTTTTGAGAGAATTTAATACCTGTATCATCGCCACCGGTTCCGCCTACACCTTCTACAGTTATAGCACCTTCAACAGGCTCATCATTTTCATCGGTACCGTTTCTGAGCAGACCTAATGTTCCGCCGCCGTTTTGACCAGGTTTTACGGTAATTTCCTTAATATCGTTGTTATACAGTCGTTCATCGTTTGTTTCAAGTGTATCAAAAGCTTTATTAAGTTCACCAACGGTTAAATTACTGTCTTTTAAATAAATATCATCCGCGTTTGCAACTGCAGACCAATATGTTTTTAAACCGTCGCCATCTTGAGCAGTAGTAAGTATTTCACCTGTTGCACCCCATACTGTTCCTTCATATAAATATCCTTGATCATTAACGAATACACCCGCAACTGGTTTTTCTTCACCGACATCAATATAATAAATATTATCAAAATCTACAACCTTTTTTTCGCCATTTGGATTTGTATAATAATATTTACCGGTATGTTCGTCATAATCTAACCCATTATCTACCGTCTTAAAATTATTGTAAAAATCAGTTGGATTGTGTTTTAATCCTACATTTACCCATTGGCCTCTACTATTTTGTATATAATAGCTGTAATCCATTGGAACTTTTGCTGCATTTGGACCCACCGCATTCGTTGAACCTACTAGATTTCCTAAATTAACCTGATTTAATGCTTGACCAATATTTGTCTGTACCTTCTGTCCTTCTATTTCGGTACCATCATTTCTATGCGCCTGCATTCCTTCTTCAACTACGGTTGAATTTGTCAATACCTCATTAAAAACACCTTTATCTCCCGGTGCATAAACATTCGTAATACCATATGAAGTACCCGTTCCGTCTTGAGTTTTTATTTGACCAAGATCAATGGTAAAACCATCACGAACCCAGTATTTTATACTTGCATTATCAGGATCAGTATATAAATAATAACCATCCGGCGGATTATTTGGATCAGCATTAGACTCTGCTTTATAAGCAACATAATCCTCAATATTAGCAAGAGCTCCAGGTAAAGGAGCAGTAGAAACTGTTTCATCTCCTTCTGCCGCAAATGCCTGTTGCGTAGGCAGTGCTCCATACACTCCGAATGCCGCAATCGCCCCGCATACTACGAGCGCCGCAATACGGCTGCGCAAACTTTTTCTTGCCGTTCTGCTTTGTTTGCCGCTACTATGGGCAAGTTCTGAAACAACAACGTATTGATGTTTTACCTTACTCCATATGACTTTATAGATCTTATTCATACAAAATCCCTCCTATAGATAAATTTATTAAATAATAAAAATATAAAAAAATTTCTAATAAAATATAAATAAATTTATATTTTATTTATAAACTATATTTTTAAATCCACCATTTTGAAAACAAATTTAAATTTTTATCTGCAACGCTGTTATAATATGTAGTACGACTAGAGTGTTTATTACTAAACAAATATTTCAAATTCATTTCATTATTAAAAATTTGTTCATTAATTTTTATGGCTTCTAAAAAAGTAAATTCCTCCGTATTTTGCAATTTATTCTTTATTATCTTTTTTGAACAATCTAAGGAATTAGCTAAAACACATGGTATATCTTTTAACTTATATCCTTTTTTTACCATTTCTAGTATCAAATTATTATACATAGCATCACTTCCTTTCCAAAAGTGGTATTTTAGAATTATTTTACTTCCATTTATGGAAAAAGTCAAATTTTAAAACTAGATTTTTTGGTATAAATAAAAAAAATTTGTCAACTTTACACTAAAAATCATAAATGCTATACTATTTCATAATCATAATAGGAGGAATAGTACATTATGGAATCCTTTAAACCCATATTAGAAAAAATAAAAAAAATTAAACAAGAAAAAGGCTATACAAATGAAATATTAGCCCAAAAATCAGGCATTCCCCTCAGTACTTTAAATAAGATATTATCTTCAATTATTAAAGACCCTAAAATCGGTACACTTATAGCTATTACTGATGCACTAGATGTCGATATAAATTCTCTAATTTACGATAATAAAAATGTAAATAATGAATCTACAACAAAAATAAATAATAGCTTAGAAAAATTAGCCGATGATTATAATTTAAATGTAGATGATATATCTTTTATTACTAAATATATCAGTTTACCAGCAAATTCCCGTCATAATTTTCTTTCCTTATTAAAAATATTAACCTCAGAAAATATTAATACTTCGCCTATCTTAACTAAACCAGACCATAAATTGAGCGTAGAAGAAAAACGAAAAATTGTTGAATACGAATTAGATTTAGAAGAAAAAAAACAAACATCATCAGTTTCCATTTCTTCAAGTGGTTCTTAAGAATATATTAAAAAGAATATTTTATAAACAAATCTTTACTATATACCCAAAATATTAAAAATATTACTGCAACTGTTAATTAACATATATCTCGTATACATTATTATTATTTAATTGAATTTGCTTCTGCTTAAATTACTCAATAAAAATATTGTGCTTTTTATTTTCTATAGTTAATATCTTTTATTTCTGTTATTTAAATATTTAATTAAATATTTTTGATATTAAATATTTACATAAAAAAACTGCACCCTAAAAGTCATTTATTTAACCTTTAAAGTGCAGTTTTATTTTTTATTTTTTTATAAAGTTTTTTATTTTTTCTTTTTCAAACTATAACCAATAGCAAGTACAATAATCCAAACTGGTAAAATATACAATGCTAATTGCGTATCTGGAATTTGATACATCATAAATGCAATAAAAATTAAGAAAGCAATACAGAAATAATTTATAATAGGATAACCAATGGATTTAAAATGCAATTTATCTGCTACCCCTTCACGCTGTTTCGCTTTTTTAAATTTCAAATGAGTTACAACTATGATAAACCAACTTACAAGTACAGCTGCTACAGCAATTGATACGAGATACATAAATACTTTTCCTGGGAAAAGGTAATTAAGCACTACAGCAATTAAAGTTATACCTGAAGAAACAAAAATACCAATCATCGGTACACCATTACGAGATAACGATGTTAAAATCTTCGGTGCATTGCCTTGTGTCGCTAAACCGTAGAGCATACGCGAATTACTGTAAATAGCACTATTATATACTGATACTGCTGCTGTGAGCACTACGATATTAAGTAAATGAGCTGCTGCTGGTATGCCGATATTAGAAAAAATCTGTACAAATGGACTAGCCTGCATACCCACTTCATTCCATGGATATAAAATCATGAGTACGACAAGTGTACCAATATAGAATAATAATATACGCCAAATAACTTGATTTATTGCTTTTGGAATAGATTTTTGCGGTTCGTCTGCTTCACCTGCTGTAATACCGATTAATTCAATTCCCCCGAAAGAAAACATTACAACTACTAAAGAAAGTGCTAATCCCCACCAGCCATTTGGCAAATATCCGCCATGTGACCAAAGATTGCTCAAATTATTTGGAAATGTTCCCATATCCGTACATATAATATATATACCGAAAATTATCATACAACATATAGCTACTACTTTTATTATAGCTGTGAAAAATTCAAATTCACCGTATATGCGAACATTGATTAAATTTATTGCTGTAATAACAATTAAACAAACAAGTGCAGATAACCATTGTGGTACATCAGGAAACCAATAATTTATATAAATTCCTACAGCAGTAAGTTCAACCATACTTACAATTACATAATTCATCCAATAATTCCAGCCAGATAAAAATCCGACAAATTCATGCCAATATGTATTAGCATATTCACTAAAAGAACCCGAAACAGGATTATCTACTGCCATTTCGCCTAGCATTCGCATTATAAAAAATATAACACAACCACCAATCAAATATGACAGTGAAATAGCTGGTCCTGCAAGTTGTATTGTTGCTGCTGAACCATAAAAAAGCCCTGTACCGATAGCTCCACCAAGTGCAATCATTTGTAAGTGGCGATTTTTCAAACCACGTCTAAGCTTTTTATCCATAAAAAAACCTCCTACTAAGTGAAAAACCCTGTAGGCTCTCTATTCCTACAGGGTTTGATATAGTACAAATAGATGTTACTATTATACACATTTTATTCATAATTTAAAAGACCTTTTTCACCAGCAATGACATTTTGTCCAATTTTAAAAACTTCTACTTTTTCATTGCCAGTAAAAGCAATCGGTGAAACGAGTGATTTTCCTGCCTGTCTTACTATATCTAAATCAACTACAACTAAAACATCACCTTGTTTTACTTTATCGCCTTTTCTTATATTTGTATCAAAGCCTTCGCCTTCTAAATCCACAGTATCAATTCCTATATGAATTAAAATTTCTGTTCCATCTTCTTCTGATTTTAAACCGAAAGCGTGTCCAGTAGGATAAGCTGCTGTAACTTCCGCATCAAAAGGTGCTACTATTGTACCATCTGATAAATCTATACCACAGCCTTCACCCATCATTTTTTGTGCAAAAGCAGGGTCTGGAACATTTTCCATAGCAATCACTTTTCCTGTCATCGGTGATACAAAATTTTTCTCCCCACTACTAAATAATTTAGAAAATAAACCCATTACTATTCCTCCAAAGCAAATCAAATTTCTATTATGTTCAATTATACACTAAATACATAAATTATTACAATAAAACTCCTTAATTATTGCCAATTTTTATAATTTATTATCTTTTATTAAAAAAAAAGATGACTTGCTTCATGCAAGCCATCAAATAATCATCAATAAAATTTTTTACCATCTGCAACCATTTCCACCGTTGCGCCAGCCATGGCCATGACCATGTCCGTCACCCCAGCCACCGCCACAATGATATCCATTGCCACAGTTATAACCAGTACCATCACAATTTGCTAAATTATCTTCCATACGAGCAATAATTCTATCTGCTCTCTCTTGTGTCATGTATCCATCAGCAACACGCTGTGCTAATTGTTCTTTACGCATTTCTAATATGCCGGATTTATATTCGTCCAATTTGCCAGCTTCATTAGCAATAACGCAAAACGGTTTGCCATCTTGGCGTTCTTGTACAACACTATCCACACTGCGATTTGTAATCGCTGCTACAAGTTCAGCAGGATTATTATATGAGCCTGCTGCAAAACCGCTGACTGCTATAGCCACAATAAGTAATGTTAACATCATAATTTTCTTCAACATGATAAACCCTCCCAAAATTTATTTTTAATTATTTTTTATTCACCATTTCTTATTTCAATTATATTGTAGCAGTAAAATTTGTCAAAATTATGTCTTTTTTTGTGCAAAATTAAGGCAATTTAAAATTAAATTCTGCTCCACCTTTAGCATGATTTTTAGCAGTCAATAAAATATCATGTCTTTGTGCAATCTGTTTAGCAATAGCCAAGCCAAGACCTGTACCCGTCTTATTTTTTTCTCCTTTTGTCTTATAAAAACGCTCGAAGATATGTTCTAAATCTTCTTGTTTTATACCAATGCCATAATCTCGAACAGTTATGTCTTTACCTTTAACAATAACTTCCACTTTACCACCTACATGAGAAAATTTAATCGCATTATCTAATATTACTAAAAACATTTGGCGCAATCTACCATAATCGCCTTCCATTTTTAAATTCGCTTCATTTGAAATAAAATCGACTTTAACATCTTTTGCCTTAGCAATTTGCCTAGCACTGCGCAATACATCTGATAATACATCATTTAAGTATAACGGCTGTTTTTCTATCGCAAAATCTGGATTTTGCAAACGCGATAAATCAAGCAAATCTCCCACAAGTCTTTGCAAAAATTTTGCTTCATTTAGCATTTGCTGATGATATTGCTCCACCTTTTCAGGTTCTGTAACAATTTTATCACATAGTGCCTCTAATGAACCGCGAATTACCGTTACAGGTGTTCTAAGCTCATGCGATATATTTGAAATAAAATCCTTACGCATTTTTTCTAATTTTAAACTTTCTTGGCTAGCATCATCTAAACGCATTGCCAATAAATCCAGCACCTTAGCAAGTTCGCCTATTTCATCATTTTGCATGACATCACAACGCGTTTTATAATCGCCTTGTGCTAATTTTAAAGCTACTTCTTTCATTTTATTAAGTGGTTTTGTAAATAAATAAACTAATCCCAATGATAAGATGAATACAACTGTAAGTGCAAGAGCAATACTAACGCTTAAAATAAATAATCCTTGTTTTAAGGCGTTTTCCATACCAGCTACAGGAGAATGTAATAATACTGCTCCTATAACTTTGCCTGTATCATCTTTTATTGGCACACCAGCTGTCAATGTGAGCTGTGATAAAACATCACTAAAACCTTCACTGAAAACAGTTTTATCTTCAAATACTTCATTTATGACTTCACTAGCATTTGGTGGAAGGTCAGCAAATTTATATTGATAAGCCATATTATGACGCATACCATGACGTGTATTTGGCATTATTAAATTTAAATTTTCATCAACTATCCAAATTCCTACATTCATACTATCGCAAAGATATGGAATGCACATCATCATACCACCACGGCCGTGACGATTGTGCATTGTATCTGTCGATAATAGTGCTGCCATTGATTGCGCATATTTTTGTAATTGTATTTTATGAATTTCAACGGTATAATCTTTGAATAATACGAAAAATACACCGCTTAAAATCACAGAAAATATTATCAATGCTAAAGCAAAATTCACTGCTAATTTTAAGGCAATTTTACTTTTAAACATCATGCTTTAACCTCAAATTTATAACCTACACCCCAAATGGTTTTGATTTCCCAATTATCATGCGAAACAGTATCTATTTTTGCTCTAAGTCTTTTTATATGACTATCAACTGTTCTACTATCGCCAAAATAATCATATCCCCATAATTTATTTAAAAGATTATCACGCGAAAAGACTTTATCTTTATACGTTGCTAGCGTCCATAAAATTTCAATTTCTTTTTTAGTCAGTGGCAATACTTTATCATCGACTGATGCTGTATAATCGTCTAAATTTATTTTTAAATTGTCATAAGCAAAAATTTGCTGTTCTTGTTTATAACTTTTTATGCGACGCATTATAGCTTTAATTCTAGCCATAACTTCACCAGGTGAAAACGGTTTTACAATATAATCATCAGCGCCTATTTCAAGCCCCATAATTTTTTCAAAGTCTTCACCACGCGCTGTAATCATGATTATCGGCACATTAGAAGATTTCCTTATCTGTCTACACACTGAAAAACCGTCTATTTTCGGCATCATCACATCAAGCAATAAAATATCTGGATTTTCATTTTTAAATTTTTGCAGGGCTTCTTCCCCATCAGTTGCCACAATAGGCATATATCCTTCTTTTTTGGCATATTCCGCTAAAATAGAAGTTATCTGTTCATTATCATCTACTATTAAAACTTTAACCATAAAACACCATCCTCAATCTATGTATTATATAGAACATCAATCTCGTAAATCATCATTTTAATGCTATCATAAACATGTATTTTTTATCTATATTATACTAAATATTTCATTATATATAAAAATAAAAAGGCACAGACTTAATAGCCTGTGCTTATATTTTATAACCTTATACTTTATTTAATGTAGAATTTATATCTTCACTATTCACTTTGATGTCTTTATTTTCATCTTCTTGAACAGCTTCTGTTTTTTCTACTGTATTTGCTTCATCAGCAGTTTCAGTTGCTTCTTCTTGTTTCGTATCGCAAATACCTTCAAGATTGCCTGTTTTCATAATATGCTGCAAGTCTTTTTCTTCCAAAGTTTCTTTTTCCATAAGTGCTTGAGCAATTAAATGCAATTTGTCGATATTTTCTACGATAAGACGACGACATTCTTCATAAGCTTCTTCAATATAGCGACGAACTTCTTTATCGATTTCACAAGCTATATCTTCACTGTAATTGCGCTGATTGTTAAAATCACGACCTAAGAATACCTGATGGTCTTGACCTTCACCGAAAGATATTGGACCTAAAACATCACTCATACCGTATTGAGTAATCATACTGCGAACGAGGCGAGAAGCCTGCTGAATATCATTGGAAGCACCTGTACTGATTTCTTTCAATACAACTTCTTCTGCTACACGACCACCTAACATGGTTTTAAGTCTATCTAAAAGTTCACCGCGTGTTGCATAAGAACGGTCTTCTTTTGGAAGCATCAACGTATAACCGCCAGCTCTTCCACGTGGAATTATTGTAACCTTATGCACTGGGTCTGCATTAGGCAATAAAAGTCCCACAAGAGCATGACCGCCTTCATGGTAAGCTGTAAGGCGTTTTTCTCTATCGCTGATAACTTTTGATTTACGTTCTGGACCTGCGATTACGCGTTCAATAGATTCTTCTAAAGCGTTCATAGAAATGGTTTTTTTATTGCGACGTGCTGATAAAAGAGCTGCTTCATTTACGAGGTTGCTCAAATCTGCACCTGTAAAACCTGGTGTACGGCGAGCCAATACATCTAAGTTTACATCAGCATCAACTGGTTTACCTTTTGTATGAACTTTTAATATAGCTTCACGACCGCGTACATCTGGTCTATCAACAACAATCTGTCTATCAAAACGACCTGGACGCAAGAGCGCTGGGTCTAAGATATCTGGTCTATTTGTAGCTGCGATAATGATAATACCTTCATTAGCAGCGAAACCATCCATTTCAACGAGCAATTGGTTGAGTGTCTGTTCGCGTTCATCATGACCGCCACCTAAACCTGCACCACGTTGACGACCTACGGCATCAATTTCATCGATAAATACGATACATGGAGCATTTTTCTTTGCTTGTTCAAACAAATCACGCACACGGGAAGCACCGACACCGACGAACATTTCAACGAAATCAGAACCGCTGATAGTGAAAAATGGAACGCCAGCTTCACCTGCTACAGCTTTAGCAAGTAAAGTCTTACCTGTACCTGGAGGGCCAAACAGTAAAACACCTTTTGGAATTCTTGCACCAAGGTCATTGAATTTCTTTGGATGTTTTAAGAATTCAACAACTTCTGCAAGTTCCTGTTTAGCTTCATCAGCACCAGCAACATCACTAAATGTCACTTTTACTTTACCATCGCCCATCATTTTAGCACGGCTTTTGCCAAAGCTCATTACTCGGCTACCACCGCCTTGCGATTGTTGCATAATAAAGAACCACACACCGATAAGCAATAACATCGGCAATAAAGAGGAGAATAATGTTGTCCACCATGGGGTTTCTGGTGGATTTTCTGCTTTAATATCTACACCATTTGCCTGTAAATCCTTTACGAGATTTTCATCTCCATTAGGAAAACCTGGCGTTATTGTTGTAAATTCTGTACCATCTTTTAAGGTTCCTCTGATATTGTTGTTCTGAATTACAACCTTGTCTACGTTTTTGTCATCTACTTGTTTTATAAATTCTGTGTAGTTTATTTCTTGTTTATCCGTAGTATCCATTGAAAAATGGTCTATTACTGTGATTGCAATAAGGATTATCAACAAGTAAAAACCCACATTACGTAAAAATTTATTCAATCCATTGCCTCCTCATAAGCAAATATCTATCTGCAAATTATAGTTCTTAATTATAACATATAACTGCTTTATTTAACAGTCTACCCCTCATTATTTCGTGTATACTTCTGGTTTTAAGATACCGATATAAGGAAGATTGCGATATTTGCTAGCATAATCAAGACCATAACCTACCAAAAATTCATTTGGCACGTCATATCCTACATAATCTACTTTTACATCAACTTCTCTGCGTTCTGGTTTATTTAATAATGCGCAAAGTTTAATGCTTGCTGGATGACGAGATTGTAATACTCTAAGCAAATAAGATAATGTAAGACCAGAGTCTACTATATCTTCTATTACAATTACGTGTTTTCCTTCTATGCTAAAGTCGAGGTCTTTTAAAATTTTTACTTCACCGCTGCTACTAGCACCTTTGCCATAACTGGAAGCTGCCATAAAATCAAATGCAACTGGCACATTTATAGCACGTACTAAATCAGCATAAAAAATCATTGCGCCTTTTAAAATACCAATGGCATAAATTTCTTTGCCTTCATAATCCTTATTGATTTTATCAGCAATTTTTTGCACACATTCTTTTAACTGCTCTTCTGTATAGAGTACAGATTGAATATCGTCTTGCATTGTTTTCATTTTTTTAACCACCTATTATAATTTTTTTAAACTTAAATATACTATACTTTTGCTATTTTCATCAATTGTATAATAACTATCCTGTTGAACACCTGCTATCCAAATAATACCACGCTCGTCACATACAAGTGGCACAGTATCACGCAATTTTGCGGGAATTTTTCTATCGATAAAAATATCCTTAACCTTTTTTGTGCCATTTAAACCTTTTGGCATCATCTTATCTCCTGCCAAACGATTTCGTACGTGTACAGTACCAGTTAATTTATCACCATCAATAAAACACTCATTATTTCCCTTTATCTTAAAAGGCTTATCAACTTGTTTCATTTCAATGATGCT
Organism: Megamonas hypermegale; assembly: GCF_900187035.1. Classification (NCBI taxonomy): domain Bacteria; kingdom Bacillati; phylum Bacillota; class Negativicutes; order Selenomonadales; family Selenomonadaceae; genus Megamonas; species Megamonas hypermegale. The sequence goes on from NZ_LT906446.1 coordinate 1,098,837, forward strand.
GTTATCTGGCAAAACGATAGTACTATTCATTTCTATTTTAAAATTGTAATTACCTAATAATACGATATCTTCACAGCTTTTTTGAAAAATTAAGTTACCATAGCTTTGTTCTATCCGTAAATTATGTGGTAATTGTAAAATCGACCCAGTATGTCCATTGTATAAAAACTTATCGATTTTATCAATATGCTTAAAGCCAATATTTTCCAAATTACCTTGCATTTTTTTGATAATTAAACGATATAATGCCGATTTAAGTGCAATATGCTCTTTTTTTATCGCTTCACTTTTTAACACAATCGTATTTTTTTCTTGCTTGCAATTTTCATCATATAATTTTTGAGCGCAACAATTTATATAATCATTCTGTTCAGCAATAATTTTTGCACTATTGCAAATAGATTTTACTACATTAATATTATATCGCTCAAGCTCAGGTAAAAGTTCCAATCTAATTTTATTGCGTTCATAATCAAGACTTAAATTGGTCTCATCAAGGCGCGGTTTTAAATCGTACTGTTCGCAATATGTCTCGATTTCTCGGCGATATAAGCATAAAAAAGGTCTTATGATATCACCATTTACAGGTTTTATACCACTTAACCCTTCACTGCCAGCACCGCGAATTAAATGTTGCAAAAAAGTCTCAGCTTGGTCATTTAAATGATGTGCTGTTGCTATTTTCACTGCACCAGTTTGTTCTTTAATCTTGCGCAAAAAACGATATCGCAAAACTCTTGCTGCCGTTTCCATAGATAGTTTATTTTCTCTAGCAAATGAAGGTACCTTCAAATGTTCTAAATAAAACGGCAAATCGTATTTAATACAATACTCTTTTACATATTGAGCATCCATTAATGAACTTTCTTGTCTAATGCCATGTTCTGCATGAGCTATGATTATCTTTAAATTATATTTATTTTGCAAACGACGCATTATATCAGCAAGTGCTATAGAATCTGGCCCTCCAGAACAAGCAATAATTAAGCAATCATTTACTTTAAACAAATTATTATTTAAACAAAATTTTTCAACTTTTTCTATCATCATCGATTAAACCTTTAAAGAAAACTAACCACAAAAAGCACTCCTTAATTACTTAAAGAGTGCTTTTATTTTATTCATATTTACGAGAACCGCCACCACGGCCGCCACGTTTAGAATCCGTCTTACGACGCAAATCTGTGAGTTTTTCATCGCTATCTTTTAAAAACTTAGATAATTTATCTTCAAAAGAAACGCTATTGTTTCTACGAAAATCATTATTAAACTGTTTGCGTGGAGTCGGGCGATGATAATTTCCACTTTGTTCTGAACGAGTATTTCTTTCTTCGCTCTTCTTTTCTTGTAATTGTTTAATGGATAATCCGATTTTTCCCTGTTCATCAACGCTTAGTACTTTTACTTTCACTTTGTCTTTTTCTTTGAGAAAATCGTTTACATCTTTGACATAAACATCAGCTACTTCTGAAATATGTACCAAACCAACTTTTCCACCAGGTAATTCTACGAATGCACCAAATTTAGTAATACCAGTTACAACACCTTCTAAGATATTGCCCACTTCGATTGACATACTGTTTTTATGTCCTCCTTAAGATAAATAACTATGACTTTTATTATTATACCCTTGCATAATAATTAGTGTCAACATAAGTTTTATTATTTATTTTCATTTGAAATATACGGTACTTCTCCAGGCTTTGTCATTCCCAACTCTTCTCGAGCTACTTTTTCTATATATTCATTTTTTTCTAAGTTACTTTTTTCTGTTTTCAAACTTTCGTTTATTTTTTTAGCTTTATCTAAACGGGTCTGTGTTACAACCGTTTCTTGATGCAATTCTGTAAGATACATTTCTTGTTTTATAATAATAAAACCTAAATATCCTATTATTACTACAAAAGATAATATCACAAATCGCTCTATTATTTTTTTTATTATTGTCATTATTTTTCACCCAAAAGGATTAATCTAAACCTAGCATATCCGAAACAATATCTGCTATATTGTCAGCAGCATTGACTCGTTTCAATCGTTTAGCATTATTTTTAAGACGTGGCAAAATCGTCGTATCCGACAGAATTTCCCTAATAGCTGCGCCAAAAGTATCTTGATGCTTAATCCAAATTGCCGCACCATTTTGCGATACAAATTTGGCATTATCAGCTTCTGGTCCTGGAATTGGATTTTGCAATATCATCGGAAGTTCCATCGCCAATGCTTCACTAATTGTTAAAGCTCCTGGTTTACTAATTAAAAATGTAGAAATAGCCATGAGTTCTTGTACATTGTGTGAATATCCCCAAACAATAATCTTATGTTTAGAGTGCTGTGCATATTCATTAAGTTCTGACCACAACGATACATTTGCTCCTGTTATAACTAGAATTTGCATTTCATTTTCTAATTTTTCTAATTGAAACAAAGCATCCTTTACGCCACCTAAACCTAAACCACCACCCATGAGTAGTGCCACAGGTTTAGTCTTATCTAACTTAAATTTATTCATCAATTCATCTTTATCGTATTCTAACGAAAAACTATAGCCAATTGGAATACCTGTAGCAAAAATTTTCTGTTCTAATAAACCTTGTTTCACAAAATCTTGTTTTAAAGCTTCACTAGCTACAAAATAAATATCTATATTCTTATAAAACCAAAATTGATGAAAACAAAAATCTGTAACGACTGTAATTATAGGAATATTAATTCCACCAGTCTGCTTTAAATATGATGCTGCTGCACAAGGGAAAGGATGTGTACAAATAAGCATATCTGCTTCATACTTATCAATCAATTCTTTCATATCTTTTTTCATAGCATGCGCAAATACGGTTTGTAACATACTTCCTTTTCCTGCATCTGCTGTAAATTTATAAAAAAACTCATATACACTAGGTGTATGGTCAAGCATTTTTAAATAAATATCTTTTACCAAGCTGTTAAAATATGCCGTTTCTGTGGACATAAAATCAATTACATCTATTTTATTGGCAGGATATTTTCTCTTAATCGCCTCTGCAACAGCATTAGCAGCTTTATTGTGTCCCGACCCCATCGAAGCCGTAACAATAAGAATATTTTTTCCTGACATAATTTGGTCCTCCAGCATTTAATTTCATAATATGTATTACTCATTAATTTATTTTACATTTTATCATATTCAATTTATACTGTAAAACAAATATAATTAATACAGCTTTATATTTAATTCATCTTTTTTACTATTTATCTATATGATAGTCTGTTCTTTATAATACCATTTTTAAATAAAAAAACCATTAATTTTTTGTAAAATATTTTATTGGAGGTTTTATATGAAAAAACATTGGGAAATCTCCCCTATAGACGAGAAAAAACAACAAACCCTTGCAAAAACCTTGCATATTTCACCTATATTAGCACAAATTTTAGTACACAAAAATTTTTCACTCGAAGAAGCTACTTTATTCTTAAATTCTGAACAAATCACCTATCACAATCCTTTTTTATTAAAAGACATGGACAAAGCTTGCAAAAGACTTCAAATAGCTTTAAAAAATCAAGAAAAAATCTGTATTTATGGTGATTACGATGTCGATGGCATTTCCTCTACAGCACTTCTTGTCACTGTATTAAAAAAACTCGGTTTTATTGTCGATTATTATTTACCTGACCGCCATAGCGAAGGATATGGTTTACACATTGAATCACTTGATAAATTAATACCTAAGTATAATTTAATCATCACAGTAGATTGTGGCATTACAGCTATTGAAGAAATCGCCTATGCTAAAGATAAAATTGATATCATAATCACAGACCATCACCTACCACGTGAAAATCTACCTGACGCTTTAGCCATTGTAAATCCCAACCAGCAAAATTGTTCCTATCCTTTTAAAAGCCTTTGCGGTGTCGGCGTAGCTTTTAAATTATGTCAAGCATTATATCAAACATTAAATAAAGATAACGTCGATTTAGAACAATATCTCGATATAGTGGCACTCGGTACCGTTGCCGATATTGTTCCCCTAATTGATGAAAATCGTCGCTTCGTAAAAAAAGGCTTAACTCATATACAAAATCTTGGCATTTTGGAATTACTTCACATTTGTAATTATCAAACAGATACAATAAATACAGGTCATATCGGTTTTGGTGTTGCACCACGCTTAAATGCTGCAGGCAGACTGACTCATGCTAGTAATGCTGTAGAATTATTGCTTACAAAAGATAAACAAACAGCTATAGACAAAAGCCAATATTTAGATGAAGAAAATAAAAAACGACAAGATATCGTGGAAGATATTTTCAATCAAGCTGTTGAAAAAGTAGAAAGTTCTAATTTAGATAAAGACAATATAATTGTCGTTGTCGGTGAAAATTGGCATGAAGGCGTAATCGGAATTGCTGCTTCTCGCCTACAAGAAAAATATTATCGACCAATCATCATCATAGCTATAAATGAAGGCATTGGCAAAGCTTCTTGTCGTAGCATTGAAGGTTTCCATATAAAAAATGCTCTTGATTTTTGTGCTGATGATTTTGTAGTTTATGGTGGTCATTCCATGGCAGCTGGTTTTACTATCGAAGTGAATAAAATTCCTACATTCTTATCACATATTCACACTTATGCTAATGAAAATATATCTGAAGATATTTTGATACCTACTTGCAAAATCGAAGCCGTCGTTTATCCTCAAGATATCACACTTGATTTCATATCTGAACTTACAAAACTTGAACCTTTTGGCATGGGCAATACTAAACCACAATTTGTCTGCCAACACGTATATGTAAGTCAAGCTAAAGCTATCGGACGAGAACAAAATCATCTTCATTTTATTTTTGAATACCACAGTAACAGATACACTGCTATTGGCTGGAATATGGCTGAATATGTGGATAAAATTGCCTATAAATACATTGATATTTTATTTCAACCAGAAATAAATCACTGGAATGATAAAGATTACATTCAATTTAAAATAAATGACATTCGCCTTAGTGATAATTCACCTACATTTTTAGAAAAATATCCTAATTACGATACTGTAGGCAAAGTTTATTTGACTTTAAGAAAATTATCCATGCAAACAAAAACAGATAAATTAAATATTTCTTCTATTAATAATGGATTAAAGCAATTTTACAATATAGACATAACTGAATATGCTATAAAAACTTGTTTAAAAATCATGCAAGAAATAAATGTATTAACTATACTAGATGAAAATACTATTATTTTAAATACTATGCTACAAGGCAAAATGGATATAAATGCTTCTTTGACATTTGCTCAAAGATTTAATGTTAAAAGGCTGTAAATGACTATCATACAGCCCCTATTTAATTGACTTTAGTCTGTAAATTAAGATATAATTAGATAAGTTTTTTCATTTTTATATTGGAGGTTGATTAGTTTGAAGTATATGAGCGGTAAAGAAATCCGCAGAAAATACCTAGACTTTTTTGTAAAAAATGGACATTTAGAACTTCCTAGCGCATCTTTAATTCCAAAAGATGACCCTAGCTTACTTATGATAGGTGCCGGCATGGCTCCTTTTAAAGCTTATTTCACAGGTAAAATGAAACCACCTTGCACACGCATCACTACAAGTCAGCGTTGCGTACGTACTGGTGATATTGAAAACGTTGGTCATACAGCTCGTCATCATACCTTTTTTGAAATGCTCGGCAATTTCTCTTTTGGCGATTATTTCAAATATGATGCCATTCGCTGGGCTTGGCAGTTTTTAACTGAAGAACTCGATTTACCAAAAGATAAACTTTGGGCAACAATCTATCCTGATGATGAAGAAGCATACAAAATTTGGACTACTGAAACAGATATCAACCCAGACCATATCGTTAAACTCGATGATAACTTCTGGGAAATCGGCAGTGGCCCATGCGGTCCTGACTCTGAAATCTTCATTGACCTCGGTGAAGAACGTGGTTGCGGTTCTCCTACTTGTGGCGTTGGCTGCGATTGCGACCGTTTCCTTGAAATTTGGAACCTCGTATTCACTCAATTCGACCGCACTGAAGATGGTAAATACAATCCACTCGTTCATAAAAACATTGATACAGGCTGTGGTTTGGAACGTGTTGCTTCCGTATTACAAAATAAACCATCCAACTTTGAAACTGATTTAATGTTCCCTATCATTGAATATGCAAGCAAAGTTGCTGGTGTTGAATATGGCAAAAACAAAGAAACTGATGTTTCCTTAAAAGTTATCGCTGACCATGCTAGAAGCATTTCCTTCATGGTTATGGATGGAATTCTTCCTTCTAACGAAGGTCGTGGCTATGTACTTCGTCGTCTTTTACGTCGTGCTGTTCGCCATGCTCGCACACTCGGCATTCAAGAAAAATTCCTTGCTGGTGCTGTAGATGTCGTTGCTGAAATTTACAGCGGTGTTTATGATGAACTCACAAATCGCAAAGATTATATCAAAAAAGTTATCACTCTTGAAGAAGAACGCTTTGCTACTACATTAAATCAAGGTATGGAACTTTTAAATGCTGAAATCGAAAGCTTAAAAGCTGAAAACAAAACTGTACTTGATGGTGAAGTTGGCTTCAAATTATATGATACTTACGGTTTCCCTTGGGAACTCACTGATGAAATCTTACACGAAAACAATATGACACTTGACAAAGATTCCTTTGATAAAGCAATGGAACAACAACGTACTCGTGCTCGTAATGCTCGTGGCGAAAATAAACGCATGGATATTCCTGATTTACGTGACAGCAATATCGGCGAACTTAAAATCGATGAAAATGCTCGTCAAGCAAAAATCGTTTGCATTTGGAAAAACGCTCAAATCACAGATGCTCTTAAAGATGGCGATGAAGCTGGCGTTATCTTAGATGTTACTCCATTTTATGCTGAAGGTGGCGGACAAGAAGGCGATATCGGTAGCTTAAAATCTGATATGGGTAGTGCTACAGTAATTGATACTAAAAAATTACCAGATGGCACAGTATACAATATCGTTCATGTAACAGAAGGTAGCCTTCATACTGGCGATGCTGTAGAAATCACTGTTGATATGACAAATAAACTCGCTTCTGCTCGTAACCATACAGCTACACATCTTTTACAGGCAGCCTTAAAACGCGTTGTTGGCGACCATATCAATCAGGCTGGTTCTTTTGTTAACGCTGACCACTTACGTTTTGACTTCTCTAGCTTTGAACCAATCACTGACGAACAATTAGCTGAAGTTGAAGCTATGGTTAATGCTGAAATCTTAACTGGTCAAGATGTAAACATTTCCTTCATGAAACAAGATGAAGCTAAAGAAATGGGCGCTATGGCTTTATTCGGTGAAAAATATGGTGATATCGTTCGCGTTGTAACTGTTCCTGGTTTCAGTATGGAACTTTGCGGTGGTAGCCATGTTAAAAACGTTGGCCAAATTGGCATGTTCAAAATTGTCAGTGAAACAGGCGTAGCTGCTGGTGTAAGACGTATTGAAGCTTTAACTGGTAAAGCTGCTATTGATTACATGAACAATAAAGCAAAACTCTTATCTGAAGCTGTTTCAACACTTAAAACAAATGAAACAAATCTTTTAGATAAAATCAACACTGTTCTCACTGAAAATAAAGAAATGAAACAAGAACTCACTAAAGTTCAAGCAGCTCGCGCTAAAGCTGATTCTCAAAAACTCTTAATGGGTCTTGAAGAATACAATGGCGTAAATGTAATCGTTGGTAAAGTTCAAGCTGCTACTATGGATGAATTGCGTAATTCTGCTGACCTCATTTGCAGTAAATACGAAAAAGCTGGCGTTGTTGTTTTAGGCGCTGTTATCGGCGATAAAGTAAACTTTGTTGTAAAAGCCAATAAAGACGCTGTAGCTCGTGGCATTCATGCTGGTAAAATCGTTAAAGAAGTTGCTCAAGTTGCAGGTGGTAACGGTGGCGGTCGTCCTGATATGGCTCAAGCTGGTGCTAAACAGGCAGAAAAATTACCAGAAGCATTCGATAAAGCTCATCAAATTATCCAAGCTCAAATTAAATAATTTTCTTTACTAATACCGATTTTTTAGATTTTAAGGAGGCATTTGCCTCCTTTTATTTTAATAGTATTTTTGCCTTATAATATTTTGGCTGTCTTTAGATTAAAACTTTTGATATAATTAGGATATGTAGTTAAAACATTCTAACAACTTTTAACTACTTTAAATAAATATTATGTAGAGGTGATTATGATGTCCAATATTAAAGATGAAACTGTAATGTTTAATTTTGGCGCAGATGACGATAAAGCAGCAAAAGCACTCTGCCTTTCTTGCCGTGCTATGCTCGAAAAAGGTTATAGTCCTATAAACCAACTCGTCGGTTATTTATTATCCGATGACCCAGCTTATATTACCAGCAATAGAAACGCTAGAAATGAAATTCGTCGCCTCGGACGTGATGAACTCTTAGAAGAACTCGTACGTTTCTATTTAGAAAACAATGAAAATATCAAGAAGGGAACAGAATAATTCATGCGCATTATGTCCCTTGATGTAGGCGACCGCACTGTAGGCATAGCTGTAAGTGATGAACTTTTATTTACAGCACAAGGTGTTGAAACAATCCGTCGCAAATCTTATAAAAACGATTTAGGACGAATTAAAGAACTTTGTCGCCAATTCGAAACCACAAAATTTGTAGTTGGATTGCCTAAAAATATGAATGGCACCATGGGTGAACGCTGTGAAATTGTAAAACAATTCGCTACAAAATTAAAAGAAGATATACCTGAAGCAGAAATAATCTTCTGGGATGAACGCTTATCCACAGTGGCAGCTGACCGCTATTTATTAGAAGCTGATATCAGCCGTGCAAAACGCAAAAAAGTAATTGATAAAATGGCAGCCGTATTCATTCTGCAAGGATATCTTGACAGTTTAAAATAATTGGAGAGATTTTATATATATGACTAGAATTGACAGACGTGAAGCTGACCAAATGCGTCGTTTTAAAATAACAAAATATTTTCAGAAGTATCCTGCTGGTTCCGTATTGATTGAAACTGGTAATACTAAAGTTATTTGTGCCGCTAGTATTCAAGATGGTGTCCCACCATTTTTGCGTGGCAATGGCATAGGCTGGCTCAACGCTGAATATTCACTTTTACCTTCATCTACACTTACTCGTTCTCAACGTGAAGCAACTCGAGGTCGTCAAAATGGTAGAACACAAGAAATTCAGCGTTTAATCGGACGTTGTCTTCGCAGTGTTATGGATTTTAAAGCGCTTGGCGAACGAACTATCACTATTGACTGTGATGTAATTCAAGCTGATGGTGGTACTCGTACAGCTTCTATTACAGGAGCATTTGTGGCACTTGCACTTGCTCTTGATACTATTTATGACCCTAAGAAACCTTTTCCTTTAAAAGATTTCCTAGCTGCTGTAAGCGTTGGTTTATCAAAAGAAAATAAACCTATTTTAGATTTATGTTATGATGAAGATTCTACTGCTGTTGCTGATATGAATATCGTAATGACTGGCAATGGTGAATTTGTTGAAATCCAAGGAACAGGTGAAAAACATCCTTTTACCCATAAACAATTTTCTCAAATGCTTAGTTTTGCTGAAAAAGGTATTGATGAATTGATTTCTTATCAAAAAGATATTTTAGGTAATGATTTAGTTTGGAAAATAGGAAGGATTCCTTAATACTAATGAAAAAAATTATTGTTGCAACTAAAAATCAAGGCAAAATCAAAGAAATGATAACTGCCTTTAAAAACTTAGATGTAGAACTCCACTCTTTAAGCGAATTTGGCAATTTACCAGATGCTATAGAAGATGGTTCAACCTTTGCTGAAAATGCTTTGAAAAAAGCTTCATTTTATGCCAAACAAACAAATTGTGCTTGCCTTGCTGACGATTCTGGTTTAGAGATAGATGTACTCGGCGGCGCACCTGGCATTTATTCCGCTCGTTTTGCAGGCTACCATGCAGATGATAGTGCTAATAATAAAAAAATGGTAGAAGAACTCGCGAAAAAAAATGTTTCATCTTCTCCTGCCCATTATGTTTGTGCTTTGGCATTCGTCGATACTGATGGTTCATCTCTTTCTTGTGAAGGTAGATGTTCCGGCATAATTCGCAATTTTGCTTGCGGTGAAGGTGGTTTTGGCTATGACCCATATTTTTATTTACCTAACCTCGACAAAACTATGGCTGAAATTACCCTTACAGAAAAAAATGCCATCAGTCATCGCGGTTTAGCACTTAAAAATATGGAAAATATATTACGAGGCTATTTAAAATGAAAATAGGAATAATGAGCGACAGTCATTATAATTTAGATGCTATTGATAATGCTATCTGTTTAGCTGATGATGTAGACTGTTGGCTTCATGCTGGCGACAGTATTGAAGATAGTAAATATCTTGAAAAAGTATCAGGCAAAAAGGTATACGGTGTTATCGGCAATGTTGATTGGACTTATGAAAAACCTAACGATCTTCTTCTAAAATTAGCTGATATAAATATTTTCTTGACACACGGTCACACTTACAACGTGAAAACTTCTTTAGAAGAATTAAGTGATATGGCTCGTTGCGTTAATGCTCATTTAATTGTATATGGACACAGTCATATCGGTGCACAAAAAACAATTGATAATAGATTATTCATAAATCCTGGTAGCATTTCTGAACCACGTGATGGACTTTTACCTTCATTTATGATTGCCACTATAAAAAATAAAAAAATAGATATCCAACGGATATTTATAAAATAAAAAATTTTTATAGTAGATATATTTTCTTATAATAATCTTCTATTTCTATTTATCATCTTTATGATTTAATTAAAATAAAGTTTTGCTGGTTTTTATCTATAAATAAATTTTATTTATAAAAATGAATGCGCTTCAACTTTAATAATATTAAGGCTTTACGGCTTTTTTAATTGTTGAAACACATTTAAAAATATGCTAAAATTTTCTTTACACAAGGATATTTTTATTCCTTAAAATGTAACGACAATCTATTATATACTGAATGATATTTTTCTATCATTCAGTATATAATATTAATAAATGAGATATAAACCTTCTCTTTGCGAATACATTATATCAATACATAACAATTATAATATGTATTAAATATATCAAATTTTGCTAAATTTTATCCTAAATATCGTAAAAACTATGATTTATTCTAATTTTTACGTATGAGGAATTATTACTAATGAAATAATTTCATTTTTTATATAAACGATATTATTTCATTAGATAAGAATAAGTTTTTTACTTATTCAAAGACAATACAAACACAATTATAAATAAAAAGTGTTCAATATTGCCTTAACCGTCAAATTCATGAACGGGGATTGCCTATAATACTTAGGAAGTTTAATATACACAATTAAACAATGAATAAATTTATCTATTGGAGGGGTTATGGTGCGTACAATCCAAGCAGAAACAATTACCCAAGAAGTAGCGCAGATGTGTAAAGAAGCTGCCTACTATTTACCAGGAGACGTTTTCGCCGCATTAGAAAGAGGCAGACTTAGTGAACAGTCTCCAGTTGGCCGAGACGTACTCGACCAAATCATTCAGAATGCCAAAATCGCTAAAGCAGAAGATAGACCAATCTGCCAAGATACAGGCATGACTATCGTGTTCGTCGAATTAGGTCAAGACGTTCATATCGAAGGTGGCAACTTAAATGATGCTATTAATGCTGGTGTAGCAAAAGGCTATACTGAAGGATACCTTCGTAAATCCGTTGTTGAAGAACCACTTTTCAACCGCAAAAATACTGGAAATAACACTCCTGCTGTTATTTATACTGAAGTTGTTCCTGGTGATAAACTTACAATTCAAGTTGAACCAAAAGGCTTCGGTAGCGAAAATAAATCAGGCCTTAAAATGCTTGTACCTGCTGATGGTGTAAAAGGCGTTAAAAAAGCTGTTATGGAAATTATTCTCCATGCAAGCTGCAACCCTTGCCCACCTATGGTTGTAGGTATCGGTATCGGTGGTACTATGGACCGTGCTGCTGTAATGTCTAAAAAAGCATTACTTCGTCCAACAAACGTTCGCAATCCACATCCTGAATATGCAAAATTAGAAGAAGAACTTTTAGAAATGATTAATCAGACAGGCATTGGCCCACAGCTCGGTGGTACTACAAGCGCTCTTGCTGTAAATATTGAATGGGGCCCAACTCATATTGCTGGCCTTCCTGTTGCAGTAACTATTTGCTGCCATGCATGCCGTCATTCTAAACGTGTATTATAATTATTCGGGAGGTATATTTAAATGGCTGAAAAAATTCGCATTACCACACCTTTAACTGAAGAACAATCTCGCAAATTAAAAGTAGGCGATAGCGTTCTTATCAGCGGCGTCATTTACAGTGCACGTGATGCTGCTCATAAAGTTATGACAGAAGCTCTCGCTCGCGGAGAAAAACTTCCTATTGATTGGCATAACCAAATCGTTTATTACCTTGGACCGACTCCTGCTAAACCTGGTAATCCGATTGGTTCTTGCGGTCCTACTACATCTGGTCGTATGGACGCTTACACTCCTACAATGCTCGAACAGGGAATTAAAGGTATGATTGGTAAAGGTTCCCGCGATAAAGCAGTTGTTGACTCCATGAAGAAAAATGGCGTTACTTATTTCGCTGCTGTTGGCGGTGCTGCTGCCCTCATTTCCAAATGTGTAAAAAAATATGAAGTAATTGCTTATCCTGAACTCGGACCTGAAGCACTTGCTGCTCTTACGGTTGAAGATTTCCCAGCTATCGTTGTTATTGATTCTGAAGGAAATAATTTCTACGAAATCGGTCAAGCACCATATCGCAAATTTGATATGGACCAAATTAAATAATTAAACAAAATCCTGAGCTCCTTTTTTTTGGAGAGGGGCTCAGTTTATTTTGTCAACCGTGAGACACCCGGGGATTGCTATTTTTATTTTAAAAATTTAAATAGAAGCTTTTTGGCATGTCATAAGTGTGTAAATTTTCCCTATGAAAATTAAAATGTACAGGAGGTTCAAGGATGATTCACACAACATTTTACATTCGCAGACTTCATTCTCTCTGCGGTATCGTTCCTGTAGGTTTATTCTTACTCGAACATATCTTAACAAACTCAATGGTATTGGGTGGCCCTGCTCCATTCAATGCAGCAGTTGAGCGATTAGCAGCTATTCCACACGAAATTATGCTTCCTATGGAAATCTGCTTCATTTTAGTACCATTCCTTTTCCATGGTCTTTATGGTATCTACATTTTAATGCAAGCTAAAAACAATCCAAGAAGCTATGGCTTCGCTCGCAACTGGAACTTCTTCTTCCAGAGAATAACTGCAATTCTTATTTTCCTTTTCTTGATTTGGCATGTTGTTTATCTCCGCATTATGGTAAAAGGTGGCGGCACTCCAATTTCCTATGAATTATTACAGGCTTACTTCTCTAATCCTGTAATTTGGGCTGCTTACACAATTGGCATGATTGCAGCAATTTTCCACTTCTTCAATGGTCTTACTACATTTACAATGACTTGGGGTATTGCTAAAGGTCCTCGCATTCAGACTTTCTTCTCCCGCTTATTCATGCTTGTATTTGTAGTATTATCCCTTTTAACTATTGCTTTCATGAGCATGTATTGGTTTTAATGTATAATTTTAGATATAAGGAGAGACTCACGTGAAATCTACCAAAAAAATCATCGTTGTCGGCGGCGGTTTGTCCGGTCTTATGGCTACGATTAAAATTTGCGAAGCTGGCGGTATTGTAGATTTATTCTCTTATTGCCCAGTAAAACGTTCTCACTCCCTCTGCGCACAGGGTGGTATTAACGCTTGCATGGACTCCAAAGGTGAACATGACACTATTTGGGACCATATCGACGATACAATCTATGGTGGCGACTTCTTAGCTGACCAATTAGCTGTAAAAGGCATGTGCGAAAACGCTCCAAAACTTATCAAAATGTTTGACCGCATGGGCGTTCCTTTCACTCGTACTCCAGAAGGTAACCTTGACCTTCGTAACTTCGGTGGTGCAAAACATAAACGTACTTGCTTCGCTGGTGCTACTACTGGTCAACAGCTTCTTTACGCTCTTGATGAACAAGTTCGTAAACTTGAAGTAAAAGGTAAAGTTAAAAAATACGAATTCTGGGAATTCGTTCATATCATCAGAAATAAACAAGGCGTTTGCCGTGGTATCACAGCTCAGAACATGAACTCCATGGAAATCGTAGCATTCCCTGCTGACGCTGTAATCCTCGCAACTGGTGGCCCTGGTGTTATCTATGGTAAATGCACAGCTTCCACTATCTGCAATGGTTCCGCTGTTTCCGATGTTTACCAAGAAGGTGCTTACCTCGGTAACGTTGAATTCATTCAGATTCACCCAACAGCTATTCCAGGCGAAGACAAAAACCGCTTAATGTCTGAAGCTGCTCGTGGTGAAGGTGGTCGTGTATGGACTTATAAAGACGGCAAACCTTGGTACTTCCTCGAAGAAAAATATCCAGCTTACGGTAACCTCGTACCTCGTGATATTGCAGCTCGTGAAATTTACAAAGTTTGCGTTCATATGGGCCTCGGCATCAACGGTGAAAACCGCGTATACCTCGACCTTTCCCATATCGATGCTGATTACTTAAATCGTAAACTTGCTGGTATCATGGAAATCTATGAAGAATTCGTAGGCGATGACCCACGTAAAGTTCCTATGCAGATTTTCCCTTCTATCCACTATTCCATGGGTGGTATTTGGGTTGACCGCAAACATAAAACTAATATTCCTGGTCTTTTTGCTTCCGGCGAATGTGACTATCAGTACCACGGTGCTAACCGTCTTGGTGCAAACTCCCTTCTTTCTGCAGCTCATTCTGGTACAATTTCTGGTCCAGAAGCTCTTCGCTGGGCAAATGGCGATACTGTTTGGGATATTGAAGGCAAAGTTCTTGCTGAAGACAATGGTGACCCATTAACTGAAGAAGAACTCGCAGCTGCTAAACAGAAAACAGTTGACGAATTCGAAAAAATCATGAGCATGGATGGCGATGTAAACGCTCATATGCTTCATAAAGAATTATCCGATTTAATGCTTCGTTATTGCTTCGTTGAACGTATTAACAAAAACCTTGCTTATTGCTACGAAGAAATCAAAAAAGTATTGAAAAAATGGGATCATATCGGTCTTACAGATAAAGGTCGTTGGGCTAACCAAGAAGCAATGTTTGTACGTCAGCTCCGTAACATGATCATCTATGCTATGGCTATTTGTAAAGCAGCTCTCATGCGTAATGAAAGCCGTGGTGCTCATTACAAAGAAGAATACCCTAACCGTGATGACGAACATTTCTTAAAGACAACTCTCGTTAAAATAGACCCAGAAACTTGTGAACCACAAATCACTTATATTGATTTTGATCACTCCTTAGTTAAACCTCGTCCACGTCGTTATGATATCGCTAAAGGAGGCAAAAAATAATGGCAGATACTCAGAAAACTGTTCATCTCATCATTGAACGTCAGGACAGTCCTACTAGCAAACCATATACTGAAGAATTTGAAATTCCTTATCGTCCAGCACTTAACGTTGTTGCAGCTTTAATGGAAATCCAGAAAAACCCTGTAACAAAAGACGGTAAAAAAACTACTCCTGTAGTTTGGGAATGCAACTGCTTGGAAAAAGTTTGCGGTGCCTGCATGATGGTTATCAATGGCCGTGCTCGTCAGGCTTGTGCTGCTCTTATCGATAAACTCCCACAGCCAATTCGTATCGCTCCAGCTCGTACTTTCCCTGTAATCCGTGACCTCTTAATCGACCGTAGCGTTATGTTTGAAAGCCTCAAACGTATCCAAGGTTGGATTAATGTTGATGGTAGCTGGGAAAACCGTGAAGCTCCTATTCAGAACCCATATACAGCTGCTACTGCATATGAAATTTCTCACTGCATGACTTGCGGCTGCTGCTTAGAAGCTTGCCCTAACGTTGGTCCACAATCCGACTTCATCGGACCTGCTCCAACTGTACAGGCTTATCTTTTCAACCTTCATCCATTTGGTAAATTCGACAAAGAAAAACGTCTCAATGCTCTTATGGAAAAAGGCGGTATCACTAGCTGCGGTAACAGCCAGAACTGTGTAGAAGTTTGTCCAAAACACATCAAATTAACTACTTATCTCGCTCAGTTAAACCGTGATGTAAATAAACAAGCTCTCAGAAATATCTTCGATAAATAATCAAAGATTACAAAAAGCTATCTCTCTTCATCGAGGGATAGCTTTTTTTATTTTTAATATACAGTTTTAAATCTTAAATAAATGCTTGATTTAAATCATCAATGATATCTTTTATATTTTCAATGCCAATTGATAATCGTATTGTATTAGGTTTAATGCCTGATGATAATAACTCATCTTCTGTCATCTGTGAATGTGTCGTCGTCGCTGGGTGAATGACCAGTGATTTAGCATCTGCTACATTTGCCAATAGCGAGAATAATTGCAGTCTATCAATAAATGCTTGTGCATCTTTAGCATCGCCTTCAATTTCGAAAGTAAAAATTGAACCGCCACCATTTGGCAAATATTTTTTATATAAATCATGGTCAAATCTACTTTCTATAGCTGGATGATTTACTGCTTTTACCTTAGGATGATTTTGCAAAAATTCTACTACTTTTAAAGCATTTTCTACATGACGCTCTACGCGAAGTGACAAAGTTTCAAGTCCTTGTAATAATAAAAACGCATTAAATGGTGAAATACATGCGCCTAAATCACGTAAAAGTATAGCTCTAACCTTCGTTATAAAAGCTAAATTTCCAACAGCTTTATAAAAAGATATGCCATGATAACTAGGATTTGGCTCTACAAGCGATTTAAATTTTCCACTTTCTTCCCAATTAAATTTACCGCTATCAACTATTATTCCACCTAAACTCGTTCCATGTCCGCCAATAAATTTAGTAGCAGAATGTATGACGATATCCGCACCGTATTCAATAGGACGAATTAAATACGGCGTTGCAAAAGTATTATCAACGACTGCTGGTATTTTATAACGATGAGCTAATTCAGCAATTGCTTCAATATCAGCTACATCGCTGTTTGGATTTCCTAAAGTTTCAAAATATAAGCATTTAGTATTATCTTTAATAGCTTTTTCTACTTCTTGTAAATCATGAATATCTACAAAAGTCGTCGTTATTCCAAAATCTGGCAAAGTATGCTCTAATAAATTATATGTACCACCATATAAAGTCTTTGAAGCGACAATATGGTCGCCAACTTTGGCAAGTGCTTGCAAAGTATAAGCAATTGCCGCTGCTCCTGAAGCGAGTGCTAAAGCTCCTGCGCCACCTTCTAGTGCTGCCATGCGTTTTTCAAAAACTTCTTGCGTTGAATTTGTAAGCCTTCCATATATATTGCCACCTTCTTTTAGTGCAAATCTATCTGCTGCTGACTCACAATTATCAAATACGTATGAAGTCGTTTGATAAATCGGTACAGCTCTTGAATTAGTAGCTATATCAGCACTCTCTTGTCCTATGTGTAATTGTTTAGTTTCAAAGCTCCATTTACTTATATCCAAAACTTTTCCCATAATATTTCTCCCTTTTATTATTTAAAATATAATTTTAATATGAATTATTGATAATAATATTCGCCATTTTAAACATCAGCAGTATAATATATCGAAAATCGTTAAATATAATCAATATATTATACCGCTAATCTTATTTATTAAAGCAAATATTATTCTTCAAATAATTTTGTTGATAAATATCTTTCACCTGTGTCAGGTAAAAGCACTACGATATTTTTACCTGCATTTTCTGGTCGTTTTGCCAACTGTGTTGCAGCCCAAAGCGCAGCTCCTGAAGAAATACCTGTGAGCAAACCTTCTGTTTTTGTAAGCTGTTTACTCGTTGGATATGTCACCTCATTTGGCACGGCAATCACTTCATCATAAACAGTAGTATCTAATGTATCAGGTATAAAACCAGCACCAATACCTTGAATTTCATGCGCTCCTGCTTTGCCTGTAGTTATTACGGCTGATGTAGCAGGTTCAACACCTACAACTTTAATATCAGGATTTTGTTCTTTCAAATACTTACCTGTTCCACTAATAGTGCCACCTGTACCAATACCAGCAACGAAAATATCTACCTTGCCATCAGTATCGTTCCAAATTTCTGGACCCGTTGTATCATAATGAGCTTTGCGGTTAACTAAATTAGTGAACTGACCTGGTATAAAGCTATTTTGTATTTCTTTTGCCAATTCTTCAGCTTTATCAATAGCACCTTTCATGCCTTTAGCACCTTCAGTGAGCACGAGTTCTGCACCGTAAATCTGCATCAATTTGCGTCGTTCAACACTCATAGTTTCTGGCATCGTTATGATGATTTTATAACCCTTTGAAGCTGCTACTGCACAAAGTCCAATACCTGTATTGCCACTTGTCGGTTCAATAATAACTGAGTCTGGTTTTAAAAGACCTTTTGCTTCAGCGTCTTCAATCATAGCTTTAGCAATTCTATCTTTAGCACTTCCAGCAGGATTAAAGTATTCTAATTTTACTAAAATATTTGCCTTTAAATCATTGGCTTTCATATAATTACTGACTTGAACAAGCGGTGTATTTCCCACGAGTTCCATAAAATTTTTATATACTTTCATTCTCTTCGCCTCTTTAGTTAACATTTTTACAATCATAGCAAATAAGTATGGATTAATTATATATTACCTTTATCTATATGTCAACAAAGTATTTCATAAAAAATCTAGCACAATCAATCATTGTACTAGATTTTTACTATAATCTCACGATTACATTAATTCTATTTTAAATTTACTGCCTGGTTTTAAATATTTAAGCAAAATCATATCACTATCCAATATTTTACCGATAATGTTAACAGCTTTATATTGCTTTTGCTCTTTTAATATTATCTGCAATTCTCCCATATAGCGACCACTATTTATATTATCCATAGTAATCATGCCCACATCACGATTTGATATATACTCAGGATAAATCTTCTCATTTTTGCAAAGTAAGCGACTTTCCTGTGTTCTAATAGCCATAAAAGCAGCATCTTGACGTGTTGTAAATACATTTTTCGCCAATAAATCTTTTATAAATTGATTTTGCGTCAAACATTTTGCCCTTATCGTCACATAATCTTTTGTTAACGCTGATAAAGTTTTCATCTCTTCTTTTGTCGGTAAACTATCGCCGATAAATACAGAGTCTACTTTTAACAATGATAAATGATTTATTGCCATGCTTAAAGGTTTATAGCGATGTACTTCTAATGTTGGCAAACCTTTTTTCAGTGGTGAGCGCGCTTTATTATAACTAGGTACAAATGCTGCTGTTTGTACGCCATACATATGCAGTAATTCATTTTTCTTCAATAAAAAGGTTTCATCAAGCCCAGTTCCTTCGCGCGGGTAAAAATTGTGCAGTGCATCAATACAATTAAAATCTGTATGGTAAAACTTCAATTCATCTAAAAACTCTTTTGTCAATGTAGAAGCATTAAACTGTATTTTTATCAACTTACTCAATGCGGCAATATCTTTTTCACTATAACCAAAGTCTAAACGAATGGTACTTATTCCCATTTCTTGCAATTTATCTATATCCAATTTATCCAAATTCAATAAAGATAAAGTATTCGGTGAAACATCAGATATAACTTCCATGCCGTATTGAACAGCCGTTTTTAATACAATCTGTAATTGTGCTTGCAATAAATTTACATTCGTTTCAGGAATGTGCAATGAAGTAAAAATACGCTTAATGCCGTATTTATGTGCTGTTTTTATCAACTGTAGATTTTCTTCAATTGTATTATCTAACCCTAAATAAATAGAAATGCCGTTTTCCATGTCCTATTCCTCCACTGGGTCAGTAAAGCCAATAATCATTGCAGCAATAAATCCTGCTACATATGCCGTAACTAAACCTAATAAATAATACAAAATTTTATCCGTGCTAGCAGCAAGAGGCAATCCCGAAAGACCAATAGATGTTGCACCTACTACGAAAAAGGCTTGTACAGCTCCGCCAAAAGCTCCTCCGATACAAGCTGCGATAAACGGCTTACCGAGTGGCAACGTAACACCATAAATAAGCGGTTCACCTATTCCCATAAAACCAACAGGAAGTGCTGAAGCTATTGTCTGCTTTAATTTTTTATTTTTTGTCTTAACGTAAACAGCAATGGATGCACCTACTTGTCCAGCACCAGCCATAGCCAATATCGGCAATAAAATAGTCACACCGTATTGATTTAATAATTCAGCATGAATTGGCGTCAAGCCTTGATGAAGTCCTGTCATTACCAATGGCAAGAAAATACCGCCAATTATAAAGCCTGCTGCTGCCCCGCCTGTTCCTATTGCCTGCGTAACGGCAAAGCCTATGTTTTCTGCTATAATCCCGCCTAATGGTTGCAATATGAACAAAGCTGGAAACGTAGCTATCAAGATAACCAACAGCGGAGTTAAAAATAAATCTAAAATTTTAGGCACAATCTTATGCAGTTTTATTTCCAGCCAAGAGGAAAATGCCACTACTAACAATACAGCAATAATACCGCCACGACCAGCCAATAAATCGATATCAAATAAACTGATATTGTTGAGCATTGGATGCGTTATAATTACGGCCATCGTACCGCCTAGCATTGGAGATGCCCCACATTCTTTTGCAGTATTCACACCTACAAAAATATTTAATCCCCAAAAAACAGCGTTACCTGCAATCTGCAAAATCTGCACTGCTGGATAATCAATAATACTCGGGTCAATTTTAAAAGCGATATTGAGCAGACCTGTAATCAAACCACAAGCGATAAACGCTGGAATTAGTGGCATGAATATATTAGAAATCTTTTTTAGCAATAATTTAAATGGCGTAGCATTTTTTTGTCGTATTTGCTGATGAATTTTTTCAGCTTGACCTATTTCCATCTTTGTTTTCGTTTTTGGCTCTTCTGGTATTTCTTCTTTATTTTCGAGCAGATTTTTAAATTCTTCTGCAACTTCATTTACTTTACCAGGGCCTAAAATAATCTGCAATTCTGTGCCATTTAAATTGACACCTAACACATTATCAACTTTCTTTAATTTATCTAGCGGTGCATTTTCTAAATCACCTAAATGCAATCTCAAGCGCGTCATACAGTTATGCACTTCAACTATATCATACGGCTTCAATAATATATAAATTTCTTTAGCTGTCTGTTTTAAATCCATTTTTCTCCTCATCTAGTAGCTTTTACTAAAGCTTTAGCAATAAATCCTTTACTTTCTGCCAATAAACTTTGAGCTTTTTCATAATCACAATCCAATAAAATCATCAAAATGGCTGGTTTTGCTTTTCCACCTGTCTTTTGCAGTGCTTCTTGCGCTTGTTCTTTTGTGCAATCAGCAGCTTCCATGACAATGCGACAAGCTCTTTCCTTCAATTTTTCATTTGAAGCTTTTACATCTACCATTAAGTTGCTATAAACTTTGCCAAGTTTTATCATCACACAAGTAGAAATCATATTTAAAATCATTTTTTGTGCTGTACCAGCCTTCATACGCGTACTACCCGTTATCGCTTCTGGGCCAGTCAACGCTTCTATTGCAATTTTAGCTTTAGCACTGATTAACGTATTTGAAGAACAACTTATAGCTACTGTTAAAGCTCTAACTTTATTAGCGTATTCTAAACCACCGATTACATACGGTGTTCTACCACTAGCCGCAATGCCCACTACACAGTCTTTTTCAGTCAAATTTTTAGCTTTTAAATCTTCCTGTGCTAAAGTCAACGAATCTTCTGCACCTTCTTGCGCTTTAAAAATAGCTGGATAACCACCAGCAATAATGCCTTGTACCATTTCAGGGTCACTGCTATATGTCGGTGGACATTCAACAGCATCTAATATGCCAAGTCTACCTGATGTTCCAGCTCCAATATAAAAAAGGCGACCTCCATTTGCCAATCTATTCGCAATTTCATCAATAGCACTGGCAATCTGCGGTAAAACATTGCGCACTGCTACAGCAGCTCTTTTATCTTCTTCATTTATCAGTAAACACATTTCTAAAGAAGATACTTTATCTATATCTAATGTATACGGATTGCGTCTTTCCGTTAATAAATTACCTAAATTCATCATAAGACCTCCATAAAAATAATATGTATTTCATTATAAATAATAAATTGGCTTAAATCAAATACGTGGATTTTTTTAATAAAATTTAATCTATTTTAAATAATTTTCTAAGCAGAATTTAATCTTTTACTGTTATATTATTAATATAAAGTAACGAATACCACATAGAATTTACTGAAAACTATGTTAAAGGATGTGTTAATATGTTAAAATTAATTAAAGGAAGATTTACAAAGGCTATAAGTGTTCTGGCATTAGCATGTTTCCTTTGCAGTCCGCTCGGCTATGTAGCAACATTACCAACAGCGAGTGCAGCTTCATATTCTTATGACTCCAGACATGATAATCCGCCACATAAAGATAAAGACAGAAAAGATAGACATGATAGAGATAGAAAAGATGATGATGATAACGATTACAGTAAAGGCAATATTGTAACAGCAGTATTAGTTGGCGGTGTAATTGGTGCCATTATCGCTAAAAACACCTAATAAATAATATTACAAAGGAGGTTTAATCATGTTAGAATTATTTACTAAAAAAACAAAAAAAGTTATCGGTATTGCTGCACTAACTTGTTTTTTAGCTACGCCTATAAGCTATACCATGAGCGTAAGTTCAGCGGCAGCAGCAGCACTAGATAATCAAATTCAATTTGACCAGCGCCATGAACCTCGTCATGACCGTGATAATGACCGTTGGGATAAAGATAAAAAACGCCCTCCAAAAAATGACCGCTGGGATAAAGATAAGAACCCTCCTCCACGTCATGACCGTGACAAAGACCGTTGGGACAAAGATAAAAAAAATCCACCACCACCTCCTCCACGTCACGACCGCGACAAAGACCGTTGGGACAAAGATAAAAAAAATCCACCACCACCTCCTCCACGTCACGACCGCGACAAAGACCGTTGGGACAGAGATGATGACAAAGACTACGATAAAGGCGATATCACTACAGCTGTATTAGTTGGCGGTGTAATCGGTGCTATTATCGCTAAAAACACCTGATAATTACTTAAAAAATAAAGGTAGATTGCTATAATTAATATGCAGTCTACCTTTTCTTTTTATCATTTTAGAAATTGTATTCCATGCCCATGATTACAGTTCTGCCATATGCTGGAACATCACCGACGAATAATGAGCCAAGTTTCTCATATGATTCATTTGTAATATTATATAATTTTAAATACGTTGACCAATCATCACTGATTTTATAATTGAGATTAGCATCCCATACATAATAACTGCCAGTATAATAATTACTATCTCTGCCAGTTCCAGCTGTAAACATTATATTATTCGTCCATCTATCATCATGATATGTCACTATAGCTTTATAGCTGTTTGGTGCAACGGCATTTACATCAACCTGGTTGCCCAATCCATCACCTTTATCTGTATGAGTATCTGTGTATGCATAAGATAATGAAGCTTTATATTTATCGCTGAATTTATGGTCAACGGCTAATTGAAATCCACGTTTCTTCTGATTTTCAAAATTAGTTGCATGATATACATTATCTTCTCTATACCAACCAATAGGGTCATCAATATCAGCAATGAACGCATTGAAATTTAAATTTGTGTCATTAGATAATTTATAGCGCACGCCTAAACTTCCTTTTCGTCCCGTTTCTGGTCTTAAATTATGATTTCCTTGAACATATCTATTATCATAATAAAGTTCATCTAATGATGGCAGTGAATAAATCTGCTGAAGTGAACCATAAAAAGTCGTCTTATCATCAGCCGTATAATCAAAAGCACCATTTGTCACGTATTTTCCGCCAAATTTACTATTATCATTATAAAGCGAAGTACCTGTCAAAGTGAGTTTATCAAAACGGCGTATAGATTGCAGATAAATCGATGTATTTGTCATATCTTCATCATAATTGCCACTTAAATTAAATGGATTATTTATATTAGTACTGATATTATCCACTGAATTTTTGCGATACATTAAACCAGCAGTAACAGTGTGGTCTTTACTTATTCTCCAGCCATCACGCCAATCAATGCCATCCACCGTATTTTCCCAACGACTATAAGACTGTTCATCTTCATGGTCATTAAACCAACCAGGAATATAAGTATCGCCCTGTGTATAATTGTGATAATACGTGATATATCCAGGTGCTACAGTGTCCTCTTTATAATTATATGTCAATGCAAAATGATTGATTAATTTCTCATAATTATAATCTTGTGGATTATATCTTGAAAACCATGTACCTGTATCATTGCTCAAATGGCCATAATCAAAAGTCAGTGAACTATTATCCGTAAGCTTTTTATCTATGCGATAATTCATTTCTCGGCGATTATTATCAGAATTAGGCAATTCGTGCGTCTTACCATCACTATCTTTATATTTATGGTAATCAACATTATCAAAACCGCCAGTAGCCATCCAGCTCCAATCATCTATATGACCACCCGTAGCAACCTTAACTTTCCATGCCCCATGGTCACCTGCCGCCATATCAACAGTCGTTTCACGTTTATCACCTTTTTTCGTGATAATATTGATAATACCACCTGGCGTATCATAATTAATAGCATATGAACCAGCTGCACCATGAACGATTTCAATTCGTTCTACGCTCATTATAGGTGGCAACAAATCTAAATCATATGAAGCGCGCCCGCTCATAATACCTTTATCCATATTAACACGGCGACCATCAACCATAATTGCCACGCGGTCATCACCATCAATACGCACAACAAGATGCGAAGTATTAAGTGAACCAGGATTTACAAATACGCCATTTGCATACGACAACGCTTCAGCTATATTCTTATAATGATTATCATGTATCTCTTCACTTGTTATAATTGTAGTATATGCTGGAGTCGGAATTAAATTTGTATTTTGCACTACGCTATGTGCATTGATTTTTTCGTTATCATTTTCATTATTTTCAATAGAAGTTTGTGCATTAACTACTGTAGGTATCACCATACCCATTAAACAAGCAGTTAAAATTAAATCTCGTTTATTCAAAATAAAAACTCCTTTATGTCATTTGAAATTTATTTTATTATAACAAAAAATTTCATTTTATTATCATTTTTTCAAACTCTTATCCTTTAAATAGCTTTTATAATATATATAAATAACAAATAAAGTAATTTTTGCTTTTTTTATTTTCTGTATATAAAGATTGATACTTTGACAAATTAAAACATTTGTCACCAAAAATAAAAATCTTATATTTCTATAAACTTCAGCAATACAGATTAATAATAAGCTCATAAATTTGCTCATAGTACGCGTCGTTTGTCGTCTTTCTAATCTATCATACAATTTTACTAAAGCATTATCAATCAAACGACCAATTAACGAACCTAATTGTGAAGAAATCAAACTCAATATAGCTATGATAATAAGACTGATATTTACATCTAAAAAATAAATGGCACCAATACCCAAAAATGGTATTATCATTAAAAACAATAATTTCACAAGTATTAAACTGCCAATCATCATAAATATATTTTTTTTAATTCGTCTTAAAATTAAAGCATGTGTTTTTATAAAAATTTTAAATTTAAACCAAATATTTTTAGGTGGCCATAAACTTTTTATAAATAACCGTAAATCTTTAAATCGTTCACGTAAATAATCTAAAAATCTCAAGATGAATTGACGTAAATCCGTAGGTATATCACGTATAATATTTATTAAATTATACGGATTTATATTTGTAAGCACCGTATTTATCACACGTAATATATCATTAGGCGAAGGCATTAAATGATTAAAATTGAGTGCTATTTTTTGTACAGATGAAACAATTTCCCTAAAAGAATTAAACGATAAATTTAAATTAAACATATTCTGTACTAAATGATTTAAAGGAAGCGGTATCACTGTCAAAAATAAGCAGATAATAATTCCTAAAAAGCGGAAAAATAATATATTAAACATATATCGTAAAAAAATTAATGGACGTCGTTTAAATGCACGCCAACGAATACGTAAATAAAACTTTACTTTATCTAACAATGATTTTTTTCTCATAGTTATGTCCTATCTAGTAACTCTAAACAATATACATCTCTTATTTATTATGCAATATGTATAATAAAAAGACAATATTTATTTAATTTGAACAATCAAATAAATACTGCCTTTTATTAGGTACAATATATTTAATTTAATACTTCTTTTATCGCTTGCGCGCAAAGTTTTACAGCTTTATCTAAAGTTTGCTTTTCAATATTAAGCGGTGGATTAAAATACAATACATCACCTAATGGACGGAGTAACAAACCTTTTTCCAACGCCTTTTTATAAACCGCATAACCAAGGCGTTTTTTGCTATCAAAGGCTTCTTTTGTATCTTTATTTTTAACTAATTCAATGGCATTTATTAAGCCTAAATGGCGAATTTCTCCAACGTATTTATAATCCCCAAGTGTATTTTGCAGATTATCATGTAAATAAATAGCCATTTTATTTGCTTTTTCTAAAATATTCTCTTCACGCAAAATCTTTTGCACTGCCAGTGCTGCACTACAGCCAAGCGGATTACCACTATACGTGTGACTGTGCATGAATGCCTTGCCTTCATTATAATCGGCATAAAAAGCATCATATATTTTTTGTGTTGTAATCGTTATAGCCATTGGCATATAACCACCCGTAAGACCCTTTGATACAGTCATAATATCTGGACTGACATTTGTATAATCAAATGCGAACATCTTGCCCGTTCTACCAAAACCTGTAGCAATTTCATCAGCAATTAAAAGTACATTATATTCATCACATAATTTACGCAATTTTTCCAAGTATAGTGGTGGATAAATTCGCATACCTGCACTACCTTGAATGAGTGGTTCTACAATCACAGCAGCGAGTTCTTTACCGTATTTAACAAAATCTTCCTCAGCATATTTAAAACATTCGCAACTACAATTATCTCTATTTTTATTAAACGGACAACGATAACAATCAGGTGCTTGTGTATGTACTGCATTCATCAACATCGGTTTATAAATCTTAGCATATAAGTCCATACTTCCAACAGATAATGCACCAATCGTTTCACCATGGTAACCTTCAGATAAACACATAAAACGCTGTTTTTCTGGATGCCCCGTTTGATAATGGTATTGAAAAGCCATTTTCAATGCACATTCCACTGAAGCTGAACCGTTATCACTGAAATTAAATTTACATAACCCTTTCGGCACGATTTTAATAAGTTCACGGCATAATTCAATAGCTGGTTTATGTGATAAATTAGCAAAAATAACGTGTTCTAAATTATCCAGTTGATTTTTTACTGCCGTATTAATTTTAGGATTGGCATGACCTAAAAGATTACACCACCAAGAACTTATGATATCTATATATTCTTTGCCATTTATATCATATAAATACGCACCTTTGCCATGGTCAATTACAATCGGCTTTAAATCTTCATAATCTTTCATTTGTGAACATGGATGCCAAATATATTTTAAATCTTCCTGAGTCCAATCAATATTACACATTGCAAAACCCCTACCTATTCATATAAATTGCGCAAAACTTCTACATCGATATCAATATCCGTATCATTAGGTTTTACAAGTGCTAAGACTTTTTGACCTGTCATTTCTTCAATCATTTTAATATTATCTTTTTGCATAACAGTTCCCGTATAATTATTTAAAATAATACCTTGCAATTTTAAACCATGATTTTGCATATATTCTTTTGTAAGTACAACGGAATTTATCGTGCCAAGCCCTGCATCAGCCACTAAAAGAACAGATAAATTAAGCCATTTTATAATATCCTCTAAAAAATATTGTGCTTTATCATCATAGCGAATAGGACAGATTATTCCGCCACTGCCTTCAACTGTCACATAATCATATTTTGCTTGAACAGTTTTATATCCCTGTATGACAACATCTTTTTCCACTGGATTGCCTTCTATTTTTGCTGCTAAATGAGGTGATACTGCATTTTTATATAAATACGACAATAAAGTATTTTCATCTTGACCAATTTTAGCAAATTCATTCACAAAACCAGCATCACTATTTTTTATGCAATCAGCACCACTTAATGCAGCCTTATAATAACCTGCATTAAGACCGGCTTCACGCAATTTTTTAACAATGAGTGCTGTAACATACGTTTTACCAATATCTGTTCCAGTTGCTGAAATAAATAATCCTTTACTCAACTTAAACATCTCTTTTCCTAAAATTATTTTTTAACTATTGGTATTAATTTTTTACCTAAAATAGCAGCAATAATACATAAGACAATATCACCTGGCACTGCTAATATAAAGCAGTATAAAAACAAAGGCCAAATACCAATAGGAGTATTCAGATAAAATGTATTTATTAAATAGACATAAATCATACCAAATAAATAAACGATAAATAAATTTATAAAATTGCCGATTATTAAATTAGTTAAAGTTAATCGTACGAATCGCTCTGTCAATAAACCGACAACATAACTACCTACTGCAAAACCGATTAAATAACCAAATGTCGGCTGTAAAACGTATGCAGGCCCTCCGCCTTGAGTAAATATAGGAACGCCAATAAGACCAATTACAATATATACACATACAGATATAAAACCTAATCGCGCTCCTAATAAAAGACCTGCTAATGTAGTAAATAATAATTGCAGTGTAAATGGACAAATTGGTACTGGTATTTTAATAAAAGCACCAATAGCTATAAGTGCCACAAACAGTGCAGATAAAATCATATTTTTCGTACTTAACAACTTTTTTTCAGCATACATAAAATTACCTCAAAACTTAAAATATTTGACGTCAAAGTTATTAAATCATAAGTTGCATAAATTGTCAACCTATATTTTTTTATAGTTTACATTTAATCAAAATAAAAAAGTAGGAAGTTTATTTGCTCCCTACTCATATTTAAAATCACAATTTATCTATGCTTACATTACCAAAAGTTTTTACCCAATCAGCATTAAAATCATTTACAGCTTTAGTGATAGATGGCATTTTAAATGCATCTAAGATAATTTCTGGCCCTACTGTTACTGCTTGAGCTCCCATTTCAATGGCACGATTTACCTGTCCCATATTTTTAAAGCTTGCTGCTAAGATTTTTGTACCATAATTATATCTTTCTATTGCCTTGGCAAAAGCTGCTATCGTTTCATCTGAATTTATATCAAGATTTTGCATGCGATTATAATACGGTGCAATAAAATCTGCGCCTGCTTCCATTGCTAAAAAGCCTTGCATCTTTGTATAAATTGCTGTAGCTGTGATATTAAATCCTTCCTTTTTCAATGCCTGCATTGCTGCAAGACCTTCTACTGTCACTGGAATTTTAATATATACATCTTTGTCAATTTTTTCACAAATACCATGTGCTTCTCGTATAATTTCTTCTGCTGTAGTTGTCGTTACCTGTACATGCAGTGACTTTTCTCGTCCAATAATCTTTCTAATCTCAGCAAAGTGATTTTCAAAATCTATCTTGCCTTCTTTTTTAATAATACTAGGATTTGTCGTAATACCAACAATTGGTAATTTATTAGCGTATTCTTTTATTATTGCTAAATTTGCTGTATCAAATAAATATTGCATAAACCTTACCTCACTTTCTAATATTTCTATCAAAATAGAAGCAGCCAATAAATTAATGACTGCTTCTATTATATTTAAAACTTATTCAAATATCCATTTATTCTTGACAGAAAATTTTGTGTATCGTATGCTATTTAATAGCCTAAACACTCTGCAAAAATCTAGGCTATAGTCGCTGTGAAACTGCAATTTCATGGCGGCTTTTTTTATTGCACTCTTCATACAAAATCTTCCTATCTTTATTTTTATTAATTAACCTCTTGTTTTACCACCAGCAACATTAAATGTTACACCATGTACATAAGAAGCACGATGACTTGCTAAAAACATTACCATATCTGCAACTTCAGTAAGTTTTCCATCACGGCCAAGTGGTGTTGTTTTTGTGCTAGTATAACCTGCACGAAGCTGTTCTACTGTGATACCACGTGTATAAGAAAGAGCTTCTTCATATGCAAGTGTTCTAAGTCCTGTTGCTTCCAAAATACCAGGAGCTACACCTACTACACGAACATTATATTTACCAAGTTCTTTAGCCCATGAACGAGTAAAGGAATTTACTGCATTTTTAGTAGCTGCATAAATGCTCTGTCCTTCAGAACCTTCTAATCCACTTTCAGAAGACATATTGATGATAACACCTTCACCATTTTTTACAAATTCATGACCTAATGCCTGTGCACAAAGATATACACCTTTGATATTTACAGCGGAAACTTTATCGAATACTTTTTCATCAAGTTCATATTTTCCATAAGGGTCTTTTTTATCAACGAGTAAACGTGGAATATTTATACCTGCATTATTTACAAGAACATCTATTTTACCAAATTTTTCTTTAGCTGCTTTAACCATAGCATTTACACTATCTGCTTTTGTTACATCAGTCTGTACATATAAAACTTCGCCGCTATTTTCATTTAAAGTATATTCTGGTTCTTGTGGGTTCATATCACAAACAACTACATTAGCACCATTATCTAAAAATGCCTGTACTACTGCTTTACCAATACCAGAAGCACCACCTGTAACTACAGCTGTTTTACCTTCAAGAGCTAACCATGACATTATTACATCACTCCAATATTTAAAATTAATTCTTTATTACGCTTTAAAAATTGCTATTTCAGTACCAATTTCTGGAATTTGTACATCTTTATCTTCAAGGTATAAACTACCTTCCAAAGATTCCCCTTCTTCATTATTATTAAAGCGCAAACAAATATGACCGAGATTTTTTAAATTTTTCTGTACTTCGCAACCTACTTCAACAATTTTATATTCAATATCATTGATTTTTAAAACATCACCAATTTCAATTGTATCTGTAAGTTCATTACCTGTATGAACTACACAAAATTCAGCAAGTTCAGCCGGTGCCATTTCACCGAATAAAATTATCATTTTTTCACCGATAAAGTCTTTAACCATAGGGCCAAGTTCTTTTACAGTCGTAGAGTAAATCTTTTTCATTATTATTCTCCTCTTATAAATTTAATATTAACTTTCATATAAACCAAAGCTAGCAAGCCATGCCAAAATTACATTGATAGGACCAGTTATAAAACGGGAATACAATACTGATGGAACACCAACTTCAACTGTTTGTGGTTCTGCTTCAGCAAGACCAAGACCTACCGGAATAAAGTCGCAAGCAGCTTGTGCATTGATGGCAAATAATGCAGGAAGTGCAAAACTAGGTGGAATATTTCCTTTACCAATTTCAACCCCAATTAATACACCTATAACTTGCGCAATAACAGCGCCAGGGCCAAGGAACGGAGAAAGGAATGGGAATGAACAGATAAGCGCCAAGATTACAAGACCAATTACAGAACCTGCAAGTGGAGATAATACATGAGCTATAACATCACCAATACCACTTGCTAAAATTACACCAATTAACATGGATACGAATGCCATGAATGGTAATATAGTTTTTATAATAGTATCGATTGTGTCACGACCTGCTTGATAAAGCGTAGCTGTGATATAACCCATAAATTTACCAACTTTAGCCATAAAGCCTACATTTGTCTGTTCAGTAATTTTTTTACTTGTATCATAAGATGATTTGTTTTCTTCTGCTTTTACAGTTTCTACTTTTTCTACAACTGGAGCACTTGCTTCATCTTCAGCATTTGCATATCTTACACAATCTTCTTTTACAGCAGATACATAAATATCAGGTGTAATAAATTTTGCTAAAGGGCCACTAGCACCTGTTGGATTTAAGTTTATAGTATAAATGCGTTTCTTAGGATAAATACCACAACGAAGTGTACCACCACAGTCAATAATTACACATAAAATTTCATCATCAGGAACACTTGTTTTAAATCCATCAATAAGTTCGCAACCAGTCAATTCAGCAATTTTCTGTGATACTGGAGAAATAACGCCACCAGTTATATTAACAACTTTATTCTTTTTATCTGTTGGTTTAAGTACGAGTGGACCGCCAAAACCGCTTGAACCAGCACTAACAACGACATCTTTATATTGAGCCATAATAAATTCCCCTTTACTTATTAATTAAAGCTAAACATTAATGTGTAGTTTTTACTTTGTCGCTTAAAACAACGCCCTGCTGTTTAGATACATATGCTGTCGTAAAATCTGTAACTACACCACCGATAAAGTTAATAACAATACCGATTAAAAAATAACGAAGTGCTAAGTCTACTTGAGACAAACCAAGCATTGTAATACCATTAGCAACACCTAAGAATACGAACAATTCACCAGGATTTACATGTGGGAACAAACCATTTAAAGTATGGCAAGAACGAGAAGCTGCTGCATAATATGATGGTTTATATTTTTCTGGCATAAATTTTCCAAGTGATAATGTCATTGGATTACAAAAGAAGAACGTTCCGATAACTGGTAAAACCATATAACGAGTAAATACGTTACCAGCACATAAATGAGCGAATTTTTCAACTTTATCTGTACCAACAAATCGAATAATAGCATTCATTGCTACTAATAAACAGATAAGTGTAGGTACAATGCCCGATGCCAATCCGATAAAGGTCTCGCCACCCTTGTTAAACATACCGATAAACCCTTGAGCTAAAAATACTAAAGTGTCCATAAAAAATCTCTCCTTTTATAAAATTTAAAATATTTTAACTACTATTATTTAGGAGTATCTAAACACATTTTTTCTTCTTGTTGTTTAGTATATTGCCTATACTCTTCTACAGCAGAAAGAATAGCTGTTTTAGTCTGTTTATCAAAATTGTTACAAAAATCTTCCGTGATATCCGTAAGCACTATTCCATTTAAATTATTAAAATCTTTAAAGCTAGCAAAACTGGTAATACCTTGCAATTTTCTTCCTTTAATAATCTTGCAATTTTCATCTATGCAAAGCATTAAAAGACAACCAGCTTTAAAACGTCCTCTGGCCTTGCCAATAGCGACGCGGCCAGATTTACGTAATCTCTTTAACTCTCTATTAAACTTCTTTAACTGAAACACGCTTAGAATACCTTGAAGAACCCACATAGCAATAGCTAAAACAATGAGTATCCAAAACATTCAAGGCAACACTCCTTTTACTCAAAATCCAGTAATTCCTTACCTGTCGATTCATCTGTAATCAAAACATTAATTAATTTTCCTTTTAATGCACTATAAATAGCAGGAACTT
Source organism: Megamonas hypermegale (assembly GCF_900187035.1). Classification (NCBI taxonomy): domain Bacteria; kingdom Bacillati; phylum Bacillota; class Negativicutes; order Selenomonadales; family Selenomonadaceae; genus Megamonas; species Megamonas hypermegale. The sequence goes on from NZ_LT906446.1 coordinate 1,132,289, forward strand.
TTTCGTCAGAAGCAGCCACGCCAATAACATACTTTACTTTATGTAGTTGATAAAACGGAATAGATATCGTTCTGTCAACCACTTCTGTTGGCACTTCATTACCATTTTTATCATAAAAACGAGTACATGTTTCACCAACAATACGATTGCCAAACGAAGAAGTAATATATTCTGATTTCAAACCGTCTGTCCATATTACATTTGAAGCCGATGTTGGAGAACCAATCCCAACAAAAGCAACATCTAATTTATCCCATAATTGCTGTATTTTTTGATAGTTAGTATCATTTATAATTGCTTGTTTTGTTTCTGGAGTTTTAGTTATGGCTGGAGCATATAAATAATGACTTCTCGCTTGAAATGCATTGGCAACCTTATAGCAGATAGTATTTACATGTAAATCTATATCAAGACTTTCAGAACCACCTACAAGCGGTACAAAATCAGCATCTACAGCTGGAAAACTTTCTACAGAAGCTTGGTCGCCAATTGCTCCCATGGAGCGCCCCCAGTTAAAGCCGATTACCATTTTATTTTTAATAAGTCTTTTCAACAATATAAGTCCGGCTTTACCTAAGTTAGAATAAACTTCATCAGGATTTTTACTAGAAGGAACAATAAAAACCTCTTTTAATGAAAATTTATCTTCTAATTGCGACTCTAATGCTTCAAATGAGTCTTGTACTATAAATATTTTTACAATGCCCATTTCCTTTGCACGTTTTAAATATTTACTGACTGTTGTTCTGTCAATTCCCAATTTTTTGGCAATCTCACTTTGCTTCATATCTGCTTCATAATACATATGAGCTACTTTAATTAGAATTCTTTTAGATACGGGTTGCATGATTAAGACCTCTCTTCTAAAAACAAATTATAAATTAATTCATTTTTTATTATAGTAGAAAGTATCTCAACTAACCACCTTCACATATGTGATTATTTATCTCATTTGTTCTGACACCTATATAGTAGCATTTGTAATACTATCTGTCAAGCGATTTTTTAAATTATTTTAAATGTAAATTTTCTGATTTTGTTAAAAGCTACAAATTCTAATTCATTACAAATTTACAGTAAATTCACTTGACATATTTACATTAATGTCATAATATATAAACATGCTATTTTCACGAGTTAAAGTATTAAAGTAAAGAGGTGTTTATGTTGGTAAATCCTAAATTAAAGGATGTTTTAAACGACCAATTATGTGAAGCAGTATTATCTTTGCAATCGGTTGACGAATGTTATCAATTCTTTGAAGATATATGTACGGTTAGTGAACTTAAAGCTTTATCTCAACGTTTGGAAGTTGCTAGAATGCTTCGTGCTGGACATACTTATGAAGAAGTAGTCGAACGCACTGGCGCTAGTACAGCTACCATTAGTCGCGTAAAACGCTGTTTAAATTATGGCGCTGATGGTTATGATACAGTGCTCAAACGTTTAGAAGCAAAACAAAAATAGGAGTGTTTTTTTATGTTATTAGAAATACCTTACGGTACTAGAGATTTTTTACCAAAAGACGCAAAAATTAAACGTAATATTGAATTAAAATTAGCTAAGACATTTAACCTTTGGGGTTATGATGAAATAGTAACACCTTCTATTGAATATGTAGATACGCTTACTATTAACAATCGTAATGGTATCGAAAATCAATTATTTAAGTTTTTCGACAAAAACAATCGCACATTGGCATTACGCCATGAAATGACAACACCAATTGCTCGTGTGGCTGCTAGTCGCATGTATGATGATGTTCTTCCCTTTAAACTTTCGTACATCAGTAGTGTATATCGCTATGAACAAGCTCAAGAAGGTCGTCAATGTGAATTTTATCAAGCAGGTGTTGAATTGATGGGCGTTGCAGATGCTAGTGCAGATGCTGAAATAATCGCTTTAGCAGTAGATAGCTTGCGCAATGTAGGTTTAACAAATTTTGAAATTTGCCTCGGTCAAGTAGAATTCATCAATGGCATAATGCAACAAATGGGTCTTTCTAAAGAAAAACAAAATGAAATTCGCTTAGCATTAGAACAGCGCAATCTCGTAGATTTAAATAACGCTGTAGAAAAAACAAATTTACCTGAAAAAGCAAAAAAAGCACTGAAATCTATACCATTGCTTCAAGGCAAAGAAGATATCTTAGAATTCGCTAATAATCTTGCTTTAAATGAACAAAGTCGCAAAGCTCTTGATAATCTGCATGATATCTATGAATTATTAAAAATATACGGCGTAGCTGATAATGTGACTTTCGACTTAGGTGTAAACCGTGATTTCAGTTATTACACTGGTATGGTCTTTGAAATTTATGCACCTGGCATTGGTTATCCAATCTGCGGTGGCGGTCGTTATGATAATATGCTCTCTGATTTTGGCACTGAATGCCCAGCTACAGGTTTTGCTCTCGGCATCGAACGTTTAATGCTCGCTCTCGATAAACAAAACCAAACTCAAAATATTTGCAACAAAAAAGATGTATATATCGCATTTTCACAAGGCAAATATGCAGAAGCTATCAGTGAAGCTATGAAATTACGCGAAAATGGAAAAGTTGTTGACCTTGCTTTTAAAGCTCAAACACACGAAGACGCTATTAAATACCAATTAGATAAAAATATTAATGAGCTTATTTATATAGAATAATACTCATATGAAATATTTTTTCTATCCTAATTAATATAATAAACTATATATTTTTTCTAAAAATCTAGGAAAATTTATGATTCAAAGAATAAAACAATTTGTGCGAGCAGTGAAAGCCCGTTTAAATGATGATGATTTAGATTTTATTAATATGTATTTAAACGCAAAAGAACAAAATTTATTTTTTGCTATGCAAATTTATGACCAACGCCATGTATTAAATGTAGCTTATACAGCACAAAAATTAATGCAGCGCAATCACTCTAATGTAAATGAAAGACTTTTATTAAGAGCTTGCCTTTTACATGATGTTGGACGAACAGCAAACGATATCTTCCTTTTAGATAAGGTTTTTGCCGTATTACTAGATAAGTACTTGCCAAGTGTTGCGCATAAATTAGCTAAATATAATAAGGATAATACAAATCATTGTTTCTTTAGTAAAAGACGCCACGCATTATTTATTTATTATAATCATGCGAATATCGGCGCTCTTAAATTAAAAGAAATCGGGCTAAATGATATTGCTAAAATCATCAAATATCATCACTCGCCACAAAGACAAGATGATTGTCAAGAATTAATAATATTACGCAAGGCTGACAGCCTTAATTAATTATAAGGGGTTTTTGTTTATGACAGCAGAGGATATGCAATATCTAACTATAGCATTGCCAAAAGGAAAATTATTTTATTTGGCAAAAGATTTATTTGCTAAAGTTGGTTACAGCGCAGAAAATTTAGAAGAAAAGTCTCGTAAATTAGTAATAACTAATGATGAATTAAAAATAAAATTTATTATCGCTAAAACAGCTGATGTTCCTGTTTATGTAGAACACGGCGCAGCTGATATCGGTGTAATCGGCAAAGACGTTTTAATGGAAAGCGATAAAGATATTTATGAATTGCTTGATTTAGGCTTTGGCAGATGCCATTTAATGATGGCTGTTCCTAAAGATAAAAAACGCGCTAAATTGACAGATTACGCTCATACACGCGTTGCTACAAAATTTCCACATATCGCTAAAAAATTCTTTAACAGCAAAGGCATGCAAATGGAATACATTAAAATGAATGGTTCTATCGAACTTGGCCCAATTGTTGGATTATCTGAAAGCATTGTCGATATTGTAGAAACAGGTACAACACTTCGCGAAAACAATTTAGAAGAAATCGCTTTCATTGCTGATGCCAGTGCTAGACTTATCGCTAACCGTGCCAGCTTTAAATTAAAATTCAATCGTATCAATAAATTAATTCAAGATTTAGATACTGTTTTAAAAGGGGATAATGAATAATGCAAGTTTTAAAAGTCAAAGAATTAGGTCTTGAAGCCGTCAAAAAGACTTTAGATAAAAAAGCTTTTGATGAAGTAAAATTAAATCCACGCATTCGTGCTAAAAATAAAGAATTATACGGTGAAGATTTGACAGCTGCTCAAATTGTTGACCGTATTGTAAATGAAGTTCGTCAAGATGGCGATGCTGCTATCATAAAATACACAAAATTACTCGACGGTGCGGAATTCACTGCTAAAGATTTTCTCGTAACTGAAGCAGAATATGAAACAGCTTACGCTCAAGCTGATACAAAAATCGTAGAGTCTTTAAGAAAAGCTATAGAAAACGTACGCCGTTATCATCAAGAACAAAAACCAAATTCTTGGATTACATACCGTGCACACGGTTCAATTCTCGGTCAATCCGTCATTCCTCTCGATAGAGTTGGCGTTTATGTACCAGGTGGCACAGCTGCTTATCCTTCCTCTGTTGTCATGAATGTCGTTCCAGCAAAAGTAGCAGGAGTCAAAGAAATCGTCATGATGGCTCCACCATCTCGCGACGGCAAATTAAATCCATATGTACTTATCGCCGCTAAAGAAGCTGGCGTAAATGCTATCTATAAAATCGGTGGCGCTCAGGCAATCGCTGCTATGGCTTTCGGCACACAGACAATTCCAAAAGTAGATAAAATCACAGGCCCTGGCAATATCTTTGTAACACTCGCTAAAAAAGCTGTTTACGGTCATTGCGATATCGATATGCTCGCAGGTCCAAGTGAAATTTTAATCGTCGCTGATAAAACGGCTGACCCTGTATATACAGCAGCAGATATGCTCAGCCAAGCTGAACACGATATGCTCGCTTCTAGCATCGTACTCACAGATGATGCCAAGCTCGCTGATAAAGTTCTCGCTGAAGTAGAAAAACAATTAGCTAAATTGCCACGTAAAGAAATCGCTTCTGCTTCACTTGAAAAAAATGGCCGTATCATCTTAACTGAAAATCTCATGCAAGCTTTTGAACTTGCCAATTATTCCGCGCCAGAACATATGGAAATCTTAACTGAAAATCCATTTACTTATCTGCCATATGTCCGCCATGCTGGTGCTGTATTCTTAGGCGCTTATTCTCCTGAACCACTCGGAGATTATTTCGCTGGTCCAAACCATGTATTACCAACAGGCGGAACAGCTCGCTATTATTCCGTACTCAATACAGAAACTTTCATGAAACGCACTAGCATTATTTCTTATACACAACCAGCACTTCAAGAAGTATCTTCCGATATCATTCGTCTTGCTAAAGCCGAAGGTTTAGATGCTCATGCAAATGCTATAATTTTAAGAGGTGAAAATAATGATTAAATTAAAATATAGAACCGGTTTAAAAGATATGCCAAGTTATGACGTTGTAGAACGCGACTGGAATATCAAAGTCAATGCCAATGAATCCAATTTAAATATGCCTCCACTTGTAGAAGAACGCTTGATGGCGCGTCTTTCCTGTGTTGCATTTAACCGTTACCCAAATGAACAAGTAGATACACTAGCTGAACAAATCGCTGCTAATTTTAACTTAACTAAAGAAAATGTTTTAATCGCCAATGGTTCTAGCGAAATCTTAGAAAAATTATTCTTCGCATTCGGCGGTCGCGGTCGTAAAATCGTCTTTCCTTGGCCATCATTTTCCATGTATAAAATTTACGCTAAATTCAGCGCTTCTACTGCTGTTCCTGTAGATTTAAGAGAAGATTTTACATTTGACCCAATAGCATTTGTTGATGCGATTAAAGAAAATAAAGCTTCCTTAGCTGTTATCTGCTCACCGAACAATCCTACTGGCACAAAAATTCCAGTAGCTGATATCGAATACATCGCTAAAAATATCGATTGTGCTTTAGCTATTGATGAAGCGTATATCGAATTTGATGGCGGTACAGTAACTGGCTTATTAAAAGAATATCCACATATGATGGTTGCTCGCACATTCTCCAAAGCATATGCTTTAGCTAGCGCCCGCGTTGGCTATCTCTTAGCTAATAAAAAAGTCATTGAAATGGTCAGCAAAGCTTGCATGCCATACCATGTAAATGTACTTTCCGCTATCACTGCTGATACAGTTTACCAGATGCGTGATGAATACGTTCCTCGCATTCAAATGTCCATCGCTGAACGCAAACGCATGAGTGAACTTTTAAAACAAATCGATGGCATGACTGTTTATCCATCTGTTACTAACTTCATTTTAGTAAAACACCCTAAGGCTACACAAATAAATGAATACCTCGAAAGCCTTGGTATCGGTATCCGTTCATTCGGCAATGCACCTCGCCTTGAAAATTGCTTGCGCCTTTCTATGGGTACTCGCGAAGAAAATGATACTTGGTACAAAGCAATTAAAGATTTTGTTGAAGGGAACGTACAATAATGGAAAATGCAGTAAATCGCTGCGGTGAAATAAAACGTACTACAGCAGAAACTTCTATTCAAATAAAGATAAATCTCGATGGTACAGGAAAATCCAATATAAAGACAAAAATAGGTTTTTTTGACCATATGTTGACGCTCTTATCTGCGCATAGTTTAATAGATATGGATATAAATTGTGATGGTGATATCGAAGTTGACGGTCATCACAGTGTAGAAGATTGCGGTATCGCCCTTGGCCAAGCTTTTAGCAAAGCCATCGGAGATAAACGTGGCATCAATCGCTATGGTACATTTTACGTTCCAATGGATGAAGCACTCGCACTCGTCAGCCTCGATATAAGTGGCAGACCATTTCTCGTCTGTGATATGGGTGAACTCGCCCCAATGATAGGCGATTTTGATTGTGAACTCGTTGAAGAGTTCATGCGTGCCTTTGCATTTAATGCTGGTATCACATTGCATATAAAAGTCCTTTATGGCAAAAATTCTCATCACAAAGTTGAAGGTGTATTTAAAGCTCTAGGTCATGCACTGCGTCATGCCGTTGAATTTGATGAACGTGCAAAAAATAAAATTCCTTCGACAAAAGGTGTACTATAATATAGAAAGGAACATTTCCATGATAGCAATAGTTGACTATGGCGTAGGCAATCTGTATAGCGTGGAAAAAGCCTTTGCCAAATTTTCTGATGATGTTATATTGACACAAAGTGCTGATGTCATCGACAAAGCTGATAAAGTCGTACTACCTGGTGTCGGTGCTTTCGGCGATTGCATGAAAAATTTTAAAGCTTCTGGTCTAATGGATGCTGTAATGCGTGCTGTAGAAAATAATAAACCAGTGATGGGTATTTGCGTTGGTTTACAAATCATGTTTGAAGGCAGTGAAGAAAGCCCAGATATAAAAGGTTTAGGCATTTTTAAAGGCATGGTACGCAAAATAAATGCTCCTGGTCTTAAAATTCCACATATGGGCTGGAACAGTCTTACAATTAACGAAAATACTCATGTTGATATAAATTTATTTAAAAATATCCGTAAAAATCCTTACGTTTATTTTGTGCATAGTTACCATGCTATGCCAGAAGATAAATTCATTATTTTAGCAACATCTGTATATGGCGAAGAAATAACTGCCGCTGTTGGTAAAAATAATGTTATAGCAACTCAATTTCACCCTGAAAAATCCGGTGATATTGGTCTTAGTATTATTAAAAATTTTGTAGAGGGGTAAATAAATCATGATTATCTTTCCAGCAATAGATATAAGAGGCGGTAAATGTGTTCGCCTTGTAAAAGGTGACTTTAATCAAGAAACTGTCTTTTCTGATAGACCAGAAAACATGGCTAAAAAATGGGCTGACGAAGGTGGTCAATATCTACACCTCGTTGACCTTGATGGAGCACGTGCCGGAAAATCTCAAAATCTCGATACAGTGGAAATGATTTTAAAAACAGTGAATATCCCTGTAGAACTCGGTGGCGGTATTCGCACAATGGAAAATATAGAACAAGTTCTTGATATGGGTGTAAGCCGTGTCATCTTAGGCTCTATAGCTGTAAAAAATCCTGAGCTTGTACAACAGGCTTGTAAAAAATACGGCAGTGAACGTATCGTTGTCGGCATTGATGCTAAAGATGGCATAGTTGCCGTTGATGGCTGGGGTATATCCGGCAATGTTGAAGCTAAAGAATTAGCTAAAAAAATGGCTGAAAGTGGCGTTAAACACATCATTTATACTGATATTTCCCGCGATGGTACATTATCAGGGGTAAATGCTGAAGCTACAGCTGAACTTGCGCGTTATAGCGGTGTAAAAGTCGTAGCCTCTGGCGGTGTTTCTTCCATTGAAGACATTAAACTCTTAAAACAATACGAACAAGATGGTATTGAAGGCGTTATCGTTGGTAAATCCATTTATACAGGTGCGCTTTCCTTGCCAGAAGCTTTAAAAATAGCAAAGGAGGAATAATATAAACTATGTACACAAAAAGAATTATTCCTTGCCTAGATGTAAAAAATGGTCGTGTCGTAAAAGGAACGAATTTCGTTTCTTTGCGCGATGCTGGAGACCCTATTGAACTTGCTGCCACTTACGATAAAGAAATGGCTGATGAACTCGTATTTTTAGATATCACTGCTTCAAATGAACATCGTGATACAATCGTAAAAGTCGCAAATGACTGCGCTGCACAAGTATTTATTCCATTCACCATTGGCGGTGGCATTCGCACTGTAAGCGATATGCGCAAAATGCTCAAAGCTGGTGCTGATAAAATTTCAGTTAATACAGCAGCTGTCAAAGACCCTTCTATCATCAAAGAAGGCGCTGAAAAATTTGGCCGTCAATGTATCGTATTAGCCGTAGATGCTAAACGAAATGGTGAAAATTCTTGGGAAATTTATTTAAACGGTGGCAGAACAACAACCGGTATTGATTGTATTGAATGGGTAAAAAAAGCTGTTGACCTCGGTGCTGGTGAAATCCTATTAACTAGTATGGATGCTGATGGCACAAAAAACGGCTACGATATACCACTAACTCGTGCTGTTTCTGAAGCTGTCAATGTACCTGTAATCGCTTCTGGCGGAGCAGGCAAACTAGAACATTTCTATGACGTATTAACAGAAGGCAAAGCTGATGCAGTTCTCGCTGCTTCCGTATTCCACTATGGACAATTTAGCATACGCCAAGTCAAAGAATATTTAAAATCACGTGGTGTGGAGGTTAGATTATGATTGATATAGATATTTCTAAAGTAAAATTTGATGAAAAAGGACTCGTTCCTGCTATCGTTCAAGAAGCTAACGGCAAAGTAATGATGCTCGCTTATATGAACGAAGAATCCCTTAAAAAGACTATTGAAACAGGTTATACTTGGTTTTATAGCCGTTCTCGCCAAAAACTCTGGAACAAAGGCGAAACTTCTGGCAATAAACAATCCGTCAGCGAAATCTTCTACGATTGCGATGGCGATACATTACTTGTCAAAGTTCATCAGACAGGCATGGCTTGCCATACAGGTACTTACACTTGCTTTACTGACCGCCGTCTGTTCCCAGATAGCAAAGACCTCGTTCCAATGGCACAACCACAGGATAATACTTCCATCACAAAAGTATTAAACGATTTATACGCTACAATTAAAGACCGTCAAATTCACCCTGTAAAAGGCTCTTATACAAATTATCTCTTCCAAGAAGGACAAGATAAAATCCTCAAAAAACTCGGTGAAGAAGCTGTTGAAACCATCCTCGCTTCTAAAAATATGGATAAAGAAGAAATTCTTTACGAAATGGGCGACCTTTGGTATCACTGCATGGTTTTACTTGCGTTCCACAATATTACACCAAACGATTTATTCGCTGAGCTCATGAACAGAAGAAATGGTGGCGAATACCATCGTTTTGGCAAAGAAGTAATAAAGAAAAATAAATCTTAAAGATAGGATGAAAATTTTATGTCGCAAGCTAGAATTGATTATATGAAAGAATCGGCATGGAAAAAAAATAACGCAAAAAAAATGCGCCCTATGCCCCCATTTGAATTGCCTTATCCTAAAGATGCCGTATTAATTGACCTACCAGAACCAGATTTATTGCCTGACATGAATGTAAATTTTCTCGAAATGGTTGAACTTCGTTCTACTCTACGTCAATATGATGATACTGAAAAACTCACACAAAAAGAATTATCGTATCTCCTTTGGTGCACTCAAGGCGTAAAAATGGTGATGCAGACAAAAACAGTGCGCAACGTTCCATCAGCTGGTGGTCGCAATGCACTTGAAACATTTTTATACATTCGCCGTGTAGAAAACATCAAACCAGGTCTTTATCGTTTCTTACCACTTGAACACAAACTCGTACTTGTTTCTGATAGTGAAGATACTGAAAAAAATATCTGCGGACAATTTTCAACTGCTGGTGTAGCAAATAATGCCGCTGTCGTATTCATTTGGACAGCCGTTTATGAACGTATGGCTTGTATGTTCGGGGAAAGAGCTTATCGCTATATCCATCTTGATGCTGGACATGCTTGTCAAAACCTCTATCTTGCAGCTCAAACAATGAAAATCAAAGTATGTGCACTCGGTGCATTCGATGATGAACAATTAAATAAAAACCTTGGCCTCGATGGAAACGAACAATTCGTTGTCTACGGTGCTGGAGTAGGTAAATAATTAAAAAACGCGCTTAAGCTCGCATACGAAGTTTAAGCGTGTTTTTTTATGATGATAACTGGATATCAACGTAAAATTCTCATTGCAAATTTTACATTTATAGTATAATATTTATTTAGTATTTACACGAATTTTACATTATGTATATTATATTAGAAAGGGAGTTTACGTTGTTTAATAAGGGGTCATTGTTAAAGATAGCCAATTATTTGCAAAGAATTTGCGATAAGCATTTTAAATTCATGATTACATTGTTTATAATCAATAGTTTGACAACTGCTTGGTCTTTGTTTGATGAAGAAAAAGCTGATGTTGCTATTGGTTATATTTTTTCTGTATGGTTTGGTTCTTTTGTCATTTCTTGCTTGATTGACTTATTGCCAAAGCGCTTTTTGCAAAAAATCGTTAAAACTATAATCATTATTCCAGCAGGTTTAATTTTTATTGGTGAATTTTTCACTATGTACCGTTATAAAGCTTTAATCGGTACAGGTATCATCAATTCTGCATTGGAAACAAATATGCGCGAAGCTACAGAATTTTTAACAATGTATGTCGGTCTTTCTGGTTTTCTAGCAATCGTGGCATTAATCGTCATTGGCGTGATTTTATACAGAGTAAATCCATTAAAGAAAATTCATTTGACATATACTGCTAAGAGAAATACCATTGCTGCACTCGCTGTAGTCAGTGTTTTTTATACAATTAGAATGTTTACCGTTTATACTGATTTCATGTGGGATGATGTCTTGCCTATTCAGCGTGTTTACGCTTCAACTTCTGTAGCCGTTCGCAATATGCAAGCTTACCATGATTTATCTTCACAAGTTAACAGTAATGTAACACTAACTGAAAATAACAGTAAAATTAAAAATATCGTTTTCATCTTAGGCGAATCTACTAACCGCAATCACATGCACCTTTATGGCTATTATTTACCAAATACGCCAAATCTTGATGCTTTAAATAAAAAAGGTGAACTCAGCGTATTCACTGATTGTATCAGTCCTCATTCTACAACAATTGCTGTACTCAGCAAATTATTCACTTTCTGTGATTATGAATCTGATAAAGAATGGTTCCACTATAACAATTTAATTGACGTAATGAATGCCGCTGGTTATAAGACTTATTGGCTTTCCAACCAAGAAACATCTGGCATTTGGGGCAATGTAGCTCAAATTTATGCTACACACAGTGATGTAAGTGCATTTACTCGCATTCGTGATTCTCGTGAAGATTACGGCATTGAAGATGGCGAATTATTCCCATTAATTGATGATGCTATTGCTCATCGCAGCGAAGACAGAAACTTCTATGTAATCCATTTAATGGGCGGTCACGGTCTTTATTACAACCGTTTCCCATATAGCTTCAGCAAGTTCTCTAAAGATGATATTCAATTGCCAATATCTGATGGTAAAAAAGAAATCGTAGCACAGTATGATAATGCTCTTTATTACAATGATTATATTGTAAGCAGCATCATTGATAAATTCCGCGATAGTGAAACACTTGTAATTTATGTACCTGACCATGGTGAAGCTGTATATGATGAAGGTGAAGATATGTCCGGTCATATTGAAGAAAATCCCACACATCATATGATTGAAATACCTGTTATTATGTGGGCATCAGATAAATTCAAAGCAAAATATCCAGAAAAATGGGCACAGATACAAAACGCTGTAAAACGTCCATACATGACAGATGATATGATTCATACAGTCTTGGATATTGCTGATATTAAAACAGCTGAATTCGACCCAACAAAGAGCATTATAAACGATGCTTTCAATGACAAACGCGTTCGTATTTTTGATGGTTTAAATTACGATACTGAAATCAAAGACAAACGTTAATTTAAAAGCAAAATTAATAAGGCTAGAAACTAAAAAGTTTCTAGCCCTTTCTTTTTCTTATTTTTTATTGTCTTCTTTGCCTTTAGCCGGTTCAATATTGAGTTTATAGCCTTTGATAGTATTTCTATGCATTACAGAAATTACCTTTTCAGCAATATCTTTTGGCACTTCTACAAATGTGAATTTATCATAAATATTAATAACACCGATGATACTTCCTGGAATGTCAACTTCTGAAGCAAAGCTACGTACAATATCTTGTGGACGAATTCCCTGTTTACGTCCTATATTGAGGAAAAGACGAACCATTCCTGGTGCACCACCAGTATTTTCAAATCGTTCATCAAGCGGTTTATCATCTTTTTCTTTAACGCCTTCAATAGAAAGTTGCAATGCTGCAGCTGCTATATCTACATAATCATATCCTTCATTAGCAATATCAGAAATAATCATATGGTAATCAGCATAGGTATTGTTATTCAAAGTTTTAAGTAAACGTTCTTTTATTGCTTCACGTTGGCGTTCGATAACATCAGCAGGTGTTGGCAATTCACCGCGTATCATGCGGGATTTTGTCATGCGTTCAATTGATTTGAGCTGACGATATTCCTTCGGTTCAATAAATGTAACAGCTATACCAGTACGACCTGCTCTACCTGTACGACCGATACGGTGTACATAAGATTCTGGGTCTTGTGGTATATCAAAGTTTATAACATGGCTAATATCATCAATATCAATACCACGCGCTGCAACATCAGTTGCTATGAGGATTTCCAATTTACCTTCGCGGAAACGACGCATAACTCTATCGCGTTGTGCTTGGCTCATATCACCATGCAAACTGCCTACCATATAGCCACGTACTTGTAAAGATGCCTGCAAATCATCTACATTTTTCTTAGTGCGACAGAAAATAATATATTTCCCGCTGTCTTCGATATCGAGTACACGGCAAAGACCTTCGAATTTATCGCGTGTTTCAAAATAAAGCTGGTCAACAGATGGAACAGTAATCTGTTCTCTACTAATCATGACTTTTTTAGGGTCATTCATGTATTTTCTAGCAAGTTTTTCAATCGGTGCTGGCATTGTCGCTGAGAATAATAAAGTCTGTCTATCTTCTTTTTGCGCTAAATTAGACATGATTTCTTCAATATCTTCAATAAAACCCATGTCTAACATTTCATCAGCTTCATCTAATATAAGTGTTTTTACATGGTCAAGTTTTATCGTATTGCGACGAATGTGGTCAATGAGTCTACCAGGAGTACCAACAACAATTTTTACACCAAAACGCAAAGCACGAATTTGACGGTCAATCATTTGTCCACCATAAACTGGTAGAGTCTTCACTTTCTTGTATTTACCAATCTTATTAAATTCTTCTGCAATTTGAATAGCAAGCTCGCGAGTAGGTGTCAATACTAACGCTTGAATATACTTATTTTTTTCATCAATCTGTTCGATTGTCGGTATACCAAATGCTGCTGTTTTACCTGTACCAGTCTGTGCTTGTCCAATAACATCATGACCTTCTAGTGCTAAAGGTATAGTTTTAGCCTGTATTGGTGATGGCTCTTCAAATCCCATATCTTTTACAGCATTTAATACCTTTTTACTCAACTGCATATCTTCAAATTTAATAATATTTTCTTCCAAAAAGAAATCCTCCTATAAAACAAATACAAATAATACTAATTCTATTAATAAATATTTTAAAGCCATAGAACAACTTTATATCATCTTCAATTATAAATCTGAATAAATATAAAGTGTTCTACGGCTATATTAATGTTTATTAACACATATAATAGTATATTATTTGATTAAGTTCAATACATTTATGAAATTAGTTCTATAATTTATCATGTTCCATAATATAATGACGAAGCATAGATAATGCTTGCTGAGTTGCTCTATAGCGAATTTGGTCTCTTTCCCCAGAAAAGTAATTTTCAGTAACCTTTGTGCCATATTTTCCTGCAACAGCAATATATACAAGCCCCACTGGTTTTTCCTTACTGCCACCAGTAGGCCCAGCTATGCCCGTTATACCTATACCGAGATTAGCTTCCATCAACTGCATAATACCTTCCGCCATTTGACCTGCAACTTCAGCACATACAGCACCTTTTGACTTCAATAAATTCTCATCTACACATAAAAATTTCATTTTAATATCATTGCTATATGTCACAACACTACCATCTAGATAAGCTGAACTACCTGGTATAGAAGTCAAACGCTGAGATAACATACCACCAGTACATGATTCAGCACATGCAACCTTCAAACAATTATCTTTTAATAATTTGGCAACTACTTGTTCCATTTTTTCATCATCAATAGAATAAATATATTTGCCAACGCGCTCACGAATTTTAGCTTCCATTTCTTCGATTAAAATTTCAGCTTGCTCTCTCGTATCTGCTTTTGCTGTAATACGAATAATTACACCAGCTGGGCGAATTAAAAGAGCTAAAGTTGGATTTGATTGAGCTAAGATTAAATCTTTAATTTTAGTTTCCAGTAAAGATTCACCAAGACCCATTGTATTTAATACTTTAGAAACAATAACGTGTTTAAAGCCAAATTTACGTTTTAAAAATGGCTTCAAGCTGCGTTCAAACATATCTTTCATTTCGCTTGGTGGTCCTGGCAAATTTATTAAATATTTGCCATTGTTCTCTAAAACAACACCAGAAGCAATTCCATTATAATTCAAAAATACTTCTGCACCTTCTGGCAATATTACTTGACGCATATTGTTTTCAGTCCAAGTCACATGACGTTGTATAAATTTTTCTTCCATACGACGCTTACTTTCTTCATGTACTTTCATTTTTCGACCAAAAATTTCTGCTGATACCTCTTTAGTAATATCGCCTTGTGTTGGACCAAGACCTCCTGAAGTGATAACTATATCCGCACGTGATAACGCATGTTCAAGCACAGCTTTCATGCGGTCATGATTATCTCCTACAGTTGTTTGATAAAGTACATCAAAACCTAAATCATTAAGACGAGATGACATATATGCAGCATTTGTATTGACAATCTGTCCTAGTAAAAGTTCACTGCCTGTAGTTACAATTTCAACTATCATAAAAATTTCCTCTCAGCTTTAATTATTCTTCTACTCGTTCACCGACAACATCATAATCGAAACCTTGTAAAATTCTTACTTTAACGATATCACCTGGCTGGCTAACATCATCACCTTCAATGAACACTTGTCCATCAACATCTGGTGCTTCGCGATAAGAACGACCATATGCAATATGTTGCTTATCATCACGTCCTTCAATCAATACATCAACGATTTTACCTTCCATAGAGATATTGATTGTTTCAGAAATTTTGCTCTGTAAACTCATCAAATCATGGTAACGTTCTTGCATGATATCTTCTGGAACTTGGTTTGGCATATCGTAAGCTGGTGTTCCTTCTTCACGTGAATATGAGAAAATGCCTACTTTATCAAAGTGCTGTTTTTCTAAGAAATCACGCAATGAAGCATATTGGGAAGCCGTTTCTCCTGGGAAACCAACGATAAAGCTAGAGCGAATTACTACTCCCGGTATACGTTTACGCAATTTATCAAGCAAAGTTTCAATGCTTTCACGTGTATCACTGCGACGCATGCTTCTCAAAACTGCATTATGTGCATGTTGAAGCGGTAAATCTACATAATTACAGATTTTTTCTTCGCTAGCTATTAAATCAATTAATTCATCAGTAAAAGTATGTGGATAAGCGTATTGAATGCGCAACCATTTTACTTTATCAATCTTAACGAGTTCTTTTAAAAGTTCGACAAGTGATGGTTTGCCATAGATATCTTGACCGTAATACGTAGTATCCTGTGCAATGATATTGAATTCTTTTACACCTTTTTCAGCCAAACGTTCTACTTCTTGCTTGATATCTTCTATTGTACGGCTGCGATAATTACCGCGTACATATGGAATTGCACAGTATGCACAGCGATGATTACAACCTTCAGCGATTTTTATATACGCTGTATAAAATGGTGTTGTATAAATACGCGGTGATGCTGCTGTATAAATTTCCTTGGACTCACCTGTGATGAGCACGCGTTTATGTTCATTTATAGTTGCGTTTACAGCTTCCATAATGCGACTCCAAGCGCCAGTACCTACGATAGCATCAACTTCTGGAAATTCTTTTAACAATTCTTCTCCATAGCGTTGACCCATGCAACCAGCGATAATCAATGAACGACATTTTCCATTTTGTTTGTATTCAGCCATGTTTAAAACTGTTGTAATGGACTCTTCTTTTGCTGATTGAATGAATGTACATGTATTTACAATTAAAATATCTGCTTTTTCTGGTTCTGGTGTCAATTCAATATTATTTTCTGCCAAAATTCCTAACATTACTTCTGTATCAACTAAATTCTTTGAACAACCCAGGCTTATAAAACCTGCTTTTAACATAAAACCACTCTCCCTATTCCTCTTCATTTTATTTTAATTAGCCAATCGTATTTCCTTTACCCATTTGTCTAAAAATATCTTTTTATTGATACTATCCAATTCAGTATATTTTTCTAAAAATGATATATTTTTACCTGCAAATTCTTTATAAGTCAATGAACTATAATTTGTTGGCACATAATAATATTGATGATGTTGTAATTCCATTTGAACATTATCACCTAAGAGCCATTTTACAAAATCATTAGCTTCATTTTGTTGCTTACTCGTTGATACTATACCCACAGCAGTTAATTGATAAGTCGTTCCATCTTCAGGATAAATAATAGTCAATGGATAACCATCATGAATATATCGCAATGTTTCACTTTGCACAGCTATGGCTACATCAGCTTCTGTCATACCTACCATACGTACTGGCGTAGATAAATATTTTGCATATCTAGTCACTTTTTGATGTATATTCTTTAAAATTGTAAAAGTATGTACATCACCTTTATTTTCTATTAAAGAATATAAAACATTACTACTAGCAGATGCAACTGTAAAATCAGTCATTGCTATTTTTATCTGTGGAAACTGTGATAATTCATCCCAACTTGTCGGTATATACCAATTATTTTTTACATAATCTACATTATAACAAAATACAATTGGGTCATACCAAATGCCAATCCATTGATTTGTTGGACTTTTGAATTTATCTGCAACGATGTCTTCTTGTTCAGAGATATTGCCCGCTAAAACACCTTTTTGGGCAAATTTTTCCAATAATTTTGAATCGGCTATAATCAAATCAGCATCATTTTCACTGTTCATCTTTTGCTCTAATTCATCTGAATTCATCATCACAAAATTTATCTTAACGCTGTCTTCTTTTTGATATTGTTCAGCGATAATCATTGCCATATCAGCAGGCATTGTCGTATAAGCTGTTAATGTTTTAGTAACAGGTACAAATTTTTCATCCTGATTTTTCTGTCCTACAATTTGCGTTGTATATAGTAACATTGCCAATATTACAAATAAAACACATAGCCCTACTAATAATAATGGTATATAACGACGCATATTTTCACCTGCCTATATATTTCATAAAAAACAGGCAATCATAACTTGACTGCCTGTTTATATATTTTGCCGCCATTCACTTATTTTCTCATCCAACGAGGTAAATCTGGGAAATCTCCAAATTCACTTTCATTGCTTGGTTGTTTAGGTAATGATGGAAATTCTGGTACATCTTCTGCACCATCTTCATCAAAGCCAGTAGCTATTACAGTTATTCTAACTGTATCTTCTAATGTTTCATCAATAGCTGTACCGAAAATGATATTAGCATCTTCATGAGCTGCACCACTGATAATTTCAGAAGCTTCACTTATCTGCATCAAGCCAAGATTTGGTCCACCTGTAACGTTGTACAATATAGCTTTTGCACCTTGAATAGATGTTTCCAACAATGGACTATTTACAGCAATTTTAGCTGCATCCACAGCTGCATTATCGCCATGACCTTCACCAATACCCATAAGAGCAGAACCTGCATTGCTCATAACAGTTTTAACATCGGCAAAGTCTAAGTTTATAATGCCTGGAACAGTTATAAGGTCAGATATACCTTGCACACCTTGGCGCAATACATCATCGGCAATGCGGAAAGCATCTATCATTGATGTCTTTTTATCAATGATATCAAGCAAACGGTCGTTTGGAATTGTGATTAAAGTATCTACATTAGCTTTTAAATTTTTAATACCTGCTTCAGCTTGTTTTAAACGCTTTTTACCTTCAAACATAAAAGGACGTGTAACAACACCTACAGTCAAAGCACCAACTTCACGAGCACATTCAGCTACAATTGGAGCACCACCTGTACCTGTTCCGCCACCCATACCAGCTGTAACGAAAATCATGTCTGCCCCCTGTAAAGCTTTCATGATATCATCACGGTTTTCTTGAGCTGCTTTTTCACCAACTTCTGGTCTTGCACCTGCACCAAGTCCACGAGTTAATTTTTCGCCAATTTGTATGCGATTTTGTGCCATTGCATGTACTAATGCCTGAGCGTCTGTATTTATTGCTACAAATTCTACACCTTTCAAACCAGATGCAATCATTCTATTAACAGCGTTATTTCCACCGCCACCTACGCCAACTACCTTTATTTTGGCGATAGGCTCCATCTCTTGGTCCAATTCAAACACTATAGTAACCTCCATTACCCATTATTTTAAATCAATATGATATTATTTCAGAAATAATTTACTTAATCATTATTTGCTTAATTATTAATTATATACCAAAATAAACATTTAGCCAATATTTTAGTATGTTATTTACTGAACAACATTATTTATTTAATACATAAAACTATTCACTTATTAAATAGCATTATTCACTTACTATATATCATTATTTATTTAACACATACAGCTTAACTATATCTAAATCTTGTAACAATTTAAAACCAAGCGCTAATAAAACTACATAATATAAATCCAAACCTAAACAATCACCTATAAAGACGAAAATTATTGCTACAAATATATTTATAAAAAAACCATATATAAATAAATGACTTTTGAAATCTTTCTTTATAAGCATTCGTACGCCTTTAACTACAGATTCAATTCCAGCTAAAATGGCTACTGAAAATAATTTACTACATTCTACTGGAATGACTACAGGTACAAAATAACCAATTAAGCCACCAAGTAAACTAGCAACTATACACAAAATAAGAACTTTCTTCATATCAGCTAATCTCCAATATCTATCCATCTACTGCTCCAAAGCTGTAACATATTTAAATTGTACTGCACCTTTATAAGCTGGTATTATTATATTTTCATCTTTATGAACATTTAATTGTATACCCCAAACACTAAGACTTTCTGCTACACCGCCTCGCATTTTAATAGCGTTTTCCATATTTTTAGCATTACCTATCGCTTTTATCTCATACGGTGCTGATATACGTGTATTATTTATAGAAATAGTTGGTCCTGCACATCGTATTTCAGATGTAGAAATTAAACGTTGTTCGTTTATAGCAATGGCTTCTGCTCCTGCTGCACGCAACTCATTGATAACTTTTAAAACATCTTCATCATGAATGATATACAAATTAGTATTATCTGTTGAAGATATCATTTTTTTACTATCTTCTATTTCAAGCACTACACCTGGTCCTTTTACTGCTGTTGTTCCTGCCAGTAAATTTATTTTTTCTGGAACCTTATCATGCATATCAGTATTTTCTTTTAATCTAGCCAATTCAACTTTTAAGGCATCACGTTCTTTTTCTGTACTCAATAATATATCAGACAACTGCTCTATACGCTGATACTGTGTAGAAGATTTTAAATTATCCTGTGTAGTTCTAATCTGTACAGCTATCATAAATCCCAGCAAAAAGCATATACAAATTATTGAAAAAAAACTTTTATTTTGCATCATAAAATTCCTCATTGTTTAATCTTCAACACCGGTCTTGAATAACTCAAATCTATATATTCAACAGGAATAGTTGTTGTACTCATATCTTTAAAAATTTCTTGTGTCTTTTCTGCTATTTTTTCAACATCTTCTAAATTTCCTAGAATGATTTTTGTCCCCTTTACTGTATATAATTCAATATGTTCTTTATCTGCAATATTTACTTGTCTAATTTGACTTAAAACTTCATTATTTAATAAACCTAAATACACCAATATTTTTTTTACAGTATCATCATTTATACTATCACCAATATAAACATCTTGCAAAACCATTCCTGTTATCACAGGTTTTTGAATTTTTTTTGCATCAGTATATATATCTATAACAACACTATTTTTATCTAAATTAACATAACCATAATTACAATTCATCACGGCTACAGGTAATCTTTCAGTAATCTCTATATTTAAGCAGTTAGGAAAATCTCTCCATACTTTTGCAGTATCTATACGCAAATCATTTTGTAAATAATCTTGAATTACATCCGTCTGTACAGAGAAAATATTGAGTGGTTCTTTTATTCTAGCTATCTGCAATACATCTTCTCGTGGCAAATATGAATTTCCTGTTACTTTTACATAACCAATTTTTAATAGTGGCGAATTAATTATAAATATCAGCATTAATATAGAAAAGAGGCCTATTAGACCTCTCACTATATTGCGCTTTGAAATAAATTGTCTTGATTTACCCGGATTTTTCGACATAAAAAGCGCTCCTTATTATTTTTCCACCGCCATTTGTAAAATCATTTCACATAATGTAGCAAAATCAATACCTATTGATTGAGCTGCATCTGGTACTAATGAAGTTTCTGTCATACCCGGTACAGAATTAATTTCCAAAGCGTATGGAATATCATCTTCACTGAGCATTACATCAACGCGAACCATACCTTTACAATCTGCTACAGTACAAGCATCAATACATAATTTTTGAACTTCTGCAGTTACTTTTTCACTGAGTGGAGCTGGAATTATATGGTGTGATTCACCTTTTGTATATTTACTTTTATAATCATATCTGCCAGAATTTGTCGTGATTTCGATAATCGGTAAAGTTTTCTTTTCATCATTGCCATAAACAGGAATGGAAAGTTCTCTACCTTTGATAAATTCTTCTATGAGTATTACATCATCGTATTTAAAGGAATTTTCTAAAGCTGCTTTTAATTCTTCTGCTTTTTCTACGATTTCCACACCGATACTAGAACCTTGAGAAGCCGCTTTTACGACAACAGGCAAAGAAAATTCTTTTATAATTTCATCAGTTAAATTATTATTTAAATCTCTTTTGCGCAAAAATCTACTTTTTGGTGTAGATATACCAGCCGAACGGAATAAATGTTTCGTTGCAACTTTATCCATAGTTACAGCACTGGATAATACGCCACTGCTTGTATATGGCATATTAATCATATCAAGGGCTGCTGCTATTTTACCATCTTCACCGTACTTTCCGTGTACAGCATTAAACACTATATCACATTTACTGCGTTTAATATCTTCTACTAAAGTTTCTGGTACAAATTCCATACCTTCAGCATTATAACCTTTATTTTTAAGTGCTTTTAAAATAGCATTACCTGTAAGTCTGGAAATTTCTGCTTCGCTAGATGGGCCACCCATCAATACGATAATTTTATTGAAATTCATCTTTAAAACTCCTCTATTCATGTTTAAACTCATCAGCTAAAGTTTCTCCAACAGTATAAATATTTCCTGCTCCCATAGTGATGATTAAATCGCCTTTTTGCGTATTATTTTTCAACCAAGGTGCTATATCTGCTAATTTTTCAATATACACAGCATCAACACCAGTCTGTTTTTTAACTTCATCAACTATAGTTTTTCCGCTGATACCTGGGATAGGGTCTTCACTAGCTGCATAGATATCTGTCAAAATCAAAACATCTGCACCTTTAAAGCAAGAGCCAAATTCTTCACGTAAAAGCTTAGTTCTTGTATAGCGATGTGGCTGAAATGCTACGACTAAACGATTTGGTTTTGTCTGTTTTGCTGCTTTAATAGTTGTCTGAATTTCTGTAGGATGATGTGCATAATCATCTACAATCCATACATCACTATTTCTGAATTTAGTTTGGAAACGGCGTTTTGTGCCTGCAAATGCAGCAAAACCATCAGCAATTTCCTGCATGGATAAGCCGAGTTGTCTGCACACAGCGATTGTAGCTAAAGCGTTTAATACATTGTGACGACCTGGTACATTAACTGTGACTTTACCAAGATTTTCACCTTTATATACCACACTAAATGTTGTATGCGGTCCATCTGTCATAATATCTGTAGCTGTGTAATCAGCTTCATGTTCTAAAGCATAAGAAATGTATTTGCGGTCAACTTTTGGCGCGATATTTCTGATGTTTTCATTATCAAAGCAAAGTACAGCTAAGCCATTTTCTTTATCCAAGTTCTGTATAAACTGCACGAAAGCTTTAATGATGTTTTCCATTGAACCGTAATGGTCCATATGGTCATCTTCAATATTTGTAACAACAGATATATGTGGATAAAATTTTAGGAATGAACCATCACTTTCATCTGCTTCTGCTACGAGATAATCAGATTTACCGAGTTTTGCATTGCCGTCTAAATAATCAACAAAACCACCGATTATGATTGTTGGGTCCACTTTGGCATGTTCTAAAACTACGCTAATCATAGAAGATGTAGTAGTTTTACCATGTGCACCTGCTACTGCGATGCCTTTTACTGCGTTTAATAAGTAAGCTAAAATATCGGAACGATGGAATATTTTAAGTCCAAGTTTTTTTGCTTGTACAAGTTCTGGATTATCTTGATGAATAGCAGAAGATAATACGATAGCTTCTTTGCCTTCTACATTAGAAGCATTATGTCCTTTGTAAATAACTGCACCTTTAGAGCGTAATTTTTTTACAACTTCTGAATCACTTAAATCAGAACCAGAAATTTCATATCCTTTATCGAGCATTACTTCGGCAATGGCACTCATGCCTACTCCGCCAATACCAACAAAATGTAATTTCTTTATATTTTCAAGCACCTAATAAGACACCCCTTATCTATTTATCTTTTATTTCTAGCTAAATCTACAATCATTTCAGCTATAGTCTGAGCTGCATTTGGTTTACCCATATTGCGACTAGCTTCAGCCATTTCTTGTAACTTATTTTCGCTAGATAACATTTCTTCTAATGTTTTAATCAATTTTTCGCCAGTTAAATCTTTATTTAAAATAACTTTACTAGCGCCATTTTTTTCCAATTCACGCGCATTGAATTCTTGATGATTTTCTGCTGCAAATGGATATGGAATTAAAACAGAAGGTACACCACGCGCTGTAAGTTCAGCAAGGCTTGTAGCTCCAGCACGGAAAACAGCTATATCAGCTGCTGCCAAAGCTTTTGGCATATCATACAAATATGGATATACTGAAAGATTATCCGTCTTCTGCCAATCAATGCCCATTTTTTCCAAGCCATCGATTACAAAATCATATTCTGTTTTGCCTGTAACATGCATGATTTGCACGCGGTAATTATTAGCAAAATGTTTATGAACTTCTAGCATTGCTTTATTAATGCTATGCGCTCCACGGCTACCACCTGAAACTAAGACAGTTTTTTTAGACGGGTCTAAGGAAAATTCCATAAGTCCTTCATCGCGTGTGCTCAATAAGATATCATCACGAATTGGATTGCCTGTAAAAACTGTTTTTTCAGCAGAAAAATGTTTAGCAGCGCGTTCATAACCAACAGCTATTTTATTTACAAATTTAGCTAAAATTTTATTAGTAACACCAGGTATTGCATTTTGTTCCTGTATGAGTGCTGGCACTCCCATAAGTGCTGAAGCCATTAAAATAGGACCACATACATAACCGCCAGTACCTACAGCAACATCTGGTTTAAAACTTTTAACTATTTGACGCGCTTTGACCATACTTCCTAAAGCTTTGCCTAAAACAGCAAAATTTTTCATAGTCAAATGGCGTTCAAAACCACTTATTTCTAATGTGGCAAAAGGAATTTTTTCACGTGGTATAATATCCGCTTCTAAACCTTTTTTTGTACCTACATACAAAAATTCTGCATCAGGTACTAATTTTTTTATATTATTTATCAAAGTAATTGCCGGATAAATATGACCACCTGTGCCACCACCGGATACAATTATTCTCATCTATTTTCCTCTTTCGATTTATTTCAATTCATTTACGATACGTTTGAAATCACGACCACGAGCTTCATAACCATCGTACATATCAAAACTTGCACAAGCTGGAGATAAAAGTACTACTTGTGGTGCTTTTGCCATATCATGTGCTAATTCTACAGCTTTTTCCATTGAATAACCTGCTTTATAGATATTTACAGCTGGATATTTATGTTTTAAAGCTTCTGCTTCAAAACGAGCTGTAGCATCGCCTACTAAAATCAATTTATCTACATGTTCATTTACAAGTGCATAAAATTCATCAAGCGGTGTCTTTTTATCATCGCCACCAGCAATCAAAATAATATGTTCAAATGTGCCAATAGCTTTATTAGCTGCTTCTGGATTTGTTGCTTTAGAATCATTGTAGTAAGTTACACCGTTTAAAGTTCTAACCGGTTCAATACGATGTTCTACTGGAGCAAAATCTTTTAATACTTGTGCCATTTTAACTGTATCGCCACCTGCTAAAAATGCAAGTGATACTGCTGCAAGTGCATTTTCAATATTATGAGCACCTTTTATCTGCATTTCATCTACTTTGCAAATTGCATGCAACATGCCATGCCAACGAATTACAAGTTGTCCATCTTTAACAAATGCACCTTCCTCTAATTCCTGGCTACTGCTGAAAAAGCAAATGGTGCTTTTAGCACGTTGTGCCATGGAGCGAGTGCGTTCATCATCATAATTCAATACGAGAAAATCATCTTTCGTATGATGAGCGAATACTTTTTCTTTTTCTGCCTGATAAACATCCATTGTTTTATGACGAGCTAAATGGTCTGGTGTAACATTTAAAATAGCCGCACCTTTTGTTGTAAATTCACTGGAAGCTTCCATTTGATAACTGGAAATTTCTGCTACGATACAACCATCTTCACCGATGCGATAGCATTCTTCACAAAGCGGTGTACCAATATTACCACCTACACCGACATTATTTTTACCGTAAATAGTTTTCATAAGTTCGCCCAATAACATTGTTGTTGTCGTCTTGCCGTTTGTACCTGTTACAGCAAAAATAGGTGCTTTAGCTAATTTATAAGCAAATTCAACTTCACTTATGATTGGCACACTCTGTCCTACTTTTTCAAAAATAGGAATGTGACGCGGTACAGCAGGAGAAATAATCACTAAATCTGCATCTTTAAATAAAGCTTCTGTCTGTTTGCCTAATACTATTTCTACTCCTGCATCTCTAAGTGGTTTTAAATCATGTTTTTGGTCTACATTTTCATTTGCATCGCTCATGATTACAGTAGCACCGAGTTTTTTGGCCAATTTAGCAGCTGCAAAACCACTGATACCAGCACCAACTACAATAACTTTTTTACCAGTCAAATCCATTTTTTATCTACCTCGAAAAATTTTATTTAATTATATCAGATATTCAAAATACACTTTTATAATAATATTACTTATCCATGCCTTTAATCAACGTCAAATGATATATTATTGTTAATCAATCATATAATAACAAAATAATTCATTAATCTAGCTAAAATGCAATGTGAGCATAGCCAATACACAAAATACGAGTTCTGCTGTCCAGAAGCTCCATACTACACGTGTTTCAGACCAACCTTTAAGTTCAAAATGATGATGAATAGGACTCATTAAAAATACACGTTTACCTGTTGTTTTAAATGAAGTTACTTGGATTATAACAGATAAAGTTTCAATAACGAATAAACCACCCAAGATGATAAGCAATAATTCTGTTTTAGTTAAAATGCCAAGTGCCGCCAAAACACCACCGAGCGCTAAAGAGCCTGTATCACCCATGAATACTTTTGCAGGATGATAATTAAATTTCAAAAAGGCTACGCAAGCACCGAAACAAGCAAAACTAAAAATAGCTAAATTGATTTTGCCAAAATACAAGCAAACAGCTACAAAACCGAGTGAAGCTACAGCCATTGAACCTGCAGCCAAGCCATCAAGTCCATCAGTTAAATTAACAGCGTTTGTCGTACCAACAAGCACACCGATTACAAGTACATAATAAAACCAGCCAATATCATATGATTTACCGATAAATGGTATCCATACATCTTGTGTAAGGCCTGTATAATTTACACCTATATACGTTACGATTAATGCAATGACAAGTTGTCCCAAAAATTTTTGCTTTGCTTTAAGACCAAGATTGCGTTTTAAAACTACTTTAATATAATCATCTAAAAATCCTAATACGAAATGACCGAGCATAACAAATAAAGCTAAGCCCATTTCAATAGTTAAATCAGCAAAAATCAAAGTCGCTATAGTAATACCAGCAATAATCATGATACCGCCCATAGTAGGTGTACCAGATTTTACCTGATGACTTTTTGGGCCTTCTTCACGAATACTTTGTCCAAATTTTAATTTATGTAATTCAGGTATTAAAAAAGGACCCATAACTAATACTATGAGGGCAGCAGCAATTGCTGCCCCAAACATATTGATATTAAAAATATCCATCATTTATATTCATTCTCCAGTAATTCAATTATTTTTTCCATATGCATGCCATGAGAGCCTTTAAATAATACAGTATCATCTTTCTGCAATACTTTTTTCAGTGTTGCAACTGCTTCTTCATGATTTGCACATTCATAAACTTCTGGTATACCGATTTCACGTGCTTTACGTGCAGTATTTTGAGTGAGCGTACCTCTTGTAACGATTATGGATACGCCAGCTTCTTTTGCTTGAACAGCTATATCTTCATGTGCTTTTACTTCTACACTGCCGAGTTCAAACATATCACCCATGACAAGAATTTTACGTCCATCAGTTACTTTTGCTAAATTGCTCAATGCAGCTTTTGTAGACATTGGGCTAGCATTATATGCGTCGTTGATTACGTTGAAATCGCCAACTTTTTTATATTCAAAGCGCATAGCAGTCGGTTTAAAGGAAGCTAAACCTTTTTGCATTTCTTCAATTGTAAGGCCACAAGCATATCCTACAGCTAAAGCAGCTAAGCAATTATATACATTGTGAATGCCAAGCATATTAAGTGTAAAATGTGCCATATTTTCGCCTATAAATGCATCAAATTCTGTCTTGCCTTCGCCTACAGTTTTAACATTGAAAGCTTTTACATCAGCCGCATGATTTATTCCAAAATATATAGGACGTGCTTTTGTAACTTCGTGCATTTTAGCTACATGTTCATCATCAGCATTTAAAACGACTTTACCATCAATTTCAATTGCCTGTGCCATTTCACTTTTTGCTTTAGCGATATTTTCTATAGAACCTAAAAGTTCCATATGAGTTTCACCAACATTTGTGATAACACCTATTGTTGGTTTAGCAATATCTGTCAATAATTTTATTTGACCGAGTCCGCGCATGCCCATTTCTACAACAGCAACATCGTATGATTTATTGAGCTGTAATAAAGTCATAGGCAAGCCTATTTCATTGTTGAAATTTGCTTGTGTTTTTAACACATTCCATTTACCAGAAAGTACAGCAGCAGTTAAATCTTTTGTAGTTGTCTTACCATTAGAGCCTGTTATACCAATCACTGGAATAGAAAATTTACTGCGCCATAATTTTGCTAAATCCTGATATGCTTTGAGCGTATCATTAACAGCTAAAATATCAATTTCTACATCTTCAAGTCTTGATACATCATAATCTTTATTTACAATAGCACCGATTGCACCTTTTTTAGCTGCTTCAGCAATAAAATCATGTCCATCAAATTTTTCACCTTTAAGCGCTACGAACAACATACCTTCTTCAACTTTTCTCGTATCAGTTGTAACACCGCCAAAAATTGATGCTGAAGTTATCTTCTTCAAAACAGCATTAGTTACTTGCATAACTTGTGTCAAAGTAAATTGAAAATCAGCCATTTAATTTCCCCCTAATCGCTTCAATTGCAACTTCTTTATCATCAAAATGAATTGTTCCTGTTTTTAAAATCTGATAATTTTCATGACCTTTACCAGCTATTAAAACGATATCATCTTTTTGTGCCAATTCAATAGCACGGAAGATAGCGTGTCTTCTATCTGTAATTTTTTCATGGAAATTACCATGTAATGCTGGAAGCACACCAGCTTCTACTTCTGACAAAATAAATTCTGGGTCTTCAGTGCGTGGATTGTCTGATGTAGCGATTACGACATCAGCAAGCTGTGCTGCAATGCGTCCCATAATTGGACGTTTTGTTCTATCACGGTCACCACCGCAACCAAATACAACGATTAAACGTTTTTTAGCGATTTCGCGCGCTGTCTTAAGCACATTTTCTAAACCATCTGGTGTATGCGCATAATCGACAATTACGCTGAAATCTTGTCCTTGACGAACTAATTCAAAACGACCAGCTACAGATTCAAAATTTTCTAAGGTTTCTTTTATGATAGCAGGATTGATATGTTCTGCCAAAGCTGCACCAATTACACCTAAAATATTATACACATTGAACATACCTGTAACTTTTAAATCAAAATGCATAACTTCATTATTATATTCTACTTCAAAAGAAGCACCAGATGCCTTTATTTCTACATTTTCAGCTTTTAAAGTAGCATCTTTATGTTTTATACCGTACGTAATCAAATCACATTTTGTATGTTCAATCATTGTCTTACTGCCCAGTTCATCATCAATATTGATGACAGCTGTTTTACCTGTTTTCACTAAATCTGGTGCAGATAAGCTATCAAATAATTTAGCTTTTGCTAAAGCATAATTTTCCATTGTTTTATGATAATCCAAATGGTCTTGGGTTAAATTTGTAAATATTGCTGTATCATATTCACAACCTGCTACACGGTTCATATCAAGCGCATGAGAAGAAACTTCCATCACAACATAATCCATGCCTTTTTCATACATCTTAGCTAAAGTTTCTTGCAAATCAATTACATCAGGAGTTGTATTATGAATTGGCAACTCTTCGTCTTCAATCATGATTTTAATTGTGCCGATAACGCCAACTTTATAGCCAGCATTGCGCAAAATATCACGCAACATATACGTACTGCTTGTTTTGCCGTTTGTTCCAGTCACACCAATCATGCGCATTTTTTTACCCGGATAGCCCCAGAAATATGGTACACAAAGTTCCATGGCTTTATGAATGTTTTTTACCTTTATAACAGTAATCCCTTCTGGAACTGTTACATCTTTTTCTGTCATAACAGCGCATGCTCCTGCGTCAACAGCTTGCGGAATGAATTTATTTCCATCTACTCTGGTACCGGAAATACATACAAATAAAGTGTTTTTTCGTACACGACGCGAATCATGCGCGATGAATTCAATTTCTTTACTTGTATCTCCCAATACTTCTACATCTTTTAATACAGACACCAGCTGTTCAATGGTCATTTTGTATCCTCCCAAAACTATTATTCTTAATGACTATATAAATCAACCTATATTATAGCTCACTTATGTATTAATGTATATAACAAAAAAATTAAGCCATAAATTCTTTTTTCAAAGAAAATATGGCTTAATCATTAATTACTCGTATTTGAGAAGAAAAATTTATCTGGCAAAATCATACCCAATTCTTGTTGTGCTATTTGCTGAATTCTTTCAGGAGATTTTAAATGAGCTATTTCTAAATGTAATCTAGAATTTTCCGTTTCTAAAACTGTTGCCTGTCTTTTCATTTGATTGAGTTGATAAGCTTCACTTGCAGCTACCCCACTACGCAAAATGAAAAAGACTGCCATTATTGTAGTAATAGCAAACAATATCATACATCTAGTACGCAGCGCATTATTCAAATTCTTTTCCTGCCTTCTCTGTTTAACTGTTTTTCTAATTTTATTCTTCTTTGGTAATGCTTGCACATTCTCCCATTCGGACTCTTTACGCTGCGCTAACATAATTTATCCCTCCTGAAATTATAATCTCTCAGCTATCCTCAATTTAGCACTTTTTGAACGCGAATTTTTCTCCATTTCTTCCATAGATGGCTTAATAGCTTTGCCACAAAGTTTTATCTGTGCTTTATGATGGCATACACAAATTGGCAAATGCGGTGGACAGATACAACCTCTTGCCATTTCTTTGAATGCATTTTTAGTAATTCTATCTTCTAAAGAATGGAAAGTTATAACGGCTATTCTACCACCACTATTTAAATGATTAACAGCCGTGTGAAATGTTTCTTCCAATATACCAAGCTCATTATTTACTTCAATTCTAATGGCTTGGAAAATTCGCTTTGCTGGATGTCCTGTAGCTTTTTTTCGCACAGCCGCAGGTATTGCTCTTCTAATAATATCCACTAGCTGTCCTGTTGTTTCAATCGGTTTTTCTCTACGATACTGCACGATAAACTGTGCAATTCGTTTTGCCCAGCGTTCTTCTCCATAAGTCTTAAAAATATAATTTAATTTTTCTTCATCATATTCATTGACTACATTATATGCTGAAAATTTTGCTGTCGTATCCATACGCATATCTAATTCAGCATCATGCATATATGAAAAACCTCGTTCCGCTTCATCTAACTGATAAGAGGAAACGCCTAAATCGAATAAAAACCCATCGACAAATTCTATATTCAAATCATTTAAAACTTGTTCTAAATCTTTGAAATTACTATGAACAATATCTATTTTACATTTATACTGACTTAATCTCTGTGTTGCTGCTTTTATAGCATCATCGTCTTGGTCAATCCCGATTAAATGACCTTTTTCACTCAATCTTTCAGCTATTCGCGAAGAATGACCTGCGCCCCCTAAAGTACAATCCACATAAATTCCATCTGGTTTTATGTTCAATCCTTCAATAACTTCATTTGGCAGAACACTGATATGTTCAAATTCCACTAACTCACCACATCTCTAAATTCCTTATATATAAATAATAATTATTTATATAATTTTAACAGGCATTAAAATTTATTTCAATAGAAAATACTTTTCTACACTAAAATCATTAGCTTTTATACCAACCTAAACGTTCAAAAACAGGAATATAATGCATTCTTTCATAGAATGATAAGAAAGTATTTTCCGTATGGAAAATAGGCACACGTTCCAATGCATAAATATTACTATCCTTATCTATATTGCCATATTTAATTGTAAATGCACCTTTATAACCTGCTTCATCAACTAATTTTGCAATATATAAATTATACGTACCTGTTGGATAAGCTATAAATAATGTATTTTGATTTAACTGTTGGTCGAGTGTCTGCTTAGATTTGACAAGTTCTGTACGAAGTTGATCTTCACTAAGTCCTGTCATTGATTGATGAGTTGCTGTATGTGACTGAAAATCCATGCCATGAGCTTTCATTTCTTTAATCTGGTCCCAAGTCAAATAATTTGGCTGTGCACTTACAAAATCCGTTATGACAAAAATCGTGCCAGTAAAACCATATTTTTGTAAAATTGGATAAGCATTGACATAATTATCTTCATAACCATCATCGAAAGTTATCATTATAGGATTAGGCGGAAGTTCTGCCCCATTTGATAAATAATCATATAACTGTTGGCTATTGATGGTATTATATCCATGTTCCTTTAAATAAGCCATTTGTCTATCAAAATCAGCAGGCAAAACAGATAAGGATATATTCATATCATCTATTTTATGATAATTTAAAACGGTAATTGATATATTATCTTCATTTTCAGCCGCTGATGCTGGCACAATTTTAGGACTCGACACCAATAGTGGTAAACATAAAACCATTACAACTAAAATCAGCTTATACCAAATACTTTTCTTTAGCATGAATTTTTCTACTCTCTTTCCTTAAAATCTTTTTGCTCGACGATATTTATTTCCTATATAAAATATAACAGTAACTATCATTACAAGCAATGCTATCCACTGCACTGGATATAAAATAACATCTTTATCTACACTCAAATACATAAACCCCAAATAAAAACGAGATAATGCAATCAAGAACAATGCCAATAAAAAAATCGTTCCGTTACTCAATAATTTAAAAAATCGATTTATCAATGTTAAAAGCACTGTCAAAATAAAAATACCAAAATTAATCGCTGCCTGATAAAAAGCAACTGGTTGAAAATATAAATATCCTTCAAAACCAGATGGTCTATATTTATATTCAATATACTCTGCAGGGGTATGGTCATTTGGAATATCTACACTGAGCGGCGTTCCTACTGAAAATTGCATCATAAAATTTGTTATCTGCAAGATAACTAAACCAAAAACAATAGCTGGCATAATTAAATCCAACCAATATAAAATTTGCATTTGATTGACCTTTAAACAGATAGCACAAACGGCAAAAAATACAAGTAATGCACCATATATAGATAATCCACCTTGCCATAAACAAAAAATCTCGCTTAAATTCTTACTAAAATAATCCATATTTTGCATTACATAAACAATTCTAGCGCCTACAATACTGCAAGGAATACCCCAAACCATGATTTTGATTATGATATCGAAGTTTTCTTTATGTAGCCATACATTAATCCAGCTAATCGCTAATCCTAAAATTACAGCTACTGCCATTACGATACCATACCAATATACATTTACACTATTCCACGAAAAAGCTATAAAATCCATATTCCAAAACCTTCTTTAACTCCTTGCTATTAACTTTTTTTGCACAGTTACTTATTTTAACTCTAACTATAAAATTTATCAATTAGTATATCCAAACTTAATAAAATATGATATAATTCCCATGTAAATAAATTATTTATAGAAGGAGACTTTTAAATGACTTTAACTAAAGACATGGGTATCATGGAAGTTGTAAGCAACTATCCTGAAACTGTAGAAGTATTTATAAATGCTGGTATGGGTTGCCTCGGTTGTGCTGCTGCTCATTTTGAAAATATTGAACAAGGTGCTACTGCTCACGGTATCGACGTTGACCAGCTCATGGAAGACTTAAACGCTGTAGTTAATAAAGAAGCTTAATTTCCATAAAATATGCCACTGACTTTTTTGTCAGTGGCTTTTTTATTTTTTACATGATATCATATTGTTTACAATATTACAACAAAAACACAATAAAGGAATGATTATTTTGTCAATTGATAAGGTAAAAGCATATTTTAAACAATTTAATATGGAAGATAAAGTCATGGAATTTCCAACTTCTAGCGCAACTGTTTCTGAAGCTGCTCAAACATTAAATTGCGAAGAAGCACGTATCGCTAAAACAATGTCATTCAAATTAAACGATACTGCAATTTTAGTGGTAATGGCTGGTGATGTACGAATAGATAATCATAAATTTAAAGAAAAATTTCACAAAAAAGCTACGATGTTAAAAGGTGATGAGGTAGAAACCTATACCGGTTTTCCAATCGGTGGCGTTTGCCCATTTGCACCAAAAGATGGCGTAAAAGTATATCTTGATATATCCCTAAAACGATTTGATATCGTTTATCCAGCCTGTGGTAGCCGAAACAGTGCCATAAAATTAACTATTCCAGAGCTTGAAAAATATTCTAAAGCTATCGAATGGATAGATATAAGCAAAAATTAATATAAAACTTCATTTAAAAACAATATTTATTAATTTTAAACTGGTATAAATAATACCAGTTTATTTTTTATTCAAAAACAACTTTATTACTATTAATCGCAACTAGGCAGTAAAAATACTTATCAGGTTCGTTGGAGATTTAAAAACAACGTTTGTTACTATTAATCTAATTTTCATCAGTCATTAACATATCAAATATTAACAATTCAAAAACAACATTTGTTACTATTAATTTCTTATTCCAAGTTCCCAATTTCTTATGGTGTTCCTATTCAAAAACAACATTTGTTACTGTTAATCCCGATAAAACTATTATAAAAAATCACCCTCTTGTATTCAAAAACAACATTTGTTACTGTTAATCATTTTATATATATACATTATTAAATGCTCATATTTTATTCAAAAACAACATTTGTTACTGTTAATCGGTGCGCGGTGTTATTGGAATAATAAACTTTTCACCGTCATTCAAAAACAACATTTGTTACTGTTAATCAATTTTTATTGGCTAGATAAAACTAAATACTACCATATTCAAAAACAACATTTGTTACTGTTAATCGTCATCCACGAATTTTTCTTTACTCCATGTAATAGCATTCAAAAACAACGTTTGTTACTGTTAATCCGTTTTAAAATCCGCCAAAATTGCATTTAATATTTAATTCAAAAACAACGTTTGTTACTGTTAATCATAAACAGTATAAAATTAAAGAGAGGTGTTATTTCAATTCAAAAACAACGTTTGTTACTGTTAATCCTGTTTGACTTAAGCCGATGTCTTTTCTTAACTCCTATTCAAAAACAACGTTTGTTACTGTTAATCGCAAGTTTTGCCGAATTCAAAGCCACTTGATACAGCATTCAAAAACAACGTTTGTTACTGTTAATCTGTAGCATTGTGTTTCGTTCTTGTTCATTTAGTTCCATTCAAAAACAACGTTTGTTACTGTTAATCAGAAGCTATAGCCTATAAATATTATTATTTACATTCATATTCAAAAACAACGTTTGTTACTGTTAATCTACAAATGGAACAACAGGAAACATGATGAAGTTTATATTCAAAAACAACGTTTGTTACTGTTAATCTAATAAATAAAAAGTTTGGAAAACTAACAATACTCGAATTCAAAAACAACGTTTGTTACTGTTAATCTCAGCCACGAATGGCAGGTGCAGACTTGTATGCTCCATTCAAAAACAACGTTTGTTACTGTTAATCCGCAGTTACAAAAAATATGTTTAGAGATGAGCTTCATTCAAAAACAACGTTTGTTACTGTTAATCTATGCAAACAGTAATCGACACACAAGCGATTGTAAAATTCAAAAACAACGTTTGTTACTGTTAATCATAGAAAACAGTAAATTATTTATAACTGGAAGTTTTATATTCAAAAACAACGTTTGTTACTGTTAATCCAATCTATCGAATACCCATATATGCAAGCAAGCGTATTCAAAAACAACGTTTGTTACTGTTAATCCCTCGTCTTTAAAGACTTTATATTTTATAATATAGCTCAAAAACCTTGACATTTCAACATTCTAAGTAAAATTTACCAGGCATAATGCATTTATCTTTCCAATGAAAGAAATGAGCCATAACGCTTTTATTTATAAGGGTTTATTGGCATATGCTTATTTTTATGCCTGGTAAAATTTAGTCTATAAAAACAAACTTTCTCCAGTTTCTACATCTTTTTTACCTATAAACTCTTCACCAAATACATCATCATTCATTAACTTTATTATGCAAACAAAATCTTCTTCATCTACTATAACTTTTTGTAGTTCCAATTTTAATTTCATTAATTTTGATGGTGTTATTTCTCCTCTAAATACCGAGTTTTGAAAATGTGATAAATATTTTTTACATATCTTAAATACCTTTTGCACTCTCTTCTCATTTACATCGTAAAACACAAAAGCATAATTATAATTTATTTTTTTGCGCATCTATCAATATCCCGCTTTCAATGAATATGGTACAAACTCCTTATCTTCTGTGATAAATTTTATTAACTTATAACAATCTATTTTTAACATTGAATGATATGATGTTTTTCTTTTCAACTTTGGATGTTGCATTACCATTTCCATGCGTTTTTGAAAAGCTTCTAAAAATATATTTCTGCCTTCTTCATTTAATATGCAATAATTTACTTTTCTTTCAAAATGCTTTTCTACTCGTATTTTTCTATTATTTACCAAATCAAAAATAGTTTTAAATACAATAGCTGGCTTAAAAACTTCACTAATATCCAAACTCAAAGAAAATCGTCCTTCTAATGGCTCATGCAAAAAGCTTATTCTCTGGTCTAAATGCGTTCTGTAAATAGCTGATATTGTTTTTGTATATAATAAAGTATTGCCAAAAGATATCAATGCATTTATAGGATTATCTGGTGGTCTTTTTACTCGTTTGTTCATAACAAAATCTTCAGGTAAAAAATATTTAAATGTACTATAAAATCTAAGCCATAAATCGCCTTCAAAAGCCATTAATTCTGGTATAGATTTTACTTCATTTACAGCTGAATAAAATTGTGTTTTTATCCAATCTAATATTTCTTTTACCTCTTTTTTATCATGCTTATAATAGTGATACAGCACTTCATAAATATTAATACCAATTCCTTTTACAATCGCTCTTGCTACAGTCAAACGGTCTGTATTAAATTTTTCGACTTGCTTCACTAACAATTTCCCGCTCATATATTTTTTTCTTGGATAAAAAGTACCACTATAATTACCATAATAATTAAAGAAATGAACTATTATATTTTTCTGTGCCAAAAAATCCAATAATTTACTATTAATACTCACTTCATTAAAACAATAAATTTCTTTAATATTTTCTACAGGAATATGTGAATGCCTTTTATCATTTTTAAAATACAATGAATTATCTTTTCTGCTCAATTCTCCCATAGATGTAATACATTTTGTATTGCCCATAATATCACGTCTTTCTCCGAACAAATCTAAATAT
The DNA here is from genome assembly GCF_900187035.1 of Megamonas hypermegale. NCBI lineage: Bacteria > Bacillati > Bacillota > Negativicutes > Selenomonadales > Selenomonadaceae > Megamonas > Megamonas hypermegale. The sequence goes on from NZ_LT906446.1 coordinate 1,169,371, forward strand.
AACAATACTCATAATATGCACATTTTTTACAACTACTTTTGTCTAAAACCGGTGGTACTTCATCACATTTTAATAATTCATCAATGGCTTTTACATGTTTTTCTAATATAATTTCTAACTCTGGAGTTAATTCTAAAATCATTGTTTTTTTAGGAGTCTTTTTCTTTTCAATGAATTCTAATTTTCCTTTCCGCACAATTCCTTTATCTTTCAATATTTTCAAATATAACAGTAATTGCCATTTACAAGCTTCAACATCAGCATCAGATTTTTTAACTTCTATCAGATATTCCTTAGTCAATTTGTCTAATTTAATATTTCCTAAAGCTATTTCTGTATTCTTATCTTCTGCCCTTTCTTCATGAAGTACCTTTCCAATCTTTACATCTTCACTATTATCTTCCAAATTTATCCGATTTCCAAATAAATAACATTGCCTAGGACAATGAATATAATAATTCATCAAAGTTCCGTTCACTTTCATTTTTGATACCTTCTTTATCTCATATAAAATCTATACCTCCAACACCTTGCAACATCTCTCTATTAAATTTATCTTTTTTAAAATATTTATCTCCATCTTCTATATAAATTATATTACCCATTTTATCATTATATTCCTTTAATTCTAAATTTGCTTTATTGACTTGATATATAAAATAATTCATTTTACTTGTTATTATAGACATATTTACTTTCCACTCTGCATAATCCATAGAATATCTCATTTTCAATAAATTTATATATTGTTGCCAAATTTCTTTACCATTTATTACGTTTCCATTAACATCTTTAATCGTTCTTGCTAAATAAACCTGTACTATATTTTTATTTTCATCAATTAATTTCATATTCTTAGCAATACGTTCATAATTTAAATCAGCTATATTCTCTAAAAAATCTTTAAAAGTTGCTTTATTATTCTTTTTAGTTACATCTAAAATTTTATTATAATAATCACCAAAATTTTTATTAATAAGAATTTCTCTCATATTTTCTTCTTCTACCGTAAATTCACTATCTACTCTAATATCATTTTTATAAATAGTTTTAGCATCATCAATCTTAAAGAAATATGTTATTCCCTTTCTTTTACATGAACGATTTATTCTACCTATGAATTGTTCTTCACTATCTAACTTAGATATATTTTTATAACCAATATCCATATCTAAATCCACACCAGCTTCTATAACTTGCGTTGCTATCAAGATTATAGTTTTTTTTGTATTCTTTACTTCATCTAAAATTCTTTTACGTTCAGCTAAACTATCATCACCAGATAAATACTCAATTTTTATATTTTTTTCTGCAAAATACTCATCTTCTACCAAATTCATCCAAAAATCATTAGCAGTTCGCTTCTTTATAAATTCAATTAGAATTTTCTTATTTTTATCTAAATATTGCTTTAAGTGTTCTTTTAGTTGAACAAATTTATCATCAGATTGATTATCTAATAAATCATAATTTAATTGAACACGATTTTTAAAACAATCTGTTTTAAAAAATTTATTAGAATCTTTCAGTAAAAATATTGCTTCTGATTGACCTTGCGATAATCTATCTAAATTAGGTAATGTAGCTGACATAATAATAATTTTCATATTAAATAACTTTGCTAATGGTTTCAAAAAACATATTATTTCTGTCCATATACTATTTTTATAGCTTTGAATTTCATCTAGTACTATCACACTATTTATTAATTGATAAAAACCGAATAAATTTTGTTGACTTTCTCCAAATATAGTATTAAATAAACTAACATGTGTTGATAAAATCATAGGATAATTTAAAAATTGCCTATCTAATAAAAATTGTCTATAAACACTTTTTTCACTATTCTCATCAGCTTCATCATTTTCAGATATTGTATTTCCCTTACAATCTACATGTTTTAATTTTATCGGTGTCAATGAATTTATTACAGCAATTTTTGAAATAATATTCTCTTTCTTTCCAAAAATATTTTCCAATGTATCTAAGTTTTGTTCTACTAAAGTATTAAAAGGATAAATCCAAAAAATCTTACATAAGTCTTTATTCAAAGACATCAATTTAAAACTTAAATTCATTGCTGTATTACTTTTTCCACTGCCAGTAGGAGCTTCTAAATAAAATATATTTTCTTGATAATTATTTTTTATTTGTTCTTCAGCTTCACAAAAAATTTCACTGCGTAATATATTTATATTTGTAGCTTTATTTAAATTCTCTATAGACATAGGATAAATTTCATTTTGATATTTACGAATACTTTCCATTAAACCTGTATTCTCATAAATATTTATCCAATCTTGAACATTATTTAAATCTTCAACTTCATTAAAAGAACCATTATTCATAAATTCTGAAGTCGCATAATAATCACTTGCAACTAACAAAGAATATAACCATCTTATATAAATGCAAATATATATTCCTTGTTCTCTATTTCGTTGTTTACCATTTTTATTCATGAATTTTGTATCTTCAAATGATGCAATTATAATATCAGTATCACCTTCCTCTAAAGATAAATCATTCAAATATATTTTACTTTTTGTTATAGCTTCTATTAATTTACTAATCGGTAACTCTTTAATTACTTGTTCACTATTATTATTTATCTTAAAATTAATTTTTCCAATAAAATCATTAATTTTATTTATACCGCTGTGGTGTCTTTCTATAATATATGCATGATATAATATAAACTCTTTAAGTAGACCTTTTATTTTTCTCCCTTTTATTTTTTTCATTATGTTATTTCTAAAATACGATAAATATAATATCGCTGAAATAAAGGAATGTTTTGTTCCTATAAAATTTTTGTCTTTAATAATCTCTTTATTTTCCATTTTTTCAATTTGAAAATTCGGATTAATTTTTCCTAAATCATGAAAAATTGGAATGGCTTCTATCATTTCCTTTAATATAATCTTAGCTTCTTCTATATCTTTTTTCTTTATCACTTTGTCTTGCCATAAAACATCGCAAAATCTATCTAAAACATCATCACATTTTTTTGCTTTCCAAAATTCATTAAAACAACGTTCTGTTCTTCTTGTATGTTCTAATAATGTTTCATATATTTGTTCACCATCTTTTTCTTCTTCATTTTTAGGTTTTCTATGTGCTTTATATTTATCTACATTTTCTATCAAATCATTTAAAATCTTATAATCCAATTTAATCACCTTCTAGCCAAAAATTTTTACAACATTTGTTTCCATTAATCAGTTAAATACACTTAATCAATAAAATATAATGTATTTATCTTCTATTTCTTTTTTATTTTTATCTTGTATACGATATACCTTTCTGTCTTCTTGCAACTCTACTAACTTTCCAGTATAAATAAATCTTTGAAATTCATAATTATTTGTTATTTCATTTATCTTATATGGCAAAGCTTCTTCATATTTAAAATTTCCTTTAGGCATAGGTTTTTCTTGAGATTTCCAATCCTCTAATTCTTCTTTTTCTAAATCTAATATATCTACATCATCCTTAAAGACAAAACTATCAATTCTATACATATCATCTTCTATAGTTTTCGCTTCTTCTACGCCTAAATACTTGATATCTGCAAAATGGTCATTTGTTCCTAAATATGGATAAAATTCGCATTTATGATTTTGTATAGCTTCTTTGATTTTTATAGCTTCTTCACAATCTAGCAAAATACAAATTTCCCATTTAGGATTTTCAAGCCATTGTTCTTTTACAATCAGATTTCCGCCCTGTTCTTTGGAAGCATATCCAACAGAGTTATTAAAAATCTGTATTTTTTTAGTAATAACACCTTTAGGATTTAATGGCAAAATAGCAATCTTTAAATCTTTTAGTTTCTCATAGAATTCTGGATATGATGGCTCTAATTTGCCTTTTTTCTTTTTATTCGACAAAATATCTTGCATTTGACTATAACCTTTATATCCTAAAATAGCCCCTAAGATACCTAGTAAAGCTACTCTATGAATATTGCCATAAGTGAAATAACAATACGTATTTACTTCTGGCTTTTTAAAAAAAGCACTCTTTCCACTGAGTTTAAATTTTAAAATTTCCATTTATTACACCTCTTTAGAGGTTATGATATTAAAATGCTTAGCATCTTTTATATCGTCATTTATTAATTTTGTAGTATATGGATTGTAATAAATTTCTACAGATTTAATCTGCTGACTCATATCATTTAATATATCCGCCAAATTCTTCAAATCTATGATATTTTTATCTTCATCTTTTGCAAAAGTTACATATTCTGATAAATTAGGCAAATAAGCATTGCTTTCCGTTTCTACAAATACAGCGAACTCATTTTCGCAACCAACTTTAGAATTTGTTGCAAATGCTGTAGCAGATACCAATGCTGTGCGTTTAAAGTTTTGATAATCTTCTTCTGTATAACCTTCTGTAACACCTAATTCTATTAATTCTTTATAAGCAAGTGGATTAATTACAAATGGATAAAAATAATGTGCTTCATTACTTGTAATTTTTGTACCTAATGTAGAGTTCTGAGCATCTTTTACTTCAATATCATCTTCTGATAAATTATTTGCTTTAGCTTTAGCTTTTGCTTTTACTTCATTCTTTTCTTTTGCTTTTGCATCTTTAAATGGAGATAAAATATCTTGTTCTTCTGCATTGGTATCAATATATTTGTTAAAGCCTTGACCGATTTGTACTGCACCAGTAATTGCAATATTACAGCCAGATTCTGCAAAAGTTGCACCAAAATTTTTTACATCTACTGCTGTCATTAAATTAGTCAAAACTTTTTTTACATCTTTTAAATCATCTTCACCAAATAATAATTCATAACGTTCTTTTAAAGTTCTAGGTGTTAAACCTATAGAACCATCTTTTCCTTTTTCTCCAAATGCTAATGATTTAATGTATAAAACATTTTGTTCTTCATTATCCCACATTTTTTTCATTGGATATTTTAACGCTTTATCACTGCCAAATACATTACCATCACTTGTTGATTTTGGATAACCTGAAAAATCTGCATTCCAATTACCCATGATTGAAGAAATACCTAAAATACCATATACACGCTTATTCATAGTTTTATTTTCCATTTTTATATCCTCCTAAAACTATATTAGTTCTCATTTGAAACATTTTTTGCATTACTTTTTAATAATATATTTTCATCTAAATAACCAAATAAAATCATTTCTTGATTTACTTTGTTTTTTGGTTTATAGCCTAAAATCATAGCATATAAATTCTTCATATGATAATTGTAAATAGATATATCATAATTATATTTTTTATACAATTGGAATAATCTCATTTTTATAACATTATCACGTTTAGCATTAAGTACTGGATTTACCATAGATTGCATTTTCTTACCTGCTCTACTTTTAAAAATAAGATATGACAATAATTGTCCCACAGCATAATAATACTCTTCATCATTGCTAGGCATCGTTACTTCATTTTTAGATAAAACTTTTTCTTTTACATTTTCCCTGACTTTTATTGCAGTATCAACCATAGTATTTCCTCCTTGTTTACCTTTCGTTTTAAAAAAATAATCTTTTAATGACCAATGTAAATTTAACTGAGATTTAGCTCTTAATTTATATTTATCATCACTTTGTATCGAATTTTTTATCAATGATAACGCAAATTTTTCTTCTACTATACTAAAATTATTATCTATTCCTTTATAAACCCAATCAAAAATTGCATTACGATACATAATAATATTTTGTTTCAAAGTACTATCTTTAACATTTATAGCACTTATATCCATAAAATAATTTGTTCTTAAACATTTTGAAAAAAATATTTCATTAATTAAATTACCTACATTTGTTCGCTTATAGTAAATTCCATATCTTTTAGCAAATTCAGGAAGTTTATCTTCTTTTCTATCAATATTGATAAATTTTATATATTCAAAATTTAACTTTAATCTATTTTGATAATCCACTAAATTATCTTGAACCTGAATTTCTAATTCCTTACCCTTTTGAATACGTAAATAATATCCTGAAGCCATTTCATCAAAATCATCACGTTCGTCTTGGTCGCTATATGCTTTAATTCTATAGTTTTTCGTATCGATATAAACATTATTTTTACCACTAGAAGCTAAATTCATTAGATATTCAAAAAATTGTTTTTGTAAAATCGCCTTTTTTTCATCCACTAAATATCCAGCAGGTGTTTTTCTTGTTTTTATAGCTAAAAATGGTTTTTTCGCATTCATACCCATATTATTATCTGGAATACCTTGTATTTTTCCCTCAACTTCTACATTATAATCATTACTATTATAGATGTTAGGAAAAATGTATCTATTATCTTCTTGAATAAATAACTCTCTATTCTTCTTATTATCTTCTTCACCTACTTCAAAAACTTCAAAGAAAATTTTAAGATAATCCTTTTTTCCTAAATCAATTTGTACTAATTTATCAATAGAAAAGATATGCTGTTTTATCCAACTTCTACATTTTTCCAATATTTTTATATTTACAGGAGCATATTCTTCCTCAAATTTTTGATAAATTTTACTTGCTTCTTTAGATTTCTTATATTTTTTTTCTAGAGGATTCTTTAAAGTATCATAATAATTATCAATAATTGCTTCTGTTAATTTAGAAGTAATACTTTCTTTCTTCACTGCAAATGCTAAATAATTATTAGAATGAATTACTTTTTTACTATCTACTGGCTTATTCATAGAAATCAATTTACTATGATAATCATAAAAACATATCTCTTCAAAATAACTACCTTTTACTACAGCCTCACTCGTTCCTCGTTTTTTCTTATCAAGTTTTATATCTTGATATTTTTTTATCTTACCATTGTTATCCACAATTATATATGAGCCATCTGCTGGTATATATTCATCTAAGATAAGATTACTATCATCTTCTAATTCTCTTTTAAATACATCTAAACATTCTTCAAACATAAAATTCCTCCTTTCTTTTATATAGAGTTATAACCAACGATAATTTAAAAACCCACAGCCACGAGAATTCATCTCACCTAAACCAACACCTAAGGCAAAATACCATAAATCTTGCGCACGCTTATTATCTGCTACTTGTATCTGAACTTTATCGCCCAACAGCTTTATATTTTTATATTCCATAGCAATTGGCTTTTTATTTTTCAATTCAATCATTGTGTACAAATCAAAATCTTCATCAATTTTTTCATTATGATACGCATTCCATTTTTTGATTAAATTAACTTTCAATCTTTGTTCGAACTCCGTAAATTTTATGGCATCCTTCCAATATCCGTCTTCAGTCTTAACAATCACAGGCGTAATAGTATATACTGTTTCAAGAATTTTTTTAGGTAACACTCTTATTTCCGCTACTAGTCCCTTGATTTCTTTCGTATGGTTGTCAACGCATACCAGCTTGAAATACTTCGCCAATTCTAAATCAACAGTGCGTATAGTCAAAGTATAAATTTTTTCTTTCTTATAAAGTTTATCTTCTTCTAACGGAAACAACTGGTCATAACAATAATTTTTGTAACTATTCTGTTCATGAAAATTTAGCCACTTTTCATCAGTTTTAAAACCTGAATCAATAAAAGCTGTTATCTTTTCTTGAATTTTATTTGCAGCTACGTTTTCTAAAAGAAATAATTTTAAGCGAATCTGATAAATTTTCATTAAATTTCTCCTTTCATTTTGATTATATAAATATTTCAATAATATATTAATCAGTATATAGAAAATAATATATGTATATTATTTTCTATATACTTTCACCAACATTAAAGATTAATATTAATATTAATTTTTATATCTTTAATAAACAGGTAAAATAAAAGTAACATATTAATGAAATACCTTCTTTCTTTTTATGTTTATAATACTCTTATTTTTTATTCATGTCAACTCTATAGTTACAAAAAAAATTGTAATGTATATTTTTTTCAGATATAATAAATTCATAAATAATAACATATATTGTATTTGAATACTCTTTAGTTTGAGTATTTCTATTTAACCGTAACATTTGATGTTCTAATCTATATATCCTGCAAAAAAATTAAAACTTGGCACGATATGACAAAAAAGCTGTAATAATTGAGAAATACTCAACCATTACAGCTTTTTTGTTTTAGTAAACATTATTATTTTAAATTAAGATAATAATTCAATATCAGTATTTACTTTTTCTGGAATTTTATCAAACAAGTACTTTCCGTTTCTAATAGAGGCTAATACACCTGCACGTTCACAAATTGCTTCAAATTCGCTTTTAGCATTAATAACAATAAAATTAGCATCATTTCCAATTTCAATTCCATAAACATCATCTAAATTCATGGTTTTAGCTCCATTTATTGTAATTAAATCCAAAGCGTTATCAATTTCACCAAAAGACATCATCTGACAAATATGAATTCCATGGTCTAAAATATTCATCATATTTCCATTTCCTAAAGGATACCATGGGTCTGATATGGAGTCTTGAGCAAAGCAAACATTTATATGATTATCATTTAATTCTTTTACTCTTGTCAATCCTCTGCGTTTTGGATATGTATCCTGACGACCTTGGAGATAGATATTTTCTGTAGGACATGAAATAAAATTCATCTTTGTTTTACATAATAAATTCATCAATCTAAAAACATAGGCATTATTGGCTGAACCTAATGAACAAGTATGACTTGCTGTAGTTTTTTTATCTATTCCTTCCATATAGGTGAGCGCTGCTAATAATTCTACATATCGAGATTGTTCATCATCTGTTTCATCACAATGAACATCTATTAAGCGATCATATTTTAAAGCTAATTCAACTGCTTTATGAATAGATTTTTCACCAAATTCTTTGGCATATTCAAAATGAGGTATTGCTCCTACACAATCTGCCCCCATTTTTAAACCTTCTTCAACTAATTCTACGCCATTTTTATATGCATACATTCCTTCTTGTGGAAAAGATACTATTTGAATTGTTACAATATCTTTTAATTCTTCTTTTAACTCTAAAATAGCTTCTAATGCTTCAAAATTTTTATTAGTTACATCTACATGTGTTCTAATATACTGAACTCCTGCTAGTACTTCTTTTTTTATAGCTTTTTTAGCTCTATATTTTATATTTTCTTTTGTAAATTTAGATTTTGTTTCGCTCCAGCGTTGTATTCCTTCAAATAATGTTCCTGTTTTGTTAGTTGCTCCTTCAGCTTTAGCAGTAAACACATAATCCAAATGTATATGCGGGTCTACATATGGAGGTACTACTAAATTACCTTTTAAATCAATAACATTATAATCTTCTTGTACTTCGATTTTGCCAATTCTTTCAAATTTGCCATCACTAACTAAAATAGATTGTAAATCTTTTATGTCTTTTAAACGAACATTTATAAACAAAGTTTTCATGATATATTATCTCCTACGTGCTATCAAAAATCTTAGATGTTAAATTCTTTTTTACAGATATTTACCAATTCAGGTAAAACTTTATCAACTATTATTTTACCTTTTTCAGCACTAGAATAAGCACAACTTGCTAATGCGCCTGATTCTGGCACATCATCTTTTTTCAATGGATATCTAAAATAAGGCAATGCATTTGTTGATACCACATCTACTGTTCTATCCATTCTGCAAAGTTGCGGTGCAAAATATAACATCAAAGATGTTTCTGTTACAGCTGCATGTTCTAATGCCCAACCAGGGAAAGGAACTTTATCAAATATCAAATCTATCACATCTTCAGGCATTGGGTCCCACCAATTAGACTCAACAATTGTTGCTGCTCCATTTGTTTCTCTATTGACTAAATCCATTGCTTCAACTACGAATGCTTCATTTTCAAAATGTGCATTCATAATGAAAATTTTTGTAAATCCATCTCTTACTAATTCCATCAATATATCATGAACTAAATAAATTAAAGTGCTACCATTTAAATCTATTGTTCCTGGAAATAATGGACCGCCACCGCTTAAGGGTTTTGATTTATAACCATAAACGATTGTCGGCATCACTACTCCATCTATTTTTTCTGCTAAATGTAGGGAAAATTGTTCTGCTATTTTAGCATCTGTACATAAAGGAAGATGTAAAGCGTGTTGCTCTGTTGAACCGATTGGTAAAATAACTACTTTATCTTTCTTATCATTGAATTCTGGCCAAGTTAAATCATGCATATAATACGACATATAAATTCCTCTTTCCTTTAATAAACTAACAAATTATCATTTAGCTTCTATTACATTGCTAATTAAAGCTTTATTTTTTTTATTAATAACTGTAGAAATCACTATCATGCAGATAGCAGCTACAACAATAGCCATCAAGCCTGCAAACCAGAAGTTGAAACCAACTACATAGTTGAAAATGATATAAGCAATTGGTCCAACAATAGATGAAACTATTGCTCCTTCTTTAGTAGATTTTTTAGAAACAATAGCTGCAAATAATGGAATACCAATACAGGAACCTATTCCACTCAATCCTAAGTACAATACAACGGATAAAAATTCTGGTGGGTCAACATAGTTAAATGCAAAACAGATAAATGCTACTACTACAATCGCAATTCTAGTAACTAAAACTTCTTTTTCTGGTGTAGCATTTTTATTTATAGTTTTAGAATAGAAATCTCTACCTACTGCCTGACCAATTACCAATAAAACAGAAGTTGCTGTAGACATCATAGCTGCAAAAATACCAATCATCATAAAAGCTGCAACTGCTGTAGGTAAAAGGTTTATTGCCATTGTTACAGTTAAATAGTCTGCTTTAACATCTGGAAATAATACTCTACCTGTTAAACCTGCAATATAAAAACTATTGTAAATAACACTTAAAATTAAAGCTGTGATTAAAAATGTTCCAATTGTTTTTCTTTTTACATTTGGTATAGCTAAAAAACGAGAGCATAAATATGGTTGGCTTATAAAAATAACACACCAAAAAACAAAATTTCCCAAAACACCAGATAAAGACATTTGAGCATCAGGTGCTTCATCCTGAACAACTTTCAACATATTCGGGTCAATTTGTGATAATTTTTCTTCTAAACCAGTAAATCCACCAACAGCATTCAATGAAACAACTAATAATACAATACTGATAACCAGCATTGGCAAACCTTGAACAAAATCAGTCCATGCTACGGATCTTAAACCGCCAACGATAACATAAAAAATAATTACAACTGTTATAATAGCTAATCCCATGTTAAAAGAAATACCGGTAAAAGATTCTAGCAAAACAGCTGCTCCTTTAAATTGTGCAACTAGTGGGAAAATATAGAAAACTGATATAACGCCTGCAATTATCAAACGTAATGCCGTACTATTATATCTTTGTCCCAAATATTCTGGAATGGTCAATGAACCAAGTTTTTCTGCTTGCTGTCTCATTTTTGGCATAAGCAATACAGCTGGAATGATTAACCCTGGTACAATAGCAATAACTACCCAATAATATGGCCATCCTACTGTAGACATAATTCCTGGGTCACCCATAAAACACGCAGCACTGATTGAGGATGTTACATAAGAAAAGGCTAATACTACTGTAGGAGTACTATGTCCGCCTAAATAATATTCAACATCAGCAGATACACCAGCTGCTTTTTGCTTACTAGAGAAATATGCTACTATTCCTACAAAAACTAAAAATCCAAAAAAGAATATTATTGATAATTCCTGTAATGTCATTATAGCCTCTCCTTTGAAAAAAATAAAAGAGTTTACAGAATATATCCATTGATAGATGATATCTCAACTTCTATATTCCATAAACTCCATTGTTTATTATTAACTCCAAACTATTCAATTACTAAACTCCCATAACATGTGTTTCTTTCATTTCAATTTGTTTATCATATTTTTTCATTTGAACATCAACTGCATCTAAAGGTTCTTTCTTATACATAAAATTTAATACTACGCCTAAAGACAATATAGCTGTAAAAGCCTGACATCCAAGCATAATTACCCAAGTTTCCATAATAAATACCTCCTTAAACTAAAAAAAGTTTATACCTAAAATAATCACAAACTCATATTGTAATTATTTTAATGTATAAACTCCGTTGTTTATATCTTATATTATTTTCTTGATGTTCATATTATATCTATTGGCAAATTAGAAGTCAACAAACTTTATCCTATTTACACAAAAAACAGCTATTTAAACAAATATTCAACCTAGTTTTTGTGCATAATAGACAAAATCATTTCCTTGATACTATTAATCTAGGATAACACTGTGCAACATATGCTATAATTTTTGACATATATTAACTTTTATTGGAGGTATCCATTATGTTTCAATGTAAAGATTTATTTAAACTATCATCTTTATCTAAAATGAAAATAATTGCTGGAAATAAAGGACTACACAGAGTCATTCGTTGGAGCTATAAAGCAGAATCTATTCATCTTGCAAAATGGGTACACGGTGGTGAACTTTTAATCGTAAGTAAAATGGTCATTCATGAAGAGAATTTCGACCTATATAATTTTTTAAAGGAAGCTATTTCCTTAAATATGTCTGGTGCGCTTTTACTTACAGGAACAGGCTATATCGAACAAATCCCTCAATCTGTCATTGATTTAAGCAATCAAAAACATTTCCCGCTATTTCTAATACCATGGAATACGCCTCTTGTTGATATTTTTGAAGAATTAGGCCATGCTATAGCCAGTATTAATTTAATAAACGATAAACACAAAGATTTATTGTTTAGTATTATTTTTAATAATAATTTATCTATTGATTACTTAAAATATCAAAATCCTGAAATCAATTTTTCTTTTGATGGCTCTTTACAATTTTTTGAAATTAATTTTCTTTTACCTCAAAATAAAAATTCTTTTAAAATGAATGATGTTGATAAAGACACAATCTGTCAATTTATTCATACGCTATTCCAAAATGAACAAATTCCAATATTATACTCTGGATATACTAAAAATATCATCGGTCTTATGAATGTCACCAATGCATCTACTGATACATTAAACGCTATTTTTAATGAAACATTAACTTATATCAATGAAAATTATCCTAATTATATTATAAATATCGGCATTGGAACAAAACAACAATCTTTGAGCAAATGCAAACTAAGCTATGAACAAGCTTCTAAATGTATAAATCTTGCAATCAAACAAAATAAACAAAATACCATTCGTTATTATGAACAACTAGGTTTATATCAACTATTTTATGATATTAACAATAAAACATTACTCGAAAATTTCGTAAGCAACATATTATCTAAATTAATAGCTTATGATGAAAAATACAATACTGATTTAATAAAAACTTTAGATGTGTATTTAAGTAAAAATTGCAATTTAAATCAAACAGCCGAAGAATTATTCATACATCGCAATACTATAAAATACAGATTACAGCGCATTGAAGAAATCACTAATACTAATTTAGATGATGCCTTTACGCGTTTAAATTTTTTCAATGCCATCTTAATAAAAAATTTTCTTCAATAAAATAACAATCTTATATTTTCATTATGATATACTATTTTTATCTATAAAATCTAAGGGAGTTTTTATTTTGAATAAAGCTGAAATCTTGCAATATCTTACTGATAAACACATAAATTTTATAAAATATGAACATGCGCCTATCTTTTCTGTAGAAGAAGGCGATAAATCTGATTTACCTAATCACGATAAAGTCATTCGCAATTTATTTCTCTGTGATGCTAAAAAGAAAAATTATTATCTCGTATCATTATTTGTGCATAAACAGATAAATCTTAAAGAATTAAGTGCTAAAATTCCAAGTAAACGATTGAGTTTTGCCAAGCAAGATGCAATGGAACAAATGCTCGAAGTAAAACCTGGCAGTGTAACACCACTCGCTATATTAAATAATAAAGATAAAAATATTTTAATGATTTTCGATAGTGAATTACAAAATCAAACAATCGGCATGCACCCAATGGAAAATACCGCCACTGTCTTTATGAAATTTGAAGACTTATATAACTTATTATTGCCACATGGAAATGAAATCCGCATATTAGATTTATAAAAAAAGCAGGCATATTATGAACTGCACCCCAAAAGTTGGACAAAAAAACAACTTTTGGAGGTGCAGTTTTTTTATGACTAAATACTCAAATGAATTTAAAGTTAAAGCAATTAAAATGGTTTTAAAAGGAGATTCTATTTCTCATGTAGCTAAAATTCTAAACATGCCAAACACAGCTTCTCTTCGTAGATGGATATTTCATTATGAAAATGGTGGCATCTCACAACTTCTTCATAAAAATCGTAAATATACTCCTATCTTTAAGCAAAAAGTTATTGAATATAAATGGCTACATCATTTATCATTAAATCAAACAGCAGCCAAATTTTCCATTCCTAATACTGGTACAATTTCTACATGGGAAAAGTTGTATAGTTCTTATGGATTTTCTGGCTTAATTTCTAAGAAACGAGGTAGACCATCTATGAAAAAATCTAAAAACAAACTTAACAAACCTAAAAAAGAACTTTCTTATGTTGAACAATTGGAACAAGAAGTTTATCAATTAAGGATGGAAAATGACTTATTAAAAAAGTGGCATGCCTTAATGAAGCAATGGGAAAAGGAAGGAAAACACTAGTTCTAGTAATTGCTAAATTAAGGAAAAAATATACTCTAAAAGCCCTATTAAACTATACAAAATTAGCTAAAAGCACATATTATGATGCATTAAAAAAATTATCAAAAGAAGACAAATATAAAGGATTAAAAACATTAATTCATAATATTTGTAATAAAAATCATGGAAGATATGGATATAGAAGAGTAACTTTGCAGCTGCATAAACAAGGAATAAAAGTCAATCATAAAGTAGTTATGAGATTGATGAAAGAAGAAAATTTAACATGCAAGATAAGAGCAAAGAAATATAAATCGTATAGAGGGCAAGAAGGGAAAATAGCTAAAAATATATTAAATAGAAATTTCAAAGCAGAAAAACCAAACGAAAAATGGGCAACAGATGTAACAGAATTTGCATTATGTAATGAAAAAATATATTTATCACCAATAATAGATTTATATAACGGAGAAATAATAAGTTATAAAATATCGAAAAGACCAATACTAAAGCAAGTATTAGATATGGTAAAAGATGCAACAAGAAAGATAAAAGAAACAAAAGGAATAATTCTACATTCAGACCAAGGATGGCAGTATCAGAATAGAAGATATCAGGAGTTATTAAAAGAAAAAGGCATTATCCAAAGCATGAGCCGAAAAGGAAATTGCTTAGATAATGCCGTAATAGAAAATTTCTTTGGTTTGCTAAAAAGCGAATTGTTTTATTTAAAAAAATTTAAATCCGTTGAAGATTTTATAAAAGAGTTAAAATCTTATATAAAATATTATAATACAAAACGGATAAAGATAAAACTAAAAGGACTTAGTCCCGTAGAATACAGAACTAAGTCTCAATTAATAGCTTAATTAATATGTCCAATATTTTGGGTGCATATCATTAAATGCCTGCTTTTTATTTTGGATTTTATTTTACGCCGAGTGTTACTTTTTCGCCGTTGATATTCCATTCTTTTGTGAAACCGTCTAATTTATCATAAACAAGTTCATCAGCTAATGTGATTTTCTTAATTGCTTCAGCGTTGTCTTGCATGAATTTAGCAATTTTTTCATTGCCTTGTGCAAATACTGTGATGCGGTCAGTTACTTCAAAGCCATTTTCTTTACGCATTGTCTGTACTTTACTGATGATTTCACGTACGAAACCTTCTTCAATAAGTTCAGGAGTCAATACTGTGGAAATAGCTACAGTTACGCCGCCATCGCGCTGTGCTGCAAAACCTTCAGTCTGAGTCATTTTTACATCTAAATCTTCTGGAACGAGTGTTACTTCACCAGTAGAAAGAGCGAGTTTTAAGCATTTATTTTTATCGAGTTCAGCTTTTGCTTGATGACCATTTAATTTAGCAAGTGCAGCAGCAATTTCTTTCATCTGTTTGCCATATTTTGGACCGAGAACTTTAAACTGTGGTTTGATTTCATAGTTTAAGTATTCGTCCATATCATCTTTGAATTCAACTTCTTTAACGTTCAATTCTTCAGCAACGATTTTTGTATAATATTCGTTGAGTTCAAATGGTGCTTTGATGTACATGAGAGCAACTGGCTGACGGTTTTTGATATTAGCTTCGTTACGAGCAGCACGACCAAGAGCTACAGCTTTTAATACTAAATCCATTGTTTTTTCTAATTCAGTATCAATATATGCTTCGTTAGCTACTGGATAATCGCAAAGATGTACACTTTCTGGAGCATCTTTTTCTGTATTTAAAACGAGGTTCTGATAAATAGCTTCTGTCATGAACGGTATCATTGGTGCTGCTAATTTAATAACAGTTGTGAGTGCTGTATAAAGTGTCATATACGCATTGATTTTGTTCTGGTCTGTATCTTTTGCCCAGAAACGTTCACGACTTCTTCTTACATACCAGTTGGAGAGTTCATCAACGAACTGTTCTAAAGCTTTAGCAGCTTCAGTGATTTTATAAGTGTTTAAGTCTTCGTCTACTGTTTTTATTACTGTATTAAGACGAGATAAGCACCATTTATCGAGAACGGATAATTTATCATATTCAAGTGTGTATTTAGATACATCGAATTTATCGATATTAGCATAGAGTACAAAGAATGCATATGTGTTCCAAAGTGTACCCATGAATTTACGTTGACCTTCTTGAACAGCTGCATCATGGAAACGATTTGGAAGCCAAGGTGCACTATTTTCATAGAAGTACCAGCGAATTGCATCAGCACCATGTTTTGCAAGTGCTTTCATTGGTTCTACTGCATTGCCTTTGGATTTACTCATTTTGCGACCTTGAGCATCGAGTACATGTCCTAATACGATAACATTTTTGTACGGTGCTTTATCGAAAAGAAGTGTAGAAATAGCCAATAAGGAATAGAACCAACCACGAGTCTGGTCAACAGCTTCAGAAATGAAGTCTGCTGGGAACTGTTCTTCAAAGAGTTCTTTATTTTCAAATGGATAGTGCCACTGTGCAAATGGCATGGAACCAGAGTCGAACCAGCAGTCAATAACTTCTGGTACACGGTGCATTTCTTTGCCACATTTTGGACATTTAATTGTTACAGCATCGATAAATGGACGGTGTAATTCAATGTCATCTGGACAATTATCGGACATGGATTTTAATTCTTCAATGGAACCGATAGCATGTTGATGACCGCATTCGCATTCCCAAACGTTGAGTGGTGTGCCCCAATAACGGTTACGGGAAAGGCCCCAGTCTTGAACGTGTTCAATCCAATCGCCGAAACGACCTTTACCAATTGTTGGAGGTATCCAATTAATTGTATTGTTGTTAGCGATGAGTTTATCACGAACAGCAGTCATGCGAATGAACCATGTTTCACGAGCATAGTATAAAAGTGGAGTATCGCAACGCCAGCAATGTGGATAGCTATGTTCAAATACAGGTGCAGCGAAAAGTAAACCTTTTTCTTCGAGGTCTTTTAAAATTTTTGGATCAGCTTTTTTTACAAATACGCCTGGCCAATCAGTATCATCCGTCATGCAACCTTTAGCATCAACGAATTGTACAAAGCCGATATCGTATTTATGGCAAACGCGGGAGTCATCTTCACCAAATGCAGGTGCTAAGTGAACGATACCAGTACCATCAGTAGTTGTTACATAATCATCACAAGTTACGAAGAATGCTTTTTTACCTTTTAATTTGCCTACAGCATATGGATAAAGAGGTTCGTACTCTTTGTATTCAAGGGATTTACCTGGCATTTCTTCAACGATTGTATAATCTTCGCCGAGAACTTTATCGCAAAGTTCTTTTGCCATGTAATAAGTGTAATCGCCTTGTTTTACTTTTACATAAGTAATTTCTGGATTTACGCACAAGCCAAGGTTAGAAGGTAATGTCCATGGTGTTGTTGTCCATGCGAGGAAATACGCATCTTCGCCTTTTACTTTAAAGCGAACGAAAGCAGATTTTTCTTTTACATCTTTATATCCCTGTGCCACTTCATGTGAAGAAAGTGGAGTTCCGCAGCGTGGGCAATAAGGTACAATTTTATGACCTTTGTATAAGAGTCCTTTGTTCCAGATTTCTTTGAGTGCCCACCATACAGATTCAATGTAATCATTATGGTAAGTTACATATGGGTCATCCATATCTGCCCAGTATCCTACAGCTTTGGAAAATTCTTCCCACATGCCTTCATATTTCCAAACGCTTTCTTTACATTTTTTTACGAATGGTTCAATACCGTATTCTTCAATCTGTTCTTTTCCGTTGATACCGAGGGATTTTTCAACTTCCAATTCAACTGGTAAGCCGTGAGTATCCCAACCAGCTTTACGAATTGTTTTATGACCTTTCATAGCTTGATAACGCGGTATCATATCTTTAATAACACGAGTTAAAACGTGACCGATATGTGGTTTACCATTAGCTGTTGGTGGTCCATCATAGAAAGTAAATACATCAGCATCATCATGTTGATGAACTTGTTTTTCAAAAATTTTATGTTCTTCCCAGAATTTTTCAATCTGTTTTTCGCGGTCAACGAAATTAAGATTGGTATCTACCTTGTTATACACAGGGCATTTCCTCCTTCAAAATATAACTTTTTTCAGCATATGAAAAAAGCTCCGTCCAAAATAGGAAAGAGCTTTGCAATATAATAAAAAAAGCTTTCATCTAAAATAAGATGAAAGCTGCGCTGTCATTATACCACCTATTTCACATACCAACATATGCAACCTCTTTAACGGAAGGACCCGACTCAGCTTAATTTTATTTCATTCAATAATTTCAGCCTGTAACTTAGAAGTGATATTCAGAAGAAAAATACTTACACCGATTTTCAGCTTTACTCGGCTCTCTGTAGTGTTCTTTTTCAACCTACTGTCTTCATCATCGTCTTTATCAATTTATACATTTGATATCATATCACAATAATGATAAATGAGCAAGGCTATATATTTTATATATTATACACCAATATAAACCAATTCAATTCCTTCTGCTTTGCCAAGATTGCGGGAATATTTTTTCTCTTGTGGATTGTTCCAATGCTCATGTACGCCGAGATTTTTTATAATCGTTCCATTGCCATTATAATACGTTGTGCCTGATGGTGCGTTATCAATCAATGCCGCTTCATGCAAATAATTTTCTACATCAGGATTATTTTTTAAAGCGCTATTGTTATTTATGACTGTCGGTTCATTCATTAAAAAATCTGCTCCGACTGAGTCTATAGCTACAGGGTCTTGAGAGAAAAATAAACTTGCTGTAAAGCTATTGTTAAACGGTGCTTGTTTCCAAGTTGAATTTTCTGCTGTTATATCGACAGTATTTCCTGATGGACAGATGAGCGCGTCAAACATGTATAACATAGTCTTTTCGCCTAATTGATAATTGCCCATCAAATCAGTCAGCACAGAATAATCTCCCATTTTCTGTCTGCTCACATTGCCATGTAATTGAGCTTGTTGCGGTGCTCGCAATCTATAATCATTGATAAATGAACCAAAATGATTTTTAGCACAAAGTGTTATACCATAATCATGACCTTTTAACGTGGCTAAATTTATTAAATAATCCGCTTCTGTGACACATGTAGGCAAATAATTTATGACATCACTTTCATGTGTTGTCCATACAATCGGTGCATTCATATCAGCTACACCATTTATGCGAGAAACAAAATTCACACCTTTTGTCACACCATCTTGACAAAGTTGCTGCATATAATCCGGGAAAATTCGCGTAACATCAAAAACCGTGATATTTTCTGGTTTTACATTGCCATCTTGTACTAAAGATATGAGCAACGCTTTTAATGCCACTGGATTTGTATAACTATGATGTGAACGACCACTGTAATCATCATCAAATTCTGCCGCGCCATTTATATTTGCTTTTATAGCAATTTTTTGACCTTCACTATAGCCACCTTGTTTGCCACACAAATCATTATGTGCCTTAAATAAAATATCCCAACCTTCTTTAGCTGTAGTTACTCCTGCAAGTGTAGCAATGCCTTTTTGAGTCATCTGCAAAATAGCAGGTTCATCAAAATGACTTAAATCCCACCAATAACCACTGCCATCCCATTTGACTGAATTTGCGTCATGCGTCCATGCCACTCTGCCTGGTTTAGCGCCAATACCTTTGCCATACGCTTCATGGCGAGGAAAAACAGGTGTATAATCCGATGAAGTTTCTCCACTACTATTTTGTGAACTTGTCATTTGCTCCACTGAACCTTTGCTACAACCCATGATGCCAAAAGCAGAAATGCCAACTACTGCACCACTTGCCAAGCGAATAAATTTACGCCGTGATAATTTACTCTTTGACCAATCCATGACAATCCCTCCTTTAAATTTTTATAAATAATCGTTTAAAATCATCATGCAGTTTTGCTCAAAATTGCCTTGATATTTTCTCTTTGATTTTTAGCACCGATATTGATGAATAAGAAACTGATACCTAAGAAAATTATACCGCCAAACACTACATAAGAAATATCTATTCCATCAATAAAGTAACCGCAAACAGCAGCCCCTATACATGTACCCAAATTTGTCGCAACTAAAAATAACGCATTAGCAAAATCTGGCACATGTGGTGCGGAAAGTGTTATCCAATATTGATTGATATTTGCACCAATGCCTGCGAGTATTCCCCAAAGCAAAGTTATAACTGCCATGGATAAAGACATATCTCCCATAAAGAACATGAAGCAATATATGCAGATTAAAGCTAATGGGAAAGCCATGACTACGCTGACAGCTCTATCAGTCAAAAGTTTTCCTGCTATTATATTTCCCACTATATTGGCAAGACCATAAACGAGCAAAGCAATACTGATGATTTCTGCTGAATAATTCGTAACGCGTTCTAAATAATCTGCTAAATAACTGTATACACCAAAAATACCGCCATTTAAAAATACTACAGCAACAATAGCCATCCATACATTTTTTTCTTTTAAAATGCCAAGCTGAGTACCGTATGATAAATGGCTTTTAACTGGCATTGATGGAACGAATATAATCGTTACTATTAATGCTATACCATTTACTAAAGCAAAAAATAACATCGCTATTTCAAGTGAAGTTATGCTAGCAATATAACTTACAATCGGCACACCGAGCACCATGCCAGCTGATACACCAATCATGACTTTTGCAACAGCTTTAGGAATTTCACTCTTATCAACAGAAGAAGAAGCCACTGCAAAAGCAAGTGATACATATACTGGATGGAAAAATGCTGGCAATACACGCGTGATTAAAACTACGTTGAAATCAGTTGCAAATGCTGAAATCACATTGCAAATACAAAAAACTGCCAATACCATAATCATTATAAATTTGCGATTAAAGCGAGATAATAACAATGGAAGTGTTGGTCCTGAAACGGCTACAGCTAGGGCAAACAAGCTGACTAAAAGCCCAGCAGTGGAGATATTAACACCGTAATTGCTAGCAATAAGCGGTAATATCCCAATAACTCCCATCTCCGTATTGATTATGCTAAATACACCTAATGTCAATATAAAAATAAGCATAATAAATTCCTTTCTCTTATATTAAAATTGAGCATTGCATATAAATTATTTTAGACACAGACAAAAGGCTCGAAACACTCTATTATGTTTTGAGCCTTTTAATCTTCCTAAAACAATTTTATTATCTTATTTACTTAAACTTTTTTCAAAAAATGCATCGAGTTTATCAAATGGAATTACATCTGTTCTATCATATAAATCAACATGACCTGCATTTGGTACAATATATAACTCTTTTGGTTCTGCTGCTAATTTATATGCTTCTTCACTGAATTCACGAGAATGAGCTTGGTCTCCTGCTATAAAGAGCATTGGACGTGGAGAAATCGTTTCAATATCATTGAATGGATAATAATTCATGAATTTAACATTGCTAGTGAGTGTAGGCTGTGTTGTAGTATTTGCGCTATATCCTCTTGGTGTGCGGTAGTAATCAAAGAATTCTTTAGCAACAGCTGGAGAATTTTCATCAATTACATAAGCTGTACCACTTGTGTATTCAGTTTTTCCACCTTCAAATTCCACATAACGCTGTTGAGCTGCTTGCTCTAAAATAGCTTTTCTCTGTTCTAAAGTCTGAGAATGTTTAAGTCCCCATCTATTTGCTGTGCCCATATCATACATACTTACAGTGGCAATAGCTTTTATTCTTGGGTCAATTTTAGCTGCACTTATGGAGAAGCTACCACTGCCACAAATGCCAAGTGCACCAATTCTTTCTCTATCGACAAAAGAACGTGTTCCTAAATAATCGACTGCTGCGCTAAATGCTTCATCATAAACATTAGTATCAACAGATTGGCGAGGTGTTCCATCGCTTTCGCCCCAGAAGGACTGGTCAAAAGCTAAAGTTACAAATCCATCTTCTGCTAATTTTGTAGCGTAAAGTGTAGCACTTTGTTCTTTAACTGCTCCCATTGGAGCGCCGACAACAATAGCTGGATATTTTTCATCAGCTTTCATATCTTTTGGTGTTATCAAATTAGCTACAATCTTCATGCCATATTGATTGTTATAACTTACTTTTTGAACATTTACCTTATCACTTTTATAAAAATTATCTGCGCCACGGCTCATATCTGCTTGATACGTAGGGTCTGGGCCATTTGTCGCATCATATGTAGCAGCCATTGCCGTTGTTCCCATACCGGCTACACCTAATGCTAAACATAAAGCTAAAGCTCTCGCTAAATTTTTACCTTTTTTTAATTTCATTTCAGTCACCCCTATTTATTCAATATTTAAAATTTTCTTTGTTTAATTTTTACTTGTAAATAAACAAAATAAAGATATTTACTTTATGAGCATATATGTCTATGCTATAATTTTTTAATACATCATTTATTTGTTTTTACAGTTTTTATTATAAATAAAATAATTAATTATATCCAATACTTATATTTTATTCTATGCTATACCAAAAAGGCATATAATTTTAAATTACTCTATAACTTATTAACTAAAAATCTATCATCCATTATGATATGATAATAATATTATGATTAATATTTTAATTTTATTATATCTTTAAATTTAAATATAAAATAAAAACACTTCTAAATAAAAATACACTGCTATCTATTTTTGCGGTATAATAACGTTATATTATTTATAAAGGAGGGTTTTTATGTCAAGAAAAACGCAAGCCACTTTGGTTTTATGTCTGATGGCAATAGGCTTTATCAGTACATATTCACTCGATTCCTTTTGGGGAAATCTCATAAATCACGGTTTTTTGGCTGCTGTAATCGGTGGTTTAGCCGATTGGTTTGCTGTTACAGCACTATTTCGTAAACCGTTAGGATTTATTTCCTATCGCACAGAAATTCTACCACGTAATCGCGAACGTATTATGGATGAAATTGTTATCTTTATTGGCAAAGACCTTTTAAATCCTCAATATATCATCAGCAATCTAAAAAATTACGATATGGCTATTATGGTTGTAGAATATGCCAATAAATTAGGTGGTCGTGGCAAATTAAAATTTGCTATAAGAGAATTAATACTACAAGTCATCAGCACTTTGGATACACCTAAAATCGCTAAATCCTTAGCTGTAGCATTAAAAAGCCGTCGCAAAAATTTCAATATGGCAAGATTTCTCGTTCAATTTCTCTGCGACTTCTTAAACACACCAGCTGGGGATAAACTGCTTGATAGCTTAATAAAATTAGTTCGCACTGTTGCACCTGATTTAATCAAATCTGAATTTGTCACTGATTTAATTGAACGCAATGTAGACATCATTCGCAAAGAATACACAAAAGATAAATCCATGCGTGAATTGATGTTCGATATGATTAACTTATCCAGTGATAACTTAACTAATAAGCTCATGAATTTGGTAAATGATTACAGTGATAAATTACTTGATTACGATAGTGCTGAACGCTCTCGCTTAAAGACTTTGCTTTCTAATAAGATTGAACTACTCGGTAAACGAGATGGCTACAAATTAAAAGTTGCACAACTAGAACATTATTTTTTCGTCAAGAAATTTGATTTCACCGATAATTTAACTGTCTTAATCGATAATTTCTGTAAAAACGAACAAAATAAGAATGACCTTTTAGCTAAGGTCGATACTTTCATCGATAATGCTATTGATGATTTAGCTCAAGATAAGGCAAAACAACAACGCCTTAATGAATGGTTTATGCAAAAATTAAGCGATTTCATTCAAAATAATTCACAATGGGTACTCGATTATCTCAAAGGCGAACTCATGAAATATTCACAAGACGAATTCGTTGAACTTGTAGAAAAACGCGTCGGTGATGATTTGCAGATGATTAGGATAAACGGTTCTATCGTCGGCGCCATTGCTGGCATGGGATTATACGTATTATCCTTTGTAGTAGAAAGGCTGTGTGGTATATGAATAAATTTAATACAGCAGACAAGGTTTTATGTATTGTCTTTGTCTTATTTTTAATATTCTTAGGACTTCGCATTGTCTTTCCTAATAATTTAGTCTTAGAATTTTTATTGTTTTGTGCTGAAGCTGCTCTTGTCGGTGGTATTGCTGACTGGTTTGCTGTCACAGCATTATTTAAAAAACCTCTAGGCTTTCCATTCCATACTGCTATTTTGCCAAGACGCAGAGCGCAATTCATCAACTCCTGTATAAGAATGTTGCAGACAGAATTTTTATCTAAGAAAAAGATTTACAAACGCATTTGCAATGCTGATTTATTATCAAAAGGGCTTATCTGGCTTAGACAACCTGAAAATAAAAAATACCTTGTGCATACGATAATGCAATTTATCGTTGAAAAAATTCGCAAGTTCGATTTAAAAGCCATTGCTCATAATAACTGCTCTAAATTATCTACAACAGTCATGAATGAATCCATGTCTGAACTTTCATCTAAATTAATTGACGTATTGACAACAACACAAAACAGTCAAATGGCTGTCGATAAGGGAGTTTCTCTCTTGCGCAATTATTTTACTGATGAAGATGGAGAAAAGCGTATTTTAAACTTTATTGAAGCGTACCAAAGACAATACGCAAAAGGCGGTGTGAGTAGTTTCATGCTTTCTATCGCTTTAGCTACTAATACACTTGACCCAGAAGAATTAGCGCAAATAATACATCGCCGTTTACTTAAAATTTTAGAAGAAGCTTCACAAAAAGATAGTGAACTCTATTCATCTCTTGTTGATTTATACAATAATTTATTGCATCAAATCCATGAAAATGAAGAATGGACAAACAGCCTTAATAATCTGCGTGATAATTTTGTTACCAGCGGTACATTAGAAAAAATTCTCTATAATTCCATTAAAAATTTCTGCGATTATCTCTTATCTAATAGCGATGAAAGCAATAAACTTCATCTCGCTATAGAGGAAATTTTCTCTACTGAAATTGATAATTGCATTGATAAATTAAATACCAACAATGAATTTAAAGCTAAAATCAATCGTTTCATCATGGACGTTTTACATCGCACAGCCTTAAAAGGTGAAGATGTTATCTTAGAATTAGCTCGTAAATTCCTTGAAGGGCTTTCAGACAAACAATTAAATGAACTCGTTTATAACAAAGTTGAAACAGATATGATTTGGATTAGATTAAACGGCTCTATTGTTGGTGGTATTATCGGTGCTGTAGCTTTTTGGATTTTAAAATTAACAAATTAGCAAATAACAATTAGAGGTCTTTATTATCATGAAACTAAATTTAAGCCCTTATCAAGTTTTAACAATCAGTTTTTCTAGCTTGATTTTATGCGGGGCTTTTCTATTAATGCTTCCTATTTCTTCACAAACTGGTAGTAGTTTATCTTTTATAGATGCATTATTTACCGCTACTTCTGCTGTATGCGTTACAGGCCTTATCGTTGTAGATACAGGTACATATTTCTCTACTTTTGGCCAAACAATCATAATTATTTTAATTCAAATAGGTGGTTTTGGTGTCATGACCATAACTACTGTTTTAGCCGTATTGATTGGCAGACGCATTCAGTTGCGCAGCCGTTTAGTAGCACAAGAGTCTTTAAATCAATTAACCTTAGGTGGCATCGTTAAATTGATAAAAATGCTCGTAAAGACTACATTGGCAATTGAATTTATCGGTGGTATATTATTATCATTTTGCCTATATCCTGATTATGGACTTAAAGGAATTTATATGGCTTTTTGGCATTCGATTTCCGCTTTTTGTAATGCTGGTTTTGATATTTTTGGAGGAACAAATATTTTCCATTATAATACCAATCCATTATTTTGCCTTACAATCGCTTTTTTAATCATAATAGGCGGTATCGGCTATAACGTTACAGAAGAAATTCTCACTAAACACAGTTGGGAAAAATTTTCGTTGCATACTAAAGTCGTCTTAACAGCTACAGTCATTTTACTCGTAATCGGTACAGTCGTCTTATTCATCTTGGAATACGGCAATACTGATACAATTGGCAATTGGGATTTAGGACATAAAGCATTAGGTGCATTTTTCTTGTCTGCAACTTCCCGTACAGCTGGATATACCTTGATGGATACTGGAGCATTACATGAATCTAGTTTATTTTTTATCATTATTTTAATGTTCTTTGGTGCTTCACCTGGTTCTACCGGTGGTGGTATCAAAACGACAACTATCGCTATCATCGTTTCTACAGTCAATTCCATTATTCGCGGAAAAGATGATGTACTTTTATTTAGTAGACGCATCGAATATGACCTTATCATAAAATCTTTGACGATTTTTTATATAGCTGCCTCTTTTGTAGTCGTCGCTACCATGTATTTATGTTTAACAGAAGATTTCTCGTTTATTCGCATTTTATTTGAAGTAACCTCTGCGCTCGCAACGGTTGGTTTATCTACGGGAATAACGCCAGAGATGACAATTTATGGCAAGTTCGTCTTAATTTTATTGATGTTGATAGGTCGTGTCGGTGTATTGACTTTCTTGATGGCTATCGCTATGCGCAATAAGAAAAAACCACATATCGGTTATCCTTCTGAACGCATCGGCGTAGGCTAAATATTTCTTTTTGGTTTGATTTATTATGATGAAATTATTTCGACAGTTAAATCCCTATCAGATTGTATTGCTTAGTTATGGCACAATCATCTTGATAGGTACTATTTTATTGATGCTTCCTATCTCTGTGGAGGGAATACCTTCACTGACTTTTATTGATGCTCTATTTATGTCAGCTTCATCTGTCTGTGTATCGGGGCTTTCCATTTTCGATATGGGCAATAATTTTTCCACTTTCGGGCAAATTGTAGTCATTATATTAGTGCAAATCGGCGCACTTGGCATAATGACAATCACTACTATTTTAGCCGTAATCATGGGCAGGAGAATTCAACTTCGCGACAGATTATTAATTCAAGAATCGCTTCAACGCTGGTCTGTAGCTGGAGTTGTTCGCCTTGTAATAGTCATCGTAAAAATGACTTTCTTCTTCGAATTTGTCGGCGGAATTATTTTAACTATGGTCTTTTGGTCTGACTATGGTTTTACTGCTATTTATTACGGTTTTTGGCATGCTATATCGGCTTTTTGTAATGCTGGTTTTGATATTTTAGGCGGCAATAATATTTCTAATTACATTTTAAATCCAATTTTTAATATTGTTTTATTATTAGAAGTAATCTGTGGCGGGCTTGGTTTTGCCGTTCTTTTGGATATATTTCAAAAACGTTATTGGAAAAAATTCGGCATCAATACAAAAATTGTCTTAGCCACAACTTTTATTTTAATTTTAATGGGTACAGTTTTTACCTTTATCTTAGAGTACAATAATGAAAACACTTTAGCGCCATTCAATATTTTTGAAAAAGTCATGGCTAGTGTTTTCTTGGCTTCCATGTCCCGTACTTCTGGTTTTTCCATGCTCGACATGAATTCACTGACAGAACCGACTTTATTATTCATCATGTTTCTGATGTTCATTGGCGGTTCACCTGCTTCCACTGGCGGCGGCATAAAGACTACTACACTTGCCGTTATCTTCGCCGCTATCTGGTCTTTAATCCGTGGTCGTGATGATGTTGTAATCTTTGAACGCACCGTTCCGCCAATCGTCATATTTAGAGCTTTAAGCATCTTTTTTGTCAGTGCTAGTGTCGTCTTTTTGACTACAATGTTTTTATGTTTAACAGAAGATATCCCACTTGGCAAAATCTTCTTTGAAGCTGTATCCATGTTCTCGACTGTAGGGCTTCCTACTGGCACAGTTAATGAAATGAAGCCTTCAAGTCGTGTTGTCATTATTTTCGTTATGCTCATGGGACGTATCGGTATTATTTCTTTCGGCATGGCACTCGTTATCCGCAAAAAGAAACCAAAAATCCGCTACCCTGAAGATAAATTTATTATTGGTTAATCTAGGAGAAAATATTTAATGAATTTCAGTATAAAAATCCCTGGTTCCTGTGGTGAACTCGTTCAAGGCATGATAAATGATGTACCTTTTTTAGTTACCTGTCCCATTGATATGTATGCTAAAGCTAGCATGTCTAGTTATTTTTCTTATCTGCCTTACAAAGCTAAATTAGCACGCACTAAAACACTTGATTATTTAAAAGTAAAATCATTTAACAAATTTTGCTTGATGACACAGCTTCTCGCTGGCAAGGGCATGGCTTCTAGCAGTGCCGATATCGCCGCAATCTGCCAATTGACTGCACTTTCTTGCGGTAAAAAATTGACAGAAGATGAAATCGCCAAAATTTCTACATCCATTGAGCCAACGGATGGCGTATTTTGCAAGGGCATCGTTCGCTTTAATCATTTAAACGGCGATATATTAGAACATTTCGGTTTAGCTCCTAAGCTTAAAATCTTGATGTTTGATTGCGGTGGTAAAATAGATACGCTTTCATTTAACAGAAGACGCGGTTTAAAAAAATTATACCAACAAAATGAAAAAACAATTATTGAAGCACTCGATTTATTGCGCTTAGGCTTCAAAGAAAAAAATACATCATATATCGGGCGTGCCGCTGCCATGAGCGCTTATGCCAATCAAAAAATTCTCTATAAAAGACAATTAGAAGACATCATGATTATCTCGGAAAATTACGATGCAGTCGGCGTGAATGTAGCTCATAGCGGTACAGTTATCGGCGTATTATTCAACCAAGATACAGATGCTGAATTAGTAGAAGAATGTCGCCAGAAAATTTTAAGTGATTGCTTTAATTTAAACTATTTAAACTTAGTAAATATGATTTCAGGCGGAATTTTTATAGAAAAGGTGAATAACTAATGCAAAAATTTGAACACGGCGGTGATATAAAATCTGTCATTCGCGAAAATAATTTAAACGAAATAATGGATTTTTCCGCTAATATCAATCCTTACGGTCTATCTAGCAATATAAAAAATGCTATTTTAGCAGATTTAGACAATATCATTCATTATCCCCAGCCTAACGCTGAAGATTTACGCAAAAAAATCGGCGAAACCTACAATATCGCTAGCGATAAAATCATCGTCGGCAATGGTGCTGTAGAAATTATCTACACACTTTGCCATATCTTAAAACCTAAAAATGCATTGATTGTATCACCAGGTTTTAGTGAATATGAACGCGCTGCTCGTTCAGCCGGTGCTGATATCCACTACGCTATGCTCGATGAAAAACTCGATTTCAATTCACCAATGCGCGATATAATCGTCAATATCAAAGGCAATGATTTATTGTTCATCGGCAATCCTAACAATCCTACTGGCACTTTGTACATGCTAGAAGATATGGAGCTTTTAATCGAACATGCTGAAAACAATGGCTGTTTTGTCGTTGTCGATGAATCCTTCATGGATTTTATAAAGACAAGTGAAGCATTTTCTGTACTT
Source organism: Megamonas hypermegale (assembly GCF_900187035.1). Lineage (NCBI taxonomy): Bacteria > Bacillati > Bacillota > Negativicutes > Selenomonadales > Selenomonadaceae > Megamonas > Megamonas hypermegale. Next base: position 1,199,319 of record NZ_LT906446.1, read on the forward strand.
CCACTCGTTGAAAAGTATCACAATTTGCTCGTGCTTCATTCATTAACAAAATTCTATGCCATTCCTGGACTTCGCCTCGGCTTTGCCGCTACTGACCACGAAGTTTTAGACCCACTTTACGCTGCTAAAGATATTTGGAATGTAAATTCACTTGCTCAAGCGGCAGGAATGGCTGCACTCGATGATAAAAAATATCAAAGACGCAGTCGCACTTATACGCGCACAGAAATAAATTATCTCTATGAGGAACTTTCCACTTTAGATAAATTAAAGGTCTATGAACCTACTGTAAATTTCATTCTCGTCAATATCTCTAAAACAGGGCTCACAGCAACTCAATTGCGTGAAAAACTCTTAAAATACAATATCATAATTCGCAACTGTGCTAATTATCCTGGACTTGATGAAAATTACGTTCGCTTTGCAGTTAGAACACGCGAAGAAAATGACGAATTAGTCGACGCTTTGACCGAAATTCTCGAATAAAAAATTAAAAGATAGTAGCTATCAATCAAATAGTTACTATCTTTTTTAGTTATATTCAATTATTTAGTGGCAAATAATTCATTTGCTTTTCTAATCTGCACATTTAACTGTTGCTTTAAATTCAAAAAAGCCTGTTCCACTCTCAGCGGTATATCTACATGCGCTATAAAATTTTTTCCATTTGGCCCATATCCATTGATATCATCTCTTAAACGCGGTATCTCCCCTAATAATAGCTCCATGTATTTATATTTATCCCACATACCCCATAAATCATTATCTTCAATCATGAGCTTGTCATCTTTTATTGTAAAATACACTTTATATCCCGCAAAATTAATCAATTTAACATCATCTTTTAAATATTTTCTAAAACCTGCTTCCATGCGGTGTTGCATCGTAGTATCTTGTATAAATACAATTGATTTAACGTTTAACTGCATTTGTTTCACTAAATCAAGTGCATTTATTACATTATTGCCACAATTAGTCGACTTCGTTTCTAAAATCACATCTTGCATATCGTATTTTTGCTTTAAATACATCATCATGATTTCCGCTTCGCTCTTATCCGCTACATCAAAATCATGTAAAACCAATTGCATTTTACTGCGCAAAATATCCGTTGTATGCCCTGCGCCGCCAACAATCATATAATTTTTAGCAAAATTATTTTCATATGCCGCATGAAAAACTTCAATGCCTTCTGGTATGCAACCGCCAAATAAAATCAATAAATCCACTTGCGAAATCTTATATTTTTCTTCTAAAGCATTTGAAGTCAAACTTTCTATATCTCGCTTCGCTAAAAAGTCCACTAATATATTTAAATCATCTTTTATAGTTAAAAGTTTTGCTCGTTTTTCATTCATTTATAATTCACTTCCTACCACAATTATTTACTATTATTATAGATAAAATTCCTTGACATGACTAACTCTGTTGATTATAATGAGGATACGTTCAATAAATAAAAAGTAATGCGAAAGACATGATTATAAAAGCCATGTTTTCAGAGAGAGAAGCATTTGCTGTGAGCTTCTTAAATTATCTTTTATAATTACCACTTTCAAACTGCAAAGCTGAAATAATAGTAAGTTTTGCCGGAGAGTATCCGTTATCATTTCGAGTTGGTTATATTATATAACAAACAGGGTGGAACCGCGAAGTAACAGTCTCGTCCCTTTAGGGATGGGGCTTTTTTTATTTTTAGGAGGTTATTTTATAATGGCAAAAATTACATTAAAAGACGGTGCCGTTCGCGAAGTTGCAGAAGGTACTACTGTTCTTGATTTTGTAAAAAATCTCAGCAATTCTTTAGCTAAAAAAGCTCTTGCTTGCAAAATTGATGGTGAAACTAGAGATTTAACTACTGTTATCGATGGCGACCATCAAATCGATATCTTGACTTTTGAAGACGCTGACGGCCGCTGGGCACTCCGCCATAGTGCTGCTCATATCATGGCACAAGCTGTAAAACGTCTTTATGGCGATAAAAATGTAAAATTAGCAATTGGCCCTGCTATCGATAATGGTTTTTACTATGATTTCGATATGGACCATCAGCTTAACAATGAAGATTTACTTAAAATCGAAAAAGAAATGAAAAAAATCGTTAAAGAAAATCTTCCAATCGTGCGCAAAGAAGTAACTCGCCAAGAAGCACTCGATTTCTTTAACGCTCAAGGTGAAATCTATAAAGTTGAATTAATCAACGATTTACCAGAAGACGCTATGATTACAATGTACACACAAGGCGATTTCACAGACCTCTGTGCTGGCCCACACGTTGTTTCTACTGGTAAAGTAAAAGCTTTAAAATTACAGTCCGTAGCTGGTGCTTATTGGCGCGGCAATGAAAAAAATAAAATGCTCCAACGTATTTACGGTACAGCATTTGAAAAACAAGCAGATTTAGACGCATATTTAAAAATGCTCGAAGAAGCTGCAAAACGTGACCACCGTAAACTTGGTAAAGAACTCGATTTATTCAGCTTACATGAAGAAGGCCCTGGCTTCCCATTCTTCCATCCAAACGGAATGGTAATCAGAAACGAACTCATCAACTATTGGCGTGAAGTTCATCGCAAATTCGGTTATCAGGAAATTAAAACTCCAATGATTTTGAACCGCAAACTTTGGGAAACTTCTGGTCACTGGGACCACTACAAAGAAAATATGTACTTCACTAAAATCGATGGTGAAGATTACGCTATCAAACCTATGAACTGCCCAGGCGGTATGCTCGTTTACCTCACTCAGCAACACAGCTATCGTGATTTACCACTTCGTCTTGGCGAACTCGGTCTTGTTCATCGTCATGAATTATCCGGTGCTTTACACGGCTTAATGCGTGTTCGTAACTTCACTCAAGATGATGCTCATATCTTCATGCTTCCTTCCCAGATTGAAGGCGAAATTCAAAAAACTATCGACTTATTCGACCAAGTTTACAGCACATTCGGTTTGACTTACCATGCTGAACTCAGCACACGCCCAGATGATTCCATGGGTTCTGATGAAGTTTGGGAACTCGCTACAAATGCACTTAAAAACGCACTTGAACATCGTGGCTTAAAATACGTTATCAACGAAGGCGATGGCGCTTTCTACGGTCCAAAAATCGACTTCCATTTAACTGACTCCATCGGTCGTACTTGGCAATGCGGTACAATTCAGCTTGATATGCTCATGCCTGAAAAATTCGACCTCACATACATCGGTGAAGATGGTCAAAAACATCGTCCTGTAATGATTCACCGCGTTGTATACGGAAGTATCGAACGCTTTATCGGTATCTTGATTGAAAACTATGCTGGTGCATTTCCTGCTTGGCTTGCTCCTGTACAGGTTAAAATCTTACCTATCAGCGACAAATATACAGATTATGCTTATGAAATCAAACGCAAAATGTTTGACCTCGGCATCCGCGTAGAAGTTGATGATAGAAATGAAAAAATCGGTTATAAAATCCGTGAAGCTCAAGTTAAAAAAGTTCCTTACAGCATAATTGTCGGCGAAAACGAATTAGAAAACAAAAACATTTCTGTTCGCAAACGTCGTGAAAAAGAAACTGTTACAATGGATACAGATACATTCATAAACAATTTACTTGAAGAAATCAAAACAAAAGCACAGTAATAAATTACAAAAAGGAATACTCGATGAGGGTATTCCTTTTTTTATAGCCAAAATGAATTTTATTTGGCATAATAAGATAAAATACAAAATCAAAATAAAATTTTCAATATCATTAATAATAATCTACACAATAAGGAGAATGTATTTATGTATGATTTAGCTTTAAAAAATGGCTTTGTCGTAACCGATACAGAAGTTTTTCGCAGCAATATCTACGTAAAAGATGAAAAAATAGCTGAAATATCAACTGATGATAAAGAAGCTAGACAGATTTTTGACGTCAATGGCAAATATATTTTGCCAGGCTGTATTGATACGCATTGCCATTTTCGCGACCCTGGAGTGACGCAAAAAGAAGATTTCATAACTGGCACACAAGCAGCCATAGCTGGTGGCGTGACGACTGTATTTGATATGCCAAATACAAATCCATCTGTATTATCTGCAAAAGATTTACAGTGGAAAGCTGATTATTTCAGCAAAAAAGCGTATGCTGATTACGGCATTTGGGGCTTAGCTTTAGGCAAATTAAATTTAGATGAATTGCCTGCTCTTTGCTCCTCTGGTGTAAGTGCTGTCAAATTTTTCTGGGGATATGCCATCAATGCTAAGACAAAAGCATTGATTTACAATTATGACCCTAAAGATACAGATGTGGTATTACCACCTGGTGATGGCGAAGTTTATGAGCTCTTTTCCGAAATGGCTAAAACAGGTAAGATAATTGCCATTCATGCCGAAAACAACGAATTAATCCAAACACTTACAGATAAATTAAAACAATCCGGCAGAACAGATTATGAAGCACTCGTAGACTCTCGCCCTGCACTGGCTGAAGCATTGACTATTCAAACAGCGGCATTACTTGCTAAAGCAACTGGTGCTCATCTGCACATCTTGCACTTAACTTCAAAAATGGGCGTTGATATAATCCGCAAGGCAAAAGCTGAAGGAGTGCATATAACGGCCGAAACTTGCCCGCAATATCTATTCTTATCCAGCAAAGATTATGATACAGTCGGTCCAATAATGAAAGTTTACCCTGTAATAAAACACGAAGAAGACCGCTTGGCATTGTGGCAAGGTTTATTCGATGGAACAGTTGACTTCATGGCTTCTGACCATGCACCTCATTTGATTTCAGAAAAACAAGGGCCTCTCTTTTCCATCCCTGCCGGCATGTGTGGTGTAGAAACCATGTTGCCACTAATGTTAAACGAAGTTAATCGTGGCAAAATAACATTGCCATTCATCGCCAAAGTCTTAGCTAAAAATGCTGCTACTATCTATAAATTAAAAGATAAAGGCAGTCTTACTGTTGGCAAAGACGCTGATATGGTAGTAGTCGATATGCAAAAAATCGATACCATTGAAAACAATAAACTGCACAGTAAACAACCACTTACCGCTTTTGCTGGCAGAGAAATTCAAGGTTGGCCAATAAAGACATTTTTACGCGGTCAACTCGTCGTAGATAACAATAATATCATCACAAACGCACCATGCGGTAAATGGATAAAATAAGCAAACAAAAAAGGCTGTACAAAAAGTGATATGCACCCAAAATATTGGACATATTAATTAAGCTACTAATTGAGACTTAGTTCTGTATTCTACGGGACTAAGTCCTTTTAGTTTTATCTTTATCCGTTTTGTATTATAATATTTTATATAAGATTTTAACTCTTTTATAAAATCTTCAACGGATTTAAATTTTTTTAAATAGAATAATTCGCTTTTTAGCAAACCAAAGAAATTTTCTATTACGGCATTATCTAAGCAATTTCCTTTTCGGCTCATGCTTTGGATAATGCCTTTTTCTTTTAATAACTCCTGATATCTTCTATTCTGATACTGCCATCCTTGGTCTGAATGTAGAATTATTCCTTTTGTTTCTTTTATCTTTCTTGTTGCATCTTTTACCATATCTAATACTTGCTTTAGTATTGGTCTTTTCGATATTTTATAACTTATTATTTCTCCGTTATATAAATCTATTATTGGTGATAAATATATTTTTTCATTACATAATGCAAATTCTGTTACATCTGTTGCCCATTTTTCGTTTGGTTTTGATGCTTTGAAATTTCTATTTAATATATTTTTAGCTATTTTCCCTTCTTGCCCTCTATACGATTTATATTTCTTTGCTCTTATCTTGCATGTTAAATTTTCTTCTTTCATCAATCTCATAAATACTTTATGATTGACTTTTATTCCTTGTTTATGCAACTGCATAGTTACTCTTCTATATCCATATCTTCCATGATTTTTATTACAAATATTATGAATTAATGTTTTTAATCCTTTATATTTGTCTTCTTTTGATAATTTTTTTAATGCATCATAATATGTGCTTTTAGCTAATTTTGTATAGTTTAATAGGGCTTTTAGAGTATATTTTTTCCTTAATTTAGCAATTACTAAAACTAATGTCTTCCTTCCTTTTCCCATTGCTTCATTAAGGCATGCCACTTTTTTAATAAGTCATTTTCCATCCTTAATTGATAAACTTCTTGTTTTAATTGTTCAACATAAGAAAGTTCTTTTTTAGGTTTGTTAACCTTATTTTTAGATTTAGATTTTTTCATAGATGGTCTACCTCGTTTCTTAGCAAGCAAACCAGAAAATCCATAAGAACTATACAACTTTTCCCATGTAGAAATTGTACCAGTATTAGGAATGGAAAATTTGGCTGCTGTTTGATTTAATGATAAATGATGTAGCCATTTATATTCAATAACTTTTTGCTTAAAGATAGGAGTATATTTACGATTTTTATGAAGAAGTTGTGAGATGCCACCATTTTCATAATGAAATATCCATCTGCAAAGAGAAGCTGTGTTTGGCATGTTTAGAATTTTAGCTACATGATAAATAGAATCTCCTTTTAAAACCATTTTAATTGCTTTAACTTTAAATTCATTTGAGTATTTAGTCATAAAAAAACTGCACCTCCAAAAGTTGTTTTTTTTGTCCAACTTTTGGGGTGCAGTTCAAAAGTACAGTCTTTTTTATTATCAATAAAATCAATTATGTGTACGACGGGCAAAATCATTAAAGCGAAATTTATCCGGTCTATGGCGTGAAATCGTATACTGAAACAATGTCGTATCTTCTAGAAATACGAATGATGCTATATTCACTATCATATCATAATTTTTTAAATCCATTAATTTTTGGTCTTTTGAAGTAACTGGTCGACACGTTATTTCTTTTTTTGCATAACCAATTTTAAGCTCTAATTCATGTTCTAAATAATCATATAAAGAATTTTGTGCTATTTGTTCATTAATATATGGTACTATATCAGCATTTAAGATATCTGTATCAAAAATAACTGCTTCGCCATTTATACGACGAATACGTTCAATATACCAAACTTTCGTATCATTTTTTAACATCAATAATTTTTTTATCTCTTCGTCAGGTTCAATACATTCACAACAATTCACAATTGTTTCTACTTTGCCCGATATCGTCGAAGCTAATTCTTTAAAACTTATAAGTCCTGATACTGGAAAATTAAAACGAGTTATATCAAGTACAATAGAGCCTTTGCCCTGTGATTTTTGAATATACCCATTTTGCGATAACATCATTAAAGCTTTTCTAACTGTATCTCTTGAAGCTTTATAATAATCTCTTAGATGAAATTCACTCGGCAATAATTCACCTGCTTTTATCTTATGTGATTCAATCATATTCAATAAATCTTGATAAATTGCTTCATATTTTTTCATCTATTATTTTCCTCCTTTAGTTTTGTTTACCTCGTCATCAGTCTTTCCTACAAGTATTTTTAAAGCTTTTGTAACTACATGCAATAATTTATTTTTATTAAGCTTTGTAATCTTTATCTGTATGATATTTTGTTCTGGCAACATTCGCATTAAACTGCCAAAATGGTTTTTTAATTCAATTATATTTTGTGGATTTATATTCGGTGCATCAATCATTGTAAATTCTACAAATGCCGTTTTTTCAGCGATAGATTTTATACCTAAATCACGTGCATAATTTTTTATACGCGCTATTTGCATCAACTTTTTAACAGGTTCTGTCATTTCACCAAAACGGTCGATAAGTTCTTCCTCTAAATGAACAGCATGTTCTTCATTTCTAATAGCAGCAATACGCTGATATATTTCTATTTTATTCATAGCATCACTTATATAACCGCCATCAAGATATGCATCTATTTTAAGCTCTATAACTGGTTCAACTTTTTCTTTTGGTGGTTTACCTGTTTTTATCGTTTCTATAGCTTCTTCTAATAAACGACAATACATTTCAAAACCGACACTGGATATATGTCCGTGTTGTTGCGCCCCTAATAAATCGCCTGCTCCACGAATTTCTAAATCGCGCATAGCAATTTTAAAACCTGAACCGAGTTCAGCAAATTCTTTAATTGCCTGCAATCTCTTTTCAGCTGTTTCTGACAAAATTTTATCTTTTTGATAAATGAAATAGGCAAATGCCATTTGTTTTGAACGACCTACTCTACCACGCATCTGATATAATTGCGACAAACCAAAATTATCCGCATTGTAAATGATGATAGTATTGGCATTTGGCACATCTAAACCATTTTCAATAATACTAGTAGCAACAAGCACATCATATTTACCTTCATAGAAATTAAGCATAGCACGTTCCAATTCTTCTTCACTCATTTGACCATGTGCCACACCAATTTTTACATCTGGCAACATCGAAGATAAATGCAAATACATTTTTTCAATAGTTTCTATGCGATTATAAATAAAATATACCTGTCCTCCACGGCGAACTTCACGTTTTATAGCATCACGAATAATCATATCATTATTTTCTATTACATAAGTCTGCACAGGAAAACGCTCTTGTGGTGGTGTTTCAATAATACTCATATCACGCGCCCCAACTAAAGACATATGTAATGTACGTGGAATTGGGGTAGCACTTAAAGACAATACATCAATATTTTTACTAATGCGTTTAATCTTTTCTTTCTGTTTTACGCCAAAGCGTTGTTCTTCATCGACAATTAAAAGACCTAAATCCTTAAATTTAACTTTTTTCTCATTTAAAATAGCATGCGTCCCGATTAGTACATCAATTTGACCCATAGCCAAATCTTCTAATGTTTTTTTCTGTTCTTTCGGACTATTAAAACGACAAATTATGCCAACATTAGGCCCAAAGCCCTTAAAACGGTTAGTAAAAGTTTTATAATGCTGTTGAACTAAAACAGTCGTCGGCACGAGTACAGCAACTTGTTTTCCACTCATCACCGCTTTAAATGCCGCACGAATAGCTACTTCAGTTTTTCCAAAACCTACATCACCACAAAGTAATCTATCCATCGGAACAGGTTTTTCCATATCCTCTTTGATTTCGCGGATAGCTCTAAGTTGGTCTGGCGTTTCTTCATATGGAAAAGCATCTTCAAACTCTTTCTGCCATGGTGTATCAGCCGCAAAAGCAAAACCTTTTCCACTTTTTCGTTGTGCATATAAATCTATTAAATCTTTAGCGATATTTTCTACTGAAGCTTTAGCTTTTGCCTTTGCTCTTTTCCAAGCAGTACTATTCATCTTAGAAAGGCGTGGTACCTCTCCTTCAGCACCAATGTATTTTTGTATTAAATGCACTTGGTCTGTAGGCACAAATAATTTATCAGTACCACTGTATTTTATATACAAATAATCTCGATGAACATTATTAATTGTTAAAGTTTCCACGCCCATATATTTACCAATACCGTGATTTACATGCACTACATAATCACCGATATTAATATCTCGAAAATGCGATATCTTAGCTGTATTTTTACTTGATTGGCGTGGTTTTAATTTTTTCTTTTGTCTTCCTAAAATATCTTTTTCTGAAATTACTACTAAATGTGATTGAGGAAATTCAAACCCATTTAAAATTGACCCCACCATAAAGGTTACCATTTTATCTGATAATTTGGTAGGATTTTCACTATGCGATACTGGTATATTATTCTGTTCTAATATATCTTGTAAATATTTTATTTTTTCTCTATCACCTAAGCAAATTAAAATTTTGCTTTTTTGTTCCAACCAATTTTTTAATTCTTCACACAATAAATTCATTTGACGCTGAAATGGCGCTGTTGATTTTACTGCTACACTGACAAGATTTTCCATTTCTGTATCTGGAATACGTTGCATCATAAGCGACATAAATAATAAATTATGTTTTTGTGATGCTTTTAATATATCATTCCAATCATATACAGAATTTTTTATTTCTGGATTTTCTTTAATATTGGCCATAACAGTGTCTTTTAAATGAAGTGGTTCATCCAGAATTACTGTACAATTTTCTCGCAAATATGATAAAAATAATGTTGGCGTTCCTGATGAATCAGTGCGCATAAGTGGCAATATATCACATTTAGCAATATTTTTTAACGAACGCTGTGTATCGATATCAAATTCACGAATTGATTCTATTTCATTATCAAAAAACTCTATACGTAGTGGTCTTTCTAAATTAATAGGATAAATATCCACTATTCCACCACGTGCACTAAATTGACCTAATTGTTCTACTCTATCTGTATGTTCATAACCTAAAACTACTAATTCTTCTAAAAGTTTGCCATAATTGTATTCTTTTGTAATTTCTAATTGAATGCTAGAATTTTCAAAATCCTGACGCGACATATCTTTTTGCATAGCAGCTTGCGCTGAAACAAGAATTATAGCTTTTTCTTGTCGCGTTAATTTTCCCAAAACTTGCATGCGCCGTGCCTTAAGTTCTAAACTTTTAGCACTTGCTGTTACATTCATCATATCAAGTGCTGGCAATTCTAAAACATCTACATTTTCTAAAAGTGATGTCAAATCACTTGTCCATTCATCAATGCTCTCTCTATCTCGTGTAATAATAATAGTTGTTTTAGGATATTTATCATAACATGCAGCTATTATTGCATGTTTTTGTGAACCAGATATACCGTAAATATAATTTTGACCGTCTTTTTGCCCAAAATACTTATAAATATCATTTAATATAGGCTCTTGTGCTAATGCGGGAAAAAATATATTCATATATAAAAACCTCTCACTCGTATGTCAAAAATGGGACTGTACACAAATAAGTACAGTCCCTAATTGTTTATTTTAATCTTAATTATTTACCTAAGTTTAAAGCAGCTTTTACAAATTCACGGAATAAAGGCTGTGGTTTGTTTGGACGAGATTTAAGTTCTGGATGGAACTGAGAAGCTACAAACCAAGGATGATTTGGCACTTCTACGATTTCTACTAAACCATTATCTGGGCAAACACCAGCAATTACCATGCCACCATCTGTAAGTGCTTGTTTGAAATCATTGTTGAATTCGAAACGATGACGATGACGTTCATGAATGAGTTCACTGCCATATGCTTCAAATGTTTTTGTGCCTGGAGTTACTTGGCAAGGATATGAACCAAGGCGCATTGTGCCACCTTTGTCTACAACTTTAAGCTGAGAAGACATGAGTGCAATTACTGGATGAGTTGTGTCAGAGCTGAATTCTGTACTATGTGCATCTTCCATGCCGCATACGTGACGAGCAAATTCAATTACTGCGCACTGCATACCGAGGCAAAGTCCGAGGAATGGAATGTTGTTTTCACGAGCGTATTTAATTGCTAAGATTTTACCTTCAACACCGCGGTCGCCGAAACCACCTGGAACGAGGATACCTTTGCAACCTGCAAATACTTCAGAAAGGTCTACATCATCATTTTCTAATGTTTCGGAGTTAACCCATTTGATTTTTACTTCTGTAGAATTTGCAATACCTGCATGGTGAAGTGCTTCTGTTACAGAAATATAAGCATCTGGAAGTTCTACATATTTACCAACAACGGCAATTTTAACTTTAGATTGTGGATTTTTAATGCGATGAACCATGCGTTCCCATTCTTCCATATGAGCTGGGCGATAATCCATTTCTAATTTTTCTAAAACAATTTTATCAAGACCTTCTTTTTGCATCATTAAAGGTACTTCATAAATTGTAGAAGCTGTCATATTCTGAATAACAGCATCAGCATCTACGTCGCAGAACAATGCTAATTTTTCTTTCATATCTTTAGAAAGTTCTTGTTCTGTACGGCAAACGAGAATGTCTGGCTGAATACCGATACTACGAAGTTCTTTTACGCTGTGCTGAGTAGGTTTTGTTTTAAGTTCACCAGCTGCGGAAATATATGGAATTAATGTTACATGAATGTATAAAACATCGTGTTTGCTTACTTCTTTTTTAACCTGACGAATTGCTTCTAAGAATGGTAAGCTTTCGATATCGCCTACTGTACCACCAATTTCTGTGATAACTACATCAGCATCATCATGTGCTGCTACAGCATATACACGCTGTTTGATTTCATTTGTGATATGTGGAATTACCTGTACAGTTTTACCAAGGTAATCACCACGACGTTCTTTATTTAATACGGACCAATAAATTTTACCAGTAGTTACATTGGAATTTTTTGTAAGATTGATATCGATAAAACGTTCATAATGTCCGAGGTCTAAGTCTGTTTCTGCACCGTCTTCTGTTACGAAAACTTCACCATGCTGATATGGACTCATTGTACCTGGGTCAATATTGATATACGGGTCAAATTTTTGAATTGTTACTTTAATACCACGGCTTTTGAGCAAACGACCGAGTGAAGCCGCTGTGATACCTTTACCTAAAGAAGAAACTACGCCACCAGTAACAAAAATATATTTTGCCATTAAAAAAATCCTCCTCTAAAATTTAAGCACTTAATCTCTTGGAACGTCTTCTTGAATGCCTTCTAATAATTTAGTACGACGTCTGCTGGAAATCGCTTTACTTTTACTTGAACCGCTTGATGTAGAAACAACTGTACTGCGTTTTGTTTCTGGCGGATTCCATTCTGTAAGACCCCACATTCCATCGCCTGTATATTGAAAACGGCTATCCATGTTAATAAGTGTGTATACTTCAGAAATAGCAGCGGATAAAGACTGTACCGGTTTGCATTTCTTTTCGATAACTTCCATTATAAGGTCTTTATAAAAAATAGGTTTATTTGCTAAAGTCAAAATATAATAAGCTACATCGACTTCCGAACTATGCTGAAAATCCATAAATACTCCTCCTCAATTTTATGTTTCTATAACAATATATTACATTTTTTCTGGCGCACTTACACCCAAAACAGTAAGACCATGTGCCAATACATATTTTGTTGCCATGCAGAGTGCCAAACGAGCTTGTGCCAATTTATTGTCGACACCCAAAATACGACATTTATTATAAAAACTATGGAACATTGAAGCTAAATCATGTACATATGCCGCAATACGATGCGGTGCTTTATTTTTAGCAGCCAATGCAATTTCATCTGGATAAGACAATAACTTTTTAATTAAAGCAGTTTCTGCTTCATCTGTCAAGAGTGATAAGTCTGGATTTTCTTCGATTTTTATACCTGCTTCTTTCATTTGACGGAAAATGCTACAAATACGTGCATGAGCATATTGTACATAATAAACAGGATTTTCATTGGACTGTGATTTTGCCAAATCCAAATCAAAATCAAGCTGGCTATCAAGTGAACGCATGATAAAGAAGAAACGAGCTGCATCTGCGCCAACTTCTTCAATGAGTTCAGCAAGTGTTACGCTTTGACCAGTACGTTTAGACATTTTTACAAGTTCACCATTGCGATACAAGCTTACCATCTGTAAAAGAAGTACATCTAAATCATCTGGATTATAGCCAAGAGCTGCCATCGCTGCTTTTACACGACAAACATAACCATGATGGTCTGCGCCCCAAATATTAATGAGTTTATCAAATTTACGTTCAAATTTGTTACTATGGTAAGCTATATCCGCTGCTAAATACGTAGGAACACCATTATCACGAATAACTACACGGTCTTTATCATCGCCATAAGCAGTGGATTTAAGCCATTTTGCTCCATCTTTTTCATACATATTGCCATTGTCCATGAGTTTTTGGCAAACAGCATTGATAGCATCTGGATGAAGTGTTCTTTCGCTAAACCATACATCGAAATGTACGTTGAAATTAGCTAAGTCTTCTTTTAAAGCTGCTAATTTTTCTTTTAAAGCTAATTCTTTAAAGATACCCAAGCGTTCTTCATCACTCATATGCAAATATTTATCACCATCTTTATTGATGATGCGCTGTGCTGTATCAATGATATCATGTCCATGATATCCATTTTCTGGAAATTCAACTTCTTTACCTAAAAGTTCCAAATAACGCGCATTAACAGAAGCTGCTAAGTTATTAATCTGATTACCAGCATCATTGATATAATATTCGCTAGAAACATTATATCCAGCAGCACGCATGAGATTTACAAGAGCACTACCGAAAGCTGCACCACGACCATGACCTACATGAAGTGGGCCTGTTGGGTTAGCACTTACATATTCAACTTGAATTCTTGGGCTATCTTGTTTTGGCAAATTGCCATATTCTGTACCCTGTTTTAACAAATCAGCTAAAGAAGCATATATAACATCGGATTTTAAATAAAAATTGATAAATCCTGGGCCAGCAATGGCTGTTTTTTCTAAAAATGGAGCCTCTAAACGATTTACAATTTCCTCAGCAATCTTTCTCGGCGCAGCATGAAAGACCCTTGCCGATTGCATAGCAATATTAGATGCGAAATCACCCAACTCTTTTTTTGGTGGCACTTCTAAAATAACCTGTGGCAATTCACCTTCAGGAAGTGCTTTTTCTGCAATAGCTTTTTGGGCAGCATCTTTAATAGCCTGTATAAGCAAATCTTTAGTATCCAATCAAAATCCTCCCATATTTATGATAAACTATTAATTTCAATTAGCAGGCTTAATTTTAATGATTAATTCATTATCACTCTGCCAACTGTCATTTATATATAAAGCATAATCTATTTTAATGATGTGATGTTTCACATCAGAAATTATATCAAAACGATGAGTTTTCACCATCATGTGTAATTTGCCGTATGGTGTTTCATAATCGCTATGGCTGACTTTGCCTTTAGCAAACAGTTGCTGTTGCTTTACTCCACCACTACGCGTCAAAGCTAAAAAATCTTTCCCGATTTTCAGCATAGTCGAAGTCTCTTGTTTATCGACTAAATTTGTCTCTTTGTATATTACATAAGAAATATCGCCTTTTTTATGATGGTTAGCGACTGCCTCCATCTTTACGACATTTTCTTCTGAGCCTTTTTGTTTACTGTTAATTTTAACAATAACTTTGTTCATCTAAATCTCCCTATAAATACACTAAGCTCTATTATAACTTAATCTTTATACCTTGCCAACAGTATTTATAGTTTAACCTTTAAATTTAGCAGTAAATTTTTTAATCATCTTAACAGGGCGATATGACTCTTTTGCTTTGCGCAATCCTTCAAGCCCCATATCTTCTTCACGGTTTATATAAGCCATGTCTGCCCATTCATTTTCTACGAAAGCCTGATTGATAGCTGTATATGCACCATTTACATCTGGGTCTGCTTTTTCCACATGGATTACCGCTGTATCTGTATTTAAAGCTTCGCCAAAAGTAAATGCCATTACCTTATTTACAAGGAAAATAGCTCCACCCTTGAGTTTTAACTGGTCAAAATTATTGAGCACTTCGATTATTGCATCGCGTTCTACTTTGATAAATGGGTCATCTGGTGTCAATGTTAAACGCTTTTTGTACCAGCCATTAATTGTTATCTTACATAATGTAATTATATCATCATTAATCGGTAAATACTTAGCTTCTGGATAATTTTTACGAAAACTATTTAAATGATTTTTCTTAGAATGAAATTTTCTGCCCGCCAATTTTATGAGGTCAGCAGAATTATAGACATAATCATAGTCATCGCGATTATCTTCAAATTCAAATTCACCAGCTGGATATTCCTTTAATTTTTCTACTGCCATTTCTTCTAAACCTGAAAATACGAGTGGTAAATTCTGCTCAGCAAAATACGCTCTTATCTTATCTATAGCCATAAAAAATTTATCTTCTGTGCAAAGTGGTTGCAATGCAAATTTTTCTTCATTATATTCTGCTATGAAAAATAAGATATCCTCTTCAATGCACCACTCAATATGATATGGTTTTCGCCACATGAATAAATTAGTAAAATTTAAATGAGAATTTTCATGGTAATTTAGTTGGAAATATGGGTCTAATATATTTTTATCTTCTATTTTTAATTCCTGAAATAAAATAATAATCACCTACTTCTTTTATATTCGTTGACTTCAAATCAACTTAACGATATATTATAGCAAATTTTAAAAGCCAATGCCACTATTTGCTGATATAATAATTAATGGATATACTGCACTGAAATTATAAATAAATTGTACAAACGAAAAAATTTCATCTATATTTAAGGATGTGAGATTATGCTAAACTATAAATTATTATTAGAAAAAGCATATGAAGGGCGCAAAAATGCCTATGCCCCCTATTCTAAATTTAAAGTAGGCGCAGCTGTACTTATGGAAAATGGCAAAATTTACACCGGTTGCAATATTGAAAATGCCTCTTACGGTGCAACAAATTGCGCTGAACGAACAGCAATTTTTAAAGCCATTTCCGAAGGCAACCGCAAAATTCGTGCCATTGCCATTGTCGGTGCTGATGATGAATATACCTATCCTTGCGGTATTTGCCGTCAAGTAATAGCTGAATTTGCTGATAAAAATACTGAGATTATTCTGGGCAAAAAATCCCTTGAATACACTGTAAAAACATTTGCAGAAATACTGCCAGGTGCTTTTACAAAAGAAGCTCTACAAAAATAAATGAAGTTGGTGATATCATGCAAAAATTTAAACGCATACACGTAATTGTAATGGATTCTGTAGGCATCGGCGAAGCTCCCGATGCAGCTAAATTCGATGATGTTGGAACAAATACACTCTTGCATATCTCTGAAGCAAAACACGGACTTAATCTGCCAAACCTTGAAAAACTCGGACTTTCTGATATCTGCAAATTAGAAGGTGTCGCTATCGTGGATAAACCTATGGGGTATTATACAAAAATGCAGGAAGCTTCCTGCGGTAAAGACACCATGACTGGACATTGGGAAATAATGGGGCTTCATATCAACAAGCCATTTCAAGTATTTCCAAACGGCTTTCCTAAAGATTTAATCGAGCAAATAGAAAACTTCTCTGGTCGCAAAATCCTCGGCAACTGCACAGCCAGCGGTACAGAAATCATCAAACAATACGGCGAACGCCAAATGAAAACAGGTGAACTAATAATGTACACTTCTGCTGATTCTGTAATGCAGATTGCAGCACATGAACAAGTAATCCCACTTGAAGAACTGTACAAAATCTGCCAATTCTGCCGCGATATAACGAAAGACGGTAAATATATAATCGGCAGAATTATAGCCCGCCCATATGTCGGCACTTGCAAAGAAGATTTCACTCGCACACCTAACCGCCATGATTACGCTTTAAAACCATTCGATAAAACAGTCATGAATGCTCTCCAAGATGCGGGCTTTGCCTCCATTGCTATCGGCAAAATCCGCGATATCTTTGACGGCGAAGGCGTAACGCGTGCCCTTCGCACTACTTCCAACATGGACGGCATAGATAAATTTATCAGCCTATTAGACGAAGATTTCACAGGACTTTCATTCACTAATCTCGTTGATTTCGACTCCCAATACGGTCACCGTCGCGATGCTATAGGATACGGCAATGCCCTAGAAGAATTTGACGCACGCCTTACAGAAGTCTTCGCTAAATTAAAAGACGACGACTTACTGATGATAACGGCTGACCACGGCAATGACCCAACGTATAAAGGCACTGACCATACGCGTGAATTCGTACCACTTTTGATATACTCACCAAAATTCACTCAATATGGCAAAATTGACTTGCGCAAAACATTCTCTGATGTAGGCGCAACGATTGCTGAAAACTTCGCTGTAAAAATGCCTAAATACGGTCAATCCTTCCTAGATAAATTAATTTAAAAGTTGGTGATACACTATGCGAATGGTGGATATTATTGAAAAAAAACGTGATGGCAAAGCATTATCTACGCAGGAAATCAATTTCTTCATTGAAGGCTACACAAAAGGCACTATCCCCGATTACCAAGCGAGCGCACTCGCCATGGCAATTTACTTTCAAGACATGGACGAACGCGAACGCGCTGATTTAACATTGGCTATGGTAAATTCTGGCGATACGATTGATTTATCTTCCATACAGGGCATAAAAGTCGATAAACACTCTACAGGCGGAGTCGGCGACACAACGACGCTCGTACTTGCCCCGCTCGTCGCTTCACTCGGTGTTCCTGTCGCTAAAATGTCTGGTCGTGGACTCGGTCATACAGGCGGTACTATTGATAAATTAGAGTCGATAAAGGGCTTTCATGTAGAGCTGACAAAAGAGCAATTCATCGACCTTGTAAATAAGGATAAAGTTGCTGTCATGAGTCCTAGTGGCAATTTGACACCTGCCGACAAAAAATTATATGCCTTGCGCGATGTTACAGGCACAGTCAATTCTATTCCCCTTATTGCTAGCTCCATAATGAGCAAAAAAATCGCCGCTGGTGCTGATGCTATTGTACTAGACGTAAAAACAGGCTATGGCGCTTTCATGAAAACAGAAAAAGACGCCGAAGAACTCGCCCATGCCATGGTGCGTATCGGCAATAATGTAGGACGCAAGACAGTTGCCATAATCTCCGATATGTCCCAGCCTTTAGGCTTTGCCATCGGCAATGCCCTCGAAGTAAAAGAGGCAATAGATACACTTAAAGGCAAAGGCCCAAAAGATTTAACTAAACTCGTATTGACTTTGGGTAGCCAAATGGTGATTTTAGCAGGCAAAGCAAAAAACACTGACGAAGCAAAACAGATGCTTTTAGATTCTATTAATAACGGAAAGGCAATCGCTAAGTTTAAGGAATTTATTCAAAACCAAGGTGGCGACACTTCCATCATTGAAGACACTTCTAAATTGCCTCAAGCTAAGTATAAAATTGAATTGCCTGCCTTAAAATCAGGCTATGTATCTCGCATGATAGCTAATGAAATCGGCATTGCCTCTATGCTCCTCGGTGCAGGACGCGCTACTAAAGATGATAAAATCGACCTTGCAGTCGGCATCGTCTTGCACAAAAAAATAGGCGATAAAGTAGAAAAAGGCGAAAGTCTTTTGACCATTTACAGCAATAAAGAAAACATCACGGAAGTAAAACAAAAACTGTATGACAATATCTTCATCGAAGATACTGCGACAAAGCCAACATTAATACACGAAATAATCACTGATTAACAGATTAAAAAAGACGGAAAGAAATAATCTTTCCGCCTTTTTATTTAAGAATTTATTTTAATAATGGTACAATTTCAGCTATATTTTTCTTGCCAAAATACACATCTTTATCGTTAATAATCATACATGGCACACTCATTATATTGTATTTTTGCTTTAACTTTGGAAAATGTTGGATATCGAAAACGTGTGCCGTTACTAAATTGTTTTCAGCAGCAATTTTTTGCGTACCCATGACTACTTCTGGACACATAGTACAGGATAATGACATAGCTACTTTTATATCAATCGGCTTATCAATAGCTTTAATCTGATTTTTAACGACTTCATCTATTTCTTGCCCTGGTCCCGCTACATTGTACAGAGCGATTACAAATGAATTGAATTCATGACCACCTGGCACGGCATGGAAAAATATATTACTGGAACTGCCATCATCACGCAGTATTTCAAGACACGCTGTTTTTACCTTGCCATCTACTTCATTTATCTTTTCTTCTACGAGAGAGAGTTTATCGGAAATTCCCTGCAATTCACCAGCAAAATTTCGCAATTCTGCTGCTAATCTGCTTTCATCAAACCATACCTTGACTTTTACAGGACTGATGAATTTCGCAAATACACCGCGCAATTGCTCTTTTATCTGAGCAGAAATAAAGCTTGTAGTATCTGCATTTTCCTGCGATGATATAGCTTCTTTACGTTTTTGCAATCTATTTTTATCAACAGCAGGGCGCTCAAATTCTGGCATATTAAGTTTATCGTGTATATATGAAATATGCTTTTCCAAAGAGGTTGCCGCCACTGCTCCATCTGATACAGCCGTTACTACTTGGCGCAAATTCTTAACACATAAGTCGCCAGCAGCATAGACGCCATCTACATTTGTCTTTCTATTCACATCTGTGATTACATAACCGTGTTCATCAAGGTGAATTTTGTCCTTAAACCATGCCGTATTAGGCACATAGCCAGCGAATACGAAAATGCCGAAACTTTCATTTGCCTTGGCATCATAGCGCCAACTTTTACCTGTTTTATTGTTTTTAAATTCAGCAAACGAAAGCATTTGCTCTCCGCCAGCCTTCACTATCTCTGTATTAAACTCAACAGAAATTTTCGGATAGCGTTTTATCTCGTCAGCAATTGTCCTTGCACAAGAAAAATCACTCTCACGCACAATCATTTTTACTTGACGCGCGTACTTGGTCAAAAAAATACTCTCTTCTACAGCAGCAAAGCCACCACCGATTACAAAGACGTCCATATCAGTGAAAAATTCCCCGTCGCAAGTAGCACAGTACGCCACGCCACGACCTTGAAATTCTTTTTCACCGTAAAAACCGAGTTTACGCGGATTAGCACCTGTCGCTATCACAATACCTAAAGCTTTATACTCGCCTTTTGTCGTATACAAAGTCTTGATATCTTCATCTAACTTCATATCCAGTACTTCAGCAATTGCAAATTCAGCACCGAAAGACTCCGCTTGAAGTTGCATCTCCTTCGTCATCTTCTTGCCATCAGTTACAGATAGGCCAGGATAATTCACGACTTCTGCCGTTATCGTAATCTGTCCGCCGATTTTCTCTTTTTCTAACACGAGCACTTTATACTTTGCTCTAGCTAAATATATAGCAGCCGAAAGCCCCGCAGGGCCTCCGCCAATAATCACAGCATCATACATATTATTCATGATGATACCTCTATCTCTTAGAGAAGACCAACCAACTCAAGGCTAGGTTTTAAAGTTTCAGCACCTGGTTGCCATTTTGCAGGACATACTTCATCACCATGAGCTGCTACAAATTGTAAAGCCTGTACCTTGCGCAAGAGTTCATCAGCATTTCTGCCAACATTACCCGCATTAACTTCATACGCCACGATTTTGCCTTCTGGATTTACTACAAAAGTTCCTCTTTCTGCCATGCCGTCAGCTTCAATCATCACATCAAAATCACGTGCTAAAGCTCCAGTCGGGTCTGCTAACATAGGATACTGGATTTTTTTAATTCTTTCAGAAGCATCATGCCATGCTTTATGCACAAAATGCGTATCGCATGATACACTGTAAATTTCGCAATTTATATTTTTGAACTCTTCGTATTTATTAGCTAAATCTTCAAGTTCTGTCGGGCAAACAAAAGTAAAATCAGCTGGATAGAAGAAGAATACTGACCATTTGCCTAATACATCGGCTTTTGTAACCTGGCGAAACTCACCATTTATAAAAGATTGAACCTTGAAATCTGCAATTTCTTTATTGATTAATGACATATTTAAATCCTCCATAATAAAAAATATTTTTAATTGATAACGTTTATCAATTTGTTGTGTATATATTATCATTAAAAATTTTATTTGTCAATACTGATTATTATTATCAATTAATAAAATTTAAAATTTTTATAAAGAAATCTATATTCATTTTGATTTTCAAAAGAGCAAAAAAAGAGCTGAATACATCAGCTCTTTTCTCACCTTTTACCAGCAAGCAAGTACATCATTATAGAAATTATCCATCTGTTCTTTTGTTGGGAATGTAGCAATAAACATCTGATTGCCCATTGCTCCAGATAAAACATCAGCTACTCTGCCAGCCATTTTCATATTAGCACCGTATTTTTCCATTATACGTTCATTGCTCAATATGAAGTTTTTGCCATCACGGCGACCAGCAAATGCACAATATGCTGTTTCACCAATACCTTTAAGTGAAGAATCATAAGTTATCATATCTGCCCAAATTTTATATACGTCAGTGCTTTGGGAGAAGTTCATCATGTCTGGGCTGATGCCACCGCATGGACGCATATTTACTTCAAGACCGATAAGTTGACCTTTATTGCCAAGTCCTGGATAATCCTTTAAAAGACGGAAAAATTCAAAATGAACGAAACGACTTCTTACTCCGAAGCTTTTTACTGTAGCTCTACCCATATTGCGTGTATCATCTGGTAATTTATTTAAAATGTAAAAAATACTGTTATCATTATTATTTACAATATCCATAATAGACATTGGTGTTACATTACCAATTTCAAATATAGGATTGCCATGGGAATCAATGATAGCATCATACGAATTTACTTCAGCATATATGTACTGTTCCATAATATACTGTATACTTGGATTTTTAGTAGCAAAGAAATAACCAACTTCGTCTTCGCTATTGAGTTTATAAGTGGAACTTGCACCCACACCATTATCTGGTTTTACGATTACAGGGTATCCCACTTCGCGAATAAATGCCATACAGCTATCCCAATCATTTACAAGATGATATTTAGCTGTAGGAATACCAGCTTTTGCATAATATGCCTTCATATTGGATTTATATTTAATGCGTGGTATATCTTCATTTTTAAAACCGCTATTGATATTAAAATCTGTACGCAAACGCGCATCACGTTCAAGCCAGTATTCATTATTGGACTCTAACCAATCAATTTTACCAAAATTATCTCTAAAATATTCTACAGCTTTATAAACTTCGTCATAGTTTTCCAAACTATTTACTTTGTAATACACATTTAAACTATCTTTTAATTCTTGCGTCAACTGGTCATAAGGTGCATCACCGATACCTAAAACATTGATGCCGTTGTTTTTCAATTCACGGCAGAAATGCCAATAGTTTTCAGGAAAGTTCGGTGAAATAAAAATAAAATTTGTCATAAATATCCCCTTTTTTAATTTGTATAAAACCTTTAACCCAATAAGTACGGCGCAAAATATTCTACTTGACGATACCACCAATACCAATCGTGGCTGCAATCAAAGCCCCAATAATCTACCCAAGTATTGATGCCTTTGTCGCGTAAAATATCATGCAACTGTCTTGTAGAGTCTGGCACTTCCCAAGGGCCTAACCCTACACAGATAACGGATTTTTTCAAATTATACAAATTGATATAAGGATGGTCTTTTGGCATATTTGCTAAATAATGCACAGGGGAGTTATTGTAAACGATATCATCCATATAGCCATCAAAGCCGTAATCTGCTGTGTAAATACCGCTTAAAGCTAAGAGTCTATCGAATAAATCCGGTCTGCGATAAAACAAATTAGCGGCATGAGTTGCTCCCAAACTGCAACCAAATACCATTATGCCTGGATAACCCGTCCAGTTGTTATGTCTATTTACCATATCGCGCATGAATGGCACTACTTCATCAGTGATATAGCGCATCCATTGTTCATGGCGCTCAGCTCTCCAACGAGGGTCACCATTTTTATTTGACCATGTTTCTTTATCCATTGTATCAATAGAAAAAGCCATTACCTGTCCTTCATTAATCCATCTTGCCCAAACATCAGCCATATGGAAATTTTCAAAGTCAAAAAATCTACCATCTTGGCATGGAATGAACAGCATAGGTCTACCTGCCCAGCCATATACTTTAAGTTCCATATCGCGATTTAAATTTGGACTATACCATTTAAAATATTGTGTATCCATGCATTCCATCCTTACATTATTGATTTTGCTTATAAATTATAGAAAAGCGTATTCATGAAAAACGGAACTTGTCTTTCCCAACTAGCTTCACTATGCGTACCGTTTGGCACAACACGAGTATTTAAAAGAACCTTCTTTTTCATCAATACAGAAGAAATCATTGCAAATTTTTGCAACATATGCTTATGATTGCCGAATTCTTCTGAACCATAATCCATATAAATTACCGTATCAGGTGCCATATCAGCATTTTTAATCATTTTGGCTACTTTATTAACGCCCGTCCAAATGGAAGGTGAAAATATACCTGCTCTGGAAAATATATGATTATATTCCGTTATTGCATATAAACTCATGAGTCCACCCATGGAACTGCCTGCAATAAATGTATGTTCTCTGTCAGCAAGTGTTCTGAAATCCTTATCAATTTCTGGTTTTAATTCATTGATAATCCATTCCATTGTATCCTTACCAAATCCCTTGATAGTGCCATAATCTGGGTCCTTAAAAGTAAACGGTGAATATTCTCTGAGTCTGCCATTATCTGGATTTTGATTGCAAGCTGGCGCTACGACAATCATATCTACATCATTGAAATCCAAATAATCTTTAAGTCCCCAAGATTTGCCATAAGTGGCTTCGCTGTCAAAGAAAACATTTTGTCCATCAAACATATAAAGCACCGGATATCTTTTATCCTGCGCACTGTCATAAGACCGTGGCAGATAAATATACAATTTGCGAGTTTCATCGCCTGTAAATTCCGGTATAGTAATATCCCATATATCTACCATTGTTTTACCTCTTCACCATAAAAATAAATACTACAATATTTTAAATGTATTGTAATATGTTCTTTAATATAGCATAAATGGCTTAAAAATTCAAGATTAACACTACTTTTCACTAAAAATTTATGTAATTTTGTAAACATATAAATAATTTATCTTCATTATCATAAGATTTTTTTCTAATAAATACGATAAATACATATCTTTTTCAATCTATGAATTAAAATGATATAATAAATATTAACTATTGTTTATGCTCGTTTATATTTTAGGAGGTTTCCTTATGGAATATCAAAGTGAAGCACAATTAGAAAATCAATTAATCCAATCATTAACTACGCAAAATTTTACTAAAGTAGATATAAATAATACAGATGATTTACTCATAAATTTTAGGCAACAAATAAATAAATTAAATGCTGAAGCTTTAAATGGCAAAGACCTTTCAGATAAAGAATTTGACCGCTTGATGACTCAAATCGGCGGAAAAAGCATCTACCAATCAGCAAAAATTTTACGCGATAAATTCACTTTGACGCGCGATGATGATACTTCAATTTATATGACTTTATTAAATACCGAAGATTATGCAAAAAACATCTTTCAAGTAACTCATCAAATAAGTGTCAAAGGAACATTTAAAAATCGCTATGATGTTACGCTTTTGATAAACGGCTTGCCACTCGTGCAAATCGAATTAAAAAGACGCGGTGGCGATTTAAAAGAAGCATTCTCGCAGATTTTGCGCTATCGCCGTCACTCTTATCAAGGTTTATTCCGCTACATTCAGTTTTTTGTAATATCCGATGGAGTGGACACAAAATATTTTGCCAACAGCGATACAAAACCACTCTATTCAATGACATTTTTCTGGACTGATGACAAGAATAAACGCATTTCCAATCTATTCGATTTCACAGAAAAATTTTTAAACACGACGCAAATCCTCGATATGATTATCCATTATATGATAGTTAACGATAGTGATAAAAACTTGATGATTATGCGCCCTTATCAGGTGTACGCTACAAAAGCACTGATACAAAAAGCCTTAACTTCCGATAAAGGCGGTTATATCTGGCATACTACAGGCTCGGGCAAAACGCTCACTTCATTTAAATGCAGTCAAATTCTGTCCCATAACTCCAATATTAAAAAAATATTCTTCGTAGTCGACCGCTCTGACCTTGACCGCCAAACCTTGCAGGAATTCAACAAATTTGAAAAAAACTCCGTAGATGCCACGGATAACACAAATGTCTTAGCTCGCCAAATAGCTGATAAACATAAAAATTTAATCGTTACAACCATTCAAAAATTAGCCAAAGCATCAAGCTCGCCAAAATACAAATCAATCTTTGCCAAATACGCTGATGATAAAATCGTCATAATCTTTGATGAATGTCATCGCTCCACCTTTGGCAAACAATTAAATTGTATAAAAAAAGTATTCCCGCACCTTCAGATTTTCGGCTTCACAGGCACACCGCGTTTTCCGCAAAATAAATCGCAAGACGGACGCACTACAGCCGATATCTTCGGTAAATGCCTACACACTTATCTGATTAAAGACGCAATCTTTGACCATAATGTATTAGGCTTCAATGTGGAATACATCAAGACATTTGACGGCGAATACGACCCGACCGATACGACAAAAGTTCAAGATATCGACAAACAAGAAGTATTCGATGACCCTATTCGCCTAAAATTAATCGCTGAACATATAGTAAAATACCACGATATAAAAACTCATAACCGCAAATACAATGCACTTTTTGCCGTTTCCAGCGTGGATAATTTAATCAGATACTACGATATCTTTAAGAGCTTAAAAACAGATTTAAAAATAGCCGCCATTTTCACTTATGGCGTAAATGAAGAAGCTGAATTCAAAGATGAGCATTCGCGCGATGCCCTAGAGCGCATAATCCAAGATTACAACAAAATGTATCAGACAAATTACGATACTAATACATTTTCTGCCTATGCCAATGATTTAATGAAGAAAATCAAGACTTCGCAAATCGATATTGTAATCGTAGTCGGCATGATGTTGACTGGTTTTGATGCCAAAGTACTAAATACACTCTACATCGACAAAAATCTCGAATATCACAATTTGCTTCAAGCGTATTCCCGCACTAACCGCGTAGAACACACGACAAAACCATTCGGCAATATCATTTGCTATCGCAATTTAAAAGAAAATACCGATAATGCTATACGCTTATTCTCACAGACAGATAATATTGATGATGTATTAACGCACGATTTAGCTTCCTATTTAAAAGAAATGCAAGACGCTATAAATGAGTTGACACAGATTGCACCGAAAGCCCAAAATGTCGACGATTTGCAGACCGAAGAAGAACAGCGCGATTTCGTCTTAGCTTTTCGCAGAGTTAGCCGATTGCAAAATGTACTTAGCAATTTCATTGAATTTGATTTTGACAAAGACATCACGAATATGAGTGCACAGGATTTCATGGACTATAAATCAAAATATTTTACAATCTATGAAAATCTTAAAAACGATACATCAAAAGAAAAAGCTTCTATATTAAATGATATAGATTTCTGCATAGAACTCGTTGCCACTGACCGCATAAATACCACTTATATAATGAACTTAATCCGCAATATCGAACGAAATGATATAATTAAACAACAAACGGAAATCAATCATATCAAAAAAGAATTAAAAAACAGCGATGATATGAAACTTCGCTATAAAATTGACCTGATTGAAAACTTCCTCGATGAAGTAGTGCCGAAATTAAATCCCGATAGCTCGATTGATGATGCCTACAACGATTTTGAAACACAAGAACGCACTAAGGAAATAAACAACTTCGCCAAAGAGCATGAACTCGATACAGAAGTTTTACAAAATGAAATAAGCGAATACGAATATACAGGCATTACCAATAAAAGTAATATCATGAAATTCATCAAAAAACCTTTCTTAGAAAAAATGAAAATAGCTAATGCCGCTATAACATTTATCAAAAACAACGTACAAAAATATCTATAATCAAAGGAGCAATCTATGTCTACATCAGATATTCAAAAAAATCAACAAAGCCAATTACACGCCACACTTTGGGCAATGGCAAATGACTTGCGTGGCAGTATGGAAGCATACGAATTTAAATCCTATATCCTCGGATTAATCTTCTATCGCTATCTATCCGAAAAAGTCGAAAAAGAAGCCTCTAAATTCTTACAATACGATAAAACAACATTTGAAGATTACTACACAACAGCAGACGAAGAAACCCAAAGCTTATTTAAACAAGCAATAATTGACTCACTCGGCTATTTTATCGAGCCACAGTATTTATTTTCCCATTTCACCCAAAGATTAAAAGATGAAGCCACTTTCGATATTGAAGAACTCGATAAGGCGATTGCCGCCATTTCTGAATCCTCATTAGGCACAGAAAGCCAGCACGATTTTGAAGGGCTTTTCGATGATATGGATTTAAAATCGACAAAACTCGGCAAAGAAGTCAAAGAGCGAAGCCAAGTTATCGGCAAAGTATTAGCCAGCATAGATAATTTAGAATTAGAATTTGACAACGCTGAAATTGATGTATTAGGCGATGCCTATGAGTATTTAATCGGTATGTTCGCCCAAACAGCAGGCAAAAAAGCAGGCGAATTCTACACACCGCAACCAGTATCCAAAATTCTAGCCCGCATTGTAAGCCTTGGCAAAGACAAACTTTTATCCGTTTATGACCCATGTTGCGGTAGTGGTTCTTTGCTACTTCGTATCGGCAAAGAAACTTCCGTTACTTTCTACTACGGACAAGAAAAAACAGCCACGACTTACAACCTCGCTCGCATGAATATGCTCTTGCACAATATCCCGTATCAAAATTTCAATATAGTGAACGGCGATACACTCGAAAATCCTGCTTTTATGGATAAAAAATTCAGTGCAGTTGTAGCAAATCCGCCATATTCCGCCAAATGGTCAGCAAAAAAAGAATACCTAGAAGATGAACGCTTTAGCCCATACGGCAAACTCGCACCAGCCAGCAAAGCAGATTTTGCCTTCGTCTGCCATATGCTCCATGCCTTAGATGAAGACGGAACTATGGCAGTAGTTTTACCGCATGGCGTATTATTCCGCGGTAGCAGTGAAGAAGCAATCCGCAAAGTTTTAATCAAAAACCAAAATGTACTCGATGCAGTAATCGGCTTGCCTGCCAACTTATTTTATGGCACAAGTATTCCAACTTGTATTCTCGTCTTCAAGAAAAACCGAGGCGAAAACAGCGATAATATTTTATTTATTGATGCCTCAAAAGAATTTGAAAAAGGCAAAAACCAAAATTTATTGACTGATGAACATATAGATAAAATCATTAAAACGTATAAAGAACGCCAAGATGTAGATAAATATGCCCATGTTGCCCCAATGGCAGAAATAGAAGAAAATGACTATAATCTCAATATTCCTCGCTATGTAGATACATTTGAAGAAGAAGAACCAGTCAATTTACAAGCAGAATTTACCGCATTGACTGCACTTCAAAACGAAGCAAGAGATATTGATATCGAACTAGATAAATACTTCCAAGAATTGGGGTTAAAATAATGAATGTACCAAAATTAAGATTTAAAGAATTCACTGATGAATGGCAGAAAGTTCCTTTAAATTCATTTACTAATATATTGGGTGGATACGCCTTTAAAAGTGAAAAT
The DNA here is from genome assembly GCF_900187035.1 of Megamonas hypermegale. Taxonomy (NCBI): domain Bacteria; kingdom Bacillati; phylum Bacillota; class Negativicutes; order Selenomonadales; family Selenomonadaceae; genus Megamonas; species Megamonas hypermegale. Next base: position 1,228,276 of record NZ_LT906446.1, read on the forward strand.
TTACTAAATTATAAAGCTAAATATCAAGTTATAAAAATGGGGAATATTAATAATAACACTTTAAATTTAGAAAAAAATCCTAGTTATTTAAATACTATTTCCCAAAAAGAAAAGCCATATTTACTTAAAAAAGATGATATTATTCTAACGCTAACAGGAACATTTGGAAAAAAAGATTTTGGATATTCTTATCAAATAAAAGATGAAACCAACCTACTTTTAAATCAAAGATTAGCTGTTTTTAAAATAATTAATTCAAATTTTTCCTCTAATTTTTTGAAATACATCTTACTAAATAATACATTTCTAAACATATTTTTTAGATTTTCTGTTGGTGGTACTGGTAATCAATCTAATGTTAGTATTCAAGATATAAAATCTTTTAAAATTCCCTTTCCCAAAATAGAGGAACAAAAGAAAATTGCTAACTTCCTTTCTACAGTAGATAAAAAAATATCAAATTTAGAAAACATTATCACTACTTTAGAAAACCAGAAAAAAGGCTTGTTACAACAAATTTTTAGCCAAAAGGTACGCTTTAAAGATGAAAACGGCAATAATTATCCAGACTGGAAAAAGAAAAATTTAGATGAAATTAGTCTTATTACTATGGGACAATCTCCTGATAGTAAATTTATCAACAATGAAAAAATTGGTATTCCTTTTTTACAAGGTAATGCTGAATTTACTAATAAATATCCTATTGAAAAATATTGGTGTACTAAACCACAAAAAATTGCAAATCCTACAGATATTTTATTAAGTGTAAGAGCTCCTGTTGGTGCTATAAATACAGCCAATAAAAAATTCTGTATTGGTCGTGGTTTATCTGCTATTTCTTTTAAATGTAATAAATTATTTGGTAAATATAGCTTAGAATACAACTTATTTCAATTAATAAAAAAAAGCCAAGGAAGTACATTTACTTCTGTTAATAAAAAAGATATTTCTGAAATACTTTTATTTGTTCCTTGTTTAGAAGAACAAACAAAAATCGCTGACTTTCTTTCAGCCTTTGACCGCAAAATCGACAACCAAAAAGCACAGCTAGAACACTGGAAGCAAATAAAAAAAGGACTATTACAGCAAATGTTCGTATAAAAAAAGCCCCAATCGGGGCTTTTTTATTTTTCCTTGTATAACTCTACTAATTCATCTAAATTCAATTTATTTAATTTAGGTAACGCATTTTTATATAAATCATTTGTTAAATATCTATTTCTATAATTGTACTTAGGATGTAATCTTTCTTCAATATCTGTTACACATTTTATACTTTTATTAAAACCATCAACCATTATAAAATATAATGCTTCTGGTTTTATTACTATTTGATCCATTAATAACGTATTGTGTGTAGTAATTATAAGTTGTCCTTTTATTAACTTATTAACAGATTCTATCAATTTTACTGTTAACAAATCATGTATACCATTTCCAAATTCATCAATTATAACAAATTTACTATCTATAGCCTTCACTAGATACGGTAATAAATCAAATAATTCATGTGTTCCTGTTGATTCAGCAGCAAAACTTATATCAAATACATTATCTTTTATTCTCTTTGTTAACATTAATTCATATTCAATACCATTATCATGCTCTACTCTTTTATAATATGCTTTTTCAACATTAGTATACAAAGTTCTTATTATTTCATCTAATACCTTTTCTAATTTATTTAACAAAGCAACATCTTTTTTCTTGATAATACCACTTTCAAAATCACACAACATTGGTGTATCTACACATAAAGACATTCTTTCTCCGCTATGATCATTTTTTATCTTGTAATTTATTTGTTTAAAATAATTTATTATTTTTATGATATTTTCCCAAACATTTTTTTCAATATATTCTTTCGTCTTATCTTCCATTTCAAAAAATAAAATGGATAACAATGTATGTTTTCCCCAATACATTTCTATTTGTTTTTTTATATTTAAAGAGAACTCTTCTGTAAGAAACACATTGTTATTTATCATAATGGAGTTTTTTTCTATATCAAATAAGCATCCTCTTTTTTTATTTATTTTATATTCTAATCTTTCTCTTACTATCGAAGTATCATCCATCTCTATATAATACTTCCCTGTAGAGCCGTCTAAGACAAAACCATATTCTAAAACCATATTTTCTTTTGAATTTTTTAGCTTATATTCTTCTATAATGCTTTCCATTTCATTATTAGATAATCTATCTTTTATCACTTCTAATATTACTTCTGACTTTAATGGTATCCCTTTCGGTATTGGTATTTTATTTTCAAAAATATCTTTTAACATATCCCTAGACCGCATAGTTACTAGTGTTTTTTTCAATAAAGCAAAAACATGAACTAGTGTTGTTTTTCCGCTACCATTAGCTCCATAAATTACAGCTATCTTTTTAGGTGTGTCTTTTCTTTTTTGTAAATTAAAACAAGTATCACTAAAAGATTTAAAATTTTTCATATTTACATATGTAAACATTTTATCATCCTTCCTTTTTGTTACTCAAATAAGTATCTCAATCGCAATTAGCCATTTTTTCTTATTTTATTCGTTTTTTTGTTAATTATGGTAACAAAATTTAAATTTTATGATAGACAAACTTTTATCAATGTGATATGATATTAATACATTAGCACTCGATTACTAACAGTGCTAATTGTTACAATATTGTACTATCTTTTTATGATATCATAATTAAATCATTAAAATCAATTAATAAATGTAACCATTATATACATTTATTATGATTTTATAATTTTAAAAATTATATCAAAAATAATGGAGGTATTACTGATGAATATACGTATTCTCTCTTCAAAAACTTATCCAGAAAATAGTCGTATTAACTATGGTGATTGCATTTTGATTGATGATAATACCAATCATACACTAATCATTTATGATTGCGGACACGAAGAACACGCTAAACAAGTCATAAAATACATGGATACTCACAATTACTCAAAAGCCACATTTATTTTATCTCATAACGATTCAGACCATTTTAACGGTCTACAAACTCTTTTAGATGCGGATAAAATTGATAAAATCATAACAACATTACTTTTAAAATACGTTGACCAAATTTTGGATGAAATCGATGATAACCGTAAAACACGCAATTCTCTAAAAAACCAAATACTGGATAAATACGATAACATCGCTAAACTTTCTGGGTATCCTATAAAGGATTACTATGAAATCAATCCTCAAATAACTTCCAATGTGAAACTTGTAGGTCCATCATTTGAATACATGATTTCTGCTGTAGCCAAACATTTAGATACTACTGAAGGTGATACAGTAGATCAAGAATCCCCTTATAATGCTACAAGCCTACTTGTAGAAGTTGCTGTAAACGGAAAAAAACTTTTGCTCACAGGAGATTGTGCATTTTCTCCTATAGAGAAGCTTGTAACAGACTATGATTACATCCAACTTCCTCATCATGGTAAAGTTAAACAGGCTGAAAAAATATTCGAAAAAAATATTTTTAAATATTATGTAGAATATTATATTTCGGACAATACTGGCAATTCTAATGGTGGTTCAGATAAATTGGATACTACTGGTCATATTGTTTATAACACTAAAATTTTAGGTAATTTATCTATTATAGATAAAAATTACACCCAAAACCATTCACTGATACCACCTATCATTGGCAGCTATGGAGAATAATCATGACCATTTATCTATTTTCATTATCTGCATTATCATCTCAAACTGAAATACTCGCTCAAAAACAATTTTTTGAGCGAGTATTTCGTCTCTATTTTACTCTCGTTAATACATCTAATATATATTATTACAAAAAAATATATTATTACAAAAAAAAATATAAAAAAACACACAACCAACTATATACGGTTTATCAATTTACCAGTATACCATCTAATGATTTATCTAATGTTGCCATATTAATTGGGCACAACTTTTTGATAACTAGCTATCTAGCTAATCATCAATTAACAGAGAAAAATCTGTATTGTATAACTTGTGACTATCATTTATTTTATTTATACAGAAAACAATATAATCTTTTTCTCTGTAAACAGATTGATAATAAGTGCTTTTTATTCGATAAAAATGCTTATAACATGAAGTTTAATCCAACTTTTGCCCATTTAATCCTTTTACAAGCAAAGAAACACCATTCTGTTGAGGAATGTTTAAGTTTAGCCTTTAATAAAATTGATATCAAGGAGATGTAGCCATGTCTAAACTTTTAAGTAAAATTAGCTCATATAACATATTAAACAATCTTGTTCCTGGATTTATGTATTACTATTTTATGGATATCTTCTTTCATATAAAACTTATTTCAGATGATACTGTTTTAAAATTTTTCTTCTTCTATTTTATAGGTATATGTATTAGCCGAATAGGTTCTTTAATTATTGAACCTATTTTAAAAATAATTCATTTTACAATACCTTTCAATCATACTAATTATATAAACGCTTCTATGAAAGACTCTAAAATAGAAGTTCTATATGAAATAAACAATTCATATAGAACCATTATTGCCCTATTTGTTTTTATCCTAATATCTTATATCTATAATTATGGATTTACAAACATTTCTTTTTCTTATCCATTTGATATTATTCTTTTCGGCTTTATTTTGTTTATGTTTTCTTACAGAAAGCAATCAAACTACATTCATAACCGAGTATCTATTGCTCTACAAGATGAAAAGACTATTTCTTAAGTAGCAAACGGCTCTTTTCTTTCAATAAATCTTCTCTCATATTGTCATTTTGCCAATAAGCTATTATACTTTCCCTACAATTACAATTTAACTTTATTCTTTTTTTGTGTTATAATAAGAAATACAGAGTATTATTCTTTGTACCTATTAACATTTTTTCTTTCAAATGTTAACATTTCTTCTTCATAAGTAAAAAGCCAAGCGTATTGTAAAAATATGTTTGGCTTTTTTCATCTTTAATATATTTATAAAAATTTTTCCAAATTCTATAAGGAGGTTTTATCTTATGTGTTATCTAATAGCTAAAGATTTTAATAGTATTGGTTCTATTGCCCTGCAAACTAATCATGGTAAAAAATTAGTAGATTTAAAAAAGAAAATCCTTTCTGTAATAGGCTATGACAATATTCAATTAGTAACAATTAGTAGACCTTCTGCCTATGGGGAATATGAACCTTATTCATTTGCTAACTCTGAAAAAGATTTTGAAAACAAAGTTTATGCTATGTATAATAAAAATAAATAATTTATTATAATTAATAAAGCTCTTACATCAATTTTTCTGTAAGGGCTTATTTTATTTGTAATTTAAAATACTTACTTATTTTATGATAATCTTATCTGTTTTTTACCATTAAAGAAATAAACAAATACACTATTGCTTTTCCTCTCTTTCGCTCTCATAATTATAATTAATAAGATTTTATGAGGTAATAATTATGGATGAGCAAAATATTTTCTATCACTACACATCAATCAATTCACTATACAGCATCATAACCAGCCGTGAACTTTGGCTGACTAATCTAAAATCTTCTAACGATAAATCAGAACGATATTATACTGTAAATCGTATGCTCAAGGATATGGACGAAATTATAGACAATTCCACTGATGATAATTTCAAACAATATCTATCTTTGCTCAAAAAGAGCTTTAATATCCATATGCCTGAACAAAGAAAATACCTGAAAAAATCAGATGGCTATTCGCTCAGTTTAACGGATAAAAAAGACAATTTATCACACTGGGAGCGATATGCTGCTGGTTATAGCGGTGTTTGTATCGGTATCAATATGGATAAATTAAATGTCAGCTTTAAGGATTATTCGCATTTTTCCATAACAGAGCTAGAAAAAATTTTGTACAGCGATGAAGAGATTTTAAATAAACTCATGCAAATTTGCTCGCGTTTTTATACATTGTTTGAAGAGCAAGTCCGTACTTATAACGAGTCTTTTCAAAAATACATTGAACAATACGGTTTTATCGTCTTAATAATCGCTTACCATAAATTAATGAACTTCGCTAAAAATAGTTATTTTGCTGATGAGCATGAATTTCGCTTGCTGTTTTATCCCAAAACCTTGATGATGAAAAAAGATTTTTTGACTATGAGCAAAAATATCATAATTCCTGAAACGTTTAAACTACTGCATGATAAATTTAACTCTTCACTTAAAAATACCGCCATTGAACAGACGCATTTTTCAGTGTTTAAAAATGAAATCCGTAGCTACCATAAACTTTGTCTATCGCATATTTGGGATAGCAAATTAATCCCTGAGATTACACTCGGCGCTATGTGCAGGCAAAACAAGCAGGAGCTTGCTCATTTTCTCAAGGCAAATGGGCTTACTAAAACGAAAATCACTATTTCTAAAATTCCAATACGATAATTTATAAATAAAATATAACTTTATTTATAATAATTAATGATTGAAGGTGTTTTTATGAGTAAAATTCAAATTGATTTAGGCGATATTACAAGACTTGATTGTGATGCTATCGTCAATGCTGCTAATAAAACACTGCTCGGCGGTGGTGGCGTAGATGGAGCAATTCACCGCGCAGCAGGGCATGAACTTTTAAATGAATGTCGCACACTCGGCGGTTGCAATACTGGTGAAGCAAAAATCACTAAAGGCTATAAATTAAAGGCAAAATATGTCATTCACACTGTTGGGCCGATTTATTCAGGCAAGGACAGCGATGCTACAAATCTTGCAAACTGCTATAAAAATTCGCTCGATTTGGCTAAAAAATACGATGTTCATTCCATAGCTTTTCCTGCAATCTCCACTGGTGTTTACCATTATCCTCTAGAAGATGCTACAAAAATTGCTATAGCAACTGTTGATACTTGGCTAAAAAATAATTCAGATTATGATATGACAATTATTTATTCTTGCTTTGATACGAAAACATACAATATGTATAAAGCGTATCTCAAGTTATAAATTTCGCTAAAAACTTACGGGAATTAGTATTTTGCTAATTCCTTTTTTTATTTTCTTATTGCTAGTTTTTAATTCTAGTGTTAGACTATTCCTTGTGTCTTTTTACAAGATACACTAAATAAATCTATAAATCCAAAAATTTACAAAGGAGGTATTTTACTTATAATGGTATATTGCAAATATAATTTGCGTACTTTAAAACAAAATTGTAAAATCCACTGTGCAATGAAATATTAAACCTTACATATTTTTTCGTTTTTTATTGACAATTTAATATTCAATCAAAGGAGAATTACTGTTGATCGCATTAAAAGAAGCTTATAACGCTGGTTTATTTAAGTCTGAACATTTAGGGAAAAATATCTCCGCAGGTATCGTTGTCGGCATCGTAGCCATGCCACTTGCTATGGCTTTCGCTATCGCAAGCGGTGTATCTCCTGCCCAAGGTATTTACACTGCTATTATTTCAGCCTTTTTCGTTTCCATCTTCGGTGGCTCTCGCGTGCAGATTGCTGGCCCTACAGGTGCATTTATCGTATTGCTCAGCGGTATCTTAATGCAATACGGCTTAGCTGGTCTACAAATCGCCACTATGATGGCTGGTATTATTTTAATTTTAATGTCGCTGGCAAAACTCGGTGATGTCATTCGCTTTATCCCTGCCCCTGTAATCGTAGGCTTTACTGCTGGTATTGGTGTTACTATTTGGGTTGGTCAATGGCAATCCTTCTTTGGTTTTCCGCCTATCGCACATGCTGAAATGTTCCATGAAAAACTTTACTTAATGATTTTAGCATTGCCACAAAGTCATATACCTACATTAATCATCAGTTTAATCAGCCTTGCGATTATTTTAATCGTGCCTAAAATTCCACTTGTGAAAAAATTGCCTACACCGCTTTGGGCAATGGTTGTCGCTACTTGTATTCAGTCTTATTTCCAATTCCCAGGCGTTGCCACTATCGGCACTGCTTTTGGTGGTATTCCGCAGGGATTGCCAAGTTTAACCATTCCCGAAATCTCTCTTTCTGATGTTTTTGCTTTAATCGGTCCTGCTTTCACGATTGCCATGCTCGGCTCTATTGAATCTTTATTATCCGCTGTCGTGGCTGACGGCATGACTGGTCATCAGCACAATTCCAATCAAGAGTTATTCGGTCAAGGACTTGCAAATATAATCTGTCCGCTTTTCGGTGGTATCGCTGCTACTGGTGCTATCGCTCGTACTGCTACGAACATTCGTCAAGGTGGTACAAGTCCACTCGCTGGTTTAGTTCACTGCGTATTTCTCGTATTTGTGCTGTTCTGTTTAGCACCGCTTGCTGAAAATATCCCACTCGCTTCCATGGCTGCTATCTTATTTGTCGTGGCTTACAATATGAGCGATGTGCCGAATTTCATTCGCTTAATTCGCGTTGCACCGCGTGCAGACTCTTTAATACTGCTCATAACTTTCTTTTTAACTATCTTCACTGATTTAGTAGTTGCCGTAAATGTCGGCGTAGTGCTCGCTATTTTGCAATTCATGCGCAAAATGGTATTTTCTGTTGATGTACACGCTATCCACCATACAGAAATCGAACCACAGTTTCAAAAAGAATTAGAACATCACCCTGAAATGCTCGTCTATACGATTGAAGGGCCGTTGTTCTTTGGTGCTGTAAATGCCTTTGAGCGTTCTCTTGCCCATATCGATAAAGACCCGAAATCTTTGATTTTGCGCTTTGAAAGTGTGCCATTCGTCGATTTGAGCGGGCTTAAAATGCTCAATGAAATCATCAAGAATTTGCAAAAACGCGGTATTGAAGTCTATCTTTGCGAAGCCAATCCGCAAGTTCGCCGCCATATGTACCGTGCTGGATTGTTCCGCACACTAGGCAGAAAACACCTCTGGCGCAAATTCTCTACTGCGCTTGAAAAATGTGAAAATGATTTAGCCGCCAAAAACGAACTAAAAGAAGATTAATCATATAACTATATGCCAAAAGCCCTATAGAATAAAATCTATAGGGCTTTTATTGTCTTCATTTATTTTTTCTATTAAAATAATCCATTATTTTATCACTAATTTCAACATTTGTTAAACCATAACCAAAACCTGCTAATTCATACGGTTGATACATTAAATATATATATCCATCTCCTCCAAGATAGTAATCTTTACTAACTCTTTTTATAATACTATGTTTTTTCAATAAAAACATATCTTCACTGTATATAGAAATAAATATATTATTTAAATCATCTGCAGAATTTATTTTAACAAAATTCTCTAATGGAATTACTTCACCTGTTTTTTTACTATATACAATAGCTTTTCCATGAATAAAACCATGCACGCCACCAGTATATTTATAAAAAGATAATATTATTGAAATATAATCTTCATCTTCGTATTTAATATCATATCTCATTCTTCCATTAATAAAATCTCCATTATCGTATTCATTTTTAAATTTATATACATAATTAGCAATATCAGTATTTATTTTATTCTGTACTTCGTTATTTTTTAAATATACTAATGGATATTTTAAACTAAGATTGATATATGACTGCTCTCCTGTCTTCACGCTTGAAGATGAACTTAATTTATAATTTATATCTCTCGATATTCTCTTATGTTCTTTTAGCAATTGTGTACTAAAAATAAATAATCTATATATTCCACCATAATCTTTAAAAATATATGTACTTTCTTCATTTTTCCAAATACATTCAATTCCATTATTAAAAGAAGGATTTCCTAAATCTTTACTTATAACATTTATAAATTCATTATAAGACAAATTTTCATAAGTAGAATAATCCACTTTTATTCCATATAATTTTTGATTACAAAAATACAAATCATAATCCCATTCTTTCATATTATTATAAAATGGTTCCACTAAATCTACGTTATAAACTACTGTATTCTTATCAATTGAATATCTTATATCCGATAAATTATATGTCCTTTGTATTTCTGATATTGGTTCTCCCCAATAAAAATTTTTTAAACCATTGCAATTAGCTGATATTACTAAATTATTTAACATAATAATACATAAAAGACATATTAATTTGAATTTAATTTTTATCATACGTCTCCCTCTTTTCATTTATTATTATTTATAAAACAAAAAGGATATTGTTGATAACTTTATATTTTATTAACAATATCCTTTTATTTTTATTTAGCTTTATTTATTTTTATATTCTTGAGCTAATTTCTTAAATATAGGCAAAGATTTTTCGATTGTTTCTCGTTTAATGCAATAAGAAGCTCTGAAATGTCCTGGGCAACCGAAGTCTGTGCCTGGTACTAATAATAAATCGTATTCCTGCGCTTTTTTGCAGAAAGCATAATCATCTGGTTCTAATGATTGAGGGAATAAATAGAATGCCCCTTCTGGTTTTACGCATTTGAAACCAGCTTCAATCAAACCATTGTATAAGAGATTGCGATTTTCTTCATATGGCGCAATATTGGAAGGTTTGCCAGCACAACGAGCGACTACGAGCTGGAACAAAGAAGATGCATTTACATGAGTGAGTACACGAGCTGCACCAGCTACTGCACCATAAACTTTGTCAAAGTCTGCAACTTCATCAGGTACTACGATATAGCCAATACGTTCACCAGGTAAGGAGAAGGATTTACTATAAGAATAGCATACGATAGAATTTGCATAATAATTAGGGATATATGGAACGAATGCACCATCATATACTATTTCACGATATGGTTCATCAGAAATCAAGAAGATTGGATGTCCGTATTCATTGGATTTATCTGTTAAAATTTGAGCTAATTGTTTGATAGTAGCTTCGCTGTAGACAACACCACTTGGATTATTTGGAGAATTGATTATGATAGCTTTTGTATTAGGTGTTATCATTTTTTCAAATTCGTCAAACTGAATTTGGAAATCATCAATTTTAGCTGGTACTACTTTTAAAGTAGCGCCGACGGATTCTACAAAGCATTTGTATTCTGGAAAATACGGTGCAAATGTGATGAATTCATCATTTGGTTCACTCAATGCTTTAAAAGCAATTGTTATTGCACCGGCTGCACCACTGGTAATAAACAGATTTTTGCCTGTGAAATGAGTGCCAAAACGATTGTTTATATCTTTTGCTAAGATTTCTCTTACTTTTGGATTGCCTGGTGCTACAGTATAGCCATGTACATCACAAGGGTCCATTTCATTTAAGATATCAATTATCGCTTGTTTAATAAAATCTGGTGCTGGAACATTTGGATTACCTAAGCTGTAATCGTAAATATTCTCCTCACCTACTTCTAACGCGCGTTTGCGTCCGTATTCAAAAATAGTACGAATTGTTGATTTTTTAGTACCAAGTTCATACATTTTTTCTGAAATCATTTTATTCACCCTTTCAAATTAAGTTAATATTAAAATCATCAAAAAGCATTGATTGCTTTATCGATAGATATTATCCATAAGATACAAAATTTCCTTAATAAAAATCTTACCACTAATTTTATCACAAATTAAGCTAAATTTTTATTCATCTTCTGCTTCGTCAAAATAGCGCATACTCGTCTTTTTCCATTCTTTTACAGAATACAACATCGTATACTTAGAAAGATTGTTTTCCTTTGCCAATTTTTGTGCTATGACTTCACATTCTTCGCGTGTATGTGCGTGTATCATTGTGTACACATTGTACGGCCAATCAGGCGTCGTATTTCTATCATAGCAATGTGAAACAGATGGACAAGCTGCCAAATTCTGTGCTATTTCATCAATTTTGTCGGCAGGCACAACCCAAGCGCAAAGCGCATTAGCTCTAAAGCCAGCTTCTACATGGCGAAGAACTGCGCCCATCTTGCGAATTTTGCCTTCTTGTTTATAAACGCGCAAGCGATTTAACAATTCTTCTTCTGAAATATTGAGTTTTTTGGCAAATTCCTTATACGGTTCTTTCACTAAAGGAAATTCATCTTGCATAATTCTGATAATCTGTTTATCCAATAAATCCATATTTTGCTCCGCTTCTAATTATTTTAATTTAAACTGTACATTAATCTTATATTTTTTATTTGATACGAGGTTCATCAATTTTTCTACGCCCTCTTGTGCTTTTATTTCATTTAAAATCTGAGTGCGCTTTTCTTCACTATGAGTCAAAAGCGTAAACCAGAGATTGTATTCTCCTTCACGCTGATAATTATGCGTAGCACCTGGATATTTATTGATAAACTGTGCTACTTTTTCCATATAACCATCTTTTACTTTAAGGGCAACGAGCGTTCCTTTATATTCCAATTTTCCAGAATCAAAGAAGGGTCCGATGCGTCTTATATAACCATGTTCTTTTAAATAGCGCAATCTTTCAATTACATTGTCTTCTGTAGTGCCGAGTATATTGGCAAGTTCTAAAAAAGGACGCTGTGCAATCGGCAAATTGCGTTGAATTAAATTCAATAGTGATTTATCAAAATTTGTAAGCATAATATAATCCTCATTTATAAAAATATCTGATTTTTATTGTAGCAAATTATCAATTATACAGTCAAGCAAATATGAATGAGCTTCACTTTTTATTAGAAGCGATATTGTATTCAGCTATCAAATAGCGTCTAATATTTTTTTAGCATTTTCAATACGCTGTGTCGTTGGTGGTTCAATGTCTTTCAGTTCATATGGTATATTTAAATTTTCCCATTTAAACACGCCTAATGTATGATATGGCAATACCTCTACGCGCTCTACAGTTTTTAATGTATCTATAAAAGCGCGCAACTGTTTTAAATACTCATCATCATCGGTGATTTGTGGCACTAATACATGGCGTATCCATATTTTTTTGCCATTCTCAGATAAACATTTTGCCATGTCGAGAATGTTTTCATTCGTTCTACCAGTTAAATTACGGTGTTTTTCATCATCGATATGCTTTATATCGAGCAGAAAAACATCAGTGACTTTCATCAATTCTTCAAATTTAGCATAAAAACTGCCCTGTCTTGTAAAAGGGCTACCTGAAGTATCAAGGCAGGTACTTATGCCTTTTTCTTTAGCCAATTTAAATAATTCCAATACAAAATCTATCTGCAATAAAGCTTCGCCACCGCTCACCGTTATGCCGCCATTATTCTTCCAATATGCCTTATAGCGAACTGCTTTTTGCAACACTTCTTGCGCTGATAAAAGCTGACCACCTTCAAATTTCCAAGTATCTGGATTGTGGCAATATTTACAGCGCATATTACAGCCCTGCAAAAACACTATATAGCGAATGCCTGGGCCATCAGCCGAGCCGAAACTTTCAACAGAGTGTATTCTTCCCATTATTTTTTCCATGAAATTCTCTCCTTAAAATAAAAAGGAGCTGTTACGCTCCTTTTATAATTTCAATATTAGATATTAAAGATGTTCGTGGCAAGTTCTTGCTATTACATCTAATTGTTGTTCTCTTGTCAAATCGATGAATTTAACAGCATAACCAGATACGCGAATAGTGAAGTTTGCATATTCTTCTTTTTCTGGGTGTTCCATAGCATCAATCAATTTTTCTTTGCCGAATACATTGACATTCAAATGATGTGCACCTTGGTCAAAATATCCGTCCATTACTTGAACTAAGTTTTTAACTCGTTCATCTTCATTATTGCCTAATGCACCAGGATTTATTGTCTGCGTATTGGAAATACCATCTAATGCCCATTCATACGGCAATTTTGTAAGGGAGTTGAGTGAAGCGAGCAAACCATTTTGTTCTGCGCCGTAGCTTGGATTTGCGCCTGGGGATAATGGCACACCAGCAGGGCGACCATCTGGCATAGCTCCAGTTACTTTACCGTATACGACATTTGAAGTGATTGTCAAAATAGAAGTTGTCGGTTCAGAATTGCGATACGTATGATGTTTTTTCAATTTAGTCATGAATGTTTTCAAGAGCCAAACTGCAATTTCATCTGCGCGGTCATCATCGTTACCATAGCGAGGGAAATCGCCTTCGATTTCAAAATCTTTGCTGATGCCATTTTCATCGCGAATGACTTTGACTTTAGCGTATTTAATAGCGGAAAGGGAGTCAACAACGTGTGAGAAACCTGCAATACCAGTTGCAAAAGTTCTCTTTAAATCAGTATCCATCAATGCGAGCTGTGAAGCTTCATAGAAATATTTATCGTGCATGTACTGAATTAAATTCAATGTGTTGACATATATACCAACGAGCCAATCCATCATTTCATCATATTTAGCAATTACTTCATCATAATCTAAGTATTCGGAAGTAATCGGTCTATATGCTGGGCCAACTTGCTGTCCTGTTCTTTCATCTACACCGCCATTGATAGCGTAGAGCAAGCATTTTGCAAGGTTAGCACGTGCTCCGAAGAACTGCATTTCTTTACCAGTTTGAGTTGCGGATACGCAGCAGCAAATAGCGTAATCATCGCCCCAGATAGGTTTCATTACATCATCATTTTCGTACTGAACGGAGCTTGTTTTTATGGAAATTCTAGCTGCATAATCTTTGAATGGTTCAGGCAATCTTGAAGAATAAAGAACTGTCAAATTTGGTTCTGGAGAAGGTCCCATATTTTCAAGTGTGTGCAAGAAACGGAAATCTGTCTTAGTTACGAAAGAACGACCGTCTACGCCAGTGCCTGCAACGTCCAAAGTAGCCCATACTGGGTCGCCTGAGAATAATTCATTATATGAAGGAATGCGCGCAAATTTTACCATGCGCAATTTCATTGTGAAATGGTCAACTAATTCTTGCGCTTGCAATTCTGTCAAAACGCCATTTTTTAAATCTCTTTCAAAGTAAATATCCAAGAATGTGCTGACACGACCGATGGACATTGCTGCACCATTTTGAGTTTTAATCGCTGCTAAATAACCAAAATAAAGCCACTGAATTGCTTCTTTAGCATTTTTTGCTGGTTGAGAGATATCATAGCCATAGCTCTGTGCCATTTCTTTCATCTGTTTTAAGCATTTGATTTGTTCAGCGATTTCTTCACGCAAGCGAATTACATCATCAGTCATAGTGCCATCACCGCAATGCATTTTATCATTTAATTTTTCTTCAATTAAGAAATCAATACCGTACAATGCTACACGGCGATAATCGCCAACAATTCGACCACGACCATAAGTGTCTGGCAAACCTGTCAAAATTTTATTATGGCGAACTTTCATCATTTCTGGAGTGTATGCATCAAATACAGCTGTGTTGTGTGTCTTGCGATATTTTGTAAATATTTCTTTAAGTTTTGGATTTACTTTATAGCCGTATGTTTCACATGCCTGCACAGCCATTTTTATACCACCATTTGGTAAAAATGCGCGTTTTAATGGTTTATCTGTCTGTAAACCTACTACTTGTTCTAAATCTTTTAAGCTTTCATCAATATAGCCAGCTTCATATGCAGTGATATCGGAAGCGATTTCTGTTTCCATATCCAAAACGCCGTTTTTCTTTCTTTCTTCCTTCTGCAATCCCTGTAATACAGACCATAATTTATCTGTTGCTGGTGTAGAACCTGCTAAAAAACTTTCATCGCCATCATATGGAGTGTAATTGTCCTGAATAAATTGACGAACATTTATTTCTTCTTTCCAAAGACGACCACTAAAACCTTCCCATTCTTTCTTTTCTACCATTGAAAAAAATCCTCTCTTTATAAATATTTATGTCATCATAACTATTATATATAAATAAAGTACTTTATCATTTAAAATAATTATAATACAGAATTTATTCATAGTAAATATAAAAATTTATTTAATTAAAAATATTATTCATCTTTATAAAAGAATAACATTATATACTAAATTATATATAATATCCTATATATTCTATAAAAAAAATAATATTATGGCAATACTATTTATTGAATTACCATAACATTTCTGATAAACTATTCTAAATTTCTATCTGATGTTAAACTGTTTACTTCTATTATCTTCTCACTAGTTAAATCTATTTTTTATTTATAAATCTTATCAAATATTTTGCTCTATAAAAAAAGTGCCCTTAACATTTGTTAAAGGCACTTTTCATTTATCAATCGTTTAACATTTGATTGATTACTTCTAAAAGTTCACTTCTACCTGCATTCTTCACAGAAGAATACGGCAAAATATCTATTTCTTTTACACCGAGCGTTTTTCTTATTTGAGCGATTTGTTTATTTACTGCACCGCGGCTGATTTTATCTGCTTTTGTAGCGATGATGAGTACTGGAACATTGTTTTTGACAAGCCAGTTGAACATTTCTATATCTGATTTCATCGGTGCATGACGAATATCTATAAGCTGACAAACAAATTGTAATTGTTTTGAGCCTAAAAAATATTCTTCGATAAATTTTGCCCATTGCTTGCGATTAGCCTGTGCTGTCTTAGCATAGCCATAGCCTGGCAAATCGACGAGATGGAATAATTTATCTTCACCTGTCTCAATCATTCTAGCTGTGAGCTCAAAAAAGTTAATCGTCTGTGTTTTACCTGGTTGTCCGCTGACACGTGCCAGATTATGCACACGTGTCAAGGAATTAATCAAAGAGGATTTACCTACATTGGAGCGACCAATAAAGGCGATTTCCTTCAATTTTTCTTCAGGATATTGCGATTTTTTTACAGCAGACGCTACGTATCTCGCTCTTATTATATTTATTTTATCTTGTGTTTGCATCATTTAATCCACCAATGCGATTTTTAAAACTTCATCCATATTTTTTACAGGAATAAAGGTCATTTTATCTCTTACTTCTTTAGAAATATCATCGATATCGCGTTCATTTTCTTTTGGCATAATTACAGTATAGATGCCTTCGCGATATGCCGCCAAAGATTTTTCTTTAAGTCCGCCAATTGGAAGAACTCTACCACGCAAAGTGATTTCACCAGTCATAGCAATATCAGCTCTTACTTTCTTACCTGTGAGTGCAGATACGATAGTTGTAGCCATAGTGATACCAGCAGATGGGCCATCTTTTGGTACTGCTCCTTCTGGAAAATGAATGTGTATATCGTCTTCTTCATAGAATTTTTCTGGCAAATTAAGTTCTTGGCTTCTGCTTCTAATATAAGTGATAGCTGCTCTTGCAGACTCTTTCATTACATCACCAAGTTGACCTGTTAAGATTATATTGCCCTTGCCTTTTAATACTGCTACTTCTACTGGCAAGATAACACCGCCAACTTCAGTCCAAGCAAGACCTGTACATAATCCGACTTGCGGTTCTTTTTCAGCTTTCGTATCTGTGAATTTAGCTTTGCCAAGAAAATCTGTTAAGTTCTTTTTCGTAACGCGAACAGATTTTTTCTTTTCATTTACTAATTTATACGCAGCTTTACGACAAACTTTTGAAAGCTGTCTTTCTAATTCACGTACGCCAGCTTCACGTGTGTATTTTTCAATAATCTGTTTGATGACTTCATCAGTTATATTAACTTGTGAAGCTTTAAGACCATTTGCTCTTTTTACTTTAGAAACTAAATGTTCTTTTGCTATATGCAATTTTTCCACTTCTGTATAGCTAGGAAGCATAATGATTTCCATACGGTCGCGCAATGGTCGTGGAATGTTCCCAAGGTCGTTTGCTGTGATAATCCACATTACTTTAGATAAATCAAATGGCAAACCGATATAATGGTCAGAAAATGTATTATTTTGTTCTGGGTCTAATACTTCCAAGAGCGCAGATACTGGGTCGCCTCTATAATCAGAAGCCATTTTATCTACTTCATCGAGTAAAAATAATGGGTCTTTTGTGCCGGCATTTTTAATGCCTTCAATAATGCGCCCTGGCATTGCACCTACATAAGTACGACGATGACCGCGGATTTCAGCTTCATCACGCACACCACCTAAAGAAGCACGCACAAATTTGCGTTTTAATGCTTTAGCAATAGATGTAGCAATAGAAGTTTTACCAACACCAGGTGGCCCTACAAGACAGATTATTGGTGCTTTGATATCTGGCGATAATGTTTTTATCGATAAGTATTCAATAATACGTTCTTTGACTTTTTCGAGACCATAATGATATTCATCTAAAATTTTTCTAGCTTCTTTTACACCTATTATTTCACTATTTTCTATTTCCCATGGTAAATCAAGTAGCCATTCAATATAATTTTGTGATACTCCCATTTCTGGTGAAGATGGATTTGTGCGCTCTAAACGTTTCAATTCTTTTTCAAGTGCTTCAACAACGTCATCTGGATAAGAATTTTCTTCCATGCGAGTGCGATATTCTTCTATAGCTTGAGTTATCTCATCATCTTCGCCTAATTCTTTATTAATGGCTTTTATCTGTTCACGCAGATAATATTCCTTTTGAGTTTTTGTCATTTGCTTATTTACGCTCATGACAATCTTATTTTCCAGCTCCATAATTTCTATTTCTTGCTGGAGCAGTTTATATAAAGCTTCTAATCTTTCCTTAACTGGTACGATTTCTAGGATTTTTTGTTTATCTTCAAATTTACAGTTTAAATGATTAGTAACTACATTGCATAAAACATGACCATCATCCATAGCTACATTCACGGCTATCATGACTTCTGGTGGTATTTTATGACTTAGTTTAACCCAATCTTCAAATTTAGATATACAAGCTCTTATAAGTGCTTGTACTTCTTTTCCTTCTGTTTTATCATCTTCGATTTCTTCAACATCTACTTCAATAAATAGACCATCATCACGATAATCAAGAATTCTAGCTCTATATAAACCTTCAATTTGAGCACGCATGATGCCATTGTTTAACTTTGCTACATGTTGAACTTGACATACTGTACCAATTTCATATACATCATCTATTTTCGGGTCTTCTGTTTCAATATCCTTCTGCGCGCAAAGCATGATAAGTCTATCATGTCCTAAACTTTCTTCCATCGCTGCTATTGATTTGTCGCGACCGATATCAATATGCGCGCCGTTGTTAGGAAATAATACCATTCCTCGCAGCGGTAAAAAACTAAGTGTACTTTTCTTCCCCACGCAAAAAATTCCTCCCAATGAGTTTAAAGTATTTATAGAAAAAAGAGCTGCTGCTACCTGATTTACTTTGCAACAACTCTTTACTCTTGTCGTATTAATAGACCTGTTACCCTACTGATATATTAAGCTTTTTTATCAGCATAAGTTATTACAGGAGCTTTTTTCTTCTTAATTGTATCTTTTGTAATTTCGCACGAAACAGCACCTTTTTCAGAAGGCACTTCAAACATTACATCGCGCATAATTCTTTCCAAAATAGCTCTAAGTCCTCTAGCGCCCGTTTTACGTTCGAGAGCTTCTTTTGCAATTAAATGCAGAGCTTCATCATCGAAATGGAGTTTAACTCCATCCATTTCCAAAAGTTTTACGTATTGTTTTACTAATGCATTTTTAGGCTTAACCAAAATATCCACTAAAGCCTGTTCATCTAAAGATTCCAAAGTAACAACTACAGGAACACGTCCTATAAATTCTGGTATAAAACCACTTTTTAATAAATCTTCTGGTAAAACATGCTTCAATAAATCGCCTGTATTTTGTTTTACTTTACTTTTTACATCAGCACCAAAGCCAATATTTTTATGTCCAAGGCGCGCATCGATTATCTTTTCAATGCCATCAAACGCACCACCGCAGATAAATAAAATATTAGTTGTATCAATTTGAATTAATTCTTGATGCGGATGTTTTCTACCACCTTGAGGTGGTACACTGGCTATTGTTCCTTCCAGTATTTTCAAAAGTGCCTGTTGCACACCTTCACCAGAAACATCTCTCGTTATTGATGGATTTTCTGATTTTCTGGCAATTTTATCAATTTCATCAATATAGATGATACCCTTTTGGGCTTTTTCAATATCATAATCCGTAGCCTGTATCAATTTCAGCAAAATATTTTCGACATCTTCGCCGACATATCCTGCCTCCGTGAGTGATGTTGCATCGGCTATAGCAAAAGGAACATTCAATATTTTCGCCAAAGTTTGAGCAAGTAATGTCTTACCACTACCAGTTGGCCCGAGCATTAAAATATTTGACTTTTGTAGCTCAACATCATCTTGTCGTGGCGCTCTATTTATTCGTTTATAGTGATTATAAACGGCAACTGATAAAGATTTTTTTGCATCATTCTGTCCAATTACATATTGATTTAATACATCATAAATCTCTTTAGGTTTTGGCAAATCTCTCAATTCGATTTGTTCGCCATCATTCATCTCTTCTTCGACAATTTCATTACAAAGCCGTACACATTCATCACAAATATAAACACCAGGACCTGCTACGAGTTTACGCACTTGGTCTTGAGTTTTACCACAGAATGAACATTTCATTTGTCCTTTGTCTTCACCGAATTTCAACCTATATTCACCTCTTTTATACAAAACCCTTAAACCATTTGTGAAAAGTGGCGATTATTAACTGTAATACAATCATTTCGCCACTTTACACTTTAAGCATATTTATTTACTTTTTTTACCCGTACGAACGATAACTTCATCAATCAAACCATATTCTTTAGCTTCAATAGCTGACATGAAATTATCTCTTTCTGTGTCAGCCATGAGTTGTTCTACAGATTGACCTGTATGTTGTTTTAAGATATCAGTCAAAATTTCACGAATACGTAAAATTTCACGTGCCTGAATTTGAATATCTGTAGATTGTCCCTGTGCGCCACCGAGTGGTTGATGAATCATTATGCGTGAATATGGTAGTGCATATCTTTTGCCTTTTGCACCTGCTGCCAATAATACAGAACCCATGCTAGCAGCTTGTCCAATACAAATTGTAGATACATCTGGCTTAATATACTGCATAGTATCATAAATAGCTAATCCAGCAGTAACTACACCACCTGGACTGTTAATATAAAGGTGAATATCTTTATCCGGGTCTTCAGACTCTAAAAAGAGAAGCTGTGCTATTACCACATTAGCTACATTATCGTCAATAGGGCCGCCCAAAAAAATGATACGGTCTTTTAATAGACGCGAATATATATCGTAGGCACGTTCGCCTCGTCCCGATTGTTCAACTACCATTGGTACATAGTTCATGTGTTATTCACCCCGACTAAAATATATTCTTTTAATTTACTTATTAAGCTTCTACAGCGCTATCGATTACGAAGCTAGCAGCTTTTTTATGAAGTACAGTTGCTACTAAATTACCGATGCTACCGTTCTTTTTAATGATTTTGCTTACTTCTTGTGGAGTTGTGCCATAAGTTGCAGCGAGAAGAGCAATTTCAGCGTTGATATCAGCATTTTCAACTTTGATATCTTCTGCTTTTGCAACAGCATCAAGCATGAGGTCAGTTTTAACTGCAATAGAAGCACTTTCTTTATACTGTTCACGGAGTTTATCCATGTCCATGTTAGTGTATTTGAGGTAAGCATCTAAGTTCATGCCTTGGTTTTCAAGGTTTACAGCAAGTTCATTAATCATGTTGCTTACACGGTTTTCAATCATAACTTCTGGAATATCTACAGTGATATTATCAGTAGCTTGTTTTAAGATTTCGTTACGACGTTTTGTATCAGCTTCACGTTCCATGCGTTTTTCAGTGTTTTCGCGAAGTTTAGCTTTCATATCTTCGATGTTTTCATAAGAAGTGGATTCTTTTACGAATTCATCAGTGAGCTCTGGAAGCTGTTTATGTTTAATGCTGTTAACTTTGCAATGGAATACAGCAGCTTTACCAGCTAAATCTTTAGCATGATATTCTTCTGGGAATGTTACATTAACATCTTTTTCTTCGCCAACTTTGAGGCCGATGAGTTGGTCTTCAAAGTTATCAATGAAGGAATGGGAACCGATTTGAAGTGGATAATCTTTGCCTTCGCCGCCTGGGAATGCTACGCCATCAACTTCACCTTTGAAATCTAAAGTGATGAAGTCATCGTTTGCTACTGTAGCGCCTTCTTCAGCGTCAATCATTTTTGCATGATGATTTAAAATGTTGTTTACTTGTTCATCAATTTGTTCATCTGTAACAACTACTGCATCTTTAGCAACTTTTAATCCTTTGTATTCACCAAGAGTAACTTCTGGCATAGGAGTGATTGTAGCTTTGAATACTACATCTTTGCCTTCTTCTAAAGTTACGATATCCACCTGTGGACGGTCTACTGGGTCAAGATTTTCTTGTTTTAAAGCTGCATCGAAAGCTTTCTGTGCAACGCGGTCAAAAGCTTCATCCATGATAGCTTCTTTGCCAATATGCATTTCTAAAACGCGGCGTGGTGCATGACCTTTTCTGAAGCCAGGAATATTTACACGGTTTGCAAGGGATTTGCAAGCAGCTTTAATACCTTTATCGAGTTCTTCAGCTGGAACTTCAATTGTAAGTACCACCTTATGATTTTCAATCTTTTCTGTAGTAACGTTCATTGTGAAAAAAAACCTCCTGTTGTTTGACGATTAAACAATTTATTCTTATTGTATAAGTTACTGTCATATGTGAAATACTCTTGCCTTCTTTAATATAAAAGCAAAAGTTATTTATTTTAATAGAACTTATGACTTACTGTATTATATGTAAGATAACTCTATTTTTAGATAAAATATCACAGTACACCTACTATACTAAATGAATGATATCACAATACTTTAATAAAGACAAGCTTTTATACAAAAATACCCCAGTCATAACGACTGGGGACTAATTTCATATGGAGCGGAAAACGAGGCTCGAACTCGCGACCCCCACCTTGGCAAGGTGGTGCTCTACCACTGAGCTATTTCCGCACTGTTTTAGCGACATGTATCATTATAAAGCATAAAAAACAAAAAGTCAACACCTTTAATTTATAAATTCAAACCAAATAATACTGATTATGGATAATACCACGGTAAGTGGAAAACCTATTTTTAAATATTGACGTGATGTTATCTTTATACCTTGTTTTTTAGCTATTTCAAGGACAATCAAATTTGCAATAGAACCAAAAACTGTTAAATTACCAGCTATTGTAGACAATAATGCTAAAGCTTGCCATAAAATTTGTTCATCTACTGGAATGTAATATCTTAAAAGTAATACAGCTGGTACATTGCTTACTATATTAGATAATACTATTGCCATTACAGAAAACAGTGGTATTTCCTTCATATATTCTGGAGGTAAAAAGCTATTTATCAATTCTAATAGACCACTTTTTTCTACACCAGCAATGATTATGAATAAGCCAATGAACATAATCAATAAGTTAAAATCTATATCTTCATAAACGCGTTCTGGTTTTATGCGCGCATTAATCAACAAAAATGCCGCACCGAAACTTGCTGTTAAAGATAAATCAAAACCTACTAAATAAAAAATGATAACTAATGCTAAAACTATTAATGTTTTACTCAATAAATACGTATGAATAATTCTATTATCATTGCTTTCAAAATTGAAATTTACATTCAAATCTTTACCGTATATAAATGATATTGCCAAATAAAGCAAAATTAAACCCAATAACGATATCGGTGCTGCTGATAAAAAATATTCTCCAGCTGGAACTTTAGATAAGCTACCTATCAATACATTTTGCGGATTACCGATAAAAGTACACGCACTGCCAATATTAGAAGCCATCGCTACAGCCAATAAATACGGTACTGGATTTACTTTTACTTTTAAACAAATCATTATAACTACAGGTGTAAACAACAAACATACAATATCATTAATTACTATAGAAGATAAAATACCTGACATAAAAGTAACGGCTAGTAATAAAGCTTTTCCTGAATGAATATGCGTGAAGACCAATCTGCCTATATATGTAAAAAAGCCAGCTAATTTCAGATTGCTTACAACAACCATTAATGAGAATAATACGACAATCGTCTTTGCATCAATAGCTCCAACAGCATCATCAATGGTCAATATGCCAAAAGCTGTCATCAATGAAGCTCCGATAATAGACATACCTGCTCTATCAACTCTAAATACAGGACTTTTTCCGAGTGTAAATACAACTAAAGTAGCCAGCAATATAAGTCCTGCCACTAATTCTTGAGCATCGTGTACATTACTAAAACCGCCAATTGTAAATACAACTAATACTAACAATAAAATAAATCCCGCGATGAACTCTTGCATAAATGGTTTCATTTTATCACCTGCTAAATATTCATTTTTATATATTATAACAAAAAAACCCAGTATTTCTACTGGGATGTTGAGCAAATGGAGCGGAAAACGAGGCTCGAACTCGCGACCCCCACCTTGGCAAGGTGGTGCTCTACCACTGAGCTATTTCCGCGTTATATGGAGCGGAAAACGAGGCTCGAACTCGCGACCCCCACCTTGGCAAGGTGGTGCTCTACCACTGAGCTATTTCCGCATTTGTTGCTATCAGCAACGTTGATTATTATATCTTATATCAAACTTATTTGTCAACACTTATTTATAAATTTTTTGTAAAAATTTTTCTAAACAGATAAAATCCTTTGGAAAAATGGTATTTGCCATTTAGAAGTGATATAATAAACATAAAATTTTTAAAGGAAGTGGTTTTTCTTGGATAGTCCCGAGACAAATATTTTTATCATTTTAACCTTTTTATTAATTATCTTAAATGCTTTTTTTATTTTTGCAGAAATAGCTGTTGCCAATTCTCATAAAAACCAAATAGAAAAATTAATTGATGATGGCTACAAAAAAGCGACAAAAGCACTAAAAATTATTGATGACCCTAATCCCTATTTTATTACTGTGCAAGTAGGCAATGTTTGTTCCAATATTTTAATTGGTTTATTTACAGGTATTGCCATTGCACCATTTCTTACAAATAGACTTATAAATATCACAGGTTCACAAATTGCTGCTTATGTTCAACCAGCTACATTAATATTAAGCACATTTTTCATCATTTTAATATGTCTTGTACTCAGCACAACTTTGCCACGTAAAATTGCTATCAATAATCCTGAACTTTGTCTACTTAAAATTCTTAGCTTTTTAAAATTCTGGCAAAAAATCCTTTCACCGCTTATCGCTATTTTTACTGCTATTGCTAATACAATTTTACTCGTCTTTGGTATCAACCCACAAAAAAATGATAATGTCACTGAAGATGAAGTAAAAGACTTAATCGAGCGCGGTACAGAAGAAGGTACTTTTGAAAAAGCTGAACAGGATATCGTAGACCGCATCTTCCATATGAGCGACCAAACAGCCTACGATTTAATGACACCGCGTACACAAATGCTTTGGCTTGACTTAGAAGACGATTTAGAAACCAACTTAAAAATAATTAAGGAAAATAATATCAATGTATTCTTAGTCGGCAAAGATGATTTAGATGATTTCGTCGGTATTTTATACGCTAAAGATATTTTAAATACATTGTTAGATAACAAAAAACCTGATTTAGAAGCTCTTATACGTAAACCAATGTTTGTACCACGAGCTATGGAAACATTCCGCTTGATGGAAAAATTCCGCGAAAGCGATGTTAATGAAGCTGTCGTACTCGATGAATACGGTGGTGTTATCGGCTTTGTCAGCATTTTCGATATCATCAATGAAGTTTTAGGTGATATTGCAGGCAAACCTGTACAAAACACACCACAACTTATTCAACGTGATGAAAATTCATGGTACATTGATGGATTATATGATATTGATGATTTCAAAGAAAAATTTGATATTGAAATCTTACCACATGAAGATAGTGGTCATTTTAAAACAATGGGTGGCTTTATTACTTCATATTTTGGCTACATTCCAAAAGTCGCTGAAGTTCGCATTTGGGACAAATATCGTTTTGAAATCATCAGCATGGACAAAGCTCGTGTCGATAGAATTTTAATGACACAGATAAAATAACTACTAATACAAAAAGAGATAGGACATAAAAATCCTATCTCTTTTTTCTTTTATTAAAACTTTATTTTTTTTCACGCCATAACCATAATACACCATACGGTGGCATTTTTATACCAGCAGCTTTAAAGTCCTTTGTATCTGTCAATAAATCTGTATATAAACCATCTGTTTCATTAATCCAAGCCATTTGTTCGTATTCACTAAAATTATATATACCGATGAATTTTTCATTTTCATTTTCGCGAACAATTGCCAAAGTAGATTTTTCCCAAGTTGGTAAAGTATACATATTAGCATCTGATTTAAATACATCGTACTTACTGCGAATTTTTTCCATTTTGCTCAAGTTCTGATATACCTTAGCTTGAATAGCATTTTTAATTTTACGTCTACCAGCTTTTCGCCAATTAAATGCTCCGCGATGTACATAACGAGAATCAGCACGTTTATCTGCATCTTTATCTTCTTTATAACTGTAATCGTTGTATTGAACAACTTCATCACCACTGTAGATAACAGGAATACCAGATTGAGAAAGCATAAATGCATGTAAAGTCAAATCAAGTTGAATTGCTCTTTCAATGCCATCTTTATCTTTTTGTTTGTCATAATATTCAATACCGCAAAGTGAAGCTGTAGTACCACAAAGACGTGCATCACCCAAGCGTTCATCATCATTATAAAGTTCACCAATACTGAATGAACCTGGTATTTTACCTGTGAAGAAATCATTCAAATAACGTTTATGAGCCACTTCATCTATACCAAAATTGCGCAAGAAACCATAATCAAGTCCCCAACCTATATCATCATGACAACGCAAATAATTTTGGAAGATATACTGTTTTGGTAAAGTAGATAAGATGTCCATTTGATGTTTTAAAAGTGCAGTATCTCTAGTTGCTACAGTATTCCATGTTGTTGCCATAGTTGTTACATTATATAACATATGACATTCTGGTTTTTCCTGTGTGCCAAAGTATGGAACAACTTTATCTGGAGCCATTACAACTTCACCCAAAAGTAATACAGCAGGACAAACAATTTCAGAAATCATGCGCATCATACGTACTATAGTGTGAACTTGTGGTAAATTACGGCAATTTGTACCGAGTTGTTTCCAAATATATGGTACAGCATCAAGGCGAATTATATCTATACCTTGATTTGTTAAAAATAACATATTATATACCATTTCATTGAATACGATTGGATTACGATAATCTAAATCCCACTGATATGGATAAAATGTTGTCATAACAAATTTATTTATATCGTTTAAATAAGTAAAGTTGCCAGGTGCTGTTGTTGGAAATACGTCAGGACAATCTCTTTCAAATAATTCAGGCATAGAATAATCATCAAAGAAAAAGTATCTATCTTGGTATTCTTTTTCACCCTTGCGAGCACGAATAGCCCATTCATGTTCATCTGATGTATGGTTCATAACGAAATCTAGGCAAATACTGATGTCTTTTTCATGACATTTTTCTGCTAATGCTCTTAAATCTTCCATTGTGCCTAATTCTTTTTGTACACTGCGAAAATCTGCTACAGCATAACCACCATCACTTTTTCCTTTAGGTGAGGATAATAATGGCATAAGATGAAGATAATTTATATTACTTTCTTCAATGTATGGCAATCTCTTTTCAAATTTCTTCAATGTACCAGAAAAGCAATTTACATACATCATCATACCCATTAATTTATTGCCTTTATACCAATTTGGATTTTGTTCTCTTTGTACATCTAATTTTTTCAAATACTGTGGACGATTATTATAATATTCTCTTATTTGTTTTAATAAATCGTCAAAATGTGCAAGTGGATTTTCATCATCTTGATATAATTCGCAATAAAGCCATTTTAATTCATCATAATGTTTGTTTAGACGTTCATTAAAAGCTTTATCATCACAAATTGTGTTTTCATTAGCTTTTTTCTTAGCCTTTTTATCGACTAGTTTTTTGGCCTTTTTTACTTTATTTTCCTTTTCTTCTGATTTAGCCATTATTATCCCTCCAAATTATCAGCTATGTATAAAATTAATCATATACTACGCTAATTAATTTTTAAATCAATATATAATACCTTAGATTAATTACAACTTAAAATAATCAATCTAAACATTTTAACACAACAATATATTATATTGCGTAAAATTAATTATATTATACTACATTTACCATAAATAGAAAAATAGACAGAAACATGTACGTTTCTGTCTATTTCTTTTCTAATTTAAATTAAAATGCTGGAACTACAGCACCTTTATATTTTTCTTCGATAAATTTCTTTACAGTATCAGATCTTAAAGCTTTCATTAAAGCTTGAATTTCTGGTCTGTTTTCATCGCCTTCACGTACAGCTACGATATTAACGTATGGAGAAGTGCTATCTTCAATCATTAAAGCATCTTTTTCTGGTACAAATCCAGCTTGCATAGCATAATTTGTATTGATAACAGCTGCATCTACATCATCAAGTACACGTGGAAGCTGAGCTGCATCAACTTCTTGGAATTGAATGTTTTTAGGATTTTCTACAATGCTTTGAACAGTAGCTTTAATATCGTTATTGTCTTTTAATGTGATAACACCAGCTTTAGCGAGTAATAAAAGTGCACGACCGCCATTTGTTGGGTCATTTGGAATAGCTATAGTAGCATTTTCTGGTAATTCGTCAACAGCTTTAACTTTATGAGAATAAATACCCATTGGTTCGATATGAACACCGCCAGCACTAGTTAATTTTACGCTGTGTTCTGCAACAAATTCATCTAAATATGGTTTATGCTGAAAGAAATTAGCATCCAATTCACCATCATTTAATGTTAAGTTTGGCTGAACATAATCATTGAATTCCACAATCTGTAAATCAATGTTTTCTTTTGCAAGTTCTGGTTTAATCTGTTCCAAAATTTCAGCATGAGGAACAGCAGTTGCACCTACTTTTAATACAACTTTTTCACCGGAGGAACTTGAACTGCTCTTATCGCTAGAAGCATTGTCAGAACCGCAACCAGCGAGAGCACCTACTGCAAACATTGCAGCAGCAAGAATGGTTAAAATCTTCTTCATTAATAAATCCTCTCCTTATAAAAATATTTATTTTTTGTTTAGCTTTTTAGCCAACAAATTACCCAGCAATTGTATTACTTGTACTAATATAATAAGTACAATAACCGTAGCCAGCATCACTTCAGGATTAAAACGCTGATAACCATAGCGGATAGCTAAATCACCAAGACCACCGCCACCAACAGCACCAGCCATTGCTGATTCACCGATTAAAACTATAACTACTGTTGTGAGCTGTGATACAATACTTGGCATTGCTTCTGGCAAAAGCACTCTGCGAATAATTTGATATGGCGTAGCTCCCATAGATAAAGCCGCTTCAACTAAGCCATATGGAACTTCTCTAAGTGATGTTTCTACCAATCTACCAATAAGCGGAATGGAAGCTATTATAAGCGGAACAATAGCTGCTGTTGTACCAATAGAAGAACCTACAACTAAACGTGTAAATGGAATAATTGCTACCATTAAAATAATAAATGGAATGGAACGTACACAGTTTACAATAGCAGATAAAGTTTTATTTGCTATACCTAATTCTAATACTTGGTCTTTACCTGTTGCTAAAAGTAATACACCAAGTGGAATACCAATAGCAGAAGCAATAATCATAGAAACTCCTACCATATATATAGTTTCACCTAATGCCTTAGGCAGTAACAGTAGAGCGTCGCTGAACATATCCTATCACCTCCACTTTTAAATCCTGTGCCATAAGCGTACTAATAGCCTCTTTTATACCTGCTTCATCGCCATCAAGACCAATAATCATACGACCGTATGGTACCATTTGAATTTGTGATAAATCACCAAATAATATACTTATATCTAAATTTGGATATTTTCGTGCTAAATTTGCTATAACTGGATTATCAGCCGACTCTCCAATAAACGTAAGTCTAAGTAACATCGTAGCATCTTTAATATATGTTTTACTGATTTCTCCTTGACGATATGCTGCTGGAAGTTCATTACTACTCAATACACTGATGAATTCTTTAGTAATTTTTTCTTTTGGATTAGTAAATACATCTAATACTGTTCCATTTTCAGCAATAATACCGCGGTCAAGTACAGCTACTTTATCACAAAGTTCTTTAATTACTTGCATTTCATGTGTGATTACTACAACTGTGAGCTGAAGCTTTTGATTAATATCTTTTATCAACTTTAAAATAGCTTTTGTCGTTTGTGGGTCAAGTGCACTCGTTGCTTCATCACAAAGTAATATCTTTGTATCATTAGCAAGTGCTCTAGCAATACCTACACGTTGTTTTTGACCACCAGAAAGCTGAGAAGGATATTGATGTGCTTTATTTTCAAGACCAACTAAACTTAGTAATGGTTCTACTTTTTCTCTGATTTCTTCTTTTGACTTTCCTGCCAATTTTAATGGAAATGCAATGTTATCATATACATTTGATGTTGACAATAAATTAAAGTGTTGGAAAATCATGCCGATATCTTTACGCGCTTGACGAAGTTCACTATCACTCATTTTAGTCAAATCTTTACCATCAACGATTACTTCCCCAGATGATGGTCTTTCTAGCATATTTATGCAACGAATTAAAGTTGATTTACCCGCACCGCTTAGCCCAATAATTCCATATATTTCACCGCGTTTTATACTCAAATTAATATCTTTTAAAGCGTGAACAGGGCCGTTCGGTGTATCATATGTCTTTACTATGTTCTTTAGTTCTATCATATAAACATACACCCCGTTGTTTTTTTATATTATTACCAATGACAGTATCATAAATCTTATTTGTTGTCAAATAACAAATATTACCTATTTAGTATAAATTATACCTATCCTTGACATAAATTATAATAAACCGTACAATTAAATGAGAACTTATTATTATGATTAGGAGAGACTATTATGGGAATTTTTTCAAAAATTTTGCCAAAACGCAAACCCGTTGAAATAAAAAACAACGTACCAAAAGAAAAAGAAGAAATCCGTAAAACATTCGGCGTATACTGTCATAGTCATCACGGCACTTCAGGAACAAAACTTT
Organism: Megamonas hypermegale; assembly: GCF_900187035.1. NCBI lineage: Bacteria > Bacillati > Bacillota > Negativicutes > Selenomonadales > Selenomonadaceae > Megamonas > Megamonas hypermegale. Next base: position 1,259,153 of record NZ_LT906446.1, read on the forward strand.
GTCCAAAATGTACAGCACTACTCAGCACTGTAATGGTAAAAATTGCTCGTTGTCCATACGGTATTACAAAACCAATTTGCGAACGCTGCGACCGTCCATGTTTTGGCGCAAAACAAACTAAAGAATTTCGCGATATCATGAAAAGTACACAAAAACGCATGTTTTTACATCACCCAATGCTTGCTTTTAAGCATAAAATGAAAAGCTGGGGCGTAGATTATGCTAAACGCGAACAAGAGAAAAAACAAGCTGCTAAAGCTAAAGCTCGTTCCAAAAATAAATAATTAAATGATTAAAATGAAAAGCTGACCAACAGGTCAGCTTTTTTAGTTTTATATTAAAACCTTATATTTCACTGCTTTTTAAACATAGATTTTGGTTGTTTACAAATAGGGCAAACAAAATCATCAGGTTCTTTCGTTAAATCGCCTTCATAAATATATCCGCAAACTTGGCAAACCCATGTTTCTTTATTCGTAATCTTTTCTGGTGCTTGATACGTAGGTGCATTCTTCGGTGCTTTACCCTTTATTACTTCATGATAATATTTATAAGTCATCGGATTATAATTAGATGTTACCTTAGCATCTTGCACACGAGCTAAAATCACAAAATGCGTTTCCATTTCTGTCATTGTGAGCACTTGAGCTGTTATTTGCGCACAACTATTTTCATTTACCACTGGAAGACCATCCATATATTCCCAAGCGAAAATATCACCATCAAATTTATCTGTATCTTTTCCTGATGAAAAACCTAATTTTGCTATTACATTTTGCGTAGTTTGCTCTGATAAAATTGATACAGAAAATCTGCCTGTGCGCTTTATACATTCATAAGTATAATTGTTCTTATTCATGCTAACAGCAATCACTGGATTATCACTAGTGATTTGAATTACCGTATTAACTATACAACCTGTAGGTCTTTTTCCGTCCATTGTTCCTATAGCATACATTCCATAACTCAATTTCCATAATGCTGACATTTCCATAACTTCCATCTCCTTTAACCGCTATTTATAAATATTTATTATTAATTAATATCTTATGTAAATTTTAATATAAGCAGTTTCAAAAAGCAAGATTTATTTACAACAAATAAAAAAAATATTAGAATATATCTATTATTTTTATATTATTAGGAGGTTGTTATGTCTTCACAATTAAAAGGAACATTGTTAATAATTACAGGCACAGTATTATGGGGCGCTTCTGGCGTATTATCTCAACATCTATTTGTTGATAAAATGATTTCTGCTGAATGGCTCGTTACTATCCGTTTAATTTTATCTGGTATCATTTTATTATGTGTCGATGCAATACTTCACCATGGAGATATTTTTTCCATTTGGCAAACAAAAGATAAAATTCCATTGATTTGTTTTGGTATCTTAGGCATGCTAGGCGTTCAATACACTTACTTTGAGACCATTGTACATAGTAATGCTGCCACTTCTACAATCCTACAATATTTAATGCCAATATTCATTGTTCTTTATTTACTTATAACAACACATCGCATTCCGCGCAAAATCGAATTATTTTCTATTTTTCTCGCTATGCTCGGAACATTTTTACTCGTGACAAAAGGACAACTTAATACATTAGCAATTTCACCAGCTGCTCTAGCTTGGGGACTTACTTGTGCTGTTTTTGCTGCATTTTATACACTTCAACCGCGCCAAATCATTAAACGATGGCGTTCTACACTCGTCATTGGTTGGGGTATGTTAATCGGTGGCGTTGTAATGTGTTTTTATCAACCATTTTGGGAATTCACAGGTATTTTCGATTTAGATACTGCAATTTCTTTTTCTGCCATAATCATTTTCGGCACAGCAATTGCCTTTTGTGCTTATCTTGAAAGCACGAAATATCTTTCACCGACAAAAATAAGCGTCTTTGCTTCACTTGAACCATTTTCATCAATAATCTTATCCATAATATTTTTAAACATCAACTTTGGTTTCATTGAATTAATCGGTGCTTTCATAATCATATTTGCTGTAACTATCTTGAACATATAAAAAAACCTCTAAGAACTATTTTAGCTCTTAGAGGTTTTTCTATTTACTATTTATCATTCGTTTGTAATATCTTTACCGAACCATTTTTCAGAAATCTTAGCGATTGTTCCATCTGCTTTCATTTCATTCATAACTTTTTGTACTTCATCGCGAAGTGCTGTATTATCTTTAGCAAAAGCGATACCAAAATCAGTTGGTTCACCTACAACGATAGTTGTTTCTTTAAATGCATTTGGATGTTTTTGCATATAGTAAGTACCTACGAGTTCATCAGTTACTACAGCATCAATACGACCATTTTCCAAATCCATGAAGGAATCTATATAATCACCATATTTTTTAACTTCAGCGAACTGAGATGCATATTCTTGGTTATTATCAAGGAAAGTTTCTGCTGTGCTACCACTCTGAGTACCGATTACTTTACCTTTCAAATCTTCAATAGAGTTAACTTCTACATCAACTGGAACAAATACAACCTGACGGTTTTTCATATATGGGTCACTGAATAACATATTTTGTTTACGTTCTTCTGTGATATCAAGACCATTCCATAAAACATCTACACGGCCACTTTGTAATTCAGCTTCTTTACTGGACCAATCAATGCCTTTAAATTCTACAGAACGATTTAAACGTTTTGCAGCTTCTTTAGCTAAATCTACATCAAAACCAACAATTTCATTATTTTCATCTTTAAAGCCCATTGGTGGATAACTATCATCTAAACCAATTACGATTGGTTTGCTGTTGTCTGCTTCACTTCCAGAAGAACTTTGTTCATTCTGACTACCACAGCCTGCAATCATCATTACACCGAATACCATTGCTAAGCATAATACCAATAATTTTTTCATATAAATAATGCCTCCCTATGTAATAAAACTGCTTCTTTATTTATTATTTTAATTAGTTAAAGCAATAATAAATTACTACGCTTTCACAATAAAGAAACCTGTTATATTGTAACAGATTTTTTTATAAAATTCCATACTTTTATACATTTTTTTGCAAAAATTTTGTGTTTATAAAAATAATATGCTAAAATATACGCAGTTTAAGAAATGGAGGCCTTCTTTTTGTATAGTGAATACATTATTCTTGGTGTCTTATTACTTTTAAGCTATATCGGTCATAATATGTCCGTATTTTATGCCGTAGGCATCATATTAATTCTCAAACTTTTTCAATTCAATGCTCTAATGAACTTTGTCGAAACCAATGGTTTAAATTATGGCATTATCCTTCTTACTATTGCTATATTACTGCCTTTAGCTAACGGCAAAATAACTGTTTCTATGATGATAGATAGCTTTAAATCGCCTATAGGAATTTTAGCACTTCTTGCAGGTGTTTTTGCTGCTGTAGCTGGTGGCTGGGGAATAACATTATTAAAAGATTCACCTTTTATTGTAACTTCCCTCGTTGTCGGCACTATGGTCGGTGTATTCTTCTTTAAAGGCGTTGCTGTTGGTCCATTGATAGCCGGTGGCATGACGTATTTAGTATTAAGCATAGCAAAAGTAATTTTTCACTAAATGATAAACTAAAAATAAAGGGTGAGGAAAATCCTCACCCTTTTACTATTTATGAATAAATCATTCTAACAAGTATTATGCCAATCCAAACGGCAATAAGTCCACCAATCGTATTTAAAGCAATATTACCTATAGCCTGCAAAACCAATCCTGTTTTTAATAAAAGCATAGTTTCATTACTAAAAGAAGAAAATGTCGTAAGTCCACCCAAAAAGCCAACTGTCAATAATAACGATAAATACTGCGATGCTCCTGTAAATCGTTCTGTTAACAGTGTAGAAATGATGCCAATTAAAAAGCAACCAACTAAATTTACTGTCAAAGTTCCATAAGGGAAATGACCTAACTTATTTATATAGGTGGTAATTAAATATCGCATAGCACCACCTACAGAACATCCTAACATCACTACTAATACTTTAGTCATAAAAACCTCCCTAAATACTCATTTATTTATAAAATAAAAAACTCCTGTTATACATATTTAAAATTATAAATATAATATAACAGGAGTCATTACTGTATGATTTACAGATTTATCGGTGAACTCCATCACCATCTATTAATTTATGCAACAAAAAAACTCCTTGAAAACAAGGAGATTAATCACTAATGGTGGGCGGTAACAGGATCGAACTGCTGACATCTTGCTTGTAAGGCAAGCGCTCTCCCAGCTGAGCTAACCGCCCAATAAAAATGGTGACGCGTATGGGATTCGAACCCATGAAGCCGCCGTGAAAGGGCGGTGTCTTAACCACTTGACCAACGCGCCATGATGGTGGCTCACCCGAGATTCGAACTCGGGACACCCTGATTAAAAGTCAGGTGCTCTGCCAACTGAGCTAGTGAACCATTATTTGGCTGGGGTAGCTGGATTCGAACCAACGCATGTGGGAGTCAAAGTCCCATGCCTTACCGCTTGGCGATACCCCAACTATAACCGGCAACTTCCTATCCTCCCAGCACGTTTCCATGCAAGTACTTTCGGCCTCTAAATGCTTAACTACTGTGTTCGGTATGGGTACAGGTGGTTCCATTTAGGCATCATCACCGGATATTCATTTTTTGAGGTTTGTTCCCTCAAAACTTCACAGAAGAATTTCTTTGCCCTACCAAGCTTTTAAGTTAAGTTCTCGACTTATTAGTACCAGTCCGCTACATTCATTACTGAACTTCTACTCCTGGCCTATCAACCTCATCTTCTTTAAGGTGTCTTTCAAGCTTACGCTTCGGGAGACCTCATCTCAAGGCTGGTTTCACGCTTAGATGCTTTCAGCGTTTATCCTTTCCGGACGTAGCTACCCAACTGTACCCCTGGCGGGATAATTGGTACACCATTGGTCCGTCCACTCCGGTCCTCTCGTACTAGGAGCAGCCCCCTTCAAGTCTCTTACGCCCACGATGGATATGGACCGAACTGTCTCACGACGTTCTGAACCCAGCTCACGTACCACTTTAATGGGCGAACAGCCCAACCCTTGGGACCTGCTCCAGCCCCAGGATGTGATGAGCCGACATCGAGGTGCCAAACCTCCCCGTCGATATGGACTCTTGGGAGAGATTAGCCTGTTATCCCCAGGGTAGCTTTTATCCGTTGAGCGATGGCCCTTCCACTCGGAACCACCGGATCACTAAGCCCTACTTTCGTACCTGCTCGTCGTGTCTGACTCGCAGTCAAGCTCCCTTCTGCCTTTGCACTCTTTGCGCGGTTTCCGTTCGCGCTGAGGGAACCTTTGGGCGCCTCCGTTACATTTTGGGAGGCGACCGCCCCAGTCAAACTGCCCGCCTGACACTGTCCTGAGTTTCGTTACTCCTACAGTTAGAGGTTCAATAAATAAAGGGTGGTATCCCAACGTCGACTCCATCTAGGCTAACGCCCAGACTTCCCAGTCTCCCACCTATCCTGTACGTTATTTACTAAACATCAATGTCAGGTTGCAGTAAAGCTCCATGGGGTCTTTCTGTCCAGTCGCGGGTAACCTGCATCTTCACAGGTACTTCAATTTCACCGGGTCCCTCGTTGAGACAGTGCCCAAGTCGTTACACCTTTCGTGCGGGTCGGAACTTACCCGACAAGGAATTTCGCTACCTTAGGACCGTTATAGTTACGGCCGCCGTTTACTGGGGCTTCAATTCAAGCCTTCGAGTTGCCTCTAAGCCCTCCTCTTAACCTTCCAGCACCGGGCAGGTGTCAGCACCTATACTTCAGATTTCTCTTTCGCAGGCACCTGTGTTTGTGCTAAACAGTCGCTTGGGCCTCTCTTGTGCCACCGGCTGACGCTCCAGAAGTTAATCCCTTCACATCCTCCGGCTATCCTTATCCCTAAGTTACGGATACAATTTGCCGAGTTCCTTAACGAGGGTTGTCCCGCGCACCTTAGGATTCTCTCCCCGCCTACCTGTGTCGGTTTCGGTACGGGCGCTCCATCTCTCACTAGAAGCTTTTCTCGACAGCATGGCTCACTTGAATTTGACTCTACCGAAGTATCGTCTATCTATCAGCTCTCGGTCTTATGATACGGATTTTCCTATATCACAACCTACCACCTTCGACACGCTCTTCCAGTCGCGTGCTCAAGCTACCTTCTGTGTCACTCCATTGCTCAAACGATTTGAAGCGGTACAGGAATATTAACCTGTTGTCCATCGCCTATGCTTTTTGCCTCGGCTTAGGTCCCGACTTACCCTGAGTCGACGAGCGTTGCTCAGGAAACCTTAGGCTTTCGGTGGAACAGATTCTCACTGTTCTTTTCGCTACTCATACCGGCATTCTCTCTTGTGTATCCTCCAGCGCTCCTTACGGTACACCTTCAGTCGAATACACAACGCTCCCCTACCCAGAATTATTCATCCTGCCACGACTTCGGTTCTGTACTTGAGCCCCGGACATCTTCGGCGCAAGGCCTCTCGACCAGTGAGCTATTACGCACTCTTTTAATGGTGGCTGCTTCTAAGCCAACATCCTGGTTGTTTATGAAGTCTTACATCCTTCTCCACTTAGTACAGCATTGGGGACCTTAGTCGGTGGTCTGGGCTGTTTCCCTCTTGACTACGGGTCTTATCACTCGCAGTCTGACTCCCAGGGTCTTAATTATAGCCATTCGAAGTTTGTCTAGGGTCGGTAGGCTTTACGCCCCCTTACCAGAACAGTGCTCTACCGTCTATAATCTTCCCTGAGGCTAGCCCTAAAGCTATTTCGGGGAGTACCAGCTATCTCCGCGTTCGATTGGCATTTCACCCCTATCCACGGTTCATCCCAAAGTTTTTCAACACTCACGGGTTCGGTCCTCCACGCATTTTTACCTGCGCTTCAACCTGACCATGGATAGATCACTGCGGTTTCGGGTCTACACCATGTTACTAGTCGCCCTATTAAGACTCGCTTTCGCTTCGGCTCCGTGTCTCCCACTTAACCTCGCAACATAATGTAACTCGCCGGTTCATTCTTCAATAGGCACGCCGTCGCACTCTTAAGGTGCTTCGACTGCTTGTAGACATACGGTTTCAGGTTCTATTTCACTCCCCTCCCGGGGTTCTTTTCACCTTTCCCTCACGGTACTATTCTCTATCGGTCGCCAATTAGTATTTTGCCTTGGAGGGTGGTCCCCCCTGCTTCCTACAAGGTTTCACGTGTCTCGTAGTACTCTGGATACCAGCCAGATTGACTCCTTTTCGCCTACAGGTGTTTCACCTTCTACGCATGGCCTTTCCAGACCATTCGGCTAAGAAGTTTCCTCTTTCTGCCGGTCCTCAACCCCAGACAACCGAAGTTATCTGGTTTGGGCTCTTCCCCTTTCGCTCGCCGCTACTTAGGGAATCTCATTTGATTACTTTTCCTCCGGGTACTTAGATGTTTCAGTTCCCCGGGTCTGCCTCTTTCGTATCATCACATTACTGATGATGGGTTGCCCCATTCGGAAATGTATGGGTCACTGGATGCTTGCTCCTTACCATACCTTTTCGCAGCTTACCGCGTCCTTCATCGGCTCTTGGCGCCAAGGCATCCGCCGTATGCCCTTGTTCACTTAACTTACTTAAGGTCATTTGCTTTTGTCTTCGCTAATGTTTTTTTTAATCCTAAAATGCTTGGTTCAATCCACTAAACTCTAAGAGAAGCATTTGCTTTTCTTTTCGGTGAATTAATTTTTTGCATTTATATTCTTCTGTGCAGTTTTCAAAGAACAATTGAGAGATATTCTCTCAAAACCAAACAATGCTTACGAATGTGCTCGACTCATACCTTACCTTCCGGTAACGCATGCTCCTTAGAAAGGAGGTGATCCAGCCGCACCTTCCGATACGGCTACCTTGTTACGACTTCACCCCAATCATCGCCCCCACCTTCGACGGTCGGTTCCTTTCGGCCCTTAGCCGGCTTCGGGTGTGAATGACTTTCGTGGTGTGACGGGCGGTGTGTACAAGGCCCGGGAACGTATTCACCGCAGTATGCTGACCTGCGATTACTAGCGATTCCGACTTCATGCAGGCGAGTTTCAGCCTGCAATCCGAACTGAGAGATGCTTTTAGGGTTCCGCTCTGCCTCGCGACTTCGCTTCCCTCTGTTCATCCCATTGTAGTACGTGTGTAGCCCAAGACGTAAGGGGCATGATGACTTGACGTCATCCCCGCCTTCCTCCGCGTTGTCCGCGGCAGTCTACTATGAGTTCCCACCTTTACGTGCTGGCAACATAGTATAGGGGTTGCGCTCGTTGCGGGACTTAACCCAACATCTCACGACACGAGCTGACGACAGCCATGCACCACCTGTCTTCCTGTTTACCGAAGTAAAAATACTTATCTCTAAGTACGTCAGTCGATGTCAAGTCTTGGTAAGGTTCTTCGCGTTGCGTCGAATTAAACCACATACTCCACCGCTTGTGCGGGCCCCCGTCAATTCCTTTGAGTTTCAACCTTGCGGCCGTACTCCCCAGGCGGGATACTTATTGCGTTAACTCCGGCACGGAAGGGGTCGATACCTCCCACACCTAGTATCCATCGTTTACGGCTAGGACTACCGGGGTATCTAATCCCGTTCGCTACCCTAGCTTTCGAGCCTCAGCGTCAGTTACAGTCCAGAAAGCCGCCTTCGCCACTGGTGTTCTTCCTAATATCTACGCATTTCACCGCTACACTAGGAATTCCGCTTCCCTCTCCTGCACTCAAGAAAGTCAGTTCGGACCCCCTCACGGGGTTGAGCCCCGCACTTTTAAAGTCCGCTTAACTTCCCGCCTGCGCTCCCTTTACGCCCAATAATTCCGGACAACGCTTGCCGCCTACGTATTACCGCGGCTGCTGGCACGTAGTTAGCCGTGGCTTCCTCGTTAAGTACCGTCAAACAACACCCTTATTCAAAATGTTGCCCTTCGCCCCTAACAACAGAACTTTACGATCCTAAGACCTTCTTCGTTCACGCGGCGTTGCTCCGTCAGGCTTTCGCCCATTGCGGAAGATTCCCCACTGCTGCCTCCCGTAGGAGTCTGGGCCGTGTCTCAGTCCCAATGTGGCCGTTCATCCTCTCAGACCGGCTACTGATCGTCGCCTTGGTGGGCCTTTACCCTCACCAACTAGCTAATCAGACGCAAGCTCATCTTCAAGCGGAAGCATTTTCAGAGGCCTCCTTTAGAGAAATATCCATGCGGTCATCTCTCATTCATTCGGTATTAGCACCCCTTTCGAAGTGTTGTCCCCATCTTGAAGGTAGATTGCTTACGCGTTACTCACCCGTTCGCCACTTGATGTTTACCGAAATAAACACCCCGTTCGACTTGCATGTGTTAAGCACGCCGCCAGCGTTCGTCCTGAGCCAGGATCAAACTCTCCAAAAAAATTATTTTTCGAAGAACCGATTGGCTCTTAATTATCTGTTTTAAAAGAAATTTTAAAGGTAAATTCATTTTCATGAATTACCGCACATTCGTCTGTTAGAAAACATTGTGCATTGTTTAGTTTTCAAAGAACATCTTTGTTTTTGCTGACCTCTCAAAAGTCAGCTTGTTTATTTTATCTCACTTAGAAGAGTTTGTCAAGCACTTTTTTTAATTTATTTTTCAGTACTTTATTTTCTCTTTTAAGTTTTGCCCTCTCATCGAGTGCTTAATTATTATATCTGATTTAATTTTTATTGTCAAGCACTTTTTTTGCTTTTCTTTTAAAAACTTTTTTCAGATTTTTGCTGTTGCCGAATTGACAACGAAAAATATTATATCTAAATCCATCTATCTTGTCAACACTTTTTTATAAACTTTTTATAAAAATTTTTCTATACTTTATAAATGCCCAATTTCTTTAATAAAGCAAGTATCCAACCATCTTTTAAATCCACTGCTTGATGCTCACAAAGTTCTTGGCAACAGTAACATCTTATACATTTATGATAATCTATAACAGCTCTTCGCTCTTTTATATTTATTGCTTTTGGTGGGCAATGATATTCACATCTTCTACAGCCAATACAATTTTTATTGATGACTGGTTTTGAAGTCAATTGATTTTGTCCCAATTTTAAAATGAATTTTGGCACATACGTATCTTGCATACTTTCATATGTGTGCGGTCGTTTAAAGGCAAATTTTATATCTTTGCCACTGCCCACTACTTCAATATCTTTCAAATGCACAGAGCGTTGTTCTTCAATAGCTGCAGCTGCGATTGGCATATTTTCAGCATTAAAGCCCATTTTATCTGCCATTACAAGGTCAGCGGCAAATCCATCTTCACTCACTATTACTAACTTAGGATTTACGATATCTCCGCTCATCGGTCCTTGACCTTCCATGCCACTTATACCATCAATTATATTTAAAGTAGGTTTCACCGTGTAATATAAATCCACCATCACATGCGCAAAATCAGCGTGTTTTTGCATACGCAAATGAAATCTAGCTTTATTAGTACCCACGATACAGCCGAATAAATTCTTCACGGCTCCTGTTACGCCCATAAATACGTGCGTTTTCATCTTAGCTACAGAAATAATCTTATCAAAATCACTTATCGTATCAGCTAATTCAAAATGTTTTACGAATTTTCCTTCTCTACAAGGATATATTTTACTCTTTTCCCAAAAGATAAAAGGCGTTTCTTCTTCTTGGCAAACTTGCAAAATACCTGTTTTTTCTGCCGTTTTTTTCACATTGCTAACACCTGGTGAATCTGCAACAAATGGCTTTGCTCCTAATTTTTTTACAGCTTTTATCAAACTGCGCACAACTTCTGGATGCGTTGTCACTGCTTTTTGCGGCAGAGCTGCTGTTAATAAATTCGGTTTTATTAAAACTTTATCGCCTTTTTTAATGTATTTTTCCCAACCACCTATAAAATCAACTGCATTATTTATAGCTCTATCTACATTTTCAATTTGATAATTTTCTGCTCTTTCTACTGCTACTTTCATTTTTTCACCAACCTATCTATAAAAAAATGCCAAAACTAAAAAGTCTTGGCATTTATATTTTTATTCACCGACAACAAAACTATCTGGTTTTTCTTCACTCAATCCATAATGATATAAAATAGCTTTTACAATTCGTTCAGCAGCTTTTCCGTCGCCGTATGGATTGCAAGTATTAGCCATGCGCTGATATTCTTCATGGTCAGTCAATAAATATTTTGTTTCTTCATATACCCTTTCACGTTCTGTACCGATGAGTTTTACTGTACCAGCTTGAACAGCTTCTGGTCTTTCTGTAGTATCGCGCAAAACGAGTACAGGTTTTCCAAGAGATGGAGCTTCTTCTTGAATTCCGCCTGAATCAGTCAATACAAGATACGCTCTGTGCATTAAATTAGCAAATGGTTCATAATCGAGCGGGTCAATCAAATGAACTGTTTCAATTCCGCCGAGTTCTTCATTTACCACTTCCCGAACTTTAGGATTTTTATGTACCGGGAATACAATTTCTACATCGCTGAATTCTTCAATGATGTCTTTCAATGCTTTATATACATGGCGCATCGGTTCACCTAAATTTTCACGGCGATGTGTCGTAACAAGTATGATGCGTTTATTTTTGTAGTCGATATTTTCTAATTTTTCGCTGTCAAATTTAAAATCACTATTTACAGTTTTATGCAATGCATCAATTACAGTATTGCCTGTTACGAAAATTTTAACAGGGTTAATACCTTCTGATTTCAAATTATTACTTGCTGTTTCTGTTGGTGCAAAATGTAAATCAGCTATCGCACCTGTCAATTTACGGTTCATTTCTTCTGGAAATGGCGAATACTTATTGAAAGTACGCAAACCTGCTTCTACATGACCTACAGCAGTTTCATGATAATAACTTGCCAAAGCTCCAGCAAATGTTGTTGTAGTATCACCATGTACCAAGACAATATCTGGTTTTTCCTTAGCCAAAACTTTATCTAATCCATTCATTGCTTTTGTTGTGATATCAAATAAAGTCTGTCCCTGTGCCATGATATTTAAATCGTAATCAGGTTTAATTTTAAATAAATGTAAAACCTGGTCAAGCATATCACGATGTTGCGCTGTTACCGTAACTATCGGTGTGATTAAATCTGGATACTTTTCTAGTTCTAGCACTACCGGTGCCATTTTTATTGCTTCCGGTCTTGTGCCAAAAACTGTCATAACTTTGATTTTTTTCTTCATATTCATAACCTCGTACATCATAAAAAAAGGCAGGTTCATGACCTGCCTTTTCTTTAATAATTAATGTATTGCTTTATTTTTAGTGCTGAAAATGCCTATTTTCTTTGCTCCGAATAGGATTACTCCAGCCACAAATACAACAATCATAACAGCTACACTTGTACTTACTTCAGTCAAGGCAATCGCTGCCAATCCCAAAAATGCACTGAAGACATACATTAACAGTACAGCTTGTCTTTGTGAAAAGCCCATAGCCAATAAACGATGATGTAAATGACCTTTATCTGGTTTAAAAATAGGTACTCCACCGCGATAACGGCGAACAATAGCAAATGTAGTATCTAAAATTGGTAAACCAAGTGCTAAAATCGGAACGATAAGCGCAATGGTTGCTGCACTTTTTACAGCACCAATAATAGATATTGCAGCAAACATATATCCTAAAAACATACTGCCCGTATCGCCCATAAATATTCTTGCTGGGTTGAAATTATAATGCAGAAAACCGAGCGAAGCCCCTGCAAGTGCTGCAGTCAAGAAAACTACTGGCAAATCGCCACTTTGTAAAGCTACTAATAAAATAGTTATAGTAGCAATCGTTGATACACCAGCTGCAAGCCCATCTAATCCATCGATTAAATTGACTGTGTTTGTGATACCTACTACCCAGAATAATGTAACTGGTATAGCTAAATATTCTAAGAAGATGAAATCACCAAATGGGTCAGTAATAAAATCAATTCTAATGTCAAAAGCAACTAAAATACATGCCGCTAAAATTTGCCCTAACAATTTTACTTTAGCAGGAAGACTGACAAAATCATCAACGATACCAACTATGACGATAAAAGTACCGCCAAGCAGTAATCCTATTATTTCATTTGTAAAGTCTACCATTGAACAAACTGCTATCATAAAAGCAAAGTAAATTGCAAGTCCACCAAGGCGCGGAATAGGTTTTTTATGCACTTTGCGTGGGTCTGGTTTGTCCATAGCTCCAGTTTTTATTGCAAATTTTATAACGAGCGGTGTTAAAGCATATACAGCTATAAGCGCTGTGATAAATGCTAAAAAATAACTAGGCATTACATTCGCACTCCTTTTCCATTAACACAGATTATAACTCACTATTAATTTGATTGTCAATAAAATACTTTTAGTTATACTATATCTTTTGGAGCGCTTTCGACTACAGAACCATCTGTTTCCAAGTACACAACTTTTTCTATCATAGCGTTTCTCAGCATACGTCGACAAAGCAGGCACGGTTTGCCAGAAGCCAAGGTACCATCTGCATTATAACCTACTATATAAATTGTAGCACCCTTCATTTTTACTGGGTCAGCTGCAATCACAGCATTTTGTTCTGCATGAACAGCAACGCAAAGCTCATACCGTTCTCCTTTTGGAACATGATATTTTTCTCGTTCGCAATTTCCTGTATCAATACAATTTGCTTCACCGCGTGGAGCTCCATTGTATCCAGTTGAAATTATAATATTGTCTTTCACTATGATTGCCCCGTATTTACGACGCAAACAAGTAGAGCGTTTGCCAACTGCTGTTGCAATATCTAAAAAATACGTTGTCCAATCCGGACGAACCTGTTTTGTCATTATAAAAACCTCTTAAATTGTACCAAAAATTCTATCACCTGCATCACCTATGCCTGGTACGATATAACCATGTTCATTTAAATGGTCATCTACGCAAGCAGTATAAATAGGAACATCAGGATGTTTTTCATTGAATAATTTAATTCCTTCTGGTGCTGATATCAAACACATGAAAATCAGTGATTTAGCACCGCGTTTTTTCAGCATATCCACTGCTGCTACGGCACTGCCACCAGTTGCTAGCATTGGGTCTACCACGAGCAATAATCGTTCTGAAATATCTTTTGGCATCTTGTAGAAATATTCTACTGGTTCTAAAGTTTTTTCATCGCGATACATACCGATATGTCCAATTTTAGCTGCTGGAATTAAATTGATTATGCCATTTACCATACCAAGACCAGCACGAAGTATCGGCACTATTGCAACTTTTTTACCTGCAAGCACTTTTGCATTGCATTTTGCTATAGGTGTTTCAATTTCAATATCTTTTGTTGGAAAATCACGCGTTACTTCATACGCCATGAGCATGGAAATTTCATCTAATAATTGACGAAAATCTTTTGAGCCAGTTTCTTTGCGACGCATAAGAGTAAGCTTATGCTGTATCAATGGATGGTTTATAATATTTACTTTTAAATCTGACATATTTATCCTTCTCAAATCCAATTAGTATAATGGAAATTTCTTACAAATATCTTGAACTTCTGCTTTTGCTTGTTCAATTACTGCTGCATCATCACGGTTTTCAATAACTCTAGCGATGATATCAGCAACTTGACGAATATCGTCTTCTTTTAAGCCTCTTGTAGTAAGTGCAGGTGTACCTAAACGGATACCACTTGTTACAAATGGGCTGAGTGGTTCAAATGGAATAGTATTTCTGTTAGCAGTAATACCAATATCGTCGAGTAAAAATTGTGCTTCTTTACCTGTAATATTTTTAGAACGTAAATCCACAAGCATTAAATGATTATCTGTACCACCAGAAACAATTCTAAAGCCATCTTTTGTGAGTTCTTCTGCAAGTACTGCTGCATTTTTAATAACTTGTTTTTGATATGCTTTAAATTCATCACTCAAAGCTTCTTTAAAAGCAACAGCTTTTGCTGCTATAACGTGCATTAAAGGACCACCTTGAATGCCAGGGAAAATAGCTTTATTAAACTGTTTACCAAATTCTGCATCACGACATAAAATCAAACCACCGCGAGGACCTCTGAGTGTTTTATGTGTAGTAGTTGTTACTACATCAGCATATGGTACTGGGCTTGGATGAAGTCCAGCTGCTACAAGACCTGCGATATGTGCCATATCTACCATGAGATATGCACCTACAGATTTTGCAATCTGTGCCATGCGTTCAAAATCAATGATACGGGAATATGCACTAGCACCACCGACAATTAATTTTGGTTTATGTTCTTTAGCAAGTCTTTCCATTTCATCATAGTCAATACGTTCTGTTTCTTTGTTTACACCATAAGGAACTATTTTAAAGTATTTACCAGAAATGTTAACAGGACTACCATGAGTTAAATGACCGCCATCTGTCAAATTCATACCTAAAATAGTATCGCCTGGTTTTAAAAGTGCAAAGTATACAGCTGTATTAGCTTGTGCACCAGAATGTGGTTGAACATTTGCATATTCAGCACCAAATAATTTTTTAGCGCGGTCAATAGCTAATTGTTCCACTACATCTACATATTCACATCCGCCATAATAGCGTTTTCCAGGATAGCCTTCTGCATATTTATTCGTAAGTACGCTACCTTGTGCTTCCATTACAGCTTTGCTAACGATGTTTTCAGATGCAATCATTTCTAATTTATTGCGTTGACGAGAAAGTTCATTGTCAATTGCTGTTTTTATTTCAGGGTCAACATTTGCTAAGTTTTCTAATAAATTCATGGTAATTCCTCCAAGATATTTTATTTCTGTTCTAGTGCCATAATTTTGTTTACACGACGTTCATGGCGACCGCCTTCAAATTCAGTTGTCATCCAAGTTCTAACAATTTCTTTAGCTATTTCTGGACCAGTTGTGCGTCCACCCATAGCTAATATATTAGCATTGTTATGTTGACGAGACATCTTAGCTGTGTATGTTTCATGACATAATGCAGCTCTAATGCCTTTTACTTTATTGGCTGCAATAGAAATACCAATACCTGTTCCACAAAGAACGATGCCGCGGTCAGCTTCGCCTTTAGCAACTGGTGTGCAAACTTTTTCAGCGATATCAGGATAATCGACTGATTCTTTACCAAAAGTACCCATATCTTCGACTTCTACATCTGGAAATTCTGCTTTTAGTAAATCTTTGATTTCTTCTTTTAATTCCACAGCACCGTGGTCACTGCCAATAACTAACTTCATATTCAAAGGCCTCCTTAATATAAAACATCTATAATTATTTTACCATACTATCAATATAAGGCAACCTATATTAATCAATAAAAATACTATTGAAACCACTTGCCTTATGCAATCTATTCATGATAGCGAGACCAATTCCTTTATCTGTTGTACCTTCTGCAAGTATAATATCCACATCTTTATCATCAAAAAAGCGCAGACATTCATATATCTCTGAAGCAATTGTCAATAAATCTTCTTGATTTCCGTAAATAGCTGTATTTTCATGTTGCAATTTTTCAGCCACTTCAGAGCTTACAACAAGACCGACTTTTTTGCCTTCTCTTTCATAATCAGCTATTTTATTTGCTATAGCATCTGCCATTTTAGCACTACTGCCTTCAAATAAAATCATATTTGCTTTCGGCGCATAATGCTTATATTTCATTCCTGGAGCTTTTGGCACTACATTTTCGCCAACGATAGCTCTGTCTATTTTTACAACAGGAAATAATTCTTCTAACATTTCCTTTGTAATAGCACCTGGGCGCAAAATAATCGGCACATCTTCTGTACAATCCACAATAGTGGACTCTACGCCAAAATGACAAGCACCGCCATCTAAAATCATATCAATGCGGTCATGTAAATCATTATATACAGCTTGCGCTGTTGTAGGACTCGGGCGACCAGATATATTAGCACTTGGCGCAGCTATTGGCGTATTTGACAATCTAATCAATTCTCGCGCTATATCATTATCCGGCATGCGCACAGCTACTGTATTAAGTCCGCCAGTAACAGAACTTGGCACGATATCAGATTTAGGCAAAATAAGCGTTATCGGCCCTGGACAAAATGCTGTCATTATCTTTTTAGCCATTGAATTTACATCATTTACTATTTTATGCAACATTTTCTGGTCATTTATATGCAGTATTAACGGATTATCTGATGGTCTGCCCTTTGCTTTATAAATCTTAGAGGCAGCTTCACTATTTAAACCATCGCCGCCTAAACCGTATACAGTTTCTGTCGGAAATGCCACTAAACCGCCATTTTTTATAAATTCTGCCGCTTTAGTCAATGCTTCATCTTTTATCGAATTTATCTTTACTAATTCACATTCCACGCTAACACCACCCTATCTATTCCAGCATAATCTTTAATAATCTTGATATTCTTCCAGCCATTATCCATTGCTATCTGTTTTACATCTTCTGATTGATAAATACCGATTTCCAAAGCTATAAAACCATTTTCTTTTATATACGCTTTGCCTTCGCTTAGTAATCTACGATAATAGCTGAGCCCATCACCGCCATCAGTCAACGCACTGACTGGTTCATATTCTTTTACATCATCTTCTAATGTAGCGATATCCTTTTGCGGAATATATGGCGGATTAGAAACAATTACATCAAATTTATTATCATTTAACGGCGCAAATAAATCACCTACAAAAAACTCACATCTATCATTTACCTGTAAATTAACAGCATTTTCTTTGGCAACTTCTATTGCCTTTGATGAAATATCAACTGTCTTTCCTTGAGCTTTAGGCAAATTCACAAGCAAAGACAATATAATTGCACCACTACCTGTACCAATATCTACAATTTCTATTTCTTTATCCTTATCCACATTGTTTAAGACATTTTCTACTAAAATTTCTGTATCAGGGCGCGGAATAAGTGTATCTTTTGTAACTTTAAATGGTAAACCCATAAATTCCCTTTCACCTATGATATAGGCAATCGGTACATGCTGTGCTCTTTTTTTAACATATTCTCTGAATTTACTCAGTTCATTTTGCTCCATCGGCTCATCAAAATGCACATATAAATAAATGCGCTCCTGCCTCAAGACATGAGACAGAAGCACTTCGGCATCAAGACGAGCGGACTGTATGTTTTTACTCTTAAAATAATTAACTGTCCAATTGAGCAAAGAATTTATTGTCCAAACATCTTTTTTTTCCATATTATTTTACCTGTTTCAATCTTTCCGTCTGGTCTGCCGTAATCAAAGCGTTTATAATTTCATCGATTTCCCCATTTAATACAAAATCGAGTTTATGAAGTGTAAGACCTATGCGATGGTCTGTCACGCGTCCTTGTGGAAAATTATACGTACGAATGCGTTCACTTCTATCGCCTGAACCAACTTGATTTTTTCTATCAGCAGCGATTTCATTATCTTGAGCTTGTTGTGCTTGTTCTTGCACTTTAGCGCGAAGTACACGCATTGCTTTTTCTTTATTTTTGAGCTGAGATTTTTCATCTTGGCATTGAACTACTATACCAGTCGGTATATGTGTTATACGCACTGCTGTTTCCGTTCTGTTTACATACTGTCCACCAGCACCACTAGCGCAGTACGTATCTATACGTAAATCATTCGGTTTAATATCGACTTCTACTTCTTCAACTTCTGGCAATACCGCTACTGTTACAGCTGAAGTATGCACACGACCAGAAGATTCAGTCTGAGGTACACGCTGTACGCGATGAGTGCCACTTTCATATTTTAATTTACTGTATGCACCGTAACCATTTATACAGAAAGAAATTTCTTTAAATCCACCTAAACCAGTTGGATTAGAGTCGAGTATTTCAACTTTCCAGCCTTGCATTTCTGCATATCTTGAATACATGCGGAATAAATCGCCAGCAAATAAAGCCGCTTCTTCACCGCCAACACCGCCACGAATTTCCATTATGACATTTTTGCTATCATTTGGGTCTTTTGGCAATAATAAAATTGGAAATTCATTTTCTAATTCATCTTTACGAGTTGATAATTCTTTGACTTCTTCTTCCAACATATGGCGCATATCGCTATCAATATCTTCATCAAACATCGCTTTATCTTCATCTATCGTAGCGCAAAGTTTCTTGTATTCACGAAATTTATCCACAATCTCTGTAAGTGCAGCATGTTCTTGATTATATTTTTGCCATTTTTTCATATCAGCAATAACATCTGGGTCACTGATTAAAGACTCTAGCTCTAAATATTTATCCTCAACAGCCTGCAATTTATCTATCACATATATCTCCCCTTATCTTTTATTTCTATAAAAAAGGATTGATTTTTTCAAAACCAATCCAACTAAATAATTATATCATATGTTCAACTTTTTTTTAATTAAAACGATAACTTAAATAGTAGCATTTACTTTTAATTCACTTGTTACCGTTGTATTCATTTCTGATTTCGTTTCAGTTTCTTTTACGCTTTCCATTTCAATAGCTGCTTCAAGAGATTTTACCGCAACTTCAATCATGGAATCATCAGGTTCTCTAGTAGTCAAATACTGCAACCATAAACCTGGAAGTGAAAAGATATGCACGATTTTATTTTTAGAACGACCAGCAAAACGAATTATTTCATAGGAAATTCCCGCTACAACTGGCAATAATATCACACGGGATAAAATACGTTCCCAAAGTGAAGGCCAACCAAGAAAAGCAAATACAAAAATACTTACAAACATTACTATGAGTAAGAATGATGTACCGCAACGTGGATGAAGTCTAGAAAATTTTTGTACATTTTCAGGAATTAATTCTACGCCAGCTTCATAAGCATGAATGGTTTTATGTTCTGCTCCATGGTATTGAAATACTCTTTGTATATCTTTAACTCGCGAAATGGAATATATATATACAAAAAATACAGCCATGCGCACAAAGCCTTCCCATAAATTCATGATAACATGGTCATTTGTAGGAATTAAATTAACAGAAGCTGTCGGTATTATGATAAATAACACAACTGCTGCTAACAATGAAAATGTCATGGTTATTGCTATATCTTTATTAGTAAGCTTATCCGCTTCCTCTTCTCCAGCCATTTGTGCTGAATAAGTGAGAGATTTAAGCCCCATCACAAGTGATTCACCTAAGGATAAAACGCCACGGAAAAATGGCTTTTTAAAAATAGTATATTTATCAGCTAATGAATTTACAGGTTTTACATCTACAGTGATTTTTCCCGAAGGTTCGCGAACTGCTGTCGCCACTTTTTTAGGGCCACGCATCATTACGCCTTCAATAACGGCTTGACCGCCTACCATTAATTTTTCAGACATAAAAAGCACCTGCCTTGTTTATTTCTCTATAATCAAAATCTATTTAAATATAAATGAAGCAGAGCATCTCTGCTCTGCCATTTATTGGTATATTATTTTTTGCCATAACGTTTGTTGAATTTTTCAATACGGCCACCAGCTGCCATGTCGCGTTGACGACCAGTGAAGAATGGATGACATTTGGAGCAAACGTCTACACGTAATTCACTTTTTACAGAGCCAGTTTTAAAAGTATTGCCGCAACCACAGATAACTGTAGCTTCTTTATAATCAGGATGGATTCCTTGTTTCATTCTATCGCACCTCTTTCTCTGACATTTACTGATTGATTATATCACACAGCCAGCATTCTTGCAAGATATATCAATCTAAAAATCTTTTAATAGCAAAGAAAAATAGACATTGCAGTCTTTTCTTATTGATAATATTGTAGGAAAAATCTATAATATACATATTGTGCAACAAAAAATTCGATTAATTATCTTGAATTTTCAACTTTACTATTGAAGGGATAGGATTAGATGAAGAAAAATTCGCAAGAAGTAAAGCATAATTGCAGTTTTTGCAATCGCACTATAACTATACATTCACAATACGATATGCCAATTTATGACCCACAGACGGGTTTTGCTATCTGCAAAAATTGTATCAAAGACATTTATAATTTTATTGCTGAACATGATAAACGTGAAGAAAAAGCTGTAAATCGCAAATTTGCTGAAAGCTTAGATGATATTCTCGCTAAAAATAAACCACACGTTATCAAAGAATATTTAGACCAATACATCATCAATCAAGATTATGCCAAAAAAATTCTTTCTGTCGCTGTTTATAACCATTATAAACGCATGAAATACGGCTATACACATGACCCCAAAGACATGAATATCGAAAAATCAAATGTAATCATGCTCGGTCCATCTGGTTGCGGTAAGACGGCTATGCTCCAGCATTTAGCAAAACTCTTAGACATTCCAATGGCTGTAACAGATGCTTCTAGCCTCACTGAAGCTGGCTTTGTCGGCTCTGACGTTGAAGTTGCTGTACGAAATCTCTATTATGCCGCTGATAAAAATATCGAACGCACTGAACACGGCATAATCTATCTTGATGAATTCGATAAAATCGCCCGTAAATCCGGTGCTAATAATTCCATAACAGCTGACCCAGGTCATGAAGGTGTACAGCAAGGTCTTTTAAAAATGATTGAAGGTGGCGTCGTTGAATTTACAGCACAAGGACAACGCAAACACCCTGAAGCTCCTACAATCAAAGTAAATACGACTAATATCTTATTCATCGTTGGCGGTGCATTCGTCGGCATTGAAGATATCATTGCTAAACGTTTAAAAACAGACGCTACTTCCATTGGTTTCGGCGCTGAAGTACAAAATAAAAACGATAAACCAAAATACAATAGCTTAATTCACAAAGTTCGTCCAGAAGATTTAATCCAATTCGGCATAATTCCAGAAATCATCGGTCGTTTGCCTGTAATCTGTACATTAGAAGAACTCAGCGAAGACGATTTACTGAAAATCTTAACAGAACCAAAAAATGCTCCAGTAAAACAGTATCAAGAACTTTTATCCATGGATAATGTAAAACTAGAATTTGAAAAAGATGCCCTTTATGCTGTTGCACATAAAGCCATTGAACGAAAAACAGGTGCAAGAAGCTTACGCGGTATCTTAGAAGATGTTATGCTCGATATCATGTATGAAATTCCACAATCAAACGAACCACGTCGCGTCATCATCACTAAAGATTGCATCGAAAATCATACAAAACCAGAAATTTTACCGCTTGAAACAAGCAAAACAAATAAAACAACTGAAAATAATTAAATATCTTTGCATAAAAAATGTTGAGGCTAATGAATTCACCTCAACATTTTTATTTTATATCGCAAAAAGCTGTTACACAAACATTGAACTGCACCCCAAAAGTTGGACAAAAAAAACAACTTTTGGAGGTGCAGTTTTTTTATGACTAAATACTCAAATGAATTTAAAGTTAAAGCAATTAAAATGGTTTTAAAAGGAGATTCTATTTATCATGTAGCTAAAATTCTAAACATGCCAAATACAGCTCCTCTTCGCAGATGGATATTTCATTATGAAAATGGTGGCATTTCACAACTTCTTCATAAAAATCGTAAATATACTCCTATCTTTAAACAAAAAGTTATTGAATATAAATGGCTACATCATTTATCATTAAATCAAACAGCAGCCAAATTTTCCATTCCTAATACTGGTACAATTTCTACATGGGAAAAATTGTATAGCTCTTATGGATTTTCTGGCTTAGTTTCTAAGAAACGAGGTAGACCATCTATGAAAAAATCTAAATCTAAAAATAAGGTTAACAAACCTAAAAAAGAACTTTCTTATGTTGAACAATTGGAACAAGAAAATTATCAATTAAGGATGGAAAATGACTTATTAAAAAAGTGGCATGCCTTAATGAAGCAATGGGAAAAGGAAGGAAGACACTAGTTTTAGTAATTGCTAAATTAAGGAAAAAATATACTCTAAAAACCCTATTAAACTATACAAAATTAGCTAAAAGCACATATTATGATGCATTAAAAAAATTATCAAAAGAAGACAAATATAAAGGATTAAAAACATTAATTCATAATATTTGTAATAAAAATCATGGAAGATATGGATATAGAAGAGTAACTTTGCAGCTGCATAAACAAGGAATAAAAGTCAATCATAAAGTAGTTATGAGATTGATGAAAGAAGAAAATTTAACATGCAAGATAAGAGCAAAGAAATATAAATCGTATAGAGGGCAAGAAGGGAAAATAGCTAAAAATATATTAAATAGAAATTTCAAAGCATCAAAACCAAACGAAAAATGGGCAACAGATGTAACAGAATTTGCATTATGTAATGAAAAAATATATTTATCACCAATAATAGATTTATATAACGGAGAAATAATAAGTTATAAAATATCGAAAAGACCAATACTAAAGCAAGTATTAGATATGGTAGAAGATGCAACAAGAAAGATAAAAGAAACAAAAGGAATAATTCTACATTCAGACCAAGGATGGCAGTATCAGAATAGAAGATATCAGGAGTTATTAAAAGAAAAAGGCATTATTCAAAGCATGAGCCGAAAAGGAAATTGCTTAGATAATGCCGTAATAGAAAATTTCTTTGGTTTGCTAAAAAGCGAATTGTTCTATTTAAAAAAATTTAAATCCGTTGAAGATTTTATAAAAGAGTTAAAATCTTATATAAAATATTATAATACAAAACGGATAAAGATAAAACTAAAAGGACTTAGTCCCGTAGAATACAGAACTAAGTCTCAATTAGTAGCTTAATTAATATGTCCAATATTTTGGGTGCATATCACATTTCATGTAACAGCTTTTATCTTTTTTATCTTATTTTTTCAATACAGAACCATCATAATATAATGTAGCAAAATAATCTTCAATAGTTTCTGCACGGCGAATGAGTTCTACTGTACCATCTTCACGCAATAAGAGTTCTGCACTGCGCAATTTACCATTGTAATTGAAGCCCATTGCATGACCATGAGCACCAGTATCAAAAATTACGATGCGGTCACCGATATCAATTTTTGGCATTTTGCGGTCAATAGCAAATTTATCGTTATTTTCGCAAAGAGAACCAGTAATATCATATACATGGTCACATGGTGCATTTTCTTTGCCCATGATTATCATATGATGATAAGAACCATACATTGCAGGGCGCATTAAATTTGCCATGCAAGCATCAAGTCCGATGTAATCTTTATAAGTTTTCTTTTCATGCAATACAGTTGATACTAAATAGCCGTAAGGACCTGTAATAGCACGACCAGATTCATAAGCTATAGCTGTATTAGTAAGTCCTGCTGGTACGAGGATTTCATCATACAATTTATGTACACCTTCGCCAAGCGCTTCTAAATCAACAGCTGTATCTTCTGGACGATAAGGAATACCGATACCGCCACCTAAATTGATGAATTCAAATTTAATGCCAAGTTGTTTAGAAATTTCTGCTGCTAAAGTAAATACAATGCGCGCATTTAAAAGTAAACCTTCTAAACGTGTTTCATTGGAAATTACCATAGTGTGTAAACCGAAGCGTTTAACGCCTTTTTCCATAGCAATTTTATAAGCTTCGAACATCTGTTCTTTAGTAAGACCATATTTAGCTTCTTCTGGTTTACCGATGATATCATTACCTTCAATCAAATTACCTGGATTATATCTAAAGGACATAACTTTTGGTAAACCTGCATTTTTTTCTAAATATTCGATATGGCTGATATCATCAAGATTGATGATTGCACCGAGTTCAATAGCTTTTTGGAATTCGTCTGCTGGTGTATCATTTGATGTGAGCATTATTTTTTCACCATGAATACCAGAAGCATCAGCGAGTACGAGTTCTGGAAGAGAAGAGCAATCTGCTCCAGCGCCTTCTTCACTTACAATTTGTAAAATACGAGGGTTTGGTAATGCTTTTACTGCAAAATATTCTCTAAATTCAGGAGCCCAATCGAATGCTTTTTTAAAGCGACGTAAATTAGCTCTGATTGCTTTTTCATCATAAATATGGAAAGGTGTTGGATATTTTTCAATAATTTTTTCTAATTGTTCTTGAGATATGGGAAAAACTTTTTCTGCCATTCACAAAAACCTCCTATTTGCAAAATCAATAATAAATAAATAAAATAAAAACTGTACAAGTTGACAGTACAATGAGTAGATTATACCACTTATTGAGAAGCAATGTCAATTCATGATTGTCTATAAAATACACAAATACAGGCAAAAATGTCACTTCACAAAAAATATACATGTATACATAGCGTATATATATAAAAAATTTTTACATTTTGTAGTATAATTTAATAGTCTGCTATTCTGGCATTATACATTTCTTTGAATGTGTCTTTTATATTAGGAGGAATTTTATTATGATTAATAGTATGGCTGCAACTCATAGCCAAGGCAAAGTTTTAAAAGATGTTATTTTTGGAGCTAGCGCTGCTGCAAATGCTGCCGCTCAAAAATACGGCGCAGATAAAGTAACAAATGGTACAATTGGTGCTATCATGGACGACGAAGGAAAACTCCTTTGTATTCCTACAGTAGAAAAAGTTTTACGTAGTCTTCCAATGAATGAAATCGCTGCATATGCTCCAATTGCTGGTCTTCCTGCTTATCTTGAAGCTGTAAAAAATCTCACATTTGCCGACAATAAACCCGATGGTTATTTAGAAGCCGTTGCAACTGCCGGTGGTACTGGTGCTATACACAACACTATCTGGAATTACTCCGAAATCGGCGACAGTGTTTTGACTTCTGATTGGTATTGGGGCACTTACAATGTCTTATGCAATGAAGCAGGACGTAAACTCGAAACATATGAATTATTTGATGAAAATATGAATTACAATATCGACAGCTTCACAGATAAAGTAAATTCTTTACTAGCTGACCAAGATTCACTTCTCATCATCATCAATACTCCAGCACATAACCCAACAGGCTACAGCTTATCTGAAGAAGATTGGGATAAAGTTCTCGATGTATGCAAAGAACACGTTAAAGGTGGAGATAAAAAAATCACTTTACTCGTTGATATCGCTTATATCGATTATGCTGGTGAAAAAAATGAATCCCGCAAATTCATGCGCAAATTCGCTAACTTACCAGACAATATCTTCACTATTTTCGCTTTCAGTATGTCTAAAGGTTATACTTTATACGGTCAGCGTACTGGTGCTATGGTTGGCTTATCTTCCAATAAAGAAATCGCTACTGAATTCTTGAATGTCTGCAAATACACAAGCCGTGCAACTTGGTCAAATATCAACCGCGGCGCTATGGCAACACTTGCAACTATTGATAGTGACAAAACATTACTCGCTCAATTTGAAGCAGAACGCGATGCTATTTACCAGACAATTAAAGAACGCGGTGCTATCTTCATGAATGAAGCTGCACAATGCGGACTTAAAGCTCTTCCTTACAAAGCTGGTTTCTTCCTCTCTATTCCATCTACTGACCCAGCTGCTGTATGTGAAAAATTACATGATGATTTAATCTTTGCTGTACCATTAAAACGCGGCGTAAGAATTGCTGTATGCTCTATCTCTGCTGAAAAAATGCACGGCATAGCTCAAAAAACATTAAATGCTTTAAACTTCGTTGAAGGAAAATAATATCGAAAATAAAATTTGATATAAAATAAAAATGTTGAGGTTTTCATTACCTCAACATTTTTTTATTTGTATAACTTTTTATATTCTTGTTCATTCTTCAAAACACGTTCCACGTATTCGCGCGTTTCTGGATACGGTATTTGTTTATAATCGCTAAAGTTTTTATTCCAGCCATATTTTTCCATCCATTCGCGGACATTGCCCCGACCGGCATTATATGCCGCCAACATCAAAACCTTATTTCCATAAAATTCATCATTCAATGAAGACAAATACCATACTCCATATTTTATATTTTTTTCTGGATTGTACATTTCACTTATCGAAAAATTATCATCTTCAATCTGCTTTGCAATCCACGTCGCTGTTTCCGGCATAATCTGCATGACACCGAGTGCTCCATGAACAGATTTAGCATCAGGCTCAAATTTACTTTCTGCCAAAGCTACACCAGCAACTAAATATTCATCTATTTCATATCTATTAGCATAAAATTCTACAATCTGTTTATATGGATATGGATAAATATATTTCCGCTGAAAATCTTCGTTATGCCAAACACCATAACCAATACCTATTAATATCACTATACATATACACAAATTTCTTAAAAAACTCATCTTAACTCTTTGTCCTATCCCCGATTAACAGTTAGCTTTCTGCTTAATCAAATATGACTATATATCCTTTAAAAATTTAAATTTCGTTCCTCGCAAATACGTGCTACTTTTTGTAAAGTTATCTCTGGTGCAGCGCTACTATCAATCACCACATCAGCTCGCTTAGCCTTTTCTTCTACAGACATTTGAGCATTAATCCTGTTTTCTGCTTCTTGCTGCGTCAATTTATCTCTATCTTGAATACGCTTTATCTGAAGCTGTCTATCAACTTTTACAACCCATACTTCATCGGCAAATTTATCCCAACCTGCTTCATACAATAACGGTATATCGAGTACAACTACTTTAACATCATTTTGCTTGCAGATTTCAAATTGCTCTAAAATGGCATCTTTTATAAGAGGGTGCATCGTCTTATTCATCCAGTTTTTTTCCACTTCATCAGAAAAAACAATCTGTCCAATAAGACGACGGTTTAAACTGTTATCTGCATTTAAGATTTTCGTGCCAAAATGATTTACATATGCTTGCCAAATAGCTTTATGTGGCTCGGATAATTCCCATGAAATTTTATCACCATCAATGATGATTGCACCTTTCTGCTTTAAATAGGCGCTCACTGTGCTTTTTCCACAGGCAATTCCGCCTGTTAAACCAATAATTTTCATCTTCTTCCCTCCTTTAACTATCTAATCGCTGACAAGATGGACAATAATATGTACCTCTGCCACCTACTGTCGTTTTTTCAATCACCGTTTGACATAATCTGCACGGCTGTCCTTTGCGATTATAAACGTATAAATGTTCTTGATGTGAGCCTTTTCCGCCTAAGCCGTTGCGATAATCGCGAAAAGTCGTACCACCATCTTCAATGCCCGCACTTATGACTTTATTTATTGCCTCGTGCAGTCTTTTTATTTCCATATCATTTAATGAAGTCGCTATCCTTAGCGGATTTATCTTACTTAAAAATAAAGCTTCATCTACATAAATATTGCCAAGCCCTGCAATATTTTTTTGATTTAACAAAAATGATTTTATCTTGCTCTTACTGCCCTTTAAAATATTTTGCAAATATTCTATAGTAAATTCTTTAGACAAAGGCTCTGCACCTAAAGTATATAAACCCTTAATGCGCGATAATTCATCTGTATTAACAACTTCTAATGTGCCTAATCTTCTAACATCAGCATATACTAATTTATTTCCATCTTCCAAATAAAATACTACACAGCTGTATTTATCAATCGGTTGATTTTGCAACGTATATAATAATTTACCTGTCATACGCAAATGGATAACGGACAATATTCCGTTATCCATTTTTAAAATAATGTATTTGCCACGCCTATCTATCGCCTTAATACTATTACCGATTAGAAGCTCTTTATACTTTTTTATCTCTGGATATTTAATCACATCACCTTTTATGATTTCAATATCCACAATCTTTTGATTTACTATATACTTTCTAATTCCTCTAACAATATTTTCTACTTCTGGCATTTCTGGCATATAATCACCCTATTATTTAGCTTCAGCCCAATTTTTTCCATAATTTATATCAATTGTAAGTGGCACTTTTAATTTTGCTGTATTTTGCATAGCTTCACGCAAAATCTCTGAAACTTGCTCAATCTCTTTATCCACAACTTCCAAAACTAGTTCATCGTGTACTTGAAGCAAAATTCTGCTTTTAAGCCCAGCTTTTTTTATCGCATCACTTGCTCTATTCATGGCGATTTTTATAATATCTGCCGCCGTTCCCTGAATAGGCGTATTCATTGCCATGCGTTCCGCCAAAGAACGTTGCGTAAAGTTACGGCTCTTTATCGCAGGCAAATAGCGACGACGACCGAATAAAGTCGTTACATAACCTTTTTCATGCGCTTGTTGCACGATTTTTTCCATGAATTGTTTTACGCCACTACATTCTCTTAAATAATTATCGATATATTCGCCAGCTTCTTTTGGTGAAATATGCAGATTTTTAGCAAGACCAAATGGACTTATGCCATATATTATGCCGAAATTGACAGCTTTAGCACGGCTTCGCATTTGCGGTGTAACCTCATCAATTGGCACATTAAATACTTGTGCCGCTGTGGCTTGGTGAATGTCTTGATTATTGCGAAATGCTTCAAGAAAATGCTTATCTTCTGACATATGTGCCATAATTCTAAGTTCAATCTGTGAATAATCGGCTGACAAAATTTGGTCATAACCTTCGCCCGGTTCAAATAAACTGCGAATTTTCTTGCCTTCTGCTGTGCGCACTGGTATATTTTGCAAATTAGGTTCTGAACTGCTGAGTCTGCCTGTTTCTGTTACCGTTTGATTAAAAGTAGTATGAATGCGTTTTGTAGTTGGATTTATTAATGCCTTCAATCCATCAAGATATGTCGTCTTCAATTTATTTAATAAACGATAATCCAATATCTTAGAAATTATCGGATGAGCATAAATCAGATTTTCCAATACTTCCGCATTTGTCGAATAACCAGTCTTTGTCTTCTTCAATGCTGGTAAACCCAATTTCACGAATAAAATTTCACCCAATTGCTTTGGTGAATTAATATTGAACATCTCACCTGCTAATCCATAAATATCCTGTTCTAATAGATTGAGTTCGCTGTTCATCTGTGCATTCATTTCATCAAGTTTTGCTTCATTGATGTAAATGCCTACCATTTCCATATCTGATAACATTTTTGCTAATGGAAATTCAATATCTTGATACAATTTATCCATCTGCATATCTTTGAGTTTTTCTTGCAAAGTCTTGCAGATTTCATCTAAATGCTGTATATCGTAAGCGATTTTTTCTTCATCTTTTAATTGTTCATAATCAGTTGTTTCTTCAACTTCCGCAATTTGGCGGATTACATTCATCTCATAACTGCGCTTAGCAGGTTCTAAAAGATATGCCATCAAAAGTACATCATTGATTTTACCCGCTAAATTCAATCCTGCATGGTAAAATGATTTCACATCATAAACATTTTTTATGATATTTTCATCAGCTAAAATATCATTTACTAATGCAAAATCATCTTTTAAAATGCCAATCTTATCAGAAACACAAATCGCCATCAATTTTATATTTACATCAGGTACTTTACCTTCTGTCTGCATCAATATGGAACATTT
Source organism: Megamonas hypermegale (assembly GCF_900187035.1). Classification (NCBI taxonomy): domain Bacteria; kingdom Bacillati; phylum Bacillota; class Negativicutes; order Selenomonadales; family Selenomonadaceae; genus Megamonas; species Megamonas hypermegale. Next base: position 1,289,395 of record NZ_LT906446.1, read on the forward strand.
TCCCTGCACTTTAATATCATTTTTAAATTCATCTATATTATCTATATTTAAAATCTGATACTGTGGCATTTCATTTGCTGAAAAATCCAAAGTCAATTCTTCCTCAGAATCTGATTTAAACTCATCAGCAAAGATTTTTTTCATACGATTTAAGACTGTTTTTAACTCATATTTATCGCAAAAAGCTTGCAATTTTAAGATATCCGGTGCAATTTTATATTCATCAGGTACAAAATTTACATCTACATCACAAAAAATTGTAGCCAATTTATATGATAAGCGTGCTAAATCCTTATTTTCTTCTAGCTTTTCTTTTAATTTTTTGCCTGAAACTTCATCGATATTATCGAGTAAATTTTCTAAATCTCCAAGCTGTGTCAATAATTTTAAAGCTGTCTTTTCACCAATTCCTGGCACACCTGGGATATTATCAGAACTATCCCCCATCAAAGCTTTTATATCAATCAATTTCTTCGGTTCAAGCCCTGCATACTTTTCTTTAAACGCTTCTTCATCAAAGATTTGCATATCCATAATACCGCGACGCGTGAGCATTACTTTTACTTGTGGCTCAATGAGTTGCAATGCGTCTTTATCGCCTGTAACGATTAAGACTTCATACCCTTCACTCGCTGATTTTTTAGCTAAAGTTCCAATTATATCATCAGCTTCATAATTATCTTTTTCAATAAAAGCAATACCTAAAGCTGCCAAAAATTCCTGCAATAGCGGTATCTGTGATTTTAATTCATCTGGAGTTTTAGCTCTTTGTCCCTTATACGCTTCATACATATCTGTGCGAAACGTTTTGCGACTTTTATCAAAGGCTACAGCTATGAGTTCCGGTTTATAATCAGTCAAGATTTTTCCAAGCATATTAGAAAAACCCATGATTGCATTCGTATAAATGCCTTCAGAAGATGTCAGCAGTGGCAGAGCAAAAAATGCTCTGTACATTAAACTGCTACCATCAATAATAATAAATCTTCGCTCCACAACAAGCCTCCTTTATTTTACTGTTACTAATTCCATTTTATCTGTTTCGTTGTTATCCACTACAGATTTTTCAAAGTCAATTGTTTTTTGTTCTGGTTTTATTTTTGTATCCACAGATTTATATAATTCTTTTTCTGCATTTAAACTATTTTCACGTTTAGGTACATTTACATTATTTTGTTTAACAGTATCCTGTTTTACTGTAGTATCTTGTTTGTCTTTTTCATCAGCAACTTCATTAATTTCAACTGGTTGTACAGCATTGGCAGTTATTGGTGTTAATGTTGCTACAGTATAATTTTTATTTAAAGTAAAGTTAACATCAAAAATATTGCTTATATCAGTTAAGCGAATGTATGGTTTCTTGCTAAATAATGATACAGCTGCACTGCCTTTTGTTGTAGTTGCATTATTATTTTCAACTTTTACAGCAGTATTCAATGTCTTTGCTAAATTTTCTACAGGTACATAAGTTAAATTTTGATAATTAACAGCTTTGAAATCTAATTTTTTGCCATTGTACATGAGATTTACTGGAGCTGCTACAAAATTTGGCAAACCATTTGAAGCTTCAATGGATTTTGCAACATAATCATCACTTACAAAATCAGCAATACCATAACCAGCTAAACCTTGTTTAACAAAATCAACTGTGAGATTTTGCATATTATATCCATCTGGATAAATATAATAAGCTACTCTGCCATCTTGTGTTTTATCGATGACTAAACGATTGTACATAATCTGTACTTCTGTACCAACATCTACTTTATCGAATAATTTTTCAACATCGGCTTCTACCATGCGCACACAACCATTAGAAACGTAATGACCTACGGAACTTGGTTTATTAGTACCATGAATACCATAGTTACCACCTATGCCAAGCCAACGATAGCCAAGCGGATTATCAGGGCCAGATGAAATTGCAACACTTGTATCACCTGGGTCAACCCAAGTAGGATTTTCAATTTTTTCAACGATTTTATAAAAACCAGCTGGTGTTTTAGTCTCTATTCTACCTACACCAACAGGATACATCGCTACACAATTATTATCTTCATAAAGGCGCAACGAACGCGCTGGAATATTAATCAATATCCAACGTTTAACCGTATTAACAGGAGCACTATTAGAAGTGTTTGTGTTTTCTGCTGCAAATACTACAGCTTGTGCCATTAAGATACATAAAAATACAAATAAAGCCATAATTTTTTTCATAAAAACCACTTTTCCTTCTACAAAATATTTCTCGTTATCTTATAATAACACATCGTATACTTTTTACAATACCAAAACCATTACTGGACAAGATAAAATCACAGGATTATAATAAATATTATTGCTTTTAAGCAGAGTAAATATCTGTGCGTTAAGTGTCAGACAGACGGGGAGTTGCTGTCTGAACGAAAAGATTTTCTTGCGGTACAGATATTGCATCCCGCTGCTACATACAGGAAAGATTTCCTACTATGTGGCAACGCCAATTTAGGAGGTATCTTTATGTATATTGTATCTAGTGGTATATTCATTGCAATAACTATTCTATTCACTTATGTTTTTGCTATCCAAACCCCATTTGTCCGCATTGATTTTGCTTTTATTCCAATAGCTATCTACGCTTCTATGTGGGGAGCAAAAAAAACTATAATAATGGCTGTATTGGCTGATATTATCGGCAGTAATCTATTCATGCCAGGACTTTATTTTCCTGGTTTTACTCTAAGTGCAGCTGTATCAGCATTTATTTATGGTAAATTCCTCTATAAACAGGAAATAACCTTAAAAAAATTATTCATAATGAATGGTTGCATACTTTTATTTGTCGATTGTATTTTAAACAATATCTGGTTAACATTGATGTACCATGATGCTGCTGTAGCATTTTTCTCTTTACGCTTAATAAAAGCAGCACTTCTCACATCTGTAAAAGCCGTTGTTTTATACAATTTGTTTAAACCACTAAAAGTTTTTATTTTAAAATACAGTAAATAATATCTATATTTCATAAAGGAAGATTTATTATGGATTTTGGTGATTTATTTTTAATTTTTCTCCTGATTGTTGTCTTTATTTACACTTTCTGGGATGATGTTTTCACCGACACGCAATTTTAAAAAACGACCTTTGATAGTTATGTGACTATTAAAGGTCGTTTTCTTTTTCACAAAAAAACATATTGTACAAGTGCCATATAAAAAATTGTTCCGCCTGCTATAGAAATGAGCATTTGCCTTTTCCATAGATGTAAAATGACGACAAAAACAATAGCTATCAATTCTGGAATACCATGACTACCTGTAAATATATTTACATTTTTTAAACAATAGATAATTAAAAGACCAAAAACAGCAGAAGGAAGTAGATTACCGAGATATCGAATGTATTTAGGTGTAAATTTCTCTGTAGGAAATAAAATAAATGGTATAAAACGCGTCAAAACTGTTCCCAATACTACCATAGCAATAGTTATTATCTGTTCTGAAAAACTCATTTACTAAATGCCCCTTTTTTAATGAACTACGCAATAAAGTTAATGTGGCTAAGATTATAAGCATAGATGGTATTATAAAATTATCTGCGCCAAAGATACATAGACAGATTACAGAAATCAAAATACCCAATATTGATGATATATGATTTTTTTCATGTAACCATTGTTCAAGGAAGATAACAACAAACATTGCTGTCATCACAAATTCCAAACCTTCTGTATTAAAATGGATTAATGAGCCAAAAATACCGCCAAGCGTTGCACCTACAACCCAATACATATGATTAAATACAGTAACGGCAAACATGAACCAGCCACGGTCAATATCTTTAGGAATTCTCGCTGTGTAATTGATAGAAAAACTTTCATCACACATACCAAATATGAGATAAATCTTTTTCCAACCCGTATGACGATATTTTTCTAACATAGAAATACCATAAAATAAATGCCTAGCATTAATCATAAGCGTCATCAATAAAGCCTGTACAGGATTAAAAGCACTCAACAACAAGCTAACAGTGACAAATTCCACAGAACCCGCAAAAATGGTCAAACTCATCAACATAGGGTACCAAAAACTAAATCCTGAGACATTCATATAAATTCCATATGCCATTCCCAAAAATAAAAAACCAGCTAAGATAGGTACGGTATGCGGAAATGCCGCGATAAAAGCTTTTCGTATTATACTAAATTTATTTTCCATATTACCTTCCCTTCTATTTTAAATAAAAAATTCATTATTCTTTCTAGTGGAACAAAGTGGTGTTAAATGTTCTTTTAATTTATTTAATATTTCTATCGGTACGTATCGGCAATTCATCGGACATACTTTTATACAACGCAAGCAAGATATACATTTTGTCGCTTCACATTCAAAAGAAAATTCATCAATTGCATGTGTTGGACAAGCTACAACACACATTCCACAACTTATACATTTATCTTTATCTAAACGCGGTGCCATTGATGAAGCCATTGCCATTTTATATGGTCTATTTCCGCTAACAGCTATATCATCATAAACTTCAGTAGTTATTTTAGCTTTTATCTGCTTGGCAAAACTTTTTAATTCTTTTTTATCTTCCATATCAGGTCTACCTGCTCCAAACTCTGGCACTATGGAATGCTGAGTTACAACAGCAGCTGCTGCAATCACCTTAAAATTATTTTTTTCAGCTAAATCTTTTAATTCTATTAAAGTATCTTCATAAGCACGATTGCCAAAAGTAACAACTAATACTGCTAATGCGCCATTACCTGAAATATTTTCAGCAAAACGTTGCGTAAAAGTCTGTGGCACTCTGCCTGCATAAGAAGGTACGCCGATTAAAACCAAATCATCTTTTGTAAACTCAGCTTTTAATTCTCTATTTTGATATAATGTCAAATCAACATCTTCTGCTACCATTTTTAAATCCATAGATAAACAATCTAATACGTCACGTGTGCTATCTGTAGGACTAAAAAATACATTATATAGGTTTTTCATTTAAAACACTTCCTCATATCATAAAAAAATCCACCAGCCGAAAACGACTGATGGATTTTTCATACAAATTAATAATTAGCCAACAACAACCATTGCTTGACCAGGTTTTACGCTATCTCCAGCATTAACGGAGAAGGATTTAACTGTACCAGCGCATGGTGCAGCAATTTCATTCTGCATTTTCATAGCTTCGAGAATTAATAAAGTATCGCCAGCGTTAACAGCTTGACCAACGGAAGCTACTAATTTAACGATTTTACCAGGCATTGGAGCACTAACTGTAGTATCACCAGCAGCAGCAGGTGCAGCAGCAGCTGGAGCAGCTTTAGGTGCAGGTGCAGGTGCAGCAGCAGGTGCTGGAGCTGCTTTAGGTGCAGGAGCTGCAGCAGCTTTTACTTCTTCGATTTCAACTTCATAAGCGTTACCATTTACAGTGATGTTAAATTTTTTCACTTTGTATTCCTCCAAGATATTACTTTTTATTTGGATATTATTGGTTTATTGATGACGGAAAAATTAAGCGTTGTCGCGTCTGCCCGCCATTGTCCAAGCATCGCTGCGTTTAATACGAACAGCTATGACTTTTTTGCCAATCATCATTTCTACAGCGGCAGAAATAGCAGCTACTACTTCTTCGCTAATAGGAGCATTGTTATTTGCCATGTTAATTTACTCTCCCCTTATTATAATGGAACATTGCCGTGTTTTTTAGCCGGACGTGTTTCACGTTTGCTTGCAAGCATGTTCAAAGCAGTGATAATACGAGGACGTGTTTCTTTTGGATCAATTACCATATCAATGTAACCACGTTCTGCTGCTTTATAAGGTGTAGCAAATTCAGCAATATATTCTTCTGTATGAGCTTTTTTAGTTTCTGGGTCATCTTTACGGAAGATGATATTAGCTGCACCAGCAGGACCCATAACTGCAATTTCAGCAGTAGGCCAAGCCATAACTTGGTCAGCACCGAGTTCACGAGAGCACATAGCGAGGTAAGAACCGCCGTATGCTTTACGAGTTATAACTGTAACTTTTGGTACAGTTGCTTCACAATAAGCGTAAAGCATTTTTGCACCATGGCGAATAATACCGCCATATTCCTGGTCAGTACCAGGCAAGAAGCCAGGAACGTCAACGAGGTTGACAATAGGAATATTGAATGCGTCACAGAAACGAATAAAGCGAGCAGATTTATCAGATGCATTGATATCGAGGCAGCCTGCCATTACTGCTGGCTGGTTGGCAATGATACCAACGGAACGTCCGCCGAAATGCGCAAAGCAAGTGATAATATTTGTAGCATAATGCTGATGAACTTCATAGAATTCACCATCATCAACGATAGAACGAATAACATCTTTCATGTCATAAGGCATGTTAGAGTTATCTGGAATTACTGTATCGAGGCTATCATCCATACGAGATGGGTCATCAGCTGTTGGTCTTTCTGGAGCATCATCCATATTATTGCTTGGTAAGAAGCTGAGCAAATAACGAATTTGTTCAATGCAATCTGCTTCATTATCAGCAGCAAAATGAGCAACACCAGAAACAGTGTTATGAGTCATAGCACCACCGAGCTGTTCAGCTGTAACTTCTTCTGCAGTAACAGATTTGATAACAGCTGGACCAGTGATAAACATCTGGCTAGTGTTTTTAACCATATAAATGAAGTCTGTAAGAGCTGGAGAATATACTGCACCACCAGCGCATGGTCCCATGATTACAGAAATCTGTGGAACAACACCAGATGCATCAGTATTTCTCTGGAAAATTCCGCCGTAACCAGAAAGTGCATCAACTGCTTCTTGAATACGAGCCCCGCCGGAATCATTGATACCAACGCAAGGAGCGCCCATTTTTAAAGACATTTCCTGTACTTTCCAGATTTTTTTAGCGTGCATTTCACCAAGAGAACCACCTTCTACAGTGAAATCTTGTGCATATGCATATACTAAACGGCCATCTACAGTACCATAGCCTGTGATAACACCTTCAGCAGGTAAATCTTTCTTTTCCTGACCGAAGTTAGTGCAACGATGTTTTACAAACTGATCTAATTCAACGAATGTACCTTCATCAAAAAGTTTTTCAATACGTTCACGAGCAGTCATTTTACCTTTAGCATGCTGTTTTGCAACACGTTTAGGACCGCCTGCTTGCAAAATGTGTTCCTTTTTGGCATTCATGAGGTCAATTCTTTCTTGAACTGTAGCCAAAATTATACCTCCTTAATAAAATCTATGCTTAAAATAAGCTAGATTATTTTGTTTCATCTAAACGCTGAGCAAGTTCTAATAAGATACCGCTAGCTTTTGGATGAACAAATGCAATACTGGAATTGCCAGCGCCGTAACGAGGTTTTTCATCAATCATACGAACGCCTTTTTCTTTCATTTCAGCGATAGCTTCTTCAATGTTATCAACATTTAAAGCAACATGTTGAATACCAGTGCGACCACCATTTTTAGCGATGAATTTAGCGATTGGGCCATCATCAGTAGTGGATTCGAGAAGTTCTAATTCAACTTCACCACATGGAACGAAGCTTACTTTAACTTTCTGGTCTTCGATAACTTCATCTTCTTTAGTAATTTTAATACCTAAAACTTCTTCATAGAATTTTTTTGCTTCTTGAAGATTTGGTACAGCAATACCGATATGGTCAACTCTGTTGATTTTCATTGATAAGACCCTCCTGATAAATAATCTGTTATTTTTTTAACATATTATCCATAATTGTATTAACTACAGTATATGGATCATTTTGGCGAGTTTCAATAGCTTTTACATAAGCATCGATTTCGCCAGTTTTTATGATATGTTCAGTTATATAGGCACCTATAGAAGCATTCAAACGGTCTAAAAGTTCATTTTTAGCACGTTTATGACGTCTAATAGCTAAATTGCCACTTTCAGTCAAGTATTTTTGATGTTCTTCTATAGTTTCCACTAATTCATCTATACCTTCGCCTCTATTAGCCATAACCTTTTTAATAGGTGGACGCCAATCATGTTTAACGCCATCAAGGTCAAGCATCATATTCAGTTCGATATATAATTTATTTGCACCATCAAGATCTGCTTTATTGATGGTAAAAATATCACCGATTTCCAATATTCCGGCTTTAATAGCCTGGATATCGTCACCAAGTCCCGGTACTAATACAACCATAGTTGTATCAGCGGCTTTGACAATATCAACTTCAGACTGACCTACACCAACAGTTTCTACAATAATAACATCTTTGCCAAAAGCATCCATTGCTTTTATTGCATCAGCTGTTTTATGTGATAAGCCACCTAAGCTGCCTCTTGTCCCCATGCTGCGGATAAATACACCTTCATCCAAAGTCAAACTGTTCATTCTAATACGGTCACCTAAAATAGCGCCGCCTGTAAATGGACTAGTCGGGTCAATAGCGATGATACCAACTGTTTTACCTTGATTACGATAAGCTCTTGCAAGTTTATCAGTAAGAGTGGATTTACCTGCACCTGGTGGGCCAGTAATACCAAGGACAAAGGCATGCCCGGTATGTGGATACAGTTTTTTCATGATTTCTACTGCAGAATCTGTTTCATTTTCTATTGCTGTAATTGCACGAGTAAGAGCTAAACGATTTCCATTTAACAATTCTTGAGCTATATCCATATAAGCACCACCTTTGATTGATAGCTTCTGTCCCTTTTGACAAAATATGCCGGCACAAAAGCTACATATTTTGTTTTTACAAATTTAAGTCTTTACTTAATAAGGCAATTCATCTCACTACTTGCATAACGAGAAAGGATGAATTGCCTTTTAAGTTTTAGATAAAATTAACGCGCTAAGCCTTAATTAGTCTTTTTTTACATGTTCTTTGATGTAGTTAACAACATCAGATGTTGGAGTACCAGGAGTGAATACTTCTGCGATACCAGCTTCTTTTAATGCTGGGATATCGCCTTCTGGAATAACGCCACCACCGATGATTAATACATCGTTCATGCCTTTTTCTCTAACAAGATTTACAACTTTAGGGAAAAGGTGTGGATGAGCACCGGAAAGAATGCTCATAGCAACAACATCAACGTCTTCCTGAAGAGCTGCTTCTGCAATCTGTTCAGGAGTCTGACGAAGACCTGTATAAATTACTTCAAAACCTGCATCGCGAAGTGCACGTGCTACTACTTTTGCTCCACGGTCATGACCATCCAAACCTGGTTTTGCTACTAATACTCTAATCATTCTATTTACCTCCAAATATCTTCACTTATTAAAGATTTACATGTGCTTCATATTCGCCGAATACTTTACGCATTACGCCGCAGATTTCACCGAGAGTTGCATAAGTTTTAACGGCAGCGAGGATATGAGGCATAAGATTTTCGTTTTCATCTTTGCAAGCAGCTTCCAAATCAGCAAGAGCAGCTTGAACAGCAGCGTTATCACGTTTAGCTTTCATAGCTTCAACTTTAGCTTTCTGTTTTTCACCAACGGAAGCATCAACTTTAAGAAGTCCTTCAACTGGTTTTTCTTCAATCTGGAATTTATTTACGCCGACAATTGTTCTTGCACCAGATTCAACGTCCATCTGCCATTTGTAAGCACTGTCTTGAATTTCTTTCTGGATATAACCTTGTTCAATTGCAGCAACAGCACCGCCGATTTCATCAATTTTCTTGATGTAATCCCAAGCTTCAGCTTCAATTTTATTAGTCATAGCTTCTACATAGTAAGAACCAGCAAGTGGGTCGATAACGTCAGCTAAGCCACTTTCATAAGCAACGATCTGCTGAGTACGAAGAGCGATCATAACGGATTCTTCTGTAGGAAGAGCAAGTGCTTCATCACGGGAGTTTGTATGGAGAGACTGAGTACCACCCATAACAGCAGCAGCAGTTTGTAAAGCAACACGAATGATGTTGTTGTTAGGCTGTTGAGCTGTAAGCATAGAACCAGCAGTCTGAGTATGGAAACGAAGTTTCATGGATTTTTCGTTTTTAGCGCCAAATCTTTCTTTCATAACTTTAGCCCAGATACGACGGGAAGCGCGGAATTTAGCAACTTCTTCAAGTACGTTGTTATGAGCATTCCAGAAGAAGGAAAGACGACCAGCAAATGCATCAACATCAAGACCAGCTTTGATAGCTGCTTCAACGTAAGCGATACCATCAGCAATTGTAAATGCAATTTCCTGAGCAGCTGTAGAACCAGCTTCACGAATATGGTAACCAGAAATGGAGATTGTGTTCCATTTTGGTACATATTTAGAGCAATATTCAAAGATGTTAGTGATAAGACGCATGGATGGACGTGGAGGGAAGATGTATGTTCCACGAGCTGCGTATTCTTTAAGGATATCGTTCTGGATAGTACCTTTTAATTGGTCAGCAGATACACCCTGTTTTTCAGCAACAGCAATATACATAGCTAAGAGTACGGAAGCTGGAGCATTGATTGTCATGGAAGTGGAAACTTTACCGAGGTCGATACCATCAAAAAGAACTTCCATATCTGCTAAGGAGTCGATAGCAACACCAACTTTACCAACTTCACCTTCGGAGATTTCATCAGTGGAATCATAACCGATCTGAGTTGGAAGGTCGAATGCGCAGGAAAGTCCAGTAGCACCGGATTCAATCAAATAACGATAGCGTTTGTTGGATTCTTCAGCTGTGGAGAAACCAGCATACATACGCATTGTCCAGAAACGGCCACGATACATAGTAGGCTGTACACCACGAGTATAAGGATATACACCTGGGAAGCTGATATCATCTGCATAATCAGTGTCAGCAATATCAAGCGGAGTGTATAAACGCTGTTCTGGAAGATGTGGACGTTCTGGGAATCTTGCGATTGCTTTTTCTACGCCAGCATTATACTTAGCTAATTCAGCTTGGATTTTTTCTTTTTCATTGCTCATAATTTAAATTTCCTCCCTAAAAAGGTATTATTTCATTGAACCTGTTTCCATGAATTTTTCATGCCAGGACAAAGCTTCTTTAAGAATATGTGGAGTTTGTGCATGTTTAGTTGCAGCTTCTGCTCTTTCCAAATAATCCATCAGCATTGGTCTATAATCAGGATGAGCACATTTGTTAATAACTTCACGAGCACGTTCACGTGGAGAAAGACCACGAAGGTCAGCTAAACCTTGTTCAGTAACGATAATATCTACATCATGTTCTGTATGGTCAACATGTGAGCACATAGGAACGATAGAAGAAATAAGACCGTTTTTAGCTGTAGATGCTGTGAAGAAGCAAGTGAGGTACGCATTTCTAGCGAAGTCGCCAGAACCACCAATACCGTTCATCATTTTAGTACCTAAAACGTGAGTAGAGTTTACATTACCATAAATATCGCATTCAATAGCAGTATTCATAGCAATAACACCAATTCTTCTTACAACTTCTGGGCTGTTGGAAATTTCCTGTGGACGAAGTAAAAGATGTTTTCTATATTCTTTGATATTTTCATAGAAACGTTTTAATCCGTCTGGAGAAGGAGATAATGCTGTACCAGATGCAAAATTCAATTTACCTGCATCGATTAAGTCAAACATACCGTCCTGAATAACTTCTGTATATACAGACAAGTCTTTAAGGTCAGAATCTACGAAACCGCTAATTACGGCATTTGCAACGTTACCTACACCAGATTGGAGTGGTAAGAGGTTTTTAGGCATATGACCTTTTTTAACTTCGCTCTGTAAAAGTTCGATAATAAATTCGGACATTTTGTGGTCATCTTCACTGATTTCACCAAATGGACGAGTTTTATCTGTGATATCACAAGGAACAATACATTTAATTTTTTCTGGAGTGCACGGTATGTACGGAGTACCGATACGGTCATTAGCCTTAACAATTGGAATTGGAAGACGATGAGGCGGATCAAGTGGTACATAAACGTCATGCATACCTTCGAGTTCTAATGGCTGAGTAGTATTTACTTCTACGATAACCATATCTGCTTGTTGAACATAAGAAGCAGTATTACCCATAGATGTTGTTGGGATAATATTACCTTCTTCTGTAATAGCGCAAGCTTCTACGATAGCAACATCCAATTTACCATAAAAACCATAACGAACGAGCTGTGCAGATTCGCTAAGATGTAAATCACTATATGCGATTTCGCCAGAATTAATAGCACCTCTTACTGCTTTGTTTGTTTGGTATGGCATACGTTTATCAATGCCATGAACTTTGCATAAAGCTTCATCAAGTTCTGGTCCTACAGATGCACCAGTAAATAAGTTGATTTTAAATGGGTGCTCTTTCATACGTTCAGCAAGAGCTAAAGGTACTGCTTTAGGATAACCAGATGGTGTAAAACCACTAGTACCTACATTCATGCCAGGTTTTATTAGTTCAGCTGCTTCCTGAGCACTGACAATTTTCGCATGCAATGATTTATTGCGCACACGATCTAAAATGTCAATCATTAAAGATTCTCCTCCTTACGTAAGATTGTATTATTGTATTATTTGTCGTGTTTAATTATACCATTGTACTGCATGATAATCAAAGATTATTATACTATTTACAATATAAATTTTTTATTTATAATTATACTTTACATTAATAAATAAAAATTATGAAAAATCAACACATCAATGATAAATAAACAATAATGCATATCACTAACAAAAGCATACCACTACCAGTTAAAAGCGTCAAGTTTTCCCATTAAGAAAACCTGCTATTTTCCTGTAATATAATACGACAATCTACTAAGTCCAACTGATAAATCTTCATTGACTATTTTTACATCATCTGGAACTTTCATTTTTATTGGAGCAAAATTCCAAATGCCTTTTATCTTTGCTTTAATCAATCTATCAGCTACAGATTGGGCAAATTGAGCAGGAACTGCAATAACACCTATATCAATTTTTAATTTTGCAGCTACTTTTGGTAAATCATCTATACTTCTTACTCTTACATGATTTACTGTTTTCCCAATAATACTTGGGTCATTATCAAATAATGCTACTAAATTAAAACCAAGTGCAATAAAATTTTGATAGTTAGCAAGTGCCACGCCCAAATGACCAATGCCGACTATAGCAATATTCCAATGATTATCAAGCCCTAGAATTTTGCCTACATTAAATTTAAGTTCATTGACATAATAGCCAACTCCCTTTTTGCCAAACTGCCCAAATAAAGCTAAATCCTTACGAATTTGCTCTGGTGTTAATTCCAAGCGACGGCCTAACTCTTCCGACGATATTATATCCATACCATCATCTTGAGCTAGTCTTAAACATCTATAATATAATGGTAATCTATCGATTGTTGCTTTGGAAATAGTTTGTTCTTTCAACTGTATTCACTCCTCTAAGGCTTGATTTATTTTTATATCACTTATATACTTTTTTACCCAATATCACAGCAACACCTGAAAATAGCCATACTAACATGGACAACTCTGTGTTAAACATGACATAATCTGTTAATCCATTGAGTGCTAATGCACTCATGCCAAGACCAATACCCAACATAACACCTTTATTTAAAGGCTCTATATCTGAAATTTGCGTTTTAAATGCTTTATATATTATACCAAAAAAATATACCATATAACTTACGAAACCGAATAAACCGATTTCTGCCATAAAATTCAAATACATATTATGTGCATGTACAATTTTTATAAAATCACCCTGCATATAATAATCGTAACTAGGGTATACCATAAAATATGCTCCCCAGCCAATGCCTAAAAGTGGATGGTCTAAAATCATAGCTATTGTACTTTCCCAAAATGCCAAACGCATTTCTGATGAAGTGTCAAGCTTACTAAATACAGAAGTCAATCGTTCAACGAGTGCTGCATCACTTACAAGCAATATCACAGCTAAAGCAATGAGTGCCACTAAAATCTTTCGATTGTATAATGCACCGTAAACAGCCATTACTACAGCAATGCTAAGGCAAGCACCTCTGGCATAAGTTAATGTTAAACAAAAAGCTGTAATACAGAATAAAATACCAATAGCTATTCTTAAATTTCTATTTTTGACTACCACAAATATTCCCATGAGCATTCCCAACATGAAATCTAAATAGCCACCTAATAAATTAGGATTTTGCCAAGTAGAAAATACACGCGTTTTCAAACCCGGAAATATTGCATTATCCGTCCAAACCATTGCTTCTTCTGACGTTAAACCAATTCCAAAGAAAGCTTGTAAAAATCCATAGACGATTACAATAGCCAAAGAAAAGCACATCACATATAACAGCGTTTTAACCTGTTCTAATAATGCTACTCTAACTACATGTTTATCAGTATCTGATGAAACTTTTACTTGTTTAACATCTTTAATATTTAAACTTTGTACTACTAAATAATATGTAAGTACATATCTTCCCACTAAATTATAGCAGTTATAAAAACTGAACGCTGGGTCGGGCGAAACAAATATGGATAAAAATGATATCACTACAAAAATAGCAATAGGAAAATCAAATGGCGTTCTTTCCCATTCAAAAAAACCTTTTACAGATTTATAAATGTAAACGAGCCAACCTACTACTAATAAAAGACTGGATATTTCATATGAAAATGGCAACATGAATAATAATGCTGCTACGATATAAAACATCAATCGCTTACAATCGTTATTAAATCTATTTTTTTTAAATATATTCACATTTTCACCTACTGTTTTCTTTCAAGCAGTAATCAACTTATTCCACTTTTTTTAGTTCATTAACTAAAGCGTATCTCAATTCACCTGTCAAATATAAAGAACCTGTAATGCAAAGTAATTTTTCTTTATTTGCTAAACTTTTAGCCGCATTTAAGGCTTCATACATATTATCAAAAAGTTCTACATGATGATTTTTTATTTTTTCAGCAATATATTCTGGTGAAGCTTTGCGTTCAGAATCTGGTGTTGTAATAACAATTTCATCATCATCTCTAAGTAAATAATCAAGCATAGCATCTATATCTTTATCCTTTAAGATACCTAAAAGAATAACTCTTTTTCCTTCTGGATAATATTTATCCAAATTTTCACGGAATATCTTCATGCCTGCTGGATTATGCGCTCCATCTACGATATAAGATTGTCCATCTATAATAAAAGGTTCAAAACGAGCTGGCCATTTTGCTACAGCAAGCCCATCAATTATATTCTGTTTATTTATGCGTTCATCACTATTAGTCAAAATTCCCGCTGTCATTATTGCTAATGAACTATTTTCTATTTGATGGTCACCTAGCATTTTTAATTTGTAATCAAAATTTATACCTGCAAGTTCTGAAATAAAACGCAAATATTGATATTGACCATCAAAAGTAACATATGAAGCAGAAAAATCACTATTAGCTATAAAAATATCAGCACTCTTTTCTTCTGCTGTTTGCGAAATAATATCAAGTGCTATTCCTTTAGCTGCTGTTACTACAGGTACGCCTTCTTTTATAATACCCGCTTTATGCTTAGCAACACCTTCTAAAGTACCACCACATAAAGCAGCATGTTCAAAAGTCACATTTGTTATAACACAAATTTCTGGTTTTATGACATTTGTAGAATCAAGCAAACCGCCAAGCCCTACTTCAATGACAGCGTATTCTACTTTATTAATAGCAAAATATAAAAAAGCTGCCGCTGTAATAACTTCAAATTGAGTAGGTGATTCTTCGCCTTCACTGACCATTTTATCAACAAATGTCTTGACAGCACTGATACAATCAGCAAATGCTTCTTCTGTAATAGGACAACCATCAATCTGTATGCGTTCTGTATATGATACTAGATGAGGTGAAATATACAATCCCGTTTTTATATTAGACATCGTTAAAATACTAGATAACATGGAAGAAACAGAGCCTTTGCCATTTGTTCCTGTCACATGAATTGTCTTATAGTGCAGTTGCGGATTATCTAAATAACCTACCAATTTTTTAATACGGCTTAAACCGAGCTTAGTACCAAAGGTACTAAGCTCATCCAAATAAGCCAATGATTCCTGATAATTCATTTCATCTTTAGCCTTTCATCACAAAATAATTAAAGAGTTGCCAAGTATGCCAAACGCTGTTTTACAGCTTCGCGTTTTTCTTCATAGCCTTTTAATTTTTCTTGTTCTTTAGCAACGATATCAGCAGGCGCTTTTGCTAAGAAACCTGCATTAGATAATTTCTTTTCAAGACGCATTACTTCTTTATCTAATGTTGCAACTTCTTTATTTAAACGTGCTGTTTCTTTTTCCACATCAATGAGTCCTGCAAGTGGTAAATATATTTCTACGCCATTTGTTACTGCCGTCATAGCGTTTTGTGGTTTAACATCTTCTTGTTGCCAAATAGTCACATCAGATGCACTTGCCAAAGCTTTGAAATAATTTTCATTTTGCATAAATACATCTTGTAATGATTTATCTGTGAAATGTAAAATCACTTCTGTTTTCTTGCTTGGTGCAGCATTTACTTCTGCTCTCATGTTGCGGATTGCTTTAATCGTTTCCATAATAGCAGTCATATGAATTTCACTTGCTTCATCAATTTTGCTTTTTTCGCCAGTTGGCCACTGTGCTACCATGATGCTGATACCTTCATGTGGTATATGCTGCCATATTTCTTCTGTGATAAATGGCATGAATGGGTGTAAAAGACGAAGTGTATGTTCTAATACATAATTCAATACATATTGAGCAACTTTGCGTGGTAATTCGTTTTCTTTATCGTAAAGACGAGCTTTAGAAAGTTCGATATACCAATCGCAGAATTCATTCCAGATGAAATCGTATAAGGAACGACCAGCTTCGCCTAATTCAAATTTTTCTAAGTTGTTTGTTATGCTCATAGCAGTTTTAGCATAACGGCTTAAAATCCATTTATCTGCTAAAGTGAAATCTTCTTCTTTTGGAACGAAGTCTTTATCAAAACCTTCAAGGTTCATGAGCATGAAACGAGAAGCATTCCATAATTTATTAGCAAAATTACGTGCAGACTCTACGCGTTCCCAATAAAAACGCATATCATTACCTGGTGTATTACCAGTTATGAGCATAAAACGAAGTGTATCTGCACCGTATTTATCAATTACTTCTACAGGGTCAATACCATTGCCGAGAGATTTACTCATCTTACGACCTTGGCTATCACGTACAAGACCATGAATAAATACATATTTAAATGGAATGTCTTTACCAAATTCCATACCCATCATTACCATACGAGCAACCCAGAAGAATATGATGTCATAGCCTGTAACGAGTACACTTGTTGGATAAAATTGTTTTAATTCTTCAGTATCCTGAGGCCAGCCCATTGTTTCAAACGGCCAAAGACCAGAACTAAACCATGTATCGAGTACATCTTCATCTTGATGTACATGTTTAGAACCGCAATGTGGGCAAACTTGTACATCTTCGTTTTCAACGATTGTCGCACCGCAATCATCACAGTACCAAGCAGGAATACGATGGCCCCACCAAAGTTGACGAGAAATACACCAATCGCGAATATTTTCTAACCAATTGCAATATATTTTAGAAAATCTTTCTGGAATAAATTTGATTTTGCCAGATTTTACAGCTTCAATAGCTGGAGCAGCTAAAGATTCCATTTTTACAAACCATTGTTTGGAAACGAGTGGTTCAACTGTTGCAGAGCAACGAGAGCAATGACCTACAGAATGTTCATGGTCTTCAATGCTGATTAAATAACCTGCTTCTTTTAAATCAGCGACGAGTTGTTTTCTGCATTCATAGCGGTCAAGTCCTGCGTATTTGCCAGTATTATCTGCCATAGTACCATCATTATTGATTACAACAATCTGTTCCAAATTATGGCGAGTACCCATATCAAAGTCATTAGGGTCATGCGCAGGTGTTACTTTTACTGCACCTGTACCAAATTGTGGGTCTACATAGCTATCAGCAAAAAGTGGAATACGACGGCCAACGATTGGCAATATCAAAGTTTTGCCCACTAAATCTTTATAGCGTTCATCATCTGGGTGAACTGCAACACCAGTATCACCAAACATAGTTTCTGGACGAGTTGTAGCGATTTCTACAAATTTATCTTCGCCTTCAACTTGATATCTAATATGATATAAATGACCTGGTTCTGTCTGATGTTCTACTTCAATATCACTGAGTGCAGTGTTGCAATGTGGGCACCAGTTTGTTATGCGTTTGCCTTGATAGATAAGACCTTTTTTATACAATTGTACGAATACTTCACGTACAGCATGAGAGCAGCCTTCATCCATAGTAAAGCGTTCTCTATCCCAATCACAGGAAGAACCTAAAGTACGAATTTGATATTTAATGCGGTTGCCGTATTTTTCCTTCCATGCCCAAGCACGTTCTAAAAATGCTTCACGGCCTATATCATAGCGTGATTTACCTTCTTCACGCAGTGCAGCATCAACTTTTGCCTGTGTTGCAATACCTGCATGGTCTGTACCTGGCATCCATAAAGTATTATAGCCTTGCATTCTTCTAAAACGAATTAATATATCCTGCAAAGTATTATCCATAGCATGGCCCATATGAAGTTGACCTGTTACGTTTGGTGGTGGCATAACTATGCTAAATGGTTTTTTAGTTTTATCCACTTCAGCATGAAATAATTTATGTTCCTCCCAATACTTATACCATTTTTTTTCGAATGACTGCGGGTCGTAAACCTTTGGAATATTTGTCTCTTCCATTAAAAATCCTCCTAAATAAAATTTATACAAAAATAGTCAAAATTACTCCAATAAAAAAATCTCCTCCATCCAAAAGGACGAAAGAGATATTTCGCGGTACCACCTAATTTTTTCTGCATAATTTTAACAGAACTTCATTACTTAACGCTGTATCTGCGCCCATGCCTAATACTATTTCAGCATGAGAACTCCAAAGCTACTTTCTAGATACTTGGCTGGAAAATTTCTCAGCTAATTATTTTCTCTCTGTTCAGTCCGTATATATCTATACTCTCTTCTTCATCGTTTTTACTACATTAAAAAAATTGTATAAGCTATATTATCATAAAATACGCATAAAAACAACTGTAATATTTATATATATATTGTGGAAAACGATTACTGATGTTCGCCAAAACGACTGTTTATAAGTTCAATTAAAGCATCAATAGCTTCTTTTGCATCTTCACCTTCTGCTGTGATAGTTACAGGCGTTCCACAAGTCATACCTACACTTGTTATCGGAATGATATTTTTCCCATCTACGGTTTGTCCTTTAGCTGTATAAGTGATTTTAGATTTATAACGACGACCCATTTGTGCCATCATTGCTGCTGGACGTGCATGCACTCCCGCTTTGTTGATGATTGTAACTGTAGCTTCCATAAGTTGTTTACTCCTTTTTATAACTTTATAGTTCGAATATTTTTTTAATAACTTAAATTTAATTATATATTTATATTTTTATAATTGCAATAAATTATTATACAGGTATAATAAACAGTGATATATTTCTACTAACAAACACTTAAAACAGCATTTTCTCAGGGGGTTTCTTTATGAAATACGATTTGACAACTGGTCCTGTTGCAAAAACGATGCTCAAATTTTCCATACCCATGATTTTAGGCGACCTGTTTCAACAACTTTACAATATTTCTGATACTTTAATCGTTGGCTGGTTCATTGGCACAAATGCACTCGCTGCTGTCGGCGCATCATATACACTTATCATCTTTTTAACATCGGTTATATTGGGTTTATGTATGGGAAGTGGTGCATTATTTTCCATTTTTTACGGTGAAAAAAATTTTACCAATCTTAAATCCAGTATTTTTTTATCTTTTATCTTAATTTCAATCATCACCATCATTATCAATATACTCATTTTCGTATATATAGATGAAATCATCGTTTTTATGAGGATACCACAAGAAATATACGATTTAGCTTATACGTATCTTTATATAATCTTTATCGGTTTTAGTTTTACATTTATCTATAATTATTTTACTTGTTTGCTCCGCGCTATTGGCAATTCCAATACACCTTTATTATTTCTCGGCTTTTCCGCTATCTTAAACATCATTTTATCACTCGTATTTGTAGCAATCTTTAATATGGGTGTATCAGGTTCTGCTATAGCTACCGTTATTTCCCAAGGTTTATGTGCTCTAGGACTCATCTTATACACTGCATTAAAATGTCCTGAATTAATGCCCCAAAAAGAACATATGCATTGGAATTTCTCCATGCTAAAAAATATCGCTAACTCTTCAATATTGACATGCACTCAACAATCGGTAATGAATTTTGGGATTTTAATGGTACAAGGCTTAGTAAATAGCTTTGGCCCAACGGTTATGGCTGCATTCACCGTAGCGGTAAAAATTGATTCACTTGCTTATATGCCTGCACAGGATTTCGGCAATGCCTTTTCAACTTTTATCGGACAAAATTTCGGTGCAAAACAGACGGAACGCATACGCCAAGGCATAAAAACAGCACTGAAAATTTCTTTTGTTTTTTGTCTAATAATCTCAATCATCGTCATTATTTTTGCTAAATCTTTAATGACAATTTTTGTCGACGCAAATGAAATAGCTATAATTGAAATCGGAGCACAATATTTATATATTGAAGGCAGTTGTTATTTTGGTATTGGTTTCTTATTTTTATTATACGGTTTTTATCGCGCTATAAACTTCCCTATGATGTCTGTTATCTTAACGATAATCTCATTAGGTACACGCGTCTTTTTAGCATATTATTTAGCTTCCATTCCTTCTATTGGTGTTATTGGTATTTGGTGGTCTATACCAATAGGCTGGGCTTTAGCTGATATCTTCGGTTTTGTTTATTACAAACGAAAAAAACTTCATTTAATCGGTAATTTACAATAATTTTTAAAAAAATCATTGTAAATTTGTAAATTTTTTTAGTCTTATAATACATTTTATGCTATAATGATAAAGATATTTTTTGCCATTTTGTGGGCACAAAATATCTTTTATTACTTTACCTGTTAAAGTGTTAAAGTAAAATTTATAACAAAATATAAGGAGGTCGTCATTTTTGAGAAAACTCAGCATGAGTGCCAAAGTTTTTATTGGGTTTGGCGTAGGCATTATTCTCGGTCTTGTTTTCCAAAAAAACATTTTATTTGTTCAGCCACTCGGCGATTTATTTTTAAAACTCATTCAAATGATTGTTATTCCAATGGTCTTTTTATCCATTATCAGTGGTATTGCTAGTATCGGTGATATTGGAAAATTACGTCGCATTGGAGCAAAAGTTATCGGCTTTTACATTATAACTACCGTTTTATCCGCTATCATCGGTCTTGTTGTTGCGCATATAATGCAACCAGGTGCAAATTTCCCAACAAGCCAAATCATCAATACTGATGAACCGATTAAAGCTGCAGAACCAATGACAGTAAGTCAAACAATTTTAAGTATGATACCTACTAATCCACTTGAAGCTCTAGCTACAGGCAATTTAATTCAAGTAATCGTGTTTGCAGTATTTATCGGTATTGCCATTACCATTTTAGGTAATAAAGTTTCTAATGTGAAACGAGTAATTGATGAAGCAAATTTAATCATGTTTAAAATCACCGACATTGTAATGAAAGTAACACCTTATGGTGTAGCTGCACTTGTTGCCTGCTCTGTTGGTCAATACGGTTTATCTATCTTCAATATTTTAGGTAAATTTATTTTGACTCATTACATAGGTGCTTTTTCTGTAGTATTCATTATGTATACATTTATCATCAAATATATTGCCAAAATTTCTTTAAAAGATTTCTTCACGAAAATTACAGAAGTTTGGCTCGTTGCATTTAGTACTACTAGCAGTTCTGGTACCTTACCAATTACATTACGCGTTACAGAAGAAAAATTCAATGTAAAAGATGAGCTTGCTGCATTTTCTTTACCAATCGGTGCTACTATCAATATGAATGGTATTGCTGTTTATTATGCTGTTACTGTTTTATTCGTTGCACAGGTTTACGGTGTAGATTTAACATTAATGCAACAAGTAATGTTCATCTTTATGACTACATTAATTTCTATTGGCACACCAGGTATTCCTAATAGCGGTATCGTTTTAACAATAATGCTCTTAACAACAATGGGTCTTCCTATTGAAATAATGGGTATGATTGTAGGTATTTTCCGTTTAATTGATATGATTCATACTGCACTTAATGTTACTGGCGATGTTGTTAGTACGCTTGCTGTAGCACGTATTGAGCATATGTATAAAAAATAATCTATAAGGATTTGATTAACATGAACGACAACAACAATAATAAGATGCAACGTGGGCTAAAAAATCGTCATATACAGATGATTGCCCTCGGTACATCCATCGGTACAGGGTTATTTTACGGTTCAGCTCCGACAATTAAATTAGTAGGTCCTGGTATTATTGCCGCTTATGCTTTAGCAGGGATTTTCATTTTCTGCATCATGCGCATGGTCGGCGAAATGTCTGTTAAAGAACCTGTATCTGGTTCCTATGTTTATTTTGCAAATAAGTATTTAAGCCGCTTTGCAGGCTATCTTTCTGGATGGAATTATTGGTTTCAATATTTGCTAGTTTGCTTTGCCGAACTATCTGCTATCGGTATTTATGTAAATTTCTGGTTTCCTGATGTTCCTCAATGGATTACAGTTCTTATCTGTATAATTATCATCACAACAATAAATTTAATCAGCGTTAAAACTTTTGGTGAAGCTGAATTTTGGGCATCTTTGATAAAAATAGTTGCCATCTGTGCAATGATAGTCTTCGGTCTTTACCTTATTTTTACAACTATGGGACCTTTCCCAGATAACTTTAGTAACCTTTGGAAAAATGGCGGTTTCTTCCCAAATGGTGCTTGGGGATTTGCTCAAGCTTTGACAATCGTAATGTTTTCCTTTGGTGGAACTGAACTTGTCGGCATTGCCGCTGGTGAAGCTGAAAATCCTGAAAAAACTTTGCCTCGCGCTATTAACGAAATTTTAGTCCGCATATTGATTTTCTATATCGGCACTATGTTTGTATTAATGACTCTTGCTCCATGGAATGAAGTTGGTATGAATGGTAGCCCATTTGTACAAATTTTCTCCAATATCGGTATTCCAGCAGCTGCTAATATCTTAAACCTCGTAGTTATTATCGCTGCCCTTTCTGTATATAACAGTAGCTTATACAGTACATCTCGTATTTTATACAATTTAGCAAAAGACGGAAATGCACCAAAAATCTTTGGTTCTTTATCCCGCCGTGGTATTCCAATGGTAGGCATTTTAGTATCTTCTGGTCTTTCTCTTTTCCTTGTAATTTTAACTTACATCTTACCAGAAAAAGTTTTCATGTATCTAATGACTTCCATTGTTGCTGCTTTAATTATTTGTTGGTCTACAATAACCATCACTCATATGAAATTCCGTTTAAAATTCATTAAAGAAAACCGTTTAGACGAACTTCATTTTAAAACATTTTTATTCCCATACACTAATTACTTCTGCATATTATTCTTATTAGCTATTGTAGTAATCATGTTCTTAATGGGAAGCGATATGATTATTTCCCTTGGTGCTCTAGTTGTTTGGGTAATATTCATCTACATTACTTATATCTTTAAAAAGAAAAAATAAAAAGGTGGTCTTATCGTGAAAAATGACGAACATAAAATGAAGCGTGGTTTAAAAAGCCGCCATATGCAAATGATTGCTCTCGGTACTTCCGTAGGTACTGGGTTATTTTATGGTTCTGCCGCAACTATAGAACTTGTCGGTCCTGGTATCATTGTATCATACCTCTTAGCCGGTGCTTTTATTTTCTTTGTAATGCGTATGCTCGGTGAAATGTCTGTACATGAACCTGTATCCGGTTCTTTCAGCTATTTTGCCAATAAATATTGGAATGGTTTTGCTGGTTATCTAGCCGGCTGGAATTATTGGTTCTTGTATATGATTGCTGGTATGGCTGAACTTTCAGCAACAGCGATTTATATAAACTTTTGGCTACCAGATTTTCCTCAATGGCTTACAATTTTAATTTGTATGGTTGTCATAATCACTGTTAATTTAATCAGTGTAAGCTTCTATGGTGAAGCTGAATATTGGGCTTCCTTCATTAAAATAACAGCTATTTGCGCTATGATTATCTTCGGTTTTTATTTAATCTTCACAGATATGGGCCCATTCCCAGATAATTTCAGCAACCTTTGGAAAAACGGTGGCTTCTTCCCAAATGGTGCATGGGGCTTTGCAGCATCACTTGCTGTTGTAATGTTCTCCTTTGGTGGTGTTGACCTCATCGGTATCACAGCTGGTGAAGCTGAAAATCCTGAAAAGACACTGCCTCGTGCTATCAATGAAATATTAATTCGTATCTTAATTTTCTACATTGGTACAATGGTAGTTCTCATGACACTTTCTCCTTGGCAAGAAGTTGGTATGCATGGTAGCCCATTCGTACAGATTTTCTCTAATATCGGTATCCCAGCAGCTGCTAATATCTTGAACTTCGTCGTTCTCGTTGCATCTCTTTCTGCTTACAATGGTATTTTATACGGTACATCTCGTATGCTTTACGGTTTATCTAAAAATGGTCATGCACCTAAAATCTTCAGCGCACTTTCTCGCCGTGGCGTACCAATGATTGGCATTTTAGTATCCGCCATTGTTGGCATCATCTTAGTTGTAATGACTTACTACTTCCCTAAAACTATCTTCATGTACCTCTTAGCAATCGTAGTAGCTGGTCTTATCATCAGTTGGTTCATCATCACTTTCACACATATGAAATTCAGAATAAAATTCACACGTGAAAACCGCCTTGATGAACTTCATTTCAAATCTCTATGGTATCCATATACTAACTATTTCTGTATTTTATTCTTAATCGCAGTTGTAGTCATCATGACTCAAATTCCAGATATGCTCATTTCTATCATAGTTTTACCAATTTGGGTAGTCTTCATTTATCTCACTTATATCTTTAAAGTAAAAAAACAATAAAAGGAGCAAATTGATATGAATTTAAATATCATTCATCATATAGCGATTATCGTATCTGATTATCAAAAATCACGTCATTTTTATGTTGATTTACTCGGTTTTAAAGTTTTGCGCGAAAATCATCGCCCAGAAAAAAATGATTATAAACTCGATTTAAAACTCGGTGACTGTGAACTTGAAATTTTCGGCAAACCCGATGCACCAAAGAGAGTCGGACAACCAGAATATCCGTCTGAAGCTTGCGGTCTACGCCATTTAGCTTTTAAAGTCGACTGCATTGAAGACACTGTAGCTGAATTAAAAACTCTCGGCATTGAATGTGAACCGATACGACTGGATACATTCACCAACAAAAAAATGACTTTTTTCAAAGACCCTGACGGTCTACCACTTGAATTACATGAATAACTCCCTAAAAAGATGATACAATATGTATCATCTTTTTTTCTTACTACAATGATTAATTTTAATTTACTTTTAATCATAGTTTAATCTAATTCTTATTGATTGAATACCTACATTCATGCTATGCTATTTTTAGTAAATAATTATCAGGAGATGAATTATATGTCAAAGAAAATTAAATTTTTATTACTCACAGCAATGTGCCTAATCTTTTCAACAACTATGGCATTTGCAGCAACACCAGGACAAACACTTGATTCCGTAATGCGCATGCACGGCACAATTACAGAAATCAATGATGATATGATTACAATTCAAGATACTCAAAGCAATCAAAGTGTTGCTTTAATTGTACGCTGGGATACAGAAATATTAAATGGTAGAAACGGAGAAGATGTAGATTTAAACCGTCTACACGTTGGCGATGAACTCACTGCATACTACAGCCCAATATCTACACGCAGTCTTCCACCACAAAGCAAAGCGTATGCTCTCGTAATGGGCAATGGTGAACACGATGCAATTTACATGAAAGTAAACGAAGTAGAAAAAGTTAAAGACGGCGTAAGAATTTTAAATTCCAATAATGATGTATACGTTACTATTCCAAAAACTGTAGAAGATGATGCTAACGAACTCAAAAAAGGCGATGCTATTTTAGTTTGGTACGACTTCATGGCTCTTAGCATGCCAGGACAGGCTACAGCAACTAAAGCTAAAATTTTAGACTAAAACAAAAGCACCTTTTCGGTGCTTTTTTTATTTAATACAGATTTCTTTTTTGTTATAATATATGAAAAACTACTTTGTATACTATAAATGAAAGAGGGATAAAACTTTAATGCGAACTGTTTTCTCCAGTTTGAATTACAATTTAGGAAAATTACTAAAGACTTTTTTATTTTTTTGGCTATTATTATGTTTATACCGCTTGATATTTATGGTGGGTATGAATGAATATATGTCAAATGGCAGTGATTTTAATTCCATTATTACAGCCATTTTTGGTGGAGCAAAACTCAGTTTACAAACGGCTGGTGGCTTATCATTATTCATGTTCATCAGCATAATAATTGAAAGTGTATTTAAGCGATTAAAATATTTTCGTTATATCTGTTCCTTTATAGTCATATTTTTAACAACACTATTATTCATCGCTCGTTTTCCATTTTATCAGCAATTTCATAGCGGTTTTAATCAAATGCTATTTACAGCACTTCATGAAGACATTTATGCCTTGTTTATGTCTTTAGTCGTCGAATTTCAATTACCATTAAAATTGGCTTTCGTCATTTTATTAAGCCTTGCTATAACAGTCGTATTCAACAAATACTTTAGTCATAAATTGAATTTTAAATTATTAAACCGCTTGTCTTTTAATATGAAAACCATCTGCCTTATTTTATGTACGTATATCATCGGCACGTTATCTTTATACGGCGGTGGCTGGAGCTGGCGCACTGGTGTAAACTGGGAAAATGCTGGCATAACTAACGATACATTTTTAAATGAAATTATCTTAGATGATTACCAAGCCATTTACCGTGCTTATGCCAATCAAATGCGCATGGAAGCTTGCAACGGTTTAAGTTTTACAACCCAAGATGTTACAAATCTTGCTCATGCTTTAACTGGTAAAGACGGACAAAATGATTTATCTATCTACCTTTCTAAACAAGCACAGGGAAATAAAATTGAAAAACCAAAGCATATCTTCGTCATCGTTTCTGAAAGCTATGCAAATTGGCCACTACTCGATAAATACAGCGATTTGCATATCGCCGATAATATGAAAAACATCACAAAACAAGATGATACGATATACACTTCGCATATGCTACCGAGTGGTTCAAGTACAGTAGGAGCATTGATGACCATGGTTACAGGTCTTGCTAATTCTAATTTATATTTGACTACAATGCCTGAAGCTTTAGAAAAACCATATCTTACGGCAACTGCTCCACAGCTGAAAAAACTTGGCTATGAAACGAATTTTTGGTACTCTGGCCCTGCTACTTGGGAAAACATTCAAGAATTTTGCTTAGCTCAAGGCTTTGATAATTTTTATAGCCGTGGCAATATCGATGAAAATGCTAGTGGTAGCGTATGGGGTGCTGATGACGAATATTTATATCAAGCCGTTTTAGATAATATTGATGATACGCCATCTTTTAGCATCATCTTGAACACTTCTAATCATTCCCCATTTAATGTCGATTTAAACAGCAAAGGATTTAATTCTGAAAGTGTAAAAAATGCTTTACCTGCAAATGAACAAAATAATCAAGATTTAATAAAAGAGCTCGGCCATTTTTGGTATGCAGATAAAACAGCTGGTGAATTCATAGCTAAAGTAAAAGAAAAATATCCTGATAGCTTATTCATATTCATCGGCGACCATGCAGATAGATATAATATCGACAAAGTTCCATCGATGTATGAACGCTATACTGTGCCATTTATCATTACAGGCAAAGGCATAGACAAATCCATGTTGCCTCAAGATAGTGCAGGCAGCCATATAGATGTAATCCCTACTGTAATCGAATTAATTGCACCAAAAGATTTCACGTATTACAGCGTAGGCAAATCCATGTTTGAAAATAAACTCGGCGAAAATTATGGTTTTTGGATAACATCTAATGCTATTGGCAATACAGATGATTTAATAAATAAACCAGAATTTTTCAATGAACAAATTCTACCAAATGCCAATCAATTAGAAACTTATATCAATTCTGTTCGTGCTATTTCTTGGTGGCTGGGCAAATACGGTACGATTATTGATAGCAAATTGTTGCAACAATGATATAATCGGTTATAATTATAAAGTATACTAAAAAAAGATAGGGTGAATAAATTTTGAGTAATTTAGAAGTTGGTATCGTTGGATTACCAAATGTCGGCAAATCCACATTATTTAATGCTATTACAAAAGCAGGTGCAGAAGCTGCAAACTATCCATTTTGCACAATCGAACCAAATGTAGGCGTTGTTGATGTTCCAGATGAACGCTTAAAAGTTCTGCACGAAATGTATAATTCTAAAAAAACTACACCAGCAAGTGTAAGCTTCGTTGATATCGCAGGACTTGTAAAAGGTGCTTCACACGGAGAAGGTTTAGGTAATAAATTCTTATCACATATTCGCCAAGTAGATGCAGTAGCACACGTTGTTCGTTGCTTTGAAAGTGGCGATATCACTCACGTTGAAGGTTCTGTAGACCCAATTCGCGATATCGAAATCATCAATACTGAACTCTGCCTTGCTGACCTTGAAACTGTAGAAAAACGCTTAGACCGCGTAGTTCGCACTGCAAAAAGTGGCAGCAAAGAAGCTCGTGCTGAAGAAGCTGTTCTAGAAAAAGTAAAAAGCGTCATTGAAGATGCCGTTCCTGCTCGTCAAGCTGGTTTAAACGAAGATGAACTCGCTTTAATCAAAGATTTAAATCTCTTAACTTTAAAACCAACTTTATATGTGGCAAACGTTGGTGAAGATGAAGCTGCAACAGCTGATACGGAAAATAAATACGTAGCTAAAGTAAAAGAATACGCTGCTAAAGAAAATGCTGTTGTCGTTACTATCTCTGCTAAAGTAGAATCTGAAATCGCTGAACTCGATGAAGACGAAGCTAAAGAATTCTTAGCAGATTTAGGTTTAGATGAATCTGGTCTTAACAAACTCATCAAAGCTGCTTTCAGATTGCTTGGTCTCATGACTTTCTTGACTGCTGGTGAAGATGAATGCCGTGCTTGGACAATTAAAATCGGCACAAAAGCACCACAGGCTGCTGGCAAAATCCATTCCGATATCGAACGTGGCTTTATCCGCGCTGAAATCGTATCTTATGATGATTTAGTTGCAGCAGGCAGTGTAGCAGTTGCTCGAGAAAAAGGTCAAGTTCGCGTCGAAGGTAAAGATTACGTTATGCAAGATGGCGATGTAACTCATTTCCGCTTTAACGTTTAATTTTAATCTTTAAAAACTCTTAGTTTAATCAATCATTAAATAGTTTGTTTGATATATCTATATTGTTCAAGCTATTTAATGATTTTCACACCAATATTTACACAATATATAAACAAATAAAAATTTTATTAAAAGAGGTGGATTTATCATGCGTAAGTTTAAAATTTTAGGATTGATGACTGTTTTTTGTTTGCTCTTGTCTTGTAGTATGGCTTTCGCTCAAGAAGTCAGAACTATTTCCGTTGATGGTACATCTGTGATAAAAACAATGCCAGACCAAGCTACTATCAATATCAGCATTGAAAACACAGCTAAAGATGCCAAAGAAGCATCTGCTAAAAATGCTATCGTTATGAACAGAATTCAAAAAGATATATTAGCTTTATCCATAACAAAGGATAAAATAAAAACTACCAACTATAATCTTTACCCTGTTTATAATCGCAAAGACAACGGCACTCAAGAAATCACAGGATACAACGTTTCCAATCAAATAACTGTTACTGTAGATAATATTGACCTCGTCAGCACCGTTATTGATACAGCTATCAATGCTGGTGCAAATAGTGTAAATTCAATTGAATTCGGTTTAAAAGACTCTCAATCATTTAAAGACAAAGCATTAGTCCAAGCAATAAACAATGCTAAGCGCAAAGCAGATATCATTGCTAGTACCTTGGGTAAAAATGTCACAAATGTCGTAAATGTAAATTCTAATAATAGCTATATTGAAGCAAGAACCTTTAATAGCTTAATGTATGCTAAATCTGCTGATGCTGGCATTGGCGGTGTTTCATCACCAATTCAAGCAGGCGATATCAGCGTAAAGGCTAATGTTTCCATTGTATTTGAAATAAATTAATATAAAAATTAAAGACGTTAGCTATCATCAATATTTTTAGCTAACGTCTTTTTATCGCTTTCATATTCATATTTAATCAATACTAATATTTTTACAGGTGTTTTATGATATCTTATAAATTCTTTAATCAATTACCCAAAGAAGCCATGTACATTCGTGAAACCGTCTTCATCAAAGAACAAGGCTTTCACAATGAGTTTGATGATATCGACGCAAAAGCCATTCATTTAATCATCTACATCGATGATAATGCTGTAGGCAATGTAAGAACTTTCGTCGATGAAAAAGAGCCTTTTACTTATATCATAGGCAGATTAGCTGTCTTAAAAGATTATCGCAAGCTTCATTTAGGGCAGAAATTAATCCAATTAATCGAAACTAAAATAAAAAAATTAGGCGGTAAGAAAGCTATATTATCAGCGCAATGCCAAGCACAAAAATTTTACGAAAAGCTCGGTTATATCGCTAGCGGTGATGTATATCTTGATGAACATTGCCCTCACATCCATATGGAAAAAATTTTATTATAAAAAAGGAGAGGATTTTTATGAAAAAAGTCATTGCTGTTATCTGCATTTTAGTAATCGGTTTTATCGGTGGTTTTTATTTATCTAATTCATCACTGTTTAACTCATCTAACAATCAAAAACCATCTACAGCTTCTAATACTCCATCAACTACGACTTCAAATAAACCAGCAACAAACAATGGTAATATTACAGAAGACGATGCTAAAACCATCGCATTACATGACGCTAAGGTCAGCCCTAATGGCATTTACAATATGCGCTCTCATGCAGAAAATTATTACGGCGTTGATATTTATGATGTAGAATTTGATACAGAAGATAAACAATTCAACTACAATATTGACAAACAAAACGGCGATATTTACTCCATGGATTATGAAGTAGATGACCGCTATTTACGCAATCTTCCAGACAATCCTATTTCTGAACAAGAAGCTATTGATTTAGTAGTGCAAAATATCTCTGGTGCACAAGCAAGCGATATTAAACTTCGCCGTGACCACGACGACCACTATACAGAATATGAAGGTCAAGCTATTATAAACAACATACGATATGAATTTACCATAAATGCTGATAAAGGCATAATCAAAGAATGGGATGTAGACTATAAAACACACTAAAAGGATTTAATTTTACATGACAATTTTATGGATTTTTTTTGAAGTAGCTGGTACTATTGCCTTTGCTATATCAGGTGCATTAGTGGGAATTTCTCGCCGTATGGATATTTTTGGTATTTTAGTATTAGCACTCAGTACAGCTATCGGTGGCGGTATTATCCGCGATGTTCTCGTCGGCAATATTCCGCCTAATTCTTTTAAATCACCACTATATATAGCCTTAACAGCTTTAACCACCCTAATTATCTTTATAATATACCGCCAAAAATTATTAAATTACCGTTCTAAACAAAAAATACGCAAATATTATTTAGTAGCTGATACATTAGGCTTAGCATCATTCACAGTAACAGGAACGACTATTGGTTTTAGCACATATCCTCAATATCCGCTTTTATCTATAACATTAGGACTTGTTACAGCCATTGGCGGTGGCATTATCCGCGATATCTTAGCCCAGCGTATACCATCTGTCTTACAAGAAGAAATTTACGCTCTACCAGCAATACTTGGCGCATGTGTATATCTTTTAATAGCTAATTTCAATTTATTTTTAGCTGTGCCAATTTCATTTTTAGCTGTGTTCATCATTCGTATTATTGGTATTTACTACCGATTAAATTTACCTAAAGTCAATTAAGAAAGAGTCTATCATGCTGAAAAAAATTTTATTATCTACATTTTTGACAATATCACTTATTCTTTTTAATTTTTCAGAGCCAACTTATGCTGAAAAAATTGATAATGTGCAACCTGGCAATGCTTATCTCGCTGAAGATAGCATTTTATCTTTTAAACTACTAGATAAATTAGATAGCAATACCGCCAAAAAGTTTGATACAATTAGATTTGTTTTAGTCAAAGACATCACTGTAAAAAATAAAATTGTAATCCCTAAAGACACTGTTTTATCAGCAGTCATCACTAAAACCCATAGTAGCCGTATTCTTGGCCAAAGTGGTATAATTCGCCTTAAAATAAATGATTACAAAATAAATGATACCCATACACTTCATTTTAAAGATGATTTAAAATTTAAAGGTGGTCATAATTACGCTAACGCAGCTGCTAGTATTATCATTCCATTTTCAGGATTACTATTTAAAGGAAAAGAAGTTCAATATCCACCCGGTACTGTAATCGAATATAAATTAAATGACAATCTCGATTTAGGCATAAACGAAGCGCAATTACTATCTATTCTGCCTTAAACAAAAAGCCCAGTAACGAATAAATTTCTCATCATTACTGGGCTTTATTTATAAATCAAGTTGTAAACTCACTGGACAATGGTCACTGCCAAAATATTCATTGTGAATACCCGCTTGCTTTATCTTATCTTGCAAACTATTGGATACGATAAAATAATCAATTCTCCATCCCGCATTGTTTTCACGTGCTTTGCGCATATATGACCACCAACTGTATATACCCGTTTTATCTGGATATAAATAACGGAAACTATCTGTAAAACCAGCCGCAAGTAGTTCAGTCAGTTTATTGCGTTCTTCATCAGTAAAACCGGCACTCCGACGATTTGTCTTAGGATTTTTTAAATCGATTTCCGTATGTGCAACATTTAAATCACCACAAATTACCACAGGTTTTTGTTCATTCAATTTAGTTACATAAGCACGAAAATCATCTTCCCAAACCATGCGATAATCAAGGCGTTCTAATTCTCGTTTAGAATTTGGCGTATATACACATACCATATAATATTTTTCAAATTCTAATGTTATTACACGTCCTTCATGGTCATGTTCATCAATTCCTAAACCATAAGACTCTGAAATAGGTTTTTGTTTAGTGAATATTGCCGTTCCTGAATAACCTTTTTTATCAGCACTGTTCCAATACTGATAATAACCAGGCAAATCCAATTGCAATTGATGCGGTTGCATCTTCGTTTCTTGCAGGCAAAAAACATCTGCATCTAAATCATTAAAGGTATCCATAAAACCTTTATTCATGCACGCTCTAAGTCCATTTACATTCCATGAAACCAATTTAAGCATTTTATTTCTCCATAGACATTTTACTTAAAATATTGCTAATAGCTGCAAATTCTTCCATAGTCAAAGTTTCGCCACGGCGTGTTGTTTCGATGCCCGCTTGTGCTAAAACATCAGCGATTATATTTTTATCCACGCCTATTGATTTTAAAGCGTTGTTTAAAGTCTTACGGCGCTGACCAAAAGCTGCTTTAACTACACGGAAGAACATCTTTTCATCAATTAAATCAACTGCTGGCTCTTGTCTAACTTTACAATCCACTACTACAGAATCAACTTCTGGTGGTGGCATGAAAGAACGCGGTGGAACATGTAACGCTATTTCTGGAACAGTATAATACTGTACTGCAACCGAAAGTGCTCCATATGTCTTGCCACCTGGAGTTGCCGCCATTCTTTCCGCAACTTCTTTTTGCACCATTACAACGATATCCGTAATCGGTAAATGTTTTTCTAAAAGTTCCATGATAATCGGTGTTGTAATATAATATGGCAAATTCGCTACAACTTTAAAAGGTTCTTCACCCATTATTTCCAAGATATTAACTTTTAAAATATCGCCTTGTATTACACGTACATTATCATATGACTCCAAAGTATGTGCTAAAATTTCTGGCAAGCGTTTATCTAATTCTACGCAAGTCACATCAGCACCAGCTTCACAAAGTGCCTGTGTCAAAGTGCCGATACCTGGTCCAATTTCTAAAACTCTATCGCCCGGCTTGATATCTGCCACATCAACAATTCCCTGTACAATACCCGCATCGATTAAAAAATTCTGTCCTAAGCGTTTGCTCATATGTAGACCAAAACGCTGTAAAATATATCTTGTAACTTTCTTATCCGCAATAGTCGGTGCTTTCATCAATTTCCTCCTAATTCAATTATCTTCTTTATCCAACTGCGCCAAAGCTTTTTCAAATTCATCTCTAGTCACGCCATAATTATTTAAACGACGCAAAAAAGTCTTAGCATTGGCAAAGCCAATACCTAAGATTTCGCCCACTTTAGCACGGCGCAAACTAGCGCTTTGTGAACCATTTAAACCATTTAAAATTAAATCCTTAGCACTAAATTCATTTGAAGGTTCAATTTCTGCTGTACGAACCTTTGCTAATGCTTTTCTTATAGCTTCAGGTTTTGCCTGTTCAACCCCGATATCATCATTAGCTGTAGCTTCTTGAGCAGGAATGAATGCATGCTTAGCATTCGGAAAGCGTCTTACCAAATACGAACGAATTCTTTCCCCTGCTGAATCCGGGTCTGTTAAGATAATAATGCCTCTTTTTTCATAAGCTGCTTTTATATTCTTTATCGTTCGTGGCAAAAGATTAAAACCTTCCGTTATAATGCAATCAGCTTCTACAGCTTTATTGATTGCTACAACGTCCATTTTCCCTTCAACTACTAGTACTTCTTTTATCATAAAAAACCTTCTTATCTTTAATTTTTTTCAACATTCGTCTAGTATCTGAACCTCCCACGATTAAAGTCGCAGGGTTCTCGGTCAAGTATTCTAACGAATACAGTATCTCCGAGCTATCCCCATAGTTCCTACGGTTCTTGTATATGTTATTCAAGATTAAGCTATGTTTAATATTCTTAATCCTTCATCTCTAATATTTATAGCTGCATTTACATCTCTATCGTGATGTGTTTTACATTCAGGACAGTTCCACTCTCTAACATTTAAATCTTTTACTTCAATATTTTTATACCCACAATATCCCACGTATTATTTCCATACTATCATCTAATATAATCATGACATATGTATAGCAATATAGCAAGTGTTTATATATTAACTGCCTATTTTAAATAACATATACAAGAACTGTAGGTTCTGCTTTAGTCGTATTATGAGGTCTCGTTCATATAGAAACGCTACTTTCTATACAGTTCTCTTATGAACTTCCGTTACTTTCGTAACGGCACAGACTATATCTTATCCCTCAGCTTTACCTGTTAGAGTCTGTCCACTTCCTCAGTCAATAGCTTACTGAGTACTTCCCTCAAGAGGAATAATCGTTGAACGTTCTCCTATTCGGAGCTTCGCTGCTGATTGTCCATTTTTCAACACTTAGGATTTAACCTTATGCTATATATCTGATTTTTTCTGCTTTCGCCACATTCACGTTTAACTTTATTTCATGTTTACGTTGTAGTTCAGATATCTTTAGGGCTTTCCAGCAATTCAAACAGTATTGGATAGATCTTAGTCTATCTCTACGTACATATTTCTATATACGCTGACTATTTTGTTCGCCTAACTCATGATTAAAATCACAAGTGTGCGGTTCACAATAATCAAAAATAAAGATTAAAGTGAAGAAAAATAATCTATAAAAAAAGCCTGTATCCCTTGATACAGACTCATTTATTAATCTAAAATATAAACTTCTACACCACGACGACCAAAATTTATGGCTTGTGTATAATCTTCCATACACAAATCAATTGTATAGCCATTTACAGCTCCGCCAGTATCAGCGGCAATTGCTTCGCCATAACCAGGAATATACAAGCGGGTACCAAGTGGAATTACTCTAGGGTCAACTGCCGCTACACCATAGCGTGCTGGAATACCCAAAGCAGTATAGCCACTACCACCACCATCATATGGCAAATATGCACTAGCTTCCATGTACAATACTTGTGAATAAGAACGGAACCCTACACTTTTTTGTGCTACTGGTTCAGCAATACCTTCACGCACAACTTGGTCTCTTACTCTAACAAGTTGCGTTGTCTGCATTACTTCTTCGTCTACTTTTACACCATTGTGATATTTTTCTCTTACTAACAAACGATTAAGACCGTTTCTGCCTGCTTGTTCTACTTCTTCAATTCCTTTAATCAATGAACTATCTGGTTCTTTTATTACATTATATGGTTGAACTTCATCTTTTAATACTAATCTAGTTGATACATTTAATACTTTGATTGTGGAGTTAGTATTTATCTGAGCATTCTTATTCTGGTCTACAAAATACTTATCTTCATCTAAATTTAAAGAAGACATCAATTCTCCCACTGTTTTTTTAGCTGTTTTAATAGTTTTTGTATTCCCATCAATTTCAATATTTACAGGAACAGCGCGATTTACGGTAATAACAGAATTATCCCTCACATCACCTGTCGATACACTGTAATCATCATTTTCCTGTAAGTTAATACCTGCTTGTTTTAATATACTTTGTGGATTGTTATAAACTGTACTGATTACCTTTTGATTACCATCAGCTACAACTGTAATATTCTTATTCGTACTAGCAAAACCAGTTAAAGTTGCCATTACAAAACACAAAACAAAACCAATTGTAACTTTACGCTTTGTAGCGTCATGGCTAAATAGGTTTCTTAAATCCATCAAACTCCTCCTTTTCGGAAACCTATTATACCAATATTTTACACTTTTGTCAAATTTTTACATAAATATGTAACATTTTTATCTGTAAAATTGTAAACATATTTTTCCTAAAAGCCCAATAAAATCAAGCTTTTCCAGCTATATTTCTTTAAATTATTTTCTGTAATGTACAAATGTATTTCTCGTTATAAAAGACACAGTCATATGTAAAAAATATACAAAAAACCTTGCTTAGATATAAACACTAAGCAAGGTTTTTTTATCAATCTAAATTAAATACGTTTATAGCGTTTTGTGTCGTTTGAGATGCTACCTCTTCAAAAGAAATGCCTCTGACTTCTGCTACTTTTTCTGCTATATATTTTACATAAGCAGGCTCATTACGTCTGCCACGTTTTGGCACTGGTGCAAGATATGGGCTATCCGTTTCTAAAAGCAATCTTTCAAGTGGAATTTTAGCGATGATTTCTGGTAATTTCGCCGCATTTTTAAATGTAAGCGGGCCATCTACACCCAAAAACCAACCCATTTTTAATAATTCTTTTGCCATTTCATAGCTACCTGAAAAACAGTGAATTGAACCTGTAAGCCCTCTGCCTTCTTTTTTCAATATTGCCATGGTATCGCCATGAGCATCGCGGTCATGGATACTAACTGGCATATGCATTTGACGAGCAACATCGAGTTGACGAATGAAAATTTCTTGCTGTTTTTCGCGAGAAGCATTTTCATAATAATAGTCAAGACCGATTTCACCTAGCACTTTTACTTTTGGATGAGTCATCCACTGTGCCAAAGTATCATAATCGCCTGGCATTAAGCTGAGAGCTTCTTGGGGATGAACACCCGCTCCAGCATAAACGCCATCATATTTTTCTGCTAATTTTATAGCATTACTTGATGAAACCATCGTATCGCCCATGGTTATAATGCGAGTAACACCGTATTCTTTAGCACGAACGACCATTTCATCGCGGTCTTCATCATATTTTACATCATCTATATGTGCATGTGTATCTACAAGCATTTTATTTCACCTTACTGCCAACAGGCATAGAAGTTTCTACAACCTGTAACTGGTCACCTTTTGAAGCTGCAAGCAACATGCCTTGAGACATTACACCGCGCAATTT
This sequence comes from Megamonas hypermegale, assembly GCF_900187035.1. Taxonomy (NCBI): domain Bacteria; kingdom Bacillati; phylum Bacillota; class Negativicutes; order Selenomonadales; family Selenomonadaceae; genus Megamonas; species Megamonas hypermegale. The sequence goes on from NZ_LT906446.1 coordinate 1,327,253, forward strand.
AGCAGGTTTCAAATTAGCAACTAAGATTACATGTTTGCCAATTAAATCTTCTGGTTTGTAGAATTTAGCAATACCAGATACGACTGTTCTTTCTTCATCACCTAAAGAAACTTGAAGTTTTAAAAGTTTTTCTGTTTTTGGCACTGGTTCTGCTGCTATTATTTCTGCTACACGTAAATCAACTTTAGCAAAATCATCAATAGCAATCATATCGCCATCTTCTTTAGCTGGTGCTTCTTTTTCTTTTTTAGCTTTAGCTTCTTTTTTAGGCTGTTCTTTTACTTTCTGTTCTGGTTTTTCTTCTTCAATTTCAATACGTGGGAATAATTGTTCTGGTTTGTTGATTTTAGTTCCAACTACAGTTTTACCCCATGTTTCAATATCACTTATGCGAACATCAGCAAAATCTTGTGCAATATTGAGCTGACTCCACATCTTGCCAGCAGTAGTTGGCATGAATGGTTCAATCATTACACTTATTATGCGTAAGCTTTCTGCTAAATCGTATAATACACGATTAAGTTCTGCTTTTTTGCTTTCATCTTTGCCAAGTACCCAAGGAGTTGTTTCATCAATGTATTTATTGCTACGGCTGATAAAGGACCATACGAGTTTAATGCTATCGCTAAGCTTCATATTATCCATGTAATTTTTGTAATCAGCAACAGTTTTCATAGCATCATCTATTAAAGCTTGGTCAACAGGACGAATTTCACCTGGCTGTTCAATAATGCCACCATTATATTTATTAATCATACTCAAAGTACGATGTAAAAGATTTCCGAGGTCATTTGCTAAATCAGAGTTAATTCTCTGAATTAAAGCATCGCGTGAGAAGTTACCATCTTGACCTAAGTTAATTTCACGAAGTAAGAAATAGCGAATTGCATCTGCACCAAATTCATCAATTAAACCGATTGGGTCAATTACATTGCCTTTGGATTTACTCATTTTATCGCCATCAACTACGAGCCAACCATGACCGTATACTTTTTTAGGAAGCGGTAAATCAAGTGCCATTAAGATTATAGGCCAAATAATTGTATGGAAACGAACGATTTCTTTACCTACAAGATGTAAATCAGCTGGCCAGAATTTCTTGAATTTTTCTGGGTCATCTAAATAGCCGATTGGTGTCAAGTAGTTTGTAAGTGCATCAAACCATACATAAATGACATGTTTAGAGTCGATTGGTACAGGAATACCCCAATCAAAAGAAGTACGAGAAATGCATAAATCATCAAGTCCCTGTTTAATGAAGTTAATCATTTCATTGCGACGAGATACTGGCTGAATGAAATCAGGATGTTCTTCAATATATTGAAGTAAACGGTCAGCATATTTAGAAATCTTAAAGAAATAAGCTTCTTCAGCTACTTCTTTTACTTCACGACCGCAATCTGGGCATTTGCCATCTACGAGTTGGCGTTCAAGCCAAAAGCTTTCGCATGGAGTGCAGTATAAGCCTTTGTATTCACCTTTATAAATATCGCCTTTTTCATAAATGCGACGGAAAACTTCCTGTACTACTTTTTCATGGCGTTTTTGTGTGGTACGAATAAAATCATCATTAGATATATTTAAGCGTTTCCACAAATTCTGGAAACCTGCTACAATCTTATCTACATACTCAATAGGTGTAACACCTTGTTCTTCTGCTTTCTGTTCAATTTTCTGTCCATGTTCATCAGAACCTGTCAAGAAAAATACATCAAAATCAGATAAACGTTTATAACGTGCAATACTATCAGCAATAGTTGTACAATAAGCATGACCGATATGCAATTTTGCACTAGGATAATAAATAGGCGTAGTTATATAAAATGATTGCTTAGCCAAAAATAATTCCTCCCTTAATAAATCTTTTATCTATTATAAAACAAAAAAGTGTGTTGTTACAATATAATATGATAGTATGCAAAAATCTTTCAATAATTTATATTAATTTTAAGCACTTAAAATATAAAAATAAATTCATTTTAGTTTCGTATGAAATATCTTTATAACATTGATTAAAATAACATAATATATATTGACATATATAAGTATATTATGATAGAATTTCAAGATGTAAACCTTAGAAAATAAGGTTTACCAACCGCACAAAAAGGTTTTAATAATCGCAAGATTAACCGTATTTGGCGAGTATTTTAAGAGGTAGGTGTAAATTTAATGTACGCTATTTTCCAGACAGGTGGCAAACAATACCGCGTTAGCGAAGGTGATGTTATCACTGTAGAAAAAATCGAAGCTAACGAAGGCGACGTTGTAACTTTTGACCAAGTTTTAACAGTTGTTAATGATGCAGATGTTAAAGTTGGTACTCCAGTTGTTGAAGGAGCTAAAATCACAGCTAAAGTTGAAAAACAGGATAAAGCTAAAAAAATCCTCGTTTTCAAATACAAAGCTAAATCCAACTATCGTCGTCGTCAGGGTCATCGTCAGCCATTTACTAAATTAACTATTGAAAAAATCGAAGCATAATGATTAAAATATCTGTAATGCGTCAAGATGACGATAAAATCATCGGTCTTTCAGTTGAAGGACATGCAGGGGCAGGCGCATATGGTCAAGATATTGTATGTGCAGCGGTTTCTGCATTGGCTCAGTCAGTTATTTTAGGTTTGGCACAACATTTACATCGTGATGTAGATTACGATGTAAAGCCCGGATATTTAAGTATAGCATTAAAGGCGGCTCCCGATGAGCTGACTGAAGCGGTATTTGCTGTTGCTATACTTGGTTTTGCGGAAATAGAGAAATCTAATCCGAAAAATGTACGACTTCTAAATATCAGGAGGTGAAATCAATGTTCAATTTTGATTTACAGCTTTTCGCTCATAAAAAAGGTGTTAGTAGCACTCGTAACGGTCGTGATAGTGAATCTAAACGTCTTGGCGTTAAAGAACACGCTGGCACAGTCGTTACAGCAGGCAGCATTTTAGTTCGTCAGAGAGGTACTCATTTCCATCCAGGTGCTAACGTAGGCATCGGTAAAGATGATACTTTATTCGCTAAAATCGCTGGACGCGTTGCTTTCGAACGTAAAGGTCGTTACAACCGTCAAATCAGTGTTTACGCTGAATAATAAAGAAATTAGGCTCATATTCAATGAATATGAGCTTTTTTTTATTGCTTTTTTCATATAAATAAAGTATAATATCTATGAATAGAGCAAAGAGTTATCTTAGACTAACCAACAAGCTCCTAATGAACACTACACCCAAAAACCCCTTCTTTTTGGGTGTTTTTTTTTACGAATATCGTCAACTTATATTTTATCCTAAGTTGACTAAAAATATTATATTGCATATAATATGAACAGAAAAGGCAGGTATACATATGATACAACTGATACAAACTCTAGCAAACTGCGATAAAAGCTTTTTTTCTGGTTGGATTTTAGCTCATGCTAAAATTTTACTTCAAGATAAAGCAATTCATTACAATAATAATTTAGTCAACGCTACTAAACAAAGAGCTTCATTTTTAGTCACAGGAACAGATGAAAACAACGCTGTGCAACAAAGTTTAAAAGTGTTACTACTTTTGCCTAAAACGAAAGCAAATACAATTTCGCAAAAAACAGAAAAAATTGGTTCTTATTTATTTAAACAAAAATTTTCTACAGCTCAAATAAACGATTATATAAATTTATCTGGCGATAAAAACATCATTCATCAAGGCGAAAATCCAATCGTACCTGGCTTGATGATGGTTTTATACTTATATGAAAAATTCAAAGACCAAACTAAATGGGATATAAGATTCCTCTATCCTGTACACGCTGATGAAGAAGTATTTTTTTATCAGCAAAATACTACTATAAATGCTTATGTCAATGATATATTAGTTTTTACAATAAAATTTAAATAGATAGGTGATTTCAATGTCAAATAATTCTTCAATGAACAAAACTTTAGAGATGACGCGACTGGCTCTGCTCGTTGCCATGAACTGCGTTTCAGCTTATATCATCATACCATTGCCGTTTTCTCTATCGCCAATAGCACTGCAAACATTGATTGTAAATTTAGTCGGATTTTTGCTTCCGCCAAAACAAGCTTTCATTACCATGCTCATTTATATTTTAGTCGGTCTTATCGGTATTCCTGTATTCACTGGTGGCACAGGTGGCCCAGCTAAATTATTTGGCCCTACTGGTGGATATATCTTCGGTTTTATGATAGCTGTTACAATTATCGCTTGGCTCAAAGGCAATACATATAATTTTAAACGTTTTGCTTTAATCGGCATCTGTATCGGTATTCCTGTAATTTATATTATCGGCGCATTACAATTAAAATTCTTAACTGATATGAATTGGGAAGCTGTATTTTTAACAGGTGTTTTACCATTTATTCCTCTTGATATTGTAAAATGTCTCGTTGCTGCCATTTTAGCTAAACCAATTCTAAAAATCTTCAACAGGTGATAAATATGAACAACGTATATATCCTAGGTGGTTTACGCAGTTATATCGGAATTTGTAACGGCATTTACAAACACATTCCAGCAGAAATTCTCGGCGCTCAAGTCCTAAAAAAAATTGTACAAAAATATAAATTAAATACGATTGATTATATTATCGGCGGAAATGGTGTCGGAGCTGGTGGCAATATTACCCGTTTGATGGCACTAGAAGCAGGTATGGATAATTCTATACCTGCTTTTACTGTAGATATGCAATGTTGTAGTGGACTAGCGAGTATTTCAGTCGGTGCGGATAAAATAAAAGCTGGCAATGCTGATTTAATAATCGCTGGCGGTTTTGAAAGCAATTCTACACAACCACGGCGCAGTTACAATCCCAATCATCCAGATTATAAAGATGATACGTATTATTCCAGTGCTAAATTCATGCCCCATATTCACAGGGAAAATATCATGTTAGAAGGTGCCGAACTCACAGCACAAAAAGAGCATATAACTAAAGAAGAAATGGATTTTTGGGTATTGCGCAGCCATAAATTAGCACTTGAAGCGCGCATTAATAATTATTTTAAAGATATAACTGTAAGCATAAATAATTCTAAAAAAGATGACGGCATTCGCCCACGCATGAGTCAAAAATTATTAGATAAAGTTCCTAAAATATTGCCGAATGGAAAATTCATCACAGCTGCTAATGCTTGCTTAATCAATGACGGTGCAGCTTTTGTCGTTCTCTGTTCAGAAAAATATCTAAATGAGCATCATTTAAAACCCATGGCTAAAATCATAAATTCTTGTGATTGTGGCGTTGAACCTATGTTAAGCCCTAAAGGTGCTATCGCTTCTTTAAATAAAATATTGCAAAAAAACGATTTAAAACCGAATGATATCGATATTTTTGAAATCAATGAGGCTTTTGCTGTAATAGATGTTTTATTTGCCCGCAACTTTAAAAACTGCATCGACAGATATAATATTTTCGGCGGTGCATTGGCATACGGTCATCCTTATGGTGCTTCTGGCGCAATCATTCTGCTTCATTTGTTGACAGCTTTAAATCTGCGCAATGGTAAATTAGGCTGTGCTACTATTGCTGGTGCTGGCGGACTTGGCAGTAGTATGCTCATTGAAAGGATTTAGCTATGAATTATTTAGATTTAATTTTACAACAACAGCAAGATAAAATAGCAATAATTACAGACGATAATCAATATACGTATGGCGAATTAGCACAAAAAGCTAAAAATATCCGCCAAACAATCGTTCTTACAGCTAAAAGACGCCCTATTTTTATTCATGAAGATAAAATCATTGACCAATTGATATCGTTTTTAGCGTACAGTGGCACAAATCACATACCGATAATCGCCACTGATGCCAGCAAAAATCAAGAATTCATCATAAAAGACATTCCAGAAAATGCTTGTATGGGTGTGATGACTTCTGGTTCTACTGGTAAAAGTAAATTATTTTGGCGCAATTATAATAGCTGGGCAGATTTTTTCCCTATTCAAAACAAAATTTTTAATATCAATAAAGATACTGTCATTTTTTGTCAAGGTAGCCTTGCTTTTACAGGTAATTTAAATATATATTTAGGCGTTTTTGCCTGTAGCGGAACTGTCATCGCTACAGAGAAATTTCGTCCTAAGAATTGGCTTGATTTGATGACAAAATATAAAGTAAACACCATATATTTAATACCTACTAAATTATTGCTTTTGCCTAAAATTGCTACGCTTCCTAATACGCAAATAAAACAAATTATCTCCGGTTCTCAAAGCATGAACAAGCAAGATGCTATAAAACTAAAACAGATTTATCCTAAAACTACCATCACACTATATTACGGTGCTAGTGAATTAAACTACATCACATATATCAACGATATTGATATGACAGAAGATAGAACATCTGTAGGCAAACCTTTCACCGATGTAAAAATTACTATAAAAAATGAAGAAATCTTCGTAAATACGCCGTACCATGTAGAAGGTATATCTCTTCCTTTTTCGCTAAAAGACAAAGGCTATATTGATACAAACGGCTCACTTCATTTTCTCGGGCGTAAAGACGATATTTGCAATATCAATGGATTGAAGATATCTACGAGCAAAATAGAAAATGCTCTAATAAAAGTGTTTCAAACTAATGAATTAATTGTTATACCTTCACATAAAAATGACTCTGATACATTAAAAGCTTTTATTGCTGGTGAAAAACAATTTACTAAACAAGAAATTTTAAAATCATTAAAACCATATTTAACAGATTTTGAAATGCCTAAACAATTTATCTATCTAAAAACTCTGCCTAAAAACGAAAGTGGTAAAATAGATAAATTAAAGCTACAATCATTAATGTAAGAAAAATATATACTTTTTGTAAAAAATTCAAGGATAAATACTGCTAAATTAATAGTAAATTATATTTCCCATAAAAATAAACGCAACAAATTGTGTAAATATGTAAACTTTTTTCTTGACTACAACCTAGATAAGAGTTACAATTAAAACACTATTAATTTAGGGAGATGTAATTTATGGTTAAATTTGTAGAAGCTAAAACATTGAAAGATAAAGTAGATGTTTCTACTATTGGTTTTGGTACTCATTTCACTGATTATATGTTTGAAATGACTTATGATGAAGGTCAAGGATGGCATGATGCCCAAATTATTCCTTATGAAGATATAAAAGTTAGCCCTGCTAATGCTACACTTCACTATGGTCAAGCTATTTTCGAAGGTATGAAAGCATTCCGTCAAGGCAAAGATGTTGTTATTTTCCGTACAAAAGACCATTTAAATCGTTTAAATAATTCTGCTAGAATTTTGGATATTCCACCAATTGATGTTGATTTAGTATATGATGCACTTCATCAATTAATCACAATTGAAAAAGATTGGGTTCCTGCTCAGAGAGGACAAAGCTTATACATACGTCCATTTATCTTTGCTGACGACCCATACCTCGGTGTAAACGTAGCTAAAAGATATAAATTCTACATCATTCTTTCTCCTGTTGCTGCTTATTATGCACATGGTTTTGCTCCTGTAAAAATCATGGTTGAAGACCATTATGTTCGCGCAACAAAAGGTGGTCTTGGTGAAGCTAAAACTCCTGCTAACTATGCAGCAAGCCTCCATGCAGGTCTTGAAGCTCATAAACATGGTTTTGACCAAGTATTATGGCTCGATGGTATACAGCATAAATACATCGGTGAAGTTGGTTCTATGAACATCTTATTTAAAATCGATGGCAAAATCGTAACTCCAGCTCTTGATGGTACAATCTTAAACGGTGTAACAAGAAGAACTGTTCTTGCTGTTGCTAGAGATTGGGGCATGGATGTAGAAGAACGTGCAATCTCCATTGATGAACTCGTTGAAGATTATAAAAACGGCAAACTTGAAGAAGTATTCGGTTCTGGTACTGCTGCTGTTATTTCTCCAGTTGGCGTACTTGGCTATAAAGGCGAAGAAATGGTTATCGGTGATGGTAAAGTTGGCCCATTCGCTCAGAAAATGTTCAACTACATCACTGGTTTACAAAGTGGCTTAGAAAAAGACGTTCACGGCTTTATCGATAAAGTAACTAGTGTTGATTAATTTTAATAAACTAGCCTTAATATAAAAAAGTAGCTTTTCGTTATAAATCTTATAGCGAAAAGCTATTTTAATTTAGGTAAATAGTGTATAATAAAAGTTCTGGTATTTAGACAAAAATATAAATTGAATGATATAATATATGAAAGAGTTTGCTAAAAGCTTTGTAATGGTACTATATTTTTGTTAAAATATATGTATTTGAGGACTAAATACATGATAAGGGGGCGTTATTGTGCCTGTTAAAATAACTATGGAAGATTTAAAACGTAAACTTGCTGGTCCGCAGTACAAATTGACACCACAAAGAAAAACTGTCCTTCAAATTTTTCTTGATAGACCAGGTCAACATCTCAGTGCTGAAGATGTACATTTTATTTTAAAAGAAAATAAATTTGAAATTGGTCTTGCTACTGTATATCGCAGTTTAGAATTATTAACTGAACTAAATATCTTAAACTATCTAGACTTTGGCGATGGTTGCCGTCGCTACGAATTAAACGAAGCTAGTCCAAATGAACATCAACATCATCATTTAATCTGTCTTGACTGTGGCAAAGTAATGGAATTTGCAGATGACCTTCTCGGTGATTTAGAAGCAACAATCTCCCAAAAATGTGATTTTCATATCATTGACCATCAATTAAAATTCTTTGGTTACTGCAAAGAATGTCAAAAAAAGCGTGAACAAGAATCGTGATAATTAAATCTTTTTATTTAAATAGTACGCGTGAAATTATCGTAAAAATCGTTAAAGAAATTTTAGTATTGTTTAAAGTAAATATAGATGAAAATGCTACTTATGCCGATTATGACAGACTAGAAATCATCAATGAAGTATCCGAAGAAAATAGGTCTGTTAAAACCACCTTAATACTTCATAAAGATGATAAAACACTCTCATTTAATCGCATAAGCTATTTGCATGCCGATGAAAGTGTAAAAGCTGGCATAAATCGCTTAATAAAACTCAATTTATACCATATTTTCTGTGAAGATTTACGAAAGAAAACAGCACCTTGGGGTATTCTCCATGGTGTAAGACCGACAAAAATTGTACATCGTTTCATGGAAAACGGTTTAAATCGTGAAGAATTAATCAAACGCTTAAAAGATGATTATGAAGTAACTGCACCAAAAGCCAATCTCATCACAGATATAGCTTATTTGCAATTACCGTTTTTAGAAAAAGCACGCGACCCGCGCTTGATAAGCGTATATGTAGGCATACCATTTTGCCCATCTCGCTGTCTATACTGCTCTTTTCCTTCAAGCATCTTGCCAAGCGATGAAGTTACAGCTAAATACTTAAAAACACTCAGATATGAAATTGAACAAATTAAAGCTTTAATTGACAAATACGATTTCAAAGTACAAACCATCTATGTTGGTGGTGGAACGCCAACCAGCTTAAACGAAAATGATTTTGATGATTTATTAGCACTCGTTGCAAAATCTTTTAAAAGTGATTATTTAGAAGAATTCACTGTTGAAGCAGGCAGACCTGATTCTATAAATTTAGAAAAAGCAAAGTCTATTGTAAAATACGGCGCTGATAGAGTCAGCGTCAATCCTCAGACAATGCAGGATAGAACCTTGCGCTTAATCGGACGAAGACATTGTGCCGATGATATCATTCGCGCATTTAAAGATGTGCGCAAAGCAGGTATTAAGCATATTAATACTGATTTAATAATCGGTCTTCCTGGTGAAAATGAAGCCGATGCTACAGATACTATCAAAAAAGTCATTGATTTACAGCCAGATGATATAACACTACATGCGCTCGCTTTGAAAAAAGGTTCTGAGTTAAAACTTATCAGGGACAATATCGTTTTACCTGATGACGAAACCGTTCAAAATATGTCAGCTATTATGACGAAAGCTGTTGCTGATTATGGACTTATCCCTTATTATATTTATCGTCAAGGATATATGAGCGGCCAACTTGAAAATGTAGGTTGCAGCCGAAAAGGCAGTGAAGGCATCTACAACATTCAGATTATGGGCGAACGTCAAACGATTTTAGGCGTCGGCGGTGCAGCCACTAGTAAAATTGTTTATCCAGGCAAAAGATTGCAAACTTCTTTCAATGCAAAAGATTTATATACTTATTTAAATAGTATAGATAAATATATTGACCGCCGTAAAACTCTTTTAAAAGATGCTTATGGCGAATGAACTTGAGGTGATTTTTTTATGTTAACGAAGGCTCCTCGTGGAACCCGAGATATACTTCCTGATAAAGTGGGAAATTGGCTTTATCTCGAAAACTTAATTAGAAAATTATGCGGTCAATTTGGTTACCGCGAAATCAGAACTCCTATATTTGAACACACAGAATTATTTCAGCGTGGTATAGGTGAAACGACTGATGTCGTTGAAAAAGAAATGTATACTTTTACAGATAGAGGTAATCGTAGCATTACACTTCGCCCTGAAAATACTGCTGCTGCTGTTCGTTCTTATCTTGAAAATAAACTGTATGCTGATACTAATTTATGTAAATTATTTTATATCGGTTCTATGTTCAGATATGACCGTCCACAAGCAGGTCGCTATCGCGAATTTCATCAATTCGGCGTTGAAGCTCTAGGTGAAGCAAATCCAGCTGTAGATGCAGAAATAATTTCTTTAGCAGTACAATTCTTGCAAGATTTAGGTCTTAAAGATATTAAATTATTATTAAACTCTGTAGGCTGTCCTAAATGCCGCCCAGTTTATCGCCAAAAATTACAAGAATTCTTTAAACCTGTAATCGGCGAAATGTGCGAAGACTGCCAATCCCGCTATGATAGAAATCCAATGCGTCTATTAGACTGCAAAAATGAAAAATGTAAAGAACTCGCTCAAGGCGCTCCAGCTATAACAGATTGCCTCTGCGATGAATGTAATGAACATTTCCATAAAGTTCAAGATTTCTTGACTGCTGCTGGCATTGAATTTGAACTTGACCCAAGTCTTGTTCGCGGTCTTGATTATTATACAAAAACTGCATTTGAACTCAAATATATACCACTCGGTGCTCAAAGTGCTGTACTCGGCGGTGGACGCTATGATGGTCTTATTGAAGAATGCGGCGGTAAACCAACACCAGCTGTAGGTTTTGCAACAGGACTTGAACGTGTTTTATTAGCACTTGAAATGCAAAATTTATTACCAGAAACAGTTTATGGTACAGATATTTTCATCGTAGCACTCGGTGACTCTGTACAAGCAAAAGCATTTGAAATTTTAACTAATTTGCGCAAAGATGGTTTTGAAGCTAGTATGGACTTTGCAGGTCGTAGCATGAAAGCTCAAATGAAACAAGCAAATAAATCTAATGCAAAATTTACTGTTATTTTAGGCGAAGATGAGTTAAAATCTAATAGTGCAGTTGTTAAAGATATGCAAAACAGCACACAAGAAACTGTTTCACTTGATGATTTATTTGCTACATTAAAAGCAAAATGTCATAAATAAGCAGTCTCTTCTCTTTTAGATATGAGATAATCATACAAACAAAAAATTATTGAGGTGGAATTTTACAAATGGAAACAATGGAAGGTATGACTAGAACGCACCATTGTGGTGAGCTACGTGCTCAAAATGAAGGTCAAGAAGTCGTAGTATGCGGTTGGGTATCTCACCGCCGTGACCATGGTGGACTTATTTTTATTGATTTACGTGATAGAAGCGGTCTTGTTCAGCTCGTTTTTGCTGAAGATAGAATCGGTGCTGACCAATTCCCTAAAGCAGAATCTCTTCGTTCTGAATTCGTAGTTGCTGTTCGCGGTAAAGTTAGCTTGCGCGATAAAGAAACTATCAATCCTAATATGGATACAGGCGAAATCGAAATCTATGCTGAAGAATTACGTATTTTAAATAAAGCAATGACTCCGCCATTTTACATTCAAGATGGCATTGATGTTGATGAAAACGTTCGTTTAAAATATCGTTATTTAGACTTACGCCGTCCAGAAATGCAAAAAAACATCATGCTCCGTCATCGTGTTGCAAAATTAATGCGTGATTACATGGACAAACATGGCTTTTTAGAAATCGAAACACCTATGCTTACAAAAAGCACACCAGAAGGTGCTCGCGATTACCTCGTACCTAGCCGTGTAAATCCTGGTAAATTCTATGCTTTACCACAGTCTCCACAGATTTTCAAACAGCTCTTAATGGTTGCAGGCTATGAAAAATATTTCCAGATTGTTCGCTGCTTCCGTGATGAAGACTTACGTGCAGACCGTCAGCCTGAATTTACACAGCTCGATATTGAAATGTCTTTCGTTGACCAAGAATATATCTTGACATTGATGGAAGGCTTAATGCAGACAATCTTTGCAACAATCGGCGAAGAAGTAAAAACTCCATTCTTGCGTATGACTTGGGACGAAGCTATGGAAAGATATGGTTCCGATAAACCAGATATCCGCTTCGGCATGGAACTCATGGACATCTCCGAATACGTAAAAGGCTCTGACTTTAAAGTATTTAAATCCGTTTTAGACAACGGTGGACAAGTAAAAGCTATCAAAGTTGATGGATATGCAAATATTCCTCGTCGTGAACTCGATGGACTCGTAGAATACGCTCAAAGATATGGCGCAAAAGGTCTTGCTTGGATTCAATACACTGAAAAAGAAATTAAATCCCCATTCAAGAAATTCTACAGCGAAGAAACATTCCAGAAAATCAAAGAAGCAACAAATGCTCAAACTGGTGACTTATTACTCGTAGTTGCTGATAAACCACTCGTAGTTGCTCAAGCTCTCGGCGAATTACGTTTGGAAATGGGCCGTCGTCGTGGTCTCATCAACGAAAACGAATATAAATTCCTCTGGGTTGTTGACTTCCCTATGTTTGAATACGATGAAGAAAACAAACGCTGGAAAGCTATGCACCATCCATTCACAGCTCCACGTGATGAAGATGTTCAATACTTACTCTCCGACCCAGGCCGCGTAAAAGCAAAAGCATACGATATGGTATTAAACGGCGTAGAAGTCGGCGGTGGTAGCTTGCGTATCTACAATAGCGATACACAAGAAAAAGTATTTGAAGCTATCGGTCTTACTCCAGAACAAGCTCATGAAAAATTCGGCTTCATGCTTGATGCATTCAAATATGGTACTCCTCCACATGGTGGCTTAGCATTCGGTCTTGACCGTTTAATCATGCTCATGGCAAAACGTGGCTCTATCCGCGACGTTATCCCATTCCCTAAAACACAAAGTGCTAGCTGCTTAATGACTCAAGCACCATCTGAAGTTGACTCTAAACAGCTCCGTGAACTCTCCATTCGCACTGCTGTAGCTCCAAAGAAAAAAGCAGAAACTAAATAATCTATTTTCATAAATAAAAAACAGACTTTGATTTTATACAAAGTCTGTTTTTTTATGACATAAGGAGATGACTTAATGACCACAAAAGAAAATATCATTGAAGCATTTTGGAAAATATACGCTCATAAACCACTTGAAAAAATTACTATACAAGAACTTATGGATAAAGCAGGTTACCATCGCAGTGTTTTTTACGTATATTTTAAAGATATATATGATTTACTAGAACAAGAAGAAAATGATATTATTGATAAATTAAATGAAATACTACCATATATTTTTTACAGTATAAAAAATAATCATATTTTACCCAATATAGATACAAAAATATATAATTTATTTAAAGAAAACTTCCCTAAAGTAAATATTTTATTTGGAATCCACGGTGATTTGTCCTTTATTTTTAAAGTAAAAAAACTATTTGCCAAAATTTTATGCGATATAATGCAACTGCCAACAAATGACTATAAAACTAATCTTGCAATTGAATTCTTTATTAACGGTCATTTCAGTGCCTTATTATATCTATATAAACATAGCAATAAAATAAATCTAGTAGACTACTTAAAAATAATTATCCCTATTTTTAACACCTTATTTAAACAAAAATAATAAATATTATCATATTAATATATCAAAAACAGTTAAAGTTTAAGCTTTTATTATTTATTTTATAAAATTAGTTAATGTATTTTAAACAAGCGATTTCTTAAACTTCCAAATGCTTATACTTAACATGATTATAGAAAATACAATTAAAAATACCGTAGGCTGATATAAATATTCTATACCGTTTCCTTTTAAAAAAATACCCCTTGTAATTTGTACAAAATGAGTCATGGGTATTATCATACTAAAATAATAAAAAAAATCAGGCATTGCTATGCGTGGAAACATAAAACCAGATAATAAAATACTAGGAAGCATTACAAAAAAAGATAATTGCATAGCCTGCATTTGATTTTGCGCTATGGTTGAAATAAAAATTCCCAACGCTAAACATGCTATCATAAAAATCGTACTTAAAATATAAAGTAAAATAATACTGCCTTTAAACGGCACATTGAAAAATACTACTCCAATAATCGTAGCTATTGTTATTTGCACATATCCCACACAAATATACGGTATAATTTTACCAATTATTAATTCTAAAGGGCGTAGCGGTGTTATTAAAAGCTGTTCTAAAGTACCCTCTTCTCGTTCACGCACAATAGATATACTAGCCGCCATAACAAGAGTCATAGTCAATACAATACCTATAATTCCTGGAATAATATAATATGCACTAATAAAATCAGGATTATACCATGGACGAATACGCAAATCATATACACCACTTACTATATTTTCCTTATTAGAAATTTTCTCTAATTGAAACTGTTGTAATTTTTGCTGGATAGCAAGCTGTGCTGTACTAATTGCTGATGTTGCTGCCATATTATCACTAGCGTCTACAATAAGCTGAATTTGCGCCGACTCTCCATGTTTAATATCACGTACCATATCTGGCGGAAATATAATCCCCACTACAGCTTGTCCTGAATTTATTTTATCATTAACTTCTGCCATACTATTTGCCCTATATTTTATATCATAATAATTTGTAGCAACAAATATATCAAGAAGTTCACGACTTTCCTCTTGTCTACATTGGTCAAAAACAACTGTCGGTATATGTTTTACATCCGTATCAATAGCAAGACCAAATATAATAATCTGTACAATCGGTAACATTATCAGCAAACGCAACATTATCACATCTCGCCGTAACTGAATAAATTCTTTATATAACATAGCTTTTAATCTGTTCATACCATATCCACCGCCTTTTGCCTTACCAAATAAGCAAAAACTTCATTTAATGAAACATTTTGCTTAGGTACAATTTGCTTTATTTGCATCGGAGTAGCATCTATCAAAAGCCTTCCCTGATGTAAAAAACCAATACGATGACAAAGTGCTGCTTCTTCCATAAAATGAGTTGTTACAATAATTGTCACACCTTTTTGCGCTAAAGATTGTATAATCTGCCAAAAATTTTTTCTAGCTCTAGGGTCAGCACCACTGGTCGCTTCATCTAAAAATAATAATTTAGGTTTATGAATAATAGCACAACCTAAAGCCAAGCGTTGACGCCAACCTCCTGTAAGATTTTTTACAAATATATTTTGTTGTTTCACTACACCTGCCAGTTCAATTATTTCTTCAATACGCGTTGCTAATATTTCTTTATCAACACCATATAAACCAGCATAAAATTTTATATTCTCTAAAACTGTTAAATCAGGATAAAGTGAAAATTTTTGTGACATATAACCTATCTTACTTTTAATTTTCGTCAAATCATGAATATCGTAACCTAAAATCCTAATTTTACCATTTGATGGTGGTACCACTCCACAAAGCATACGAATAGTTGTACTTTTACCCGAACCATTAGAACCAAGCAAACCATATATGCAGCCATATTCTATTTTTAATGATAAATTATCTACAGCGATAAAATTGCCAAAATTTTTTGTAAGATTTTTTGTATAAACTGCATAATCCATGATTTATTCGCCCTTTTCTGTTAATTTAAAATAAATGTCTTCTAAATTAAAACCTTTATTTTGCTTTTGCAAATCAGCTAAACTACTATTTATTAAAATTCTACCATTATTCATTAAAATAATTTCTCTACAATAATTTACTTCATCAAAATACGGTGTAGTTATAATCACTGTCGTACCTTGCTCATTTACCTGTTGAAATAACTCCCATAACTCCTGACGCGACACCGGGTCAACACCTGTTGAAGGCTCATCTAAAAGCAAAAATTTCGGTTCATGCACAAGTGCTGCTGCTAATGCTAATTTTTGTTTCATTCCACCAGATAATTTTCCTGCTAAGCGTTTTTTAAACTGATATAGCCCAACAAATTTTAAAATTCGTGCACAGTTTTCCTTTGCCTCATCTTTATTCATCCCATACAATGTTGCAGATAAAATCATATTTTCATCAACGCTCAAATTTTTATACCAACTAAATTGTTGTGCCATATAACCAAAATATTTTTTTTGCGTTTTAGGTAACTGTCCATTAATTAAAACCTGCCCCCTATCAGGTATAATTAACCCTATTATACTTTTTAATAACGTTGTCTTACCAGCTCCATCGCCACCTGCTATTATCATCATAGCTTTATCTGCTATTTTTAATGAACAATTAGATAAAGCCCTTACTTGTCCAAAATTTTTGCTAATATTATTTATTTCAATCACAGAAAATCACATCCGCTGGCATACCTGCTTTTATTTTACTATCAATATTTTCAATTTTAATTTTTACAGCAAAAACCATATTTGCGCGTTCTTCCTTAGTAATACTTTCTCGTGGTGTAAACTCAGCTTCATCACTTATCTCAATAATTTTACCTGTAAATTTTTCTTGTGGAAAAGCATCCACCATGAGCTCAACTTTTTGTCCAATATATACCTTGCCTAAATCCATTGTAGAAATATACACTTTAATCCAACAATCTTTTAAATCAGCTATTGTTATAACACTTTCTCCTGCATTTATATATTCATTGTTTTCAAAATTTTTGCTAATAATAACACCACTTACTGGACTATATAAATTCATATTATTTACTAAATCTTCATTTGCCTTAGCTGCTGCAATCAAACGCTGTACTTCCGCTACCTGCGCTACTATTTGGTCTTTACGTGTTCCTTCCATCACTAAATCATAATTGGCTTGTGCTGACAAATAATCTTCTTTTGCTACATTATTAGCCTCATGAGCATTATCAAGTTCCTGACGACTAATACCACCTACAGCATATAGTTGTTCATTACGATTTAAATCTGCCCTTGTCTTATCATAAACAGCTTTTGTTTTATCAATCTGAGATTTTGCCATAAAAATTTCTTGTTCTCGTGCTCCTCTTTGCATATCGGCTAAAGTTGCTTGAGCTACCTGTACTGCTTGCCAAGCACTTTCATTTTGCCTTTGTAAATCTTCTCTATCTATTTGACAAACAAGAACACCTTCTGTCAAAAAATCTCCTTCTTGATATGATAAATTGCGTATATAACCAGCAATCCGTGGCGTTACATCATATTTAGTCACTTCTACTGTACCACTAGCTGTTAATTTGTTTTCTTCATTAAATTCATAATAACAATACAAAGCACTTACCACTATTATTATTAAAACAATTAATATACATACAGTAATTTTTCGCTTATTCATAAATTCACCTACTTTCTACTCTTAACACAGAACAACCTAAACTGACATATTTATTATAACAATTCTAATAATAAAATTTTTAACCCTTTTATATAAAACTACATTTTTAAAAATTTTGTATAAAAAAAGATGTTACACTTACTCGTGTAACATCTTTTATCTTATTTATCTAGTTTTCCAATGAGCTAATGCACCTGTAAATTCATTGATTTTAAATGAATTTGCCACTGCTTTATCTATAAAGTTTTGTGCTGCTTTAAATGCTTCATTAACGCTCAAACCTTTTGCAAGTCCTGCCGTTATAGCAGCTGAGAATGTGCAACCTGCTCCGCTATTGTATATATTCTTCTGCTTCAATTTACGCTCAATAGTAAAATCTTTACCATCGAATAATACATCAACCATATAATCGCCTTCTACGCGGCTACCTGATTTTATGATGATATTCTTAGCACCTAATTTATTGATTTTAATACAAGCTTCTTTGATATCTTCTACCGTTTCTACTTTTTCCATATCAGCGATATATGCCGCTTCTACTGTATTCGGTGTTACTACATCAGCAAACGGTATTAATTTTGCCTTAATCGCTTTTGCTGCTTCTGGCACCATTATAGCATCTATGCCTTTACATACCATAACCGGGTCAATAACAACATTTTTGAAATTATATTTTTTTATAGCTTCTTCTACTGTATCAACTAATTTAGCTGAGCTCAACATACCTGTTTTCATAGCATTTATACCAATGCCATCACCTACAGTTGCTAATTGTCTTTTAACCGTATCCAATTCAATTGGAAAGATATCATGTGCCCAATCTTTTGGATTTTGTGCCACGATAACGGTAAGGACAACCATACCATATACGCCCATCTCTTCAAATGTTTTTAAATCGGCTTCCATACCTGCTCCACCTGAAGTATCAGAACCTGCTATTGTTAGTGCTTTATAATTTTCTGCCATCAAATCAACCTCATTTGCAAAATATTTGTTTAAAATTATAATTTCCACTATTATAAAAGTCAATCAAATAAGTAAAAAATCCATTAATTGTATCGATACAAAAAAAGATAGTTAAATACAAATTTAACTATCTTCAATATACTCAATATTTATTTATGCAAAGCGCAATCCTTTTACAATAATATTTATATCATGAACAATCATACCCGTCATATATTCTATTACTTCTTTAATTTTCTTTTGAATAGCACGAATTAATGTCGGTATATGATTACCATATTTCAACACAACTTGAAAAGAAAGTTTTATACCTTTGTCTTCTCCATCTTCCCAAATATGTGTTAGATGAATATGACTCGGTTTAAAATCAAATGTTTTATCTTTAGCAATGTATTTTATAATCTCTACAATAGTAGTATCATCAATTATCAAACGTCCATAATAACTGAATATAGGGCGTACGATAGATTTTTCACCTAAACGACGTCGTTTTGTACTCGATTTTTTGAAAAAAGACTGTATTGGGTCTACTAAATAACCAGAAAAATGTGATTTAAGTTCTATCGTTGGTACTGGAATTATATGTTTACCCTCTTTATTGCGATAAAATTGCGCCTTTGCCATTTCTGCTTTTGTAGCTATATCAGCAATATTTATGATTTTGCTAATAGGTGGCAATTCAAGCGCTTTATCAATTCTATGCACCATGTTTTCTGATGTACCTAAAATTAAAATTCGCTCTGGCTTTACTGTTTTTATTGCTTCTTTTACTTCTTCAGCATGACCAGGAACAACAAAAACGGCTCTCCTTATCGCCATTATTTTACTTGCTTCTCGTTTAGCAGAATGTCCCGCTATTATTTTATTATTTTTAATTAAAATACCATCATCTATAATAGCATCAGCTTTATTTTGGCGCGCGACCATTAAAGCTCGATGTGATTTTCCTGTGCCACTAGGACCGACTAAGGCTATAACATCCATACAGACTAACTCCTTTACAAATATTTTTTGAATTTTTCGTTATTTATATTAAATCTAATCTGCTTATATAAATTCCTAATAATTACAATAGCTACTCCCATTCGGCAGATATCTGCCGAATGGGAAACCACATGTAATTGTCCTTATCTTGGTTCAACAATAAGTTTTATTGCTGTACGCTCTTGTCCATCAATCTGAATATCAGCAAAAGCTGGTATACAAATCAAATCTATACCATGTGGAGCAACAAAGCCGCGAGCAATCGCTACAGCTTTAATAGCTTGGTTAAGTGCACCTGCTCCGATAGCCTGCAATTCAGCAGTTCCAGATTCTCTCAATACTCCTGCTAATGCACCTGCAACAGAATTTGGATTGGATTTTGTTGATACTTTTAAAACTTCCATGATTAGCACACCCTTCAAAGACTTAAAGAATTAGGAATTACTATTTATTTCGCCAAAAGTATCAAAAATCCTCTTTTTAATGATTACAACTATACATCATTTTCATTAAACAAAATTCGCTCTATAGACACTGCTTTATTTGTTTTATCATCTACTTCTAAGACAACAGCACTGAATACATTTGGACCAGATGCCATTTCGAAACGTACTGGTCTACATGTAATGAATTTATCAATAGCGTTATTTACATTTACACCTAAACTAGAATTATATGGTCCTACCATGCCCAAATCACTGATATACGCCGTTCCTTTTGGTAAAAGACGATTATCTGCTGTTTGTACATGCGTATGAGTACCTACTACACAAGTTACTTTGCCGTCAAGATAAAAACCCATAGCAATTTTTTCCGAAGTTGCTTCTGCATGTATATCCACAAGAATAATATCACATCTATCTTTTATTTCTTTCAATATTTCATCTACTTTTTGAAAAGGGCAATCCATCGGTGGCATAAAAGTTCTACCGGAAACATTAATTACGCCAACGGTCTTTGCTTTAAATGGATAAAGGCAAAATCCTTTGCCTGGTGCACCTTCTGGATAATTAGCAGGACGAATTAAAAATGGCTCATCATCAATAAATGATGTGATTTCTCTTTGGTCCCAAATATGATTACCAGATGTTACTATATCTGCTCCAGCAGCATACACTTCATCTAATGTTTTTCGACTGATGCCTCTGCCCCCAGCCATATTTTCACCATTTACTACAACTACATCTATATTATGTTCCTTGCGAAGCTGTGGTATATACTTACGAAATGTCTCCCTACCAGGACGACCACATACATCACCAACTATTAAAAATTTCAAAACTAAACCTCCATTATTTGTTATAAACAATTACCCTGCCATTTTCTCTAATACCTACCATTTTTTCTTCAACAGGATTTATTTTCAAACTTCCCAGCATGGTATCTATGAGTTCTAATTGCGTTAAAACACTCGTATTAACTAATGGTACATAATCTAATTCATTAATTAACTTCTTACCAAATTTATCTTTAATTATTTCATTGAGTAATCTTAATTCTCCATGTGAGAAAGTCTTTACATCTCTAATGATATTTATAAATGTTGCTTTTTCCTTTACTTCTAATACAACATCATTTTTTTCTGGTATCAAATCTTCTAAATACTGATATGTCAAGATACTATCTTGTATAAATTCTTTTATTTGCTTTAATTCCGTATTACTTAAAATTTCATTAATTGTATAACTGATATAAACTTCTTCATTTTCAGGCTCAACAGATATCTCACTTATTTCTGGATAACATAATAAAATAGAAGTCAACAAATTTATACAATCCATATTTGGTTTTTTTTGTTGTTTTATTTTCATCTTCATATTATTTTTGGTTAACCTCACTAATCTTTCAGCAAAGTCCTGTTTCTATTATTTTATAGCTTATATGCTAACAATGCAAACAGCAAAATAAAAATTTTTATCTAATAACCAACTTAAATACATGATAAAAAAACAGTTGTTATTCATTTTCACTCAAATAACAACTGTTTGTTTCATTTATTTTGCGTAATCAACAACACGAGTTTCTCTGATTACAGTTACTTTAATCTGACCTGGATATTCCAGTTCAGCTTCAATTTTCTTAGTTATATCATGCGCTAAAGCTATAGTAGAAAGGTCATCCATCTTATCTGGTTTTACCATAATGCGAATTTCTCTACCTGCTTGAATAGCAAAAGAACGTTCAACGCCTTCAAAGGATTCAGCAATTTCTTCTAAACGTTTCAAACGTTTTAAGTAAGATTCCAGGCTTTCGCGTCTTGCACCTGGACGAGCAGCTGAAACAGCATCAGCAGCAGCAACAAGTACAGCTTCTACTGTTTTTGCTTCTTCATCACCATGATGAGCTGCTATTGCATTTACTACATCAGCTGATTCACGATATTTCTTCGCTAAATCAGCACCGATTGTGACATGCGGTCCTTCAACTTCATGGTCAATTGCTTTACCGATATCATGTAAAAGGCCACTGCGTTTTGCAAGTGCTACATCAACGCCTAATTCTGCCGCCATAACACCAGCTAAATGAGCAACTTCAACTGAATGATTAAGTACATTTTGACCATAACTTGTACGGTACTTCAAACGGCCTAATAATTTTACCAATTCTTGATGTAAACCATGTACACCAGTTTCAAAGCAAGCTTGTTCACCAGCTTCTTTAATACGCTGGTCAACCTCTTTACGAGCTTTTTCTACCATTTCTTCAATGCGTGCTGGATGAATACGTCCATCTGCAATGAGTTTTTCTAATGCAATGCGAGCAATTTCACGACGAACTGGGTCAAAACCAGATAAAATAACAGCTTCTGGTGTATCATCAATGATTAAATCAATGCCTGTAAGTGTTTCAAGAGCACGAATATTTCTGCCCTCACGACCAATTATACGACCCTTCATTTCATCATTTGGCAATGCTACTACAGAAACAGTCGTTTCTGCTACGTGGTCAGCCGCACATCTTTGAATCGCTTGTGAAATGATATTTCGTGCGCGTTTTTCTGCTTCATCTTTTGCTTGCTGTTCATATTCTTTAATCATAACAGCTTTATCATGTTTGATTTCAATTTCTGCATCAGCTAAAAGCATTGAACGAGCATCTTCACTTGTAAGACCAGATATACGTTCTAATTCTTCCATTTGCTTAGCATGCAATGCTTCAATACGTGCTTGCGATTTATCTATTTCGCTTTCTTTACGATTTAAACTTTCTTCTTTTCTTTCTAAAGAATCGATTTTACGGTCTAAATTTTCTTCTTTCTGCATTAAACGACGTTCCTGACGGGAAAGTTCATTTCTGCGGTCTTTTGTATCACGATCGAGCTCTTGACGCATTTTGTGTATTTCTTCTTTTGCTTCAAGAGTAGCTTCTTTTTTCTTGGTTTCAATCTGTTTTTCTGCTTCGCTTATTATTCGCTTTGCTTCAATTTCAGCAGAACCAATTTGTGCTTCTGCACTTCGTTTTCTCAGCCAATACCCTACGCCCAAGCCGACAACAAGTGCAAGTATTATCGCTAATATTAATTCAACGATAATCTTCACCCCCCTTTACTTTGAATTTTTTGATAATATTTTTTAATCAGTTTAGATTAGAAACTTTTGTACAAAATGTACATAAAATAAATCTGCCGAAGTTTCCACAGCAAATACATTTTAGCGTTAATTATCTCATGACAAAATAAAAAAGCCCGAAGACTTTGTTCACGCTCATAAAAGATATTTTAAAGGTTTTTAGAAATAGTGTCAAGCTAATAAGTCTACTGTTATCTATAAAAAAAGCTATCGTTTTTTTATAAACAATAGCTTTTATTTTCTTAACTCCAAAGAAGTTTCATCCAATTTGGATATTCTTGTTCTAAATGACTATTTATAGCACTTAAAAGCTCAATAACCAAATCACCATCAAGTTCATTTTTACTACCTGGTATATACATGTCTAAATACAATGCATCATCCATGCCTAAATAATACTTGATAGCTTTGTAAGTTATATTCATTTCATTAACACAACGTACGAATTCATCTTTATTTTTTATAAAACTAACATCAGGTATAACCTGTACTCTAACTACGGTATATATACTATCATCAATTACTACCACTGCAGGCAATTTCTGTCCAAACACTTTTACATATGTATGAAAAGTAACTCTACCATTATTATTATTCGTTTGCGCATTATTATCTTCTACTATTTCATTTTTTATTTCTTCTACTCTAAAATAAGTAATACCTTTTTCAGCCAAATACTGTTTAAAACTATCTGCTTTTAAATTCATTCTTATCACACCTTTTACTTGTAAATAATTTGTTTATCTTGCTAAAATATCTATTTTGCTTGATTATGTTATACATATATATTATCATGGTTTTATAATTTCTTTATTATATAGCTAAAATCCTTCTAAGATATTTGTTGTTGATATTTGTACTATATTGTTTTATAAATGTTTGGAGTTGAAAAAAATGACTGATAAAAATGTCGATATTTCTATTAATGATATTATTGATGCTGTAAAATCTTATAATTCCAATGCCAATTTCGACTTAATTTTAAAAGCCTACAATCTAGCAAATGAAGCTCACGCCAACCAAACTCGTGTATCTGGCGAAAAATACATAACACATCCATTACATGTTGCTATGATTTTAACTGAATTGCACATTGATGATGTAACAATTGCCGCAGCTTTATTACATGATGTAGTAGAAGATACCATTTATACCATAGACCAAATGAAAGAACTCTTTGGTGAAGAAGTAGCTATGCTCATTGACGGCGTTACTAAACTGAGCAAAATGAAATACAAGTCTAAAGAAGACCAACAGCTTGAAACGTATCGCAAGATGTTTTTGGCAATGGCAAAAGATATCCGTGTCATCATGATAAAACTCGCTGACCGTTTGCACAATATGCGTACTTTAAAATATATGCGTGAAGAAAAACAAAAACGCATTGCTAAAGAAACACTAGAAGTTTACGCGCCACTTGCTAATCGCTTAGGTATTTCTAATATAAAATGTGAACTTGAAGATTTATGTTTGCGCTATTTAGAACCAGAAACTTATTATGATTTAGTAGATAAAGTACAACAAAAACGTGCAGAACGTCAAGCTTTTATCAATGAATCCATCGCTAAAATTCAAAAAGAATTTGATAAAGTTCATTTGAAAGGCGAAATCAAAGGCCGTGCTAAACATTTCTATAGTATTTATCGCAAGATGAAAAACAGCCATAAAGATTTTTCCGATATATTCGACTTACTCGCTGTACGTGTACTCGTTAAGACAATACCTGATTGCTACACTGTATTGGGTATCATCCACGCTATGTGGAAACCATTGCCTGGCAGATTTAAAGATTATATCGCTGTGCCAAAAACAAACGGTTACCAATCTCTGCATACAACGGTAATCACAGACAATGCTATTCCACTTGAAATTCAAATTCGTACATTTGCCATGCACGCCGTTTCTGAATACGGTATCGCCGCTCACTGGAAATACAAAGAAGCTGGCAACAAGAGTATCGGCGCTAATAGCAATTACGATAAAAAGCTTTCTTGGCTTCGCCAAATGATAACTTTACAAGATGAATTTTCTGACCCACGCGAATACTTTGAAGCCTTAAAAATTGATATTTTCTCTGATGAAGTATTTGTTTACACCCCACGCGGTGATGTTATCAATTTACCAAAAGGTTCTAATCCAATCGACTTTGCTTATCACATTCATACAGATATCGGCAATCACTGCGTTGGCGCTAAAGTAAATGGTAAAATCGTACCACTTGAATATAAATTACAAAATGGCGATGTTGTATCTGTAATAACTAATAAACAAAACAATGGTCCTAGTCCTGACTGGCTCAACATCGTTGCTTCATCTCAAACGAGAACGAAAATCCGCCAGTGGTTCAAAAAACAACGCCGTGAAGAAAATATCGCTCGTGGAATGGAATTGCTTGAAAACGAAGCAAAACATCTTGGCTATAATTTCAAAGATTTAACAAAAAATGACCGCTTACTTCAAGTAGCTAAAAAAATGAATATCCAATCCATAGATGATATGCTCGCAGGCATTGGCTATGGCGGTATCACTATAAATAGCATCATGACTAAGCTGATTGCTTTCCATAAAAAGGATTTGCAAGAAGTTACACCGCCAGATATCACTCAGATGCTAGAAAAAATCAAACCAAAAAATCCAAAGAAAAAATCTAACCAAGGTATTTTAGTCGAAGGAGAAGATGGTTTTCTTGTACATCTTGCCAAATGCTGTAACCCTATTCCTGGCGACCAGATTATCGGTTATATAACACGCGGTAAAGGCGTTTCTGTTCACCGTGCCGATTGTCCAAACGTCTTGCGCGAAGGCAATGATATGATGCGTATAATCGATGTAAGCTGGGACATCAGCACCGACCAATTATCTTATCCTGTATCAATAGAACTCGGCTGTTATGACCGCCAAGGCATTTTAACAGAAATCTTATCTCGCATATCTGATGCTAAAATCAATATAGATAATATTGTATCACGTAGCATTCCAAGCAATAAAACAGCCGTCATGACGATAACATTCCATACGAAAAATACAGCACGCACTGAACAATTAATGAACACATTGCGACGCGTCAAAGACGTGTACAGCGTACGACGCACACTCAGCAGTTCTTCAAATAAAGATTAAGGAGAGAAAATCAACTTGAAAATAATATCTTTAACTGTAGGGCCTATTATGGAAAATTGCTATATCATTTATGATGAACAATCGCTTGAAGGCATTATCGTCGACCCAGGCGATGAAGCTGACCGCATTTTAAAAGCCGTACAAAAATTAAATCTCACTATAAAATACATCGTAAACACACACGGCCATGCTGACCATATCGGCGCTAATAAACAGCTAGGCGAAGCGCTTCATGCAAAACTTGCCATCCATGCTGATGATGTCGCTATGCTCACTGACCCACAGCTCAACCTTTCCATATCTGGTTACATGGGTAGAGTAATCATCTCTCAACCAGCCGATATTCTGCTTCATGAAAACGATATCATCTCTTTTGGCAACTGCCAATTTAAAGTAATTCATACACCAGGTCATACGCCTGGCGGAATTTGCCTCGTTGGTGAAAATATCGTCGTTAGCGGTGACTCACTGTTTGCTGGTTCTATCGGCAGAACAGATTTTCCAACAGGTTCTATGACGGATTTAGTTTCTAGCTTAAAAACAAAAATCCTCACACTAGACCCTAAAATGCATGTATTCCCAGGTCATGGTGGCCCTAGCGTCATTGAATGGGAAAAACAAAACAATCCATATCTTGCATAATTCAAATAAAAGACAGGTATTTATTACCTGTCTTTAAATTACACTGAAGGAAATTATTATGAATGATATTTTCAAACCGCAAATTTTAGATATTAAAACGAGCGCTCAAGCCATTGAAGAAATGACAAAAATCGACTGCACTTCTGCCGGTATTGCTATAATGAAAGACAAAGCTCTCTTTAAAGTCATTAAGCTTACAGATGTTAATAGCAAAGCTGCTAATATTTTAAAGCAGACTTTTTTAAGCAAAGGCGGTGAAGTTGCCATATCTCGCCACTGTGCCGATTTAAGCCACGATACAAGCGATGTAATCATCATGGCAACTGTTCATCAATATAAAAAAGCAATACCCGTTTTGAAAATGCAGCCATGGAAATTAAAAAACATTGCTGCCATTTTACAAGAAATAATCACAGAGAAAGGATGATTTCTATGGAAAATTTAAATAAAGCAACAAAAGATATACAGTATAAAGCCGTCATCTTCGACTTAGATGGAACACTCATAAATTCACTCAATGATTTAGCCGATAGCGTAAATAAAGTGCTTGCTTCTTATAACTTGCCAACTTATGATATTGAAAGCTATAAATACCGCGTAGGCAACGGCATACGAAAACTAATGGAACGCTCTTTACCTGCCGATAAACAAGATTTACTCGATGAAGCACTCGAAAAATTCAAAGCTATTTATGCTAAGCACAATCTCGATAAAACACGTCCATACGCAGATATCATACAGTTACTCCAAACATTAAAAGATAAAGATATAAAACTCGGTGTTTGTACTAATAAACACGATGAAGCCGCTAAAGCAATCATCAAAACTTTATTTGATGAAAATACCTTTAGCCAAATCATCGGTGATAAAGCAGGATTAAAACGCAAACCAGACCCAGGCAAAGTCCTTGCCATCGCTAAAAATTGGGATATAGCACCGCAAGAAATAGCATATCTCGGTGACTCCGGTGTAGATATGCAGACAGCTGTAAATGCTGATATGCTTGCTGTAGGCGTATTATGGGGCTTTAGAACATCTGACGAATTAAAAGAAAATGGTGCTGATGTTTTAATCAATTCTCCACTGGAACTATTAACAGCAGTAAATTTTTATAAATAAGCTATAACAGAAAGGATTTTTTACTTAATGAAAACAAAAATTCCTGTTCAATTAGGGCAGAAATATGAAATAAAAATAACCGGTATGGGACAAAGTGGTGAAGGCGTTGGTCGCTATGAAAATTTCACTGTATTTGTACCTTATGCACTTCCAGGTGAAACAGTCGAAGCTAAAATCACTTTAGTCAAAAAAAATTATGCTACAGGTGAAATCGTCTCTATAATCGAAAAAGCATCTGACCGAATTAAACCAATTTGTTCCGTTTATGATGATTGCGGTGCTTGCCAGCTTCAACATTATTCCTACGATGCTCAACTTCATGCTAAACAACAAAAAGTCATCGACATGATGGAACACATCGCTATAAAAAAAGACATCATAATTCACCCAACAATGCCTTCTGTAAATGAATGGCATTATCGCAATAAAATGCAATTTCCTATCGGTCGCACAAAAAAAGATGGTATCATTGTAGGCTGTTATGCTCATAGTTCACATAATATCATTAACACTGAAATGTGCCATATTCAAAAACACACTAATAATGTAATTGCCAATGCAGTTCGTGAAATGGCAACAAAATTTAAACTAAGTGTTTACGATGAAAAAACTCATTATGGACTTTTGCGCCATGTTGTCGGCCGCACAAATCGCGATGAAACACAAGCTATGGTCGTACTCGTCACAGCTCAACCTAAAATTCCTCGCGTTCGTGAAATCGTAAATTTCTTGCGCAGTAAAATTCCTAATCTCACTAGCATTGTCCAAAACATCAATACAGGCAGAAATAACATCATCATGGGCAAAGAATGCAAAATCTTATGGGGTTCTTCTCATATAACTGATAGACTAGGCAGTTTGAAATTTAAGATTTCCGCATTATCTTTCTTCCAAGTAAACACTGAACAAGCTGAAAAATTATATGAATGTGCTTTAAAATACGCAAATCTCACTGGTAAAGAAACAGTTATCGACGGTTATTGCGGTACCGGAACAATCTCCTTATTCTTAGCTCAAAAAGCCAAAAAAGTATACGGTATGGAAATCGTACCGGAAGCAATCCGCGATGCTATCGCTAATGCACGCGATAACAACATAAAAAATGCTGAATTTTTAACAGGCGATGCTGCAAAACTCATGCCTCAACTTTATCGCAAAGGATTGCGCCCTGATGTAATCGTAACAGACCCACCACGTGCTGGTTGTGCTCCTGAAGTATTAAAAACCTTTGCGGCAATGCAACCAAAACGCATTGTTTATGTATCTTGTAACCCAGCTTCACTTGCTCGCGACATCGCTATCTTAGATGAACTCGGTTACAAAGCATTGGAAATCCAACCTGTAGATATGTTCCCACAAACAGGACATGTTGAGACAGTTGTTCTTTTAAATAAAAAATAAATATATCTATATAAAAAGAGTTTGGATTAACCAAACTCTTTTTATATAGATATATTTATTTTTTTACTATTTAATTCTACTCTTAATGATATATTAAAATAGCAAAACGTTTTTATGCTATATCTTGACACTATATATAATTTATATATAATTTATATATGCAAATTATATATAAATTTATATTTATTTCTATAACCATAATTTATTAATAAATATATATTTAATATATATTTAAAAAGGACTAAAAAAAATACATAAATATATTTACAAGCTTTTTTTGACTTTCTTACAGACAACTATACTATAAAATATAATCGACAAAAGGTGAATATAAACATGCTTAGATATAATATAATAGAAACTATTGGAAAGGAGTTTTTAACTAGCAATACAGAAACAGGTGAATATAGTTATGTTTACGCTGCTGGTGGAAAAACTCAATTAGAAAAAAAAGTTGGTCATCCTGTTTCCCACTTTAAATTAGATATCCGGTTTGAATATGATGATATTGTGGTTTTAGTTGAAACAAAACAACATTTTATTCTTAATGATGAAAAACAACTAAAAGATTATTTAGAAGAAGAAAAGGCACTTCATCCAACTAAAAAAGTAATCTGTATCTTAGCTAATACAACAAATGATAAAATCAAAGTTTGGAAATCATTTATTGATAATGAACACTTATTAATCAATGAAACAGTATTAGATAAAATGTCCCATTATGTTAAACTATTTAAAATAAATAAATCTAATGATAGAGAAACTGTACTGAAAAATACTTATTCTTTAAATGAATTACTGCACAAAAAAGATATAGATGAACATCTTCGTAGCCAATTTGTAGGAACCTGTTTATTATATATTAAGGATATTATAAAGAAAAAAGGTATTGTTTTAATCACAAAAGAATTCGTAAATTCTTTAAAAGAAATATGGATTTTAATGACTCCTAAAGGTATCCGAGGCGCAATTGAAGGTGTATTATCAGACTTACTAGATGGTTCTGACAATAAAGCTAAAAAGATTGAATTACTTCAAAAAAATATTTTAGAAAATCAAAAAGTTAGAGCTTTAAAAACCGATGATTGGACTGAAATTCTTGAAACAATCATTTTAAAAATATATAGATACATTGATACAGATAGTTCAGAAGGGCAAGACATTTTAAATATGTTTTTTATTGCCTTTAACAAATACACTGGAAAAGCAGACAAAAATCAAGCTTTTACACCCGACCATATCACAGAATTTATGTGCAGAATTACAGGTGTAGACCGCACAAAACGTATATTAGATGCAACATGTGGAAGCGGTTCTTTTTTAGTACAAGCAATGGTAAAAGAGCTAGCTGATTGTAGACGAGGAAAAACAGAAGACGAAGCATTATCTCTTATGAAAAAAGTAAAAGAAGAACATATTTACGGTATTGAAATAGAAGAAAAAGCGTATGGTCTTTCAACGACAAATATGTTAATTCATGGCGATGGAAACAGTAATATAAAATTTGGTAATTGTTTTTATTGTAAACAATTTATTATAAAAGCAAATCCAGATATTATTCTTATGAATCCACCTTATAATGCAAAGCCAATTGGTATTCCCGAAAAATATAAAATTGATTGGGGAAAATCAAAAAATGGCAAAGAAGATCCAACAAAAGGACTAGTTTTTGTTCATTTCCTTTCAGATGTAATTAAAGAAATTAATGATAAAAGAGAAAAAGATGGATTACCTCATAAAACTGTAAAAATGGCTGTTTTATTACCAGTTGCAACAGCAATTGGTAATAAAACTATTATTCAATCACAAAAAGTTTCTATGCTAAAAAACAATACATTAGAAGCTGTTTTTACACTTCCAAATGATATTTTTTATCCTGGAGCATCTGCATCAGCTTGTTGTATGGTATTTACATTAGGTGAACCACATATAAAAGCAGATGGAACCGTGAAAGAAACATTTTTTGGTTATTATAAAGAAGATGGATTTAAAAAGAAAAAAAATCTTGGACGTGTAGAACAATTTGATGAAAATGGTAACAGTAAATGGAAAGCGATTGAGAACGAATGGCTAAAATTATTTAGAAATCATAAGGTAGTAGATGGTTTATCTGCCACCGCAGAAGTTTCTGGTAAAGATGAATGGCTTTGCGAAGCATATATGAAAACAGATTATTCTACTCTTTGTCAAGAAGATTTTCAACAGACACTTAATAATTATCTTGCATATTTAATAAGAGAGGGCAAAATTTATGAATCTTGAATTTAAAAAATGGCATCAATATCAAATAAACGATTTATTTGATGTTGTTTACGGTGTTAATTTAGAATTAAATGCTTGTATTGAAACCACAAAAAAAGATCCTGATTCTGTAAACTTTGTGTCCCGTTCAAAAGATAATAATGGGGTTACAGCATATGTAAAACTAATAGAAGGTTTAAAACCACAAGATGCAGGAATTATTACTGTTGCTAGTGGTGGGAGTAGTGTGTTATCTACATTTGTACAAAATGAACCGTTCTATAGCGGGCGAGATTTATATCTGTTAATCCCTAAAAGCAAATACAAAAAAAATATGTCAATGGAAGTCAAACTATATATATGTACTATCATAATGAAAAATAAGTATCGTTATAGCTTTGGCAGGCAAGCAAATAAAACCTTGCCATATATTGAGTTAAAGTTACCAACTAAAAACCATGAACCTGATTGGAATTTTATGGAAAATTATATAAAATCATTACATCATAAACCTTTGACAACAAAGAATCATAATTATGATGTATTACCATTAATATATGATGATTGGAAAGAATTTATTTTAAATGATATTTTTGAATTAAGAGGTGGTTTTTATAACAAAAAACCTGAACATTCTATAGAAGGTAAAATCCCATTTTTAGCATCTACTGAATCTAATAATGGAGTAACTGAATTTTATTCTTTAGAAGATATTAAAAGTTGGGATAAAATCGGAAATGAAGATAATACATTAGAAAAAAAATTATATCAAGGAAATTGTATTGCTGTAACTGTAAATGGCTCGGTATGTAATGCTTTCTATCAAAAAGAACAGTTTACTTGTAGTCATGATATTACAGCTTTCTATATTAAACAATATGAGATGAGTCCTTCCCTTGCAATATTTCTATGTACTATTATCATGAAAGATAAATATCGATGGTCTTATGGTAGAAAACCCCATGATATAAAAAAATTTGGAAAATCAATAATTAAACTCCCAATTAAACATAATTTAGATGGAACACCCTTTATTGATAACACTTATACATATTCTAAGAAAGGATATGTTCCAAATTGGAAATTTATGGAAGATTATATTAAATCATTGCCATATGGTGATAGAATATAAGTATTTTATATTTATTACTTTATATAAAAATAGACATATATTATTTTTATATAATTTTTAAATTTAAATCTTTAAAAATCTTAACTATTAAATAAAAATTAAGGAGCAATTTAATGAAAATCTATGCCTTTGAAGTACGCGATGATGAAATCGACTTTTTCTCTGCCATTTCTAAAAAATTAAATGTAGAAATAAGTTGCAGTAAAGAAATGCTTACACCAGATAATATTGATTTAGTAGACGGTTATACAGGTGTTACCATTTTAGGACAATATAAATATGACGCTAAAATGCTCGACGCTTTAAAAGCACATGGTATTTTATATTTAGCTACACGCACTATCGGTTACAATCACATAGATGTCGAATACGCTAAAAAAATCGGCATTCATGTCTGCAACGTTTCTTATGAACCAAATAGCGTGGCTGAATACACAATAATGATGATATTGCTTTGCTTGCGCCATTATAAAGCTTCTTTATGGAGAACGAACGTAAACGATTTTTCACTAGAAGGATTGCAAGGTCGTCAAATCAAAGACTTAACAGTCGGCATTTTAGGCACAGGCAGAATTGGCAAAATGGTATTACAGTATTTAGCAAGCTTTGGCTGTAAACTTCTCGCTTACAATTTAAGCCAAAATGAAGATGTGAAAAAAATCGCTGAATATGTAGATTTAGATACGATTTATAAAGAATGCGATATCATTTCACTGCATTTGCCACTGACAAAAGATACTTATCATTTAATCAATAAAGACAGCATTGCCAAAATGAAACAAAATGTAGTAATCATCAATTGCGCACGTGGCGGACTCATGAAAATGGAAGACTTAATCGAAGGCATTGAAAATAAAAAAATCGGTGCATTAGGTCTTGACTGTATGGAATACGAAGAAGGTATCGTTCATCAAGATTTGAAAACCGATATAATCTCCAACCGTGAAATGGCTTATCTACGCCAATTTCCTAATGTTGTTCATACACCACATATGGCTTTTTACACTGATGCGGCTGTGCGCAGTATGGTATATGGTAGCGTTGAAGGCATTTGCGCAATGCACCAAAATAAACAAATTCCTAATCAATTAAGTTAAGCTATAATCGCCGTCAATTTATTCATGGTATAATATTTTTAAAGATATTATTCCTTGGAGGTGTTATCATGCAAGATATTTTAAACCGTACAAGTGTACGCAAATTTCAAACTAAAAAAATAGAACCTGAAGTATTAAAACAGATTTTACAAGCAGGTTTTAGTGCGCCTAGTGCTAAAAATACTCAACCATGGGAATTTTTAATCGTGCAAAATCCTCAAACGCTTGAAAAAATGTCATCGTTCACGCCTTATGCCATGCCAATAAAAAATGCACCTTTAGGCATGCTCGTCTGTGCAAATATAAATTGCAATCCATTCATAGATTATTGCGAACAAGATTGTGCCGCAGCTACCGAAAATATGCTGATTGCAGCTAAAAAACTCGGCGTTGGCAGTTGCTGGATAGGTGTTTATCCTAATGCAGAACGCATTGAACCTATTCGTCAATATTTCTCTTTGCCTGAAAACATAGTGCCTTTATGGATGATTGCCTTTGGTTATCCTGCTGAAACACCAAAAGTAAAAAATAAATGGAACGAAAATAAAATTCACTACGAAAAATTTTAATGAAAAAGACCTTTAATAGTGTATTGCTACTAAAGGTCTTTTTTCCGTTTCTTATTCTTTATTATCTATGCCTAATTTAGCAAAAATATAAAATACAATACTTATAACCATACCGCAGACAACAGCAAGCCCCATGCCCTTGAGCTGAACAGGACCAACATTTATTGCGGCACCGCTGAGACCACTAATCATGGTAACAGCTGTCAAAATCATATTCTTTGTCTTTGTATAATCAACTTTCTTTTCAATCAACATACGAATACCAGAACAAGCGATTACACCAAACAATAATACACTAATACCACCCATTACTGGAGATGGAATGGAATGAATGAGTGCTGCTACTTTACCGATAAAAGAAAATACAATAGCAAAAACAGCTGCACCGCCAATTACCCATATACTGTACACGCGAGTAATAGCCATAACGCCCATATTTTCACCGTATGTAGTATTCGGTGTAGAACCAACGAAACCAGAAATTACATTTGATATACCATCAGCAAACAATGAGCGATTAAGTCCCGGATTTTTAATTAAATCGCGGTTTACGATACTGCTTGTAACGACTACATGACCGATATGTTCTGCAAATACAACGAATAAAGCTGGCATGATAATCATAATAGCATGGAAATTAAAGCTCGGTTCATAAAATGTTGGAACTTGTATCCATGGTGCATTTTCCACAGCGGATAAATCTACAATACCCAAACATAAAGCCATGATATAGCCCGCTACTACGCCAATTAATACAGGGATTACGCTTAAAAAGCCACGACCAATTACAGAAGCGAGTATCGCAACGCCCAATGTAAACACTGATGTAATCATAGCAAGTTCATTCGGTATGCCTTGCGTTTCCATGGTATTACTAACAAAGCCAGACATATCTAATGCCAGTGGCGCAAGCTCTAAACCGATGACAGCTACAACAGCCCCCATAGCGGCTGGCGGTAAAATGACATCAATCCAACTCGTTCCAACTTTACCTACAACGAAAGATAAAATGATAAACGATATACCAAAAGCAATAAAACCGCCCTGTGCATCGCCATAACTCATGCCACTTGTTGCCAGTACTGCTAATACAGGAGAA
This sequence comes from Megamonas hypermegale, assembly GCF_900187035.1. Lineage (NCBI taxonomy): Bacteria > Bacillati > Bacillota > Negativicutes > Selenomonadales > Selenomonadaceae > Megamonas > Megamonas hypermegale. Next base: position 1,362,811 of record NZ_LT906446.1, read on the forward strand.
ATAAATGCAAAGCTAGAGCCCAAATATGCAGGCAATTTACCTTTACAGATAATTAAGTATAAGAGCGTACCAATACCATTCATAAATAAAGCTGTAGCTGGATTTACATGCAATAAAAACGGCACTAATACTGTTGAACCAAACATCGCAAATAAATGCTGTAAACTGAGTGGTACAGCTTGCAAAAGAGGAACTTTCTCTTCTACATCATAAAATTTTTTCATAACTGCCTCTCTTTCTAAAACTAATAAAAGATAAATTATAAACCCGCATTATTATAATAGTATCCATCACTATATGTCAACGCATTGTGTTATAATATCTATGCAAAATTACAATAGGAGAATTATTTATGTATAATCAAGAATTTATGTTAAAAGCAACTTCTGAAGCCAATAATAATTTACAAACAAATGAAGGTGGCCCTTTCGGTGCCGTTGTAGTTAAAGATGATAAAATCGTCGGCAAAGGACATAATCGCGTACTAATCAATCACGATCCAACTTGCCATGCAGAAATCGAAGCCATTCGCGATGCTTGCAAAAAATTAAATACGCACGATTTAACAGATTGCACGCTGTATACTTCTTGCTATCCTTGCCCAATGTGTTTATCTGCTATAATTTGGGCAAATATCAAAAAAGTTTATTATGGCAACACTGCTAAAGACGCTGCTGATATAGGTTTCCGTGATGATTTCATTTACAACTTCATTGAAGGCAAATGTTCAGATGCTTCTGTTTTGGATTTAGTACCTCAAGACCGTGATATGACCATAAAAACATTTGAAGCTTTCGCTCAAAAACAAGATAAAACAATCTATTAAAAATTTATATCCACAAAAAAAGATGATAAGCGCTTTATATATGCCTATCATCTTTTTTATTTACTTATTCAATTTTGCCATGAATTTTTCATTATTTATGATAAAACGTTCATGCGTTCCTTTGCCAATTATCTTATCATCATCTTTTGCTTGCACTTCAAAAGTAAGTTTTCTGCCTTCAATTTTGATAAGTGTTGCTGTTGCGACGATTTCATCACCTATGGCACTCGGTCTATCATGTGTTATGTTAAGACTTATTCCTACAGTGCCACAGCCTTCATCTAAATATGCATTAATGCAACTGCAAGAAGCTTCTTCCATTAAAGCACACATACACGGCGTAGCAAAAACATCAAGTGTACCACTTTTCATGGCTTTAGCTGTATTTTGTTCATTGACAATTGTTTTAGCCACACCAATAATACCTGTTTTTAATTCTTTTATCATAATCATTACCTTATTTCTTTTTTATACAAAAATAACAGGAAGATTTCTCCTCCTGTTATCTATTTATTATTTTTCTATACCATATTTTTTTAATGCTGCAAAAGCGGCATGCTGTTCTGCTTCTTTTTTCGTTGTACCTTTACCTACTCCGTCAATTTTACCATTTACTTCTACAGCAAATTCAAATATCTTAGCGTGGTCTGGGCCTTCTTCGGATAATAATTTATATTCCACATGTTGACCTTTACCTTGTACAACTTCTTGTAAAATAGTCTTATAATCTTTTAAATTATAACCATGTTCTACAGCAATAAATTCTTCATTTAATTTATCTAAAACGTAATTGTATGCCGTGTTCCAACCTTGGTCTAAATAAATAGCGCCAATAATTGATTCAAAAGCATCAGCTAAAATCGAAGAACGATTTTCTCCGCCAGTTAATCTTTCACCTTTACCAAGCAATAAGTACTCACCTACATGAAGTTTTCTCGCTAATTTAGCAAGACTTGCTTCACATACGACAGAAGCTCTAGCTTTTGTAAGTTCTCCTTCTGGCATTTGATTGAAATGATTGTATAAATACGTACTAGAAGCTAATTCCAATACAGCATCACCTAAAAATTCCAATCGTTCATTATGAAAAATTATGCCTTTATATTCATTAGCATACGATGTATGTGTCAAAGCTTGATTTAATAAAGTAATATCTTTAAATTTTACACCTAAAGCAGTTTCTAATACAGATAAATTTACTTTACGTTTTTGTGATATTTCCATTGAAAAAACCTTATTTAATCTTCTTCAAAAGAATAGTTGCATTATGACCACCAAAACCTAATGAATTGGAAATAGCAACATTTACATCTTGTTTTCTAGCTACATTAGGTACATAATCCAAATCTAATTCTTCATCAGGAGTTTCATAGTTAATTGTTGGTGGAATAATACCATTTTTTATTGTTAAAGCTGTAGCAATACATTCAATACCACCAGCTGCACCAAGAAGATGTCCAATCATGGATTTATTTGAACTGATTGCTAATTTATAAGCATGGTCGCCAAAAGCACGTTTAATGGCATTAGTTTCTGTTTTTTCATTAAGCTGAGTAGATGTACCGTGAGCATTAATATAATCAACATCAGTCATTTCAAGACCTGCATCTTTTACTACATTTACAAAGCAACGAGCTGGCTGTTTTGCATCTGGGTCAGGGCTTGTCATATGATAAGCATCAGAAGTCATTGCATAACCTGCAAGTTCTGCATAAATTTCAGCACCACGTGCTACAGCATGTTCATAGCTTTCTAAAACAACGACACCAGAACCTTCACCCATGATAAAACCGCTACGATTTTTATCAAATGGACGAGAAGCTTTCTGTGGATTATCGTTCATATCTGTGCAAAGTGCTTTCATAGAAGCAAAGCCTGCTACTGGAAGAGGAGAAATACAAGCTTCTGTACCACCTGCTACCATAACATCAGCTTCACCACGCTGAATTACACGCATTGCATCACCAATAGCATTTGTACCAGTTGCACAAGCTGTTACAGGGCAAATGCTTGGACCTTGTAAGCCAAAAGTAATGGAAGTCATTCCAGCAGCCATGTTACTAATCATCATAGGAACACAGAAAGGGCTAACGCGGGAAGGACCTTTTTCAAAAATAACTTTGTATTGGTCATGAAGTGTTTCAATACCACCAATACCACTACCAATGAATACACCAATGCGTTCTTTATCTTCTTTTGATAAATCCATTTTCGCATCTTCAAAAGCAAGTTTTGTAGCAGCAATAGCAAATTGAGTATATCTATCCATGCGTCTTGCTTCTTTTTTATCAATGAAATCAGCCGCTTTAAAGTCTTTTACTTCTGCTGCAATCTGAGCTTTAAAATCACTGGCATCAAAATGAGTGATTTTATCTATACCGCTCTTACCTGCAACTAAGCCTTGCCAAAAAGCGTCTTTACCAATACCGATAGGAGATATTGCTCCTAAACCAGTAATAACTACTCTATTTGTCAAAACAAACACCTCTCATTTAGTCTATTGCCGCAATTTCAGATTTCAAACGAGAAATAATCTCTTTAACCGGCAATATTTCTTTGATTCTGTGTATATATTCGCCTGTAAACACCAAACCAGTTTCCACATCACCTTGTTCTGCACGAATTAAAGCATCTATTATGCAGAAATTATGTTTACAATTCTTAAGACATGCTTTACAAGTTTTTGGTGGAACTGGACCTACCATAATTCTATCCGCAAAAGGATTTCTTACGGCACGCCCTGGAAGACCTACCGGAGAATGTATAACCACAATGTCGTCCGGTTGAGAATTCAAATAAAATCTTTTAAGTGCCGGAGCAGCATTAGATTCTTCACTAGCTGCAAAACGTGAGCCCATTTGAACACCGTTTGCACCCATCTTTATAAGATCAACAATGTCCTGACCAGTAAGTACACCGCCTGCTGCAACAACAGGAATATCTACTGCCTTAGTGATAGCAGGAATCAACTCACGTATAGAAGAAGTGGTTCCTAAATGGCCGCCAGCTTCTTTTCCTTCTACAACTATAGCAGTAGCGCCAAGACGTTGGGATATTTTCGCTAATTTAACAGATGAAACAATCGGTACTATAGGTGTACCTGATTCTTTTCCAAGACCAAACATATCGCGGGAAAATCCTGCACCAGCTACTACAAGGTCAATACCTTCTTCAATAGCAGTTTTTACAACTTCACTAAATCCTCTAGCTGCAACCATGATATTAATACCAATAATTCCAGACGTTAAAGACCGCGCCAAGCGAATTTCGTACCTTAATTCATCAGTCGGCATACCAGATGCAGCAATTAGCCCAATGCCGCCTTCATTTGCAACGGCAGCAGCCAGTCTTGCAGTAGATAAACGTACAGCCATACCACCTTGAATAATTGGTACCTTTGCAATTCTATTGCCAATTTTCAGTTCTGGAAGTTTCAAATTAACTCCTCCAATCCGCTCTTTTGTACTATCTTTAGAAAATCCCGTGGAACTTAACCACGGGACTTTCTAAATAAACGCTAAAATTATTTATGCTGGTCAATATAGGTTACAACATCCTGAACAGTTTTAATTTTTTCAGCAGCTTCATCAGGGATTTCGATACCGAATTCTTCTTCAAAAGCCATGATTAATTCTACAATGTCAAGAGAGTCTGCACCTAAATCGTCGATGAAAGTAGAATCGATATTAACTTCATCAGCTTCAACACCTAACTGTTCAACTACGATATCTCTAACTTTTTCAAAAGTAGACATCCTTGTCACCTCCTCCTCAGAATAACCTTATTTATTCTAAATATATTACTGCAATATTACATTACCATACCGCCATCAACATGGATAACCTGGCCTGTAATATATGAAGCCTTATCAGATGCTAAGAATAACACTGCATTAGCTATATCTTTTGGTTCGCCCATTTTACCAAGTGGTATGGAAGCTAAAACGTGTTCCTGAGCTTTTTCTGGCATAGCAGCTGTCATATCTGTAGCAATGAAACCTGGAGCTACTGCATTTACAGTGATGCCACGACTTGCCATTTCACGTGCTAAAGATTTTGTAAAACCAATTACACCAGCTTTTGCTGCCGCATAATTTGTCTGACCTGCATTACCCATGATACCAGATACAGAAGACATATTGATAATTTTACCAGAGCGTTTTTTCATCATGTATTTAGCAGCAACTTTTGTACAATTGAAAATACCTGTTAAATTTGTATTGATAACAGCATTCCAATCGTCTTCTTTCATACGAATAAATAATCCATCGCGTGTAATACCTGCATTATTTACTAATATATCAATACCGCCAAATTCTTTGATTACTTCTTCAACCATATTCATAGCAGAATTTTCATCACTGACATCTGCTTGAATAATCATAGCTTTGCCGCCCATTTCAGTTATTATATTTTGTACTTCTTCAGCAGCAGTTTTATTTCCTGCATAGTTTATAGCAACTGTAGCGCCTTCTTTGGCAAGCTCAATAGCAATGGCTCTACCAATGCCTCGAGATGCTCCAGTTACTAGAGCAATCTTACCATCTAAAAGCATATTATCGAACCTCCTTGAAATAGTCAAGAGTTTTTTCAAGAGTTTCGATATTTTCTACATTTAAGGATTTAAGTTTGCGGTCAATTCGTTTATTAAAACCACATAAAACTTTACCTGGGCCTACTTCAACATAAGTATCTGCACCAAATTCTTTCATTGTTGCAACACAATCTTCCCATTTAACAGGGCTTGCTGCTTGTTTTACAAGGCTTACTTTAATATCTTCAGCTTTTGTTAATGCTTCAGCTGTTACATTTGTTACAACTGGAATTTTAGCATCACTAACTACAACTTTGTCAAGTTCAATAGCAAGTTTAGCTGCAGCAGGTTCCATTAATTTACTATGGAATGGTGCACTAACTGGTAAAATAACACATTTTTTAGCGCCAGCTTTTGTCATTTCTTCACTAGCTGTTTCTACACCTTTAGCAGTACCCGCAATAACTATTTGACCTGGACAGTTGAAGTTTACAGCTTGTACTAAAGCTGTAGAAGCTGTTACTTGTTCACAAATTTCAACAATTTTATCACGGTCAAGTCCAATAATAGCAGCCATGCCGCCTTCACCTACTGGCACAGCTTCCTGCATGTACATACCACGTTTATGTACGAGATATACAGCATCAGCAAATTTTAATGAACCAGCTGCTACGAGTGCAGAATATTCACCTAAACTATGACCACCAACGATTTCTGGAGTGATACCGTTTTCTTTTAAAAGTTCATTACAAATAACACTCATTGTTAAAATAGCTGGTTGTGTATTAGCTGTAAGCTTTAAATCCTCAGCAGGGCCATTAAAGCACATATCCATAATGGAATATCCAAGTGCTTCATCTGCTTCTTTAAACAATTTTTTTGCGATATCATATTTATCGTAAAAATCTTTACCCATTCCGACAACTTGAGAACCCTGACCTGGGAATAAAAATGCTAATTTACCCATCTAATCACCCTTTCATTTTCAATTAATTTATAATTAATTATTTACAATTATTTTCTGCTTTTTGAAAAGTAGTATCAAGACCACTTACTATTTCATCGATAATCTGTTTAACAGGTTTTACTTCTTTGAACATACCACAAATCTGTCCAATCATAACAGAACCCATTTCTACATCGCCTTTTCTAGCAGCGAGGTTTAATCCGCCAGCACCAAGTTTTTCAATTTCTTCGATTGGTGCATTAGCTTTTTCCATTTCATCAAATTTACGTGTTAATTTATTTGCAATAACACGTACAGGATGACCTGTAGAACGACCTGTTACAACAGTAGAACGGTCTTTTGCTTTTATTACCATTTTTTTATAATTTTCATGGGCAATACATTCTTCAGAAACAACAAAACGAGAGCCCATTTGTACGCCACATGCACCAAGTGCAAAAGCTGCTGCCATACCGCGGCTATCACCGATACCACCAGCTGCGATAACAGGAATATCAATAGCATCTACAACTTGCGGTACAAGTGCCATTGTAGTGATTTCTCCTACATGACCACCGCTTTCAGTACCTTCAGCGATAACAGCATCAACACCAGTACGTACTAAGCGTTTAGCAAGTGCTACAGACGCAACTACTGGTATTACTTTAGTACCAATTTCTTTAAATGCAGGTATGTATTCACCTGGATTACCTGCACCTGTTGTTATAACTGGTACTCGTTCATCAAGAACTACTTGAATAACTTCTTTAACAAATGGAGACATAAGCATTATATTTACGCCAAATGGCTTATCTGTCCATTTTTTTACTTTTTGTATTTCGGCTCTTAAAAGATCAGGAGGCATATGTCCTGCTCCAATAATACCAAGACCACCAGCATTTGAAACTGCTGAAGCTAATTCAGCTGTCCCAAGCCAAGCCATACCGCCTTGAAATATTGGATATTTAATATTTAATAATTTACAGATAGGATTGTTTTCGAACATCTTTTAGTCCTCCTTAGCCCATTTCATAATACATGATGCCCATGTAAGACCCGCACCAAAACCAGAAAGAGCTATGATTTCACCTTTTTTCAATTTACCTTCTTGCTCAGCTTCTGCTAGAGCAATAGGAATTGAAGCGGCTGAGGCATTGCCATATTTTTCAATATTGACAAATACTTTTTCCATAGGAAGATGCAATCTTTTTGCTGCCGATTGAATAATTCTGATATTTGCTTGATGCGGAATTAAATAATCAATATCTTCTTTCGTTAAGCCTGCTCGTTCTAAGGATTTTATAACAGTTGAACCCATAGCTTTTACAGCAAAACGGAAAGTTTCTTTACCATTCATATGCAAGCAATGCATGTGATTATCAATTGATTCTTGGTCAGCAGGGTGTCTACTTCCACCACCTGGAATTTCAATCGTTTCTGCTCCAGAACCATCTGCTCCAAGGTCAAAAGATAACATACCGTAACCGTCTTCAACTACGCCAAAAACGGCTGCACCGGCACCATCAGCAAATATAATACAAGTATTTCTATCTTCCCAATTAACGAATTTTGATAAAGTTTCGGCACCTACTACTAATACTTTTTTATATACACCTGTTTCAATGAACTGCGTTGCAATTGCTGAACTGTAAACAAAACCAGAGCAAGCTGCCGATAAATCGAAAGCGGCTGCATTTTTTGCTCCTAATTTTTCCTGCAAAATACAAGCAGTAGATGGTGTATTACTATCAGCTGAAATTGTAGCAACAATAATCATATCGAGTTCTTCAGCTGAAACCTTAGCATCTTCTAATGCTCTTTGTGCTGCTATCAAAGCTAAATCAGATGTTGCCTGTTCTGGCGCACAAATACGTCTTTCTTTGATACCAGTACGTTCAGTAATCCACTCATCATTAGTATCTACCAATTTTTCAATATCTGCATTAGTAAGGATTTTCTCTGGAACATAATAACCTAGGCCCAGAATGCCCGCACTATTTAATTTCAGTGTCATGGCTTAGAATTTCCTCCTTATCTATATTATCTCTAATTTGAGTTAATACGTCTTTTTTAACGTACTCACAAGCCTGTCTTATCGCATTGCAAATAGACTTGGCATTAGAACTACCATGAGATATTATACAACAACCATTAACTCCTAGTAAAGGAGCTCCACCATATTCAGTAACATCTATCTCTTTACCCATTTTTTTAAGTGCTGGCATCAAAAGAAGTGCACCTATTTTGGCTAAAATTCCACCATTTTGTACGGCATCTTTTGCCATTTTAACTAAAGTTTTAGCTAAACCTTCAGCAAATTTTAAAACAATATTTCCTACAAAACCATCACAAACTACTACATCAAAATTACCACTAGGAATGTCTCGTCCTTCGGCATTACCTTGGAAATTAATTGTCTTCATTGCTTTCAATAGTGGATAAGTTTGTTGTGCTTGTTCATTACCTTTGGTAGCCTCTTCACCAATGTTCAATAGACCGACTGCGGGATTTTGTTTGCCTAATACACATTTAGCATAAATAGAACCCATTAATGCACTTTGCAATAAATGCTTTGGTTTACAATCTACATTAGCTCCTGAATCCAACAATAAAGTTGCTCCGCCTTTAGCCGTCGGTATTGGAGTGGCTATTGTAGGTCTATCTATTCCTTTTATACGACCTAATACAAATAGCGCAGAAGCTGCTGCTGCTCCTGTATTTCCAGCTGATACAACTGCATCACACTCACCATCTTTTACTAAACGTGTAGCTACAACGATTGAAGAGTCTTTTTTACGACGAACAGCTACTCCTGGATGTTCTCCCATACCGATTATATCACTGGCATGATGAATAGTAATTTTACTATCTTCACTATTTTTCCATTCTGGATAATATTTTTCCAGCTGCGTTTGTATTTGAGTTCTATCACCGACTAGTACAATTTCACAACCATAGCGTTTAACGGCCCATGCAGCACCCTTTACAATTTGCTCAGGTGCAAAGTCACCGCCCATAGCATCCACTGCAATTTTCATACCTTCGGTCCTCCATTACTTTCCAATGAAACTAAAATAAATTTTGCACGGAAAACTTCTTTAGTACCATTTTTGATTTTTACCCAGACAAAAAATTTATTTCCTCGTCTGTGTTTTAATTCAGCTTTGGCGACTAATTTATCACCAACATGTACTGGGGCTTTATATTTCATATTAGCTACGCCAGTCACAGCCATCGGCGCGTCAATGAGTGCTAATGCTAACGAATTAGCCTGCGCAAACATATATTCACCTTTAGCTACTCTGGACTTTTCAAAAACCATATCTTCAGTAATATTAAGCAAGGAAATACCTGATTTCCCAAGCTCCAAATCTATAAGTTCCCCAGAAACTTCTTTGCTACTAATAGATTTAACTTTCTTTTGTGTAGCTTCCGCTAATTGTTTTATTCGCTCTCGAAGCTCCGGAATACCAAGTTCTAAACGGTCTAACCTGATAGTCTGTATACTGACATTCAAAAGTTTTGCCAAGTCCTCATCTGTAAAAAAAGGCTTTGTTTTCATGTAATCTATTAATAGACTTTGTCTTATTCGCTTTTTTTCACGTTTCATCCTTCACACCAACTTTTAGTACCAGATAATAAAACCAGTTACAATTTGTTATTATACAAATTTTTATTTGGCTTGGCAAGTAAAATTTCTATAAAAATAAAATATGCTCTCTTTATAGATACCGTCAGTTAATCAACTAAAACTATATCTATAAAGAGAGCATATACATTCGCTCCAAAAAATTATTCTTCAGATGCGATAACTTCTTTACCATCATAATAACCACATTCAGTGCAAACATGATGAGGCATTTTTGGTTCATGACACTGTGGGCATGCAACATAACCAGGAGCTTCTAATTTCCAGTTAGCACGACGTCTGTCACGGCGAGCTTTAGACATTTTACGCTTAGGTACTGCCATTGACTACACACCTCCTTAACGAATAAAGGACTTAAAAAGCAAAATGCTTTTACCTGTTTTTTTGTAATAATTCCTGCAAAGCTGCAAGTCTCGGGTCAATAGTTTCCCGATTACAGCCGCATTCGGTTTTATTCAAATTAGCACCGCATACACTACATAAACCTTTACAATCTTCACTGCATAAATGCTTTGTCGGCTGAGCAGAAATTATAATATCGCGCACTAAATCGCCGATATCGATAATATCGCCGTCAAAACAATTCATATCTTCAGTTTTTGCAAGATTTTCATCTCGTGTAAATTCTTCCGCAAAAGGATAATTTCCCTCTACTTGATATCTTTCAAGACATCTATCGCAAATACATGCGACTAAGCAAGTGATATTTCCTTCTATGCGAAAACACATTCCTGTGTTTACAGCGGTTCCTTTGACCATGATGGGACCAGTAAGCTCACAATCATCTATGAGTTGTCCTATGTCTTCGGGTTTTGCATCAAAACTAAAAGCCATTTCATGACCAATTCTTTCAGCTATTTCCGATACATTTATTTTCATCATTAAAATCAACCTCAATCCATTATAGCCGTAGCCTTATATTTTGTCAAACAAACATAGTAACTTTTTGGGAAAAATTTTATTAATATGCTAAAATATTTTTCAAATAAATATTTTAAAGGAGAAACACTCATGCAAATAACTGGAATTATCAGTGAATACAATCCTTTTCACAACGGACATAAATACCTTATTGATGAACATAAAAAGCGCAATCCTAATACTCATTTTATCGCTGTTATGAGCGGTAATTTTACCCAACGTGGTGAAGCTGCTATTTTAAACAAATGGCAACGTGCACAATTAGCCATAGCAGGTGGCATTGATTTAGTCCTTGAACTTCCTTTCGTATTTGCCGTGCGCAGTGCTCAACATTTCGCCTATGGAGGTATCGACCTTTTAAACAAATTAGGCTGTGTAAACAATATCTGTTTTGGCAGTGAAAACACCAATAAAAATGAGCTGATGCAAATTGTACAAAGCTTTTTTAAACCAGAATTTTCATCACTATTTCAAAATAATATTTCGCAAGGCTTATCCTATGCGGCCGCGGTCAGTAAAACATTAAGCCAAATCACAAATGTTGATGAAGCGATATTAAAAGCACCTAATACTATTTTAGGCATTGAATATTTAAAAGCTATAAAAATGCTTCAAGCTCCATTTAGTGTTGACATCATTAAGCGCAAAAAAGCACAACATAATGATTTAAATTACCAAAATAATTTTGCCAGTGGCACTGCAATTCGTCATTGTCTCTATAAAGATAATATCAATTTTTCCGAACTTAAACAAGTTGTATTGCAAGAAACATTTTCCCTACTTCAACAAGCTTATATGCAAAAAAATCTACCGCAAGAAGATAATTTATTTTTATCACTTCTTTCTAAATTGCGCCTTACTAAACTCAATGATATAAAAAAAATCTACAACGTAAATGAAGGCTTAGAATTTAAATTATTAAAGGCTGCTACTCAAGCTAAAAATAGACAAGAACTATTAGATGAATTAAAATCCAAACGATATCCTTTGACTAAATTACAGCGAATGCTTCTTTATATTATGCTCGACTTAACGAAACAACAAATTGACAAATTTGATAAAAGCGGTGCTTTATACGCTCGCGTGCTCGCTTTCAGTGAAAAAGGCAAATACATCCTGCGTCAAATAAAAGAAAAATCCGCTCTTCCTATCATCACTAAAACGACAACTTATTTAGATAGCAAAAAACGCCGCCAAGAAGATTTGACGACGTTTGAGGAAATGTTATCTATAGATACGTATGCTACAGAATTATATAATCTCTGTTTCAATCCCGTTCATATTTACGGCGAAGATTTTATTACTTCGCCAATTTACGTTCAGAATAAAAATTAAAAATGCAAGGTTTGTTGCTTCATATGAATGTTCATCAATAAACCTAAACACGTTACATTCGTGAGCAGGGAACTTACACCATAGCTCATGAGTGGAAGTGGAATACCTGTAACAGGCATAACACCCATTGTCATACCTACATTTACAAGAACATGGAAACCCAACATAGATGTAATACCCGCTGCTAAAAGCATACCAAAGTTATCTTTACATTCACGAGCGATTTTTATGCCACGCCACAATACTATCAAGTATAGGCACAATAAAAATGCTGCTCCAATAAAGCCAAACTCTTCGCCAACTACGGCAAAGATAAAGTCTGTATGATTTTCTGGTAAGAAATTGAGCTGACTTTGCGTGCCACCGAATAAACCTTTACCAAAGAGCATACCAGAACCAATGGCTATTTTAGATTGAATGATATGATACCCTGAGCCTAGCGGGTCTACATTTGGGTCAATGAATACCATTATACGCATTTTCTGATAATCATGTAAAAATTGCCATATTATCGGCAACATTGCCAAAAAAGCCCCGAAAACGATGCCTAAGATACGCAAACTTATTCCAGCCACGAAAATCATGCCGAGGAAAATTGCTAAAAATACAAGTCCTGTTCCTAAGTCTGGCTGTTTAGCTACCAAAAGAAATGGTACTAATACGAACAAAGCTACAGGAGCAACATCTCGCCATTTAGATAAGCGACCTACTCTGCTCTCAAGTAAGGCAGCCAAAGCAATAATCATTATTACCTTAGAAAATTCTGATGGCTGAATACTAATAGGACCAATCATAATCCAACGCTGTGCCCCTAAAGCTGAATGACCAAAGAACATTACCGCCAACAACATTATTAAGTTGAAAATATATATTTTTTCTCCCCAATGTTTTAAAGCACGATAATCAAAAAAGTTTACAATCATAAAAGCCCAAATAAGACCACAGATTGCAAACATACCTTGACGCTGCAAATACCAATATCTATCTTCACTAGGCGTATTTACATGAGTTGCACTAGCAATTGTTATTAAACCTATAATCAAGATACCTATTACCGCCAAAGCCAAAGGCCAATCTAAACGCCGCAGCGTTCTGTTTTCTCTAATATTGAACATACTTACCTACCATTTCCTTTAATACTTAACTTAACTAAAAAATCGAGGATACATTTATCATATCCTCAATTATTATAGCAATTCTTTTTACAATGTCAAAGACATTATTATTTCATCAGTATCTATATCAATGATACTAATTTTTTTATCTTCTAAAATAGCAACTGTAGATTTTTTATCTTCACGTTTACTGAGTGATGGTGAACCTGGATTTAAAAATACAGTATTACCTCTTTTTTCTAATACATTGATGTGTACATGACCAGAAATGAACAAATCAGCCTTTAAGGCTTTTGCCATTTTATCTTTATCTTCATCCGTTTCTACATAATGACCATGAGTAGTCACAATCTTTAAGCCTTCTGCTACAACGTAAGTATATGGAGCCTGAATTGGCATATCCAATACTAAAGTATCAACTTCACTATCGCAATTACCTCGACAAATAACAACTGGCATAGGGCAAGCGTTTATTTTTTCTGCAAGTTTAGCTGGATTGTAGTCACTGAGCATAGGATTTCTAGGTCCATGATATAGCACATCACCTGCATGAATAATCATATCTGCATCTTTAAAATATTTATCATACGCTAAAGACCAGCGTTCATGACAACCATGTGTATCACTGATAATACCAATTTTCATAAAAAACACTCCTTTATAAATCTGTTGTTTTATGCTCATTATATCATTTTTTTGCTAAAAATAAAAAAATAAAAGAGTACCTTACTATAAAATAAGATACTCCTTTTTCATTTAAATCATTTAAAATTAAAATTTCTTTAACAAGCTTGCCATTTCCATTGCTGCCATAGCTGCATCTGCACCTTTATTGCCAGCTTTTGTACCAGCGCGTTCAATCGCTTGTTCAATATTTTCAGTTGTAACTACACCAAAGATAGTAGGTACGCCAGTTTGTAATCCTACTTGAGCTACACCTTTAGAAACTTCATTACAAACATAATCATAATGGCTCGTCGAACCACGGATAACAGCACCTAAGCAGATAACTGCATCGTATTTTTTGCTTTCTGCCATCTTTTTCGCTACGAGCGGAATTTCAAATGCACCAGGTACCCATGCAACATCAATATTTGCTTCATCAGTTTCATGACGGCGCAATGTATCAATAGCTCCACCTAATAATTTATTAGTGATGAATTCATTAAAACGAGCTACTACAATACCAATTTTTAAATCTTTACCATTTAAATAGCCTTCAAAAACATTAGCCATTAAAAATCTTCCTTTCTTATTTAAGATATATCTTTGGATTGAATAAAATCCATTGTATTTATTTTTTTATAAAATAACTTATTTAAGGAGATGTCCCATTTTTTCTTTTTTTACTTTTAAATACTTTTCATCATATTCATTAGCTGGAATTTGAAGCGGTACACGTTCTACAATTTTCAAACCAAAACCTTCAAGTCCTGCTCTTTTAGCTGGGTTATTTGTTAATAAGCGAATGCTTGTAAGTCCTAAATCTTCTAAAATCTGCGCACCAATACCGTATTCACGTAAATCTGGTGCAAAGCCTAAAAGAATATTAGCCTCTACAGTATCTTTGCCTTGGTCTTGCAAAGCATATGCTCTTATTTTATTAGCTAAGCCTATTCCTCTGCCTTCTTGACGCAAATAAAGTAATACGCCTTCTCCTTCTGCTTCGATTTTTTCCATAGCTAAGTGAAGCTGGTCGCCACAGTCGCAACGCATAGAGCCAAATACATCGCCAGTCAAACATTCAGAATGAACACGCACTAATACGTTCTTTTTGCCACGCACATCGCCTTTAACAACAGCTAAATGACATTTATCATCTAATTTACTGCTATAAGCTATAACTCTAAAATGACCGAATTTATTTGGAAAATCTGCTTCTGCTACTCTTTCAACCATTTTTTCTGTAGCTTTGCGATATGCGATAAGCTGAGCTACTGTAATAAATACGAGATTGTGTTTTTTAGCAAATTCAATTAAATCTGGTGTACGTGCCATATGACCGTCTTCTTTCATGATTTCACAGCAAAGTCCTGCTGGTTTAAGTCCCGCAAGTTTAGCTAAATCTACAGTAGCTTCTGTATGTCCTGTACGGCAAAGTACGCCACCTTCTACAGCGCGAAGTGGAAACATATGACCTGGACGACGTAAATCTTCTGGTTTTACATCATCACTGATTAAAGCTTCAACTGTTCTTGCTCTTTCAAATGCAGAAATACCAGTAGTTGTATCTTTAGCATCGACAGATACTGTGAAAGCAGTTTCATGATTATCTGTATTATGGCTGACCATTTGTTCTAAGCCAGCTTTTGCAATCAATTCGCCTGACATTGGTACGCAAATTAAACCTTTAGCATGAGTTGCCATAAAATTGATTACTTCTGGTGTAGCTTTTTCAGCTGCAACGATTAAATCGCCTTCATTTTCTCTATCTTCATCATCAGTTACAAGTACCATTTGTCCCTGTTTAAATGCTTCAATAGCTTCTTCAACTGTATTATATTTAAAATCCATAGTTATACCTCTTTTCTAAAAACCATTTTCACGTAAAAATTTTAAGCTGATTGCTGAATTTTTTTCTACAACTTTATCTTTATCTGAAAAACTCAATAGACGTTCTACATATTTACCGACTACATCATTTTCAATATTCAATTTATCGCCAACTTTTTTATCAAGTAAAGTTGTCACTTGTGCTGTATGTGGAATTAATGAAACAGTAAAATCATTATCCCCTAAATGTGCCACGGTAAGACTTACACCATCAAGCGCTACTGAACCTTCTGATACGATATACTTCATAACTTTAGGCACAGAAGTCAACGTTACACGTACTGCATTATCATCTTTTTCCATATTTATGATATCGCCTACGCCATCGATATGACCACTGACGATATGACCGCCAAGCCTACTAGATAAAGTCAACGCTCTTTCTAAATTAACTCTATCGCCTGGTTTTAATCTGCCCATATTAGTCTTTGACATGGACTCTGGCATTACATCAGCAGTAAAACCATCTTTTCCAAGTGCAGTAACAGTCAAACAAACACCATTTACAGCGATACTATCGCCTAAATTAGTATTTTCCAATACTTTTTTTGCTGTAATAGTCAATTTTATAGAACGCGAACCTTTTACAATATTTCTAATAATACCGATTTCTTCAATTATGCCTGTAAACATTTCATCACTTCCTCATCGTTTTACTTTTCCTGTGATTAAAATATCTCCAGCTAATTTTTCTATTTCCATTTCATCAAGCTCTAAAGCCTGATTTAAATTCAAAATGCCTTTGCCCATAACTGGACTTTTCGCCATTGCTCCACCGATAATTTTAGGTGCAATGAAGAAATACGCTCTATCAACTAAGCCTTTTTCCACTAAACTGCCATGCAGTGTTGCTCCACCTTCTACTAGAATACTACAGATTTTTTGCTGACCTAAGATATCTAGTAATTTTACAATATCAACTCGATTATCTTCATCTTTATCTACAATCAATACTTGTATACCCATTTTTTCTAATGCACTAACTTTAGCGCGTTCTGCTCTATCTGTCATAGCGATTATTGTCGGTGCTGCTTTATCTATGATGATATTAGCATTTAAATCTATATCTAAAGAACTATCAAGCACAATGCGAATAGGATTTTTCCCGCCTTCTACGCGAGCTGTAAGAGATGGATTATCTTCTTTTACTGTGTTAATTCCCACCATAATTCCATCATATATATCGCGCAATTTATATCCATAAGCACGAGAAGTTTCATTCGTTATCCATTTAGACTGCCCTGTAGCTGTCGCTATTTTCCCATCTAAAGTCATGGCAGCTTTCATCGCAATAAATGGTTTATTATGTTCAATCCATTTCAAAAAGACTTCATTTTGTCGTCTTGCTTCATCTTCTAAGAAACCGTATTCAACTTCAATACCAGCTTCTTGTAAGATTTTAAAACCTTTTCCAGCAACTTTAGGATTTGGGTCTAAAAGCGCCGCATATACCTTTTTTACACCAGCTTCAACTAATGTTTTTGCACATGGCGGTGTTTTCCCATAATGTGAACATGGCTCTAATGTAACATAAACTTCTGCACCGCGTGCCAGTTCACCAGCTTGTCTTAATGCATGAACTTCTGCATGTGGTGTGCCTGCTTTACGATGCCAGCCAGCACCTACAACGCGATTGTCTTTTACAACGACAGCACCAACTAATGGATTAGGAGATGTTCTCCCCGTAGCATTTGCTGCAAGTTCCAATGCTAAACGCATAAATTTTTCATTATAGCTCAAATTATCACCTCATTTTTCAGTCTAAGTGGTGATTGCAAAAAATAAAGGCTGTTAAATGCAAATGCAAATAACAGCCTATAAAGCTCTTGAATTTATAAATATCCATTTATAAACTAAACCAATCTTTTCTCATCCAGACTATACTGTCGGCTTTGGAATTTCACCAAATCATGCATCATGCTCGCGGGCTATACCGCCGGTAGGGATTTGCACCCTGCCCCAAAGACTGTCCATATTGATTTTTTTCACTAAACACATCATAGCACTTTACTATGAATAAATCAAGAGTGAAATATTTTTCATATTTAATTTAAATTAATACGTTCTAAATCATTCGGTACAAACAGATTTCCATAATAATATTGTCTGCCTTCTTGCGTGTACAATTCTTTACGGTTTTCAATATGCTTATCTTCTGTATGATACAAAACTAAATTTTTAACATTCAATTTTTCAGCCAGTTCACAAGCTTCTTTTACTGTACTGTGATGTTTTTCATACGGTTTAAAAATATCTCTATCCGCATATAAACAGAAAGCTTCAGCAAGAAGCCAATCAGCATTTTCAGCATAAAGTCTACAAACTTCATTATACGGTTCATCACCTAAACAACACAAAGAAGAACCATCATCAAAATCAGCACAGAAACCAAATTGCTTTGCTTTTGTCGATAAAATATCAAAGAAAATAACATGCATAGATAAAATTTCTACTTGTTGTCCATCAGTAACTTCATGAAATACGATATTTTTGCCTAATTGTGCCAAGTCTTTTTTCTTCAAAGTCAATTTAGCAATAGTTTCTATTACATTTTTTGATACATCATGACAATAAATATGAAACTTTCCTTCATATTTACCTTGATTAATAAGTGTAGCAATCTTACGAATTACCCAAATAACGCCAAGTACATGGTCAGTATGCGCATGTGTTACAAACATATGATGAATACATCTCATATCTACATTTGCTTTTTCTAATTGGGATAAAATTCCATTTCCGCCACCAGCATCTACTAGAAAATATTCATCATCTAAATGAATAGCGAAACATGTGTTAAAACATTTTGTAACCATAGCATTGCCAGTACCTAATAAAATTAACTCTTTCAAAATAACACCTTCTTAATATGTACTATTATTATATCATATTTCATAAAATACTTGACTTAAAGTTAACTATAATAAATAAAATAAAAATAGATTTGATTGTTTTTCATATTTTTTTCATCTTGATTGTTTACGAATATGATACTTTTGTAGTAAACTTAATTAAGTTAGTATTTATAATTTGTAGGTGATATAGTTTGTTGACAACCAATAAGATGTTTTACATTATAAAAAAGGACTTATCATCGCTAGAAGACCTATTATATGAAACTGTTGAATCCCCTGTAGAACTTATTACAGATATTGGTCGCCATCTCATAAGTTCTGGCGGAAAACGAATTCGTCCAGCTTTATATATTCTAGCTACGAAAAGCAGCGATAATGTAGATAAAAATTATTCTATGCCTCTTGCTATGGCTATTGAAATGATTCATACAGCTTCGCTGGTACATGATGATGTACTAGATAATGCATCTACCCGCCGTGGAAGTGCTACAGCTAATGCCAAATGGGGTAATAATATAGCGGTTTTAACTGGTGACTATCTATTTGCTAAAGCATTTGCTGCTATTGCTAAAAATGATTATGGTCCAAGAATTTCTGAACTACTAGCTTCTATCGTATGCGATTTAAGTGAAGGTGAAATTTTACAAAATCATTTTGGCTACAGCATCCCAGAAGATTTTGATGTTTACTATGACCGAATTGCTAAGAAAACAGCCAATTTCATTGCTGTAAGTTGCGAACTTGGTGCTATTGTAGCAAAACAACCTGAAGAAAATATTAAAGCACTTCGTGAATACGGTTACTGTATTGGCATGGCTTTTCAAATTGTTGATGATATTTTAGATTTGACTTCCAGTTCAAAAAAAATAGGTAAACCAGCCGGTAATGATATCTTACAAGGAGTCATTACACTACCTGTAATCTACGCTTATAAACACAGCTCTAATGCTGAAGAATTAAAAAATATTATTGAAAATCGTCAAATGACACATGAAGATTTAACACGAGCTATTGATATCGTAAAACAATCTGATGGTATTGAATTTGCTAAAACAAAGGTAAACGAATTTTTAAATCGTGCTCATGCTATTATACCTAACAATATACCATCATCTGTGCATAAATCTTTTGACGCAATCGCCGATTTTATCGGTAAACGTGATTATTAACGAGGTGAATAAACATGTTTGGAATTGGTTTTCCTGAACTTATTTTAATTTTGATTATTGGTTTGGTAATTTTTGGTCCAGGTAAATTACCTGAAATAGGCCGTGCCGTAGGTAAAGGGCTTCAAGAATTTAAAAAGGCTTCTTCTGAGTTTTCTAACTCAATCAATGAAACGCCTTCTAATGGCTCTATCACGCCTACACCACCTAATCCAGCTAATCCAAACCAACCATCTGTACCACCTGTTTTTATGCAAGAAAACATACAAACCACTGCAAAAACTGCTGAAAATAAAGACAGCGCTACTACTGTTAGTTCAACTACTAGTACAACGACAACAATCACAAAAACAACTGATACAGTAGCTAAACCAACTACGGTGGAAACAAAAGTTGAAACAAAAAGTGAAAATAAATAATTTCCATTATCCTAAATTTTAATTATAGATAAGAAAGGTGATTTTAATGTTTCCTAGCATAGGTATTCCTGAATTAATCTTAATTTTAGTAATTGCTCTAGTAATTTTCGGTCCTGGGAAATTACCAGAAATCGGAAAAGCTGTAGGTAAAAGTATTCGCGAATTTCGCTCTGCTTCTACTGAAAACGATACAAAAACAATCGAAGCAAAAAATGATGCTAAAAAAGATGAAGAAACAACAACAAAAAAGTGAGGTAGTTTATTATGTCTGAAGATATGAATAAACCCACCTCTGATACAGCAACAGTTTCTGATGCTGTCAATTTACCAAGTACAGAAACAACATCTCAAAGTAATACAACTAATGATGGCAGTATGTCTATTATTGCTCATCTTACAGAATTACGTAAACGACTTATTCGTTCACTTATTGCAATCGGTATAGGCAGTTGTATTGCCTATTATTTCATTGAAGATATAATGCATCTTTTAACAGGCCCTGCTGGTAAGCTCTATTATATGCAACCAGCAGAGGCATTTTTTACTTATATAAAAGTCGCTATTTTTGTCGGTTTTCTGATTGCATTACCAGTTGTATTATATCAAATTTGGCGATTTGTACTACCTGCCTTAATCGGTATGGAACGATATCTTCTTTCTGTTATCGTGCCTGTTTCCTTAATTTTGTTTTTAGCAGGTATTGCATTTTCTTTCTTCTTGGTACTACCTGCCGCAGTTAAATTTCTCGTAGGTTTTAGTACACAAGAATTACAGCCAATGTTTTCTATAAAACAATACTTTGACTTTGTCATTGCCTTTTTACTGCCATTTGGCTTTATTTTTGAATTGCCATTGGCTATTATTCTACTTGCAAAAGTTGGTATTGTTTCTTCTAAGTTTTTGGCAAAACAACAACGCATTGTTATATTTTTAACATTTGTAATCGGTGCTGTTATATCACCAACTCCAGATATTTTTTCACAATGTATGATTGCAATTCCGATGATACTTTTATATGAAATAAGTTATGTAATCGTACGCTTCGGTATGAAAAAATAATTCAAGCAAAAATATTTATCAATGCAAAAATCCCAAGAGATAACTCTTGGGATTTTTTATTTCTACTGATTATTTTTTTCTATTTCCTATTATCATACGTATGAGTGTAACAACAATGAATACAACTAAAGCACCGATTGTTATTTCACTAAGAGCTGACATCTTCGTGTCTGTTTCTGGTGACATCAACAAAAATACCACACCTAAAACCAGCAAAATAACGATTAAATTAATTAAAGTTCCTAGCTTTATAGCATTTCCTCCTCTCTTTATTTTTTCCAAACCACAGTCCTTGGTAAACTAAAACCATTAAAAGTCGTAGCTGATACTCTACTGTATGCTCCTGCATTTACTGCAATAAGCAAATCACCCATTTCTAATTTTGAACAATACATTTCATTTTTTACGATATCCAGCGAATCACAACTTGGCCCCGCTAAAGTTGCCACTGTTTTTTCGCCATTTTTAAATGAACGTATATCATAATCCCAATGGTCAAAGAGCTTACCCGAAAAGCAACCATATATTCCGTCATCTACATAGTACCAATCACGACCACTACGCTGTTGTTTGCCGATTACTGACATCAAAATATTTACAGCACTAGCGCAAATATAGCGTCCTGGTTCTGCCCATACTTCTACATCAGCAAAATATTTTTCAATACATTTATTGATATCTGTCATTATTTTAATAGCATCGACATCATTTTGCAATGCAGGAGCTGGCAGACCTCCACCTATATCTATATATTTTATATCAATTCCATTTTGACGCGCCTTATCTATCAAGCCTCGCACCAATTTAAAAGCACTTAAATAAACCTGTGCTGAATGAGTTTGACTGCCTACATGAAAACAAATTCCTACAGCTTTTAAACCTTTTTGTTTTGCATATTGCAACAATTCAATAATATCAGTTTCATCAGCACCAGATTTAATATTTAAATTTACAACTGCATCAGATTGATTGATTTTAACACGCACCAAAACTTCTGCATTCGGTACATATTTTACAATTTTATCTACTTCAGTTTTACTGTCAAAAGTCATACGCTTAACGCCGGCTTTTTTGGCAGCTTCCAATCCTTTCTGAGATTTAACAGGATTGGCATATATCATGCGCTCTCCTGAAATTTTCAGCTTTTCTAATTTTTCAATTTCTCCATCTGAAGCTACATCAAAATTACTGCCTAAATCTCGTAATTTTTCTAAAATACACGTTGCAGGATTGGCTTTAATTGCATAATAAATTTTTAGCCTTGGAATATGCTCCTGCAATAATTTGTAATTTGCCTCAATATGCTTTATAGATATAACCTCCATCGGTGTAGCATATTGGCTTGCCAACATTTCAGCATTTTCTTTTGTCAGTTTAAAACTATTCATTAACATCCCCTTGTTCCTTGCACAGTATCTTTGTTGTGCTAAACATAAAATTCGTTTATTTATAATTATTCAAATAAACTTACGCTAAGTATACTACATTCAGCACAAAATTCAACCCTAAAAAATACAATTATAAAAAAAAGACGATTGCTAAAGCAATCGCCTTTTTTATTAATATATCTTAAATATTAAAGTACGGATTTAACTGTTTTTACTACATTATCAACAGTGAAGCCGAATTTTTTGAACAATGTTGCTGCTGGAGCAGATGCACCGAAACCATGCATTGTTACAACTGCGCCATCTAAACCTACATATTTACCCCAACCAAAGTCAGTACCAGCTTCTACAGCTACACGAGCACGAATAGCTTTTGGAAGAACTGCTTCTTTATATTCAGCAGATTGTTGTTCAAATAAGTCTATGCAAGGCATACTTACAACGCGAACATCAATATTTTCTTTTGCTAATTCTGCTTTAGCATCTAAAGCTAAAGATACTTCAGAACCTGTTGCAATGATGATTGCATCTGGAGTTTCTTTTGTAGAGTCAGCGATTACATAGCCGCCTTTTAATGCTTCCTTAGAGCTACCTGGAAGTTGTGGTAAGTTCTGACGAGTTAAAACAAGTCCTGTAGGAGTTGTTTTGCTAGTTACAGCGAGATACCAACCAGCAGCTGTTTCTGTAGCATCAGCAGGACGGAATAAATTGAAGTTTGGTAAAGAACGAAGCATAGCGTACTGTTCAATTGGTTCATGTGTAGGACCATCTTCACCAACACCGATACTATCATGAGTGAATACCATTGTGATAGGTAAATTCATTAAGGAAGCTAAACGGAGCATTGGTTTTGTATAATCACTGAATACGAAGAATGTAGCACCGTAAGCTTTTAAGCCACCGTGAAGTTCAATACCATTTACGATAGCTGTCATAGCGAGTTCACGTACACCGAAATGTAAGTTTCTGCCAAGATAATCATCTTTGCTGAAATCGCCTACATCATTCATATGAGTTTTATTAGATGGTGCAAGGTCAGCACTACCACCAAAGAGATTTGGTAATCTATCTTTTAAGCGGTTAATCATTGTACCAGAAAGAGCACGAGTTGCTACAGCTTTATCTTCATATGCCCAATATTCTTCATCATTTAAGAGAGCTTGTGCATCAACTTCACCGAAGAATTTATCCCATAAAGCTTTGCATTCTGGATATTTTGCACAGTAATCAGCAAAAAGTGCGTTCCAAGCTTCTTCAGCTTTTGCACCTTCAGCAGCGAGTGCTTTATAGTTATCATATACTTCTTCTGGAACATAGAATGGTTCCTGACTTGGCCAGCCTAAGAATTCTTTCATAGCTTTTACGTTGTCTACGCCAAGAGGTTCACCATGAGCGGAAGCTTTACCCTGTTTTGCTGGGCAGCCATAACCAATTTGAGTTCTAACAGTGATGAAAGAAGGACGTGTTTTATCAGCTTTTGCTTCTTCAATAGCTTTGCCGATAGCTGCTAAATCATTACCATCTTCAACTGTGATAGTCTGGAAACCAAATGCTTCCATGCGTTTTTGTACGTTTTCAGTGAAAGCGATATCTGTGCTACCTTCGATAGAAATTTGGTTGCTATCGTAGATAACAATTAATTTATTAAGTCCGAGTGTACCAGCTAAGGAGAAAGCTTCAGAGGAAATGCCTTCCATCATGCAGCCGTCGCCGCCGAGTACATAAGTATAATGGTCAACAACTGGGAAATCTGGTTTATTGAAAGTTGCAGCCAAATGAGCTTCTGCCATAGCCATACCAACTGCCATACCCATACCAGCACCGAGAGGGCCAGTTGTTGCTTCAACGCCTACAGTATGACCATATTCAGGATGACCTGGAGTTAAAGAGCCATCTTGACGGAAGTTTTCGAGGTCTTCTTTTGTTAAGCCATAGCCGAATAAATGTAAAAGTGCATAGAGCATGGAAGAACCATGTCCACCGGATAAAATGAAACGGTCACGATTTGCCCATTTAGGGTTTTTAGGATTGTGTTTCATATGTTTGCCCCAAAGTTCGTAAGCAACAGGAGCACAACCGAGTGGAAGACCTGGATGACCAGAGTTTGCTTTCTGCACTTCGTCAGCTGCTAATACACGAATAGCATTAACGGATAAAGTATTGATGTCTGTCATGTTTTAACTACCCCTTTTTCATATTAGAATTAACACTTGTTTTATCAACTCTAATGTTGTATTACAACTTGTTATAACAAAATACAACTTTCTAAATCAAACAAGTTTTATTATAAGTTATATTTAGAAATATTTCAATAAAAAAGATATAAAATTTACTAAATAATTATTATAATAGCAAATTATTTACATTTTATCGTTATATCAAAATAATTTATAAACATATATATGAATAAAAACAGCATCAAATATCTTTTTTATAGATATATAATGCTGTTTTTATTATCTAAAAAACGATAATTTAATTTAATAATATACTGCCAATCTGATATACAATTGTTGATACGATATAAGCTACTATCAATTGAAATACGATTGAAAACATCATACATTTAGTGGAATTCGTTTCTTTCTTTATCGTAACTATACTTGCTATACATGGTGTGTATAATAAGCAGAATATCATCAATACATATGCATTGAGCTGAGTAAAACCTACCTGTGCTAATTGTGATACCATATAGCTCATGCCTTCGCTAGAATTGATATTACTAATACCATAAAGCACGCTCAAACTAGCTACGACAACTTCTTTTGCTGCAAGTCCAGAAATAAGTGCTACTACGATTTGCCATAATCCTAAACCTGCTGGAATTAAAAGCGGTGCTAAGAATTTACCGATAGAAGCACCAAAGCTATCATTTATATTTACCATGCCATCAAAATTGAAGTTCAAGATAAACCATATGATTATTGAAGCCACGAAAATTGTCGTACCTGCTTTAGATAAATATGATTTTACTTTTTCCCAAGCATAAAAGAAAATTGACGCTACATTTGGTGATTTATATTCTGGCAATTCGATTAAAAGCACATTTTTTTCAGTAGGTTTGTCCAATTTATAAAAAATTCTAGCCATTACTATAGCTACTACAATACCTAATATATACATAGAAAATGCTGCAAGCATTGCATTATCTGGGAAAAACATACCTGAAAATAAAATGTAAATCGGCAAACGAGCACTACAGGACATAAACGGCGTAACCAATATTGTTTTAAGTCTATCCCTTGGGTCTTCTAATGCTCTTGAAGCCATGATTGCAGGCACAGAACATCCAAAACCTAATAACAATGGAATAAAAGCTCTACCAGACAAACCGACTTTTCCCATGATACCATCCATTACAAAGGCAACACGCGACATATATCCACTATCTTCTAATACTGCAAGCGCTAAGAACAAAATGAATATGTTCGGCAAAAATGCCAAAATACCGCCTACACCGGCTATAGCCCCATCAATCAATAATGATGATATTACAGGACTTGCATGTATACTATCTAATAGCATAGTTAAATTTGTACTTACAAAATCTATGCCTTCTACTAAATATTCTTTGAATATATCACCTATTGTAAACGTTAAAAAGAAAATAAATGCCATGATTGCTAAAAATATCGGCACGCCCCAAATAGGATGTGTGAGAAATTTATCAATTTTATCCGTAGCTTGAGTCTTTTTATCTTTGTTTACAAGTACTTCTTGAACAATTTCTTCAATTAAATCGTATTTTTGTTTAATGATGTCCTTTTCATAACTTCTATCTAATACATCAGGCAAATCGAGCGGATATTTTTTCGTTATTTCTGCATCTTGTGCTAATTCTTTAATTGCATGCCAACGCATATTAGGCAATTCACCATATTTTTCACGCAGTGCATCTTCAACTATATCTATCTTATCTTCTATTTCATCACTGTAAACTACAACGCAATCTTTATGATGATTATGGCGATGTTTACTGGAAAGTTCCTGTTCTTCATGCTGATGTTCTATTCTATCATTAGGCTTACGTCCTTGATGATGCGCTACAGCATGCATCAAAATTTCCAAGCCTCTTTTTTTGCGTGCACTGACTGGAACAACTGGAATACCAAGCATTTCTGGTAAACGGTGCAAGTCAATATCCATGCCACGTTCTTCTACAATATCCATCATATTAAGTGCCAATACCATTGGTTTTCCAAGTTCAATAAGTTGAAGTACTAAATATAAATTACGTTCTAAAGAAGAGGCATCTGCTACATCAACAACTATATCCACTTCATCATCTAAAATATATTGACGTGAAACTTTTTCTTCCATCGTATACGAAGTAAGACTATAAATACCTGGAAGGTCAACTAATTTATAATTTTTATCATGAAAACGCATTGCGCCTTCTTTTTTTTCAACTGTAACACCTGGCCAATTTGCCACTTTTAAATGAGCACCCGTAAACGCATTAAATAATGTAGTTTTGCCGCAATTTGGATTACCAATGAACGCCACATGTACATCTTTATTCATCTTTGTTTCCTCCTATTTCAATTGCTTCAGCAATCTCTCTGCCTACGGCAAAACGTGTTCCCCTAACTTTTAAAATCACTGCTCCATGATTTTTTTTATTCAGAACTTCTAATTTGACGCCACTTGTCATGCCCAACATTTCTAAGCGACGTTCTAAAGCTCCTGTCAAATTAATTTTATTTACTATATAAGAAACTCCCACTTTAGCTTGTGCTACATTCAAATTGCATACCTCCTTAAATATATACACGTATTATTTTATCACATAATGCAAGTGCAAAAAAAATACTGCCGACAAAAATGTCGACAGTATTTCAATTTATAAAACGTATTTATTTAGCTTCAGTTGTTACTTCTGCTTCATCTTTTTCATCATCTTCGTCTAATGGTTGAACTTTGATATTACGATATCTGCTCATACCAGTACCAGCTGGAATGAGTTTACCGATAATAACATTTTCTTTAAGACCGATGAGAGGGTCAACTTTACCTTTAATTGCTGCATCAGTAAGAACACGAGTTGTTTCTTGGAAGGAAGCAGCAGATAAGAAGGAGTCTGTTGCCAAGGAAGCTTTTGTAATACCGAGAAGAATTGGACGAGCTACTGCTGGAAGTCCGCCATCTTCGATAGCTTTAGCATTTGCAGATTCAAAGCTATTGATATCAATATATTCACCTGGTAAGAAATCAGTGTCACCAGAGTCTTCAATTTTAACTTTATGAAGCATTTGACGAACCATAACTTCAATGTGTTTATCGTTGATACCAACACCTTGTGATTTGTATACTTTCTGTACTTCATATACAAGGTAACGCTGTGTTTCGCCTAAGCCGCAGATACGTAATATATCATGTGGGTTAACGGAACCTTCAGTGATTTTATCACCCGGTTTAATTTTATCACCGCTCTTAACAGTGAGACGAGAACCGTATGGAATTAAGTATTCTCTGGATTCGCCATCATCTGGAGTGATAGTTACAACACGCATTTCATTTTCTTCAGAAACAAGAACAGTACCAGCAATTTCAGCAATAATAGCATGATGTTTTGGTTTTCTTGCTTCGAACAATTCTTCGACACGTGGCAAACCTTGTGTGATATCTTCATCACTGGCAACCCCACCGGAGTGGAATGTACGCATTGTGAGCTGTGTACCTGGTTCACCGATAGACTGTGCTGCGATGATACCAACTGCTTCGCCGACTTCAACTTCATTTGCTGTAGCAAGGTCTTGGCCATAGCATTTGATGCAGACACCAAGCTGAGATTTACATGTGAGTACGCTACGGATTGTAACTTTTTCACGAACTTTGCAAATAGCATCAGCCAATTTTGGTGTTACTGTTTCGTTGAGAGAAGCAATCTTTTCACCTGTAGCAGGGTCGATGATATCTTCAGCCAATACACGACCAACGATACGGTCTTTCAAGGATTCAATGATAGCTGAACCTTCTTTTATAGCTTCAACAGCGATACCACGAACATTATTGTTGCGAACTTTTACTTCTTTAGCATCACTATTTAAAACAGCTTCGATATATTCTTCTGTGAGTGGTGTATTTGCTGGGATAATTTCTTTACCAGTGCTATCATAAACAGCATCAGTAGTATTTTTACCGAGCATTTCACGCATCATAGATTTTTTGAGTGTCTTACGAACTTGTTCTTCTGGAGCACCAAGAGTGATAACTTCTGTAGACATGGAGTTAAGACCTTCATAAATAGCAGAACCTTTAAGAACAATTTCACCTACACCATTTTCACCGATAGCTTCGAGTGCTGCTTCATCAAGAGTTGTATCAGCAGGATAAAGTACGTCATTTGTTTTTGGACTAATAACGTCTTGTGCCAAAATACGACCTTTTAAGCTATCGCCTAATTCTTTAATAGCAGCAACGGAAGATGTTGCAAGTTTTGCACGTTCACGAACGAGATTAATACCTACAACGTCACAGTCTTCTTCACGTACAATGACATCTTGCGCAACGTCAACAAGACGACGAGTAAGGTAACCAGAGTCAGCCGTTCTAAGAGCTGTATCGGCAAGACCTTTACGTGCACCATGAGAAGAAATAAAGTAATCAGACACTGTAAGACCTTCACGGAAGTTAGCTTTGATTGGTAAGTCGATGATTTTACCAGATGGGTCAGCCATAAGACCACGCATACCAGCGAGCTGACGCATCTGCTGTCTGTTACCACGGGCACCGGAGTCAGCCATCATGAATATATTATTGAATGTATCCATGTTTGCCATCATGGCATCAGCAACGTCAT
Organism: Megamonas hypermegale; assembly: GCF_900187035.1. Lineage (NCBI taxonomy): Bacteria > Bacillati > Bacillota > Negativicutes > Selenomonadales > Selenomonadaceae > Megamonas > Megamonas hypermegale. Next base: position 1,392,381 of record NZ_LT906446.1, read on the forward strand.
CTGTAGCATCGCTCCAAAGTTTGATAACTTTCTTATAACGTTCATCTTCAGTGATAAGACCACGGTTATAGTCACGTTCAACACGGTTAACAACTTTTTCTGTAGCAGCCAAGATTTCTTTCTTTTCTGGTGGAACGATGATATCGGAGATAGCAACTGTCATACCTGCAAGGCAAGCATAATGATAACCCAAGTTTTTAACGCTATCGATAACTTCAGCAGTTTTAGAGCTACCAAAAGTATCAAAGCATCTTGCAACAAGTTTACCAAGTTCTTTTTTACCAGTCTTAAATCCGAGATACCACTGACCGCTATTACCACCATGAACGATAGCAACTTTAGCATCACTTGCTAAAATAGCTTTAACATGAGTAGCTTCTACAGCCATATCAGCAGGAACAAGTTCTTTGCCTTCGCTATCAACGATAGGTTCAGCCATTTTCTTGCCTTTTAAGCTATTTACAATAGCTTCACGCTGTTCTGGTGTATCTGCTTCTAATGAAACTTTTGTTACTTGGTAGAAATCGCGAATTTCTGGTGGAAGAATTTCGTTGAAAATCATACGACCAAGTGTAGTTTTTACGAGTCCATAACCATCTAAGCGAACTTGAATAAGTGCTTGTAAATGGAGTTCTTTATGTTGATGAGCTAAAATAGCTTCATTTATACCAGTGAATATTTTTCCTTCACCCTGTGCATTTGGACGAAGAATTGTTAAATAATAAGAACCAAGTACCATATCCTGTGTAGGAACGATAATTGGACCACCATCTTTTGGAGCTAAGATATGGTTAGCAGCAAGCATTAAGATACGAGCTTCTGCTTGTGCTTCAGCAGAAAGTGGTAAGTGAATAGCCATCTGGTCACCATCGAAGTCAGCATTATATGCTGTACAAGCGAGTGGATGAAGTTTTAATGCACGACCTTCTGTGAGAACTGGTTCAAATGCCTGAATACCTAAGCGGTGAAGCGTAGGGGCACGGTTTAAGAGTACTGGATGTTCTTTAATAACTTCTTCAAGTACATCCCAAACTTCTGGACGAACACGTTCTACCATGCGTTTTGCAGATTTTATATTATGTGCTAAACCAGAGTTTACAAGTTTTTTCATAACGAATGGTTTGAATAATTCAAGAGCCATTTCTTTTGGTAAACCACACTGATGTAATTTAAGTTCTGGACCAACAACGATAACAGAACGACCAGAATAGTCAACACGTTTACCAAGAAGGTTCTGACGGAAACGACCTTGTTTACCTTTAAGCATATCACTTAAAGATTTAAGAGGACGATTGCCAGGGCCAGTTACAGCACGACCACGACGACCATTATCAATAAGTGCATCAACAGCTTCTTGAAGCATACGTTTTTCATTACGAACAATAATATCTGGTGCACCTAATTCTAAAAGACGTTTTAAACGATTGTTACGATTGATAACACGACGGTATAAATCGTTAAGGTCAGATGTTGCAAAACGACCACCATCAAGTTGAACCATTGGACGTAATTCCGGTGGAATAACCGGAACTACATCTAAAATCATCCATGAAGGTTTATTACCAGATTTGCGGAAGGCTTCTACTACTTCTAAACGACGAATAGCACGAACTTTACGTTGACCGCTAGATGTACGAAGTTCTTCACGCAATTCTTTATTCATTTTATCGAGGTCTAATTCTTCTAAAAGCTGTTTTACAGCTTCAGCACCCATGCCTACTTTAAAAGTATTACCGTATTTGTTATAGCATTCACGGTATTCATTTTCAGATAAAAGCTGTTTCTTAATAAGAGGCGTATTGCCTGGGTCAAGCACTATATATGAAGCAAAGTACAATACTTTTTCCAAAGAACGAGGTGAAATATCAAGAATAAGACCCATACGACTTGGAATGCCCTTGAAATACCAAATATGAGATACTGGAGCAGCAAGTTCTATATGTCCCATACGTTCACGACGTACTTTTGCACGAGTTACTTCAACACCACAACGGTCGCAGATAATACCTTTATAACGGATACGTTTGTACTTACCGCAGTGGCATTCCCAATCGCGTGTTGGACCAAAAATTCTTTCACAGAATAAGCCATCTCTTTCTGGCTTTAATGTACGATAATTGATAGTTTCCGGTTTTTTTACTTCACCGTAAGACCATTCACGTATTTTTTCTGGAGAAGCGAGTCCTATACGCATTGAATCAAAATTGTTTACATCTAACAAGGGGCTGTCACTCCCTTTCTCTAATTTCAGCCTTGTATCTATAATAATCGTTCAAATTCAGATTATTTATCAAAATCATCATCTGTATCAAAATTACCTAAATGAGCGATAATGTCATCATCATCCATGTCATTATCTGCATCATTATTATTATCAGTTGTGTAATCATCATCAACTGTATTTTCATTGGAAACTTCGTCTGTATTAACAGCTTGTCCATATGATTCTTTAGCAGCTGTAGCATCCATACCAAGTTCTTTTGCTGTTTCTTCATTATTGATATCATCATCAGTATCGTTAATCATGATTTCTTGTGCATCTTCTGAAAGCACTTTGATATCAAGACCAATACTTTGTAATTCTTTAATCAATACTTTGAAGGATTCAGGTACACCTGGTTCTGGAATGTTTTCACCTTTAACGATGGCTTCATAAGTTTTTACACGACCAACAACATCATCGGATTTAACTGTCAATATTTCTTGAAGTGTATAAGCTGCGCCATATGCTTCAAGTGCCCAAACTTCCATTTCCCCGAAACGCTGACCACCGAACTGAGCTTTACCACCTAATGGTTGCTGAGTTACAAGTGAGTATGGGCCTGTGGAACGTGCATGGATTTTATCATCAACGAGATGATGTAATTTAAGCATATACACGCAACCAACAGTAACTGGATTTTCAAATGGTTCACCAGTACGTCCATCATATAAAATAGTTTTACCATTTTCGGAGAAACCAGAAGCTTTGAGTGTTTCAAATACTTCATCACCTTTAGCACCATCGAATACTGGTGTTGCGATGTGAATACCAGCAACATCTGGTTTTGGCATTCCATATTTATCAAAATCATAGCCAATAGCACGCAAACGTTTTTCAACTGTTGGATCGCCAGCTTTAATCTGCATACCGAGTTCACGAACTGCCATACCAAGATGAGTTTCGAGAACCTGACCGATATTCATACGAGAAGGCACGCCTAATGGGTTGAGCACGATATTAACTGGTGTACCATCTGGTAAGAATGGCATATCTTCTTCACGCATAACACGGGAAACAACCCCTTTGTTACCATGACGACCAGCCATTTTATCGCCGACAGAAATCTTACGTTTCTGAGCAATATATACACGAACGAGTTCGTTTACACCAGCTGGCAATTCATCATTATGAGCGCGCGTAAAGATTTTTACATCGACAATGCGTCCAGATTCACCGTGTGGTACACGAAGAGATGTATCACGAACTTCACGTGCTTTTTCACCGAAAATAGCACGAAGTAATCTTTCTTCTGCCGTGAGTTCTGTTTCACCTTTTGGTGTAACTTTACCAACTAAGATATCACCTGCACGAACTTCTGCACCGATACGAATAATACCATCAGCATCGAGGTCTTTAAGCGCATCTTCTGCTACGTTTGGAATGTCCTGAGTGATTTCTTCTGGTCCGAGTTTTGTATCACGAGCGGAGCATTCATATTCTTCAATATGAATGGAAGTATATATATCTTCTTTTACAAGTTTTTCACTGAGCAAAATAGCGTCTTCGTAGTTATAACCTTCCCATGGCATATAAGCTACGATTACGTTATAACCAAGTGCAAGTTCACCATGGTCTGTTGCTGGACCGTCTGCAATTGGTTCTTTTGCTTCTACATGGTCGCCTTTATAAACAATTGGCACCTGATTTATGCAAGTTCCTTGGTTGGAACGCATGTATTTTTGTAATTTATAATGGTCGATTTCGCCTGTTTCATCAGCGCGAACTTCGATAAAGTCAGCTGTAGCACGTACAACTTCACCTGCATGTTTAGCAAGTATCATAACACCGGAGTCACATGCTGCTTTATATTCCATACCAGTACCAACGAGTGGAGCCTGTGTTCTGAAAAGTGGAACAGCCTGACGTTGCATGTTCGCACCCATGAGTGCACGGTTCGCGTCATCGTTTTCGAGGAATGGTATCATAGCTGTTGCGATGGATACGATTTGTTTTGGCGAAACGTCCATGTAATCAACGCTGTTAGCATCAACAAGCATTGTTTCTTCATGAACACGCGCTGTTACACGGCTAGCTTTAAACCAGTTGTTTTCATCAAGTGGTTCATTGGCTTGTGCAATTACTAAATCGTCTTCTTCATCGGCTGTTAAATAACGAACTTCATTTGTTACAACTTTATTTACTTTATCAACTTTACGATATGGAGTTTCCATAAAGCCAAATTCATTGATACGAGCATAAGTTGCAAGTGAACCGATAAGACCGATGTTTGGACCTTCTGGTGTTTCAATAGGACACATACGACCGTAGTGAGAGTTGTGTACGTCACGTACTTCGAACCCTGCACGTTCACGGCTAAGACCACCAGGACCAAGTGCGGATAAACGACGTTTATGTGTAAGTTCGCTAAGTGGATTGTTTTGGTCCATAAACTGAGATAACTGGCTAGAACCAAAGAATTCTTTGATTGCAGCTACAACAGGACGAATATTTACAAGTGCTTGTGCTGTAATAACATCATTATCCTGTGTATTCATACGTTCTCTGATTACACGTTCCATACGGGAAAGACCAATACGGAATTGATTTTGTAAAAGTTCTCCAACAGAACGTATACGACGGTTACCTAAATGGTCGATATCATCTTTATGACCATGACCATCCATCAAATTTAATAAATAGCTTATGGAAGCAATAATATCATTAACAGTAATCGTACGATGACTATATGGTAAAGTACGTGAACAAATCATCTTAATACGATTATCATTTTTATCTTTAATATAAACAATAGCTGGTTCGTCTTCTCCAAAAATTGCAGCTTCCTGTTCTACAGTAATATTTTCTACCATAGAAGATTCTATAATTACATCGGCAGGAACAAGAACTTCACCTGTTTCTTTATCAACAAGTGGCTCAGCTAATTTTTTACCTAAAATACGACGTTTCCAACCCAATTTTTTAGTAAGTTTATAACGACCTACTGTAGCTAAATCATAACGTTTTGGGTCAAATAAGAGTTGCTCTAAAAGTTGTTTAGCATTATCTACTGTTGGCGGGTCACCTGGACGCTGTCTTTTATAGATTTCAACTAAACCTTCTTCTTTTGTTACTGTAGTATCACGGTCAATAGTGTTTCTAATGCGTTCATCATTATCAAATAAAGACAAAATAGCATCATTTGTACCATAACCCAAAGCACGAATTAATACTGTAGCTGGCAACTTACGATTGCGGTCAAGGCGAACAGAAATAACATCATTTAAATCTGTTTCAAACTCTATCCATGCACCGCGGTTAGGAATAACCGTAGTATTATAAAGTCTTTTTCCTGTAGGGTCTATATTTTCACTATAATAAGCCCCTGGTGAACGAACGAGCTGACTTACAATAACACGTTCTGCACCATTGATAATGAATGTACCTGTTTCTGTCATGAGTGGGAAATCACCCATGAAAAGTTCCTGTTTCTTTACTTCTCCGGTATCATTGTTAACCAGGCACACCTTAACACGTAAAGGCGCAGCGTAAGTAACATCACGTTCTTTACATTCATCAATATCATATTTTGGTTTTCCTAAAGAAAAACCTTCAAACGACAAAGAAAGATTTCCAGTAAATCCCTGAATAGGAGAAATATCATGGAAAATTTCCTGTAAGCCTTCCTTCATAAACCAATCATAAGAATTTCTCTGGATATCCAGAAGATGAGGCATATCCATAACCTCTTTGATTTTGGCATAGCTATACCTGGTCCGTTTACCAACTGAGACAGGATTGAACATTAAAATCTTCACCCCTCAAACCGAATTGAAACTAATTAAAATATGTGAATGTTGTATAAGAAATATCTTCTATTAACGCTAAAAAGGCAAGGCACTTTTTCTTTTTAAAGACCTTGCTTTATAATTGCCAAAGATATTCCATTTTGTACACCTCATTCACTCCTAAAAATATATAAAGTCATAGAATTAAATCTACAACATTAATCAAGGATATTTACTTGATGACATACTTTTTTGCTGGGCTTATGTCCATCCCCAAAGATTATTTTAACACAATAATCTAATAAAAAACATATAGTTTTTTGCTTCTGTACAAAGACTCGTCTTAGCTAATTCTTCATACGTCTGGTAATAAAAAATTCTATCAAAAAAAATCAAATTTGTCAACCTAAAAAACATAGCTCAGATATATTCTGAGCTATTTTATTAGGATTTTTCATTATAAAATTTTGGACAAGAATAATTTTGTACGTTCTTGCTTAGGATTTTCAAAAATTTCTTTTGGAGTACCTTCTTCTATAATACGACCTTCATCAACAAATAATACGCGGTCACCTACTTCACGAGCAAAACCCATTTCATGTGTTACAACAACCATTGTCATGCCTTGTTGTGCCAATTTTTTCATAACATCTAAAACTTCTGTAACCATTTCTGGGTCAAGTGCTGAAGTTGGTTCATCAAAAAGCATAACTTTAGGCTTCATAGCAAGAGCACGAGCAATAGCAACACGTTGCTGTTGACCACCAGAAAGCTGACTTGGATAAGCTGAGGCTTTTTCTTTTAATCCAACACGTTGTAATAAATCCATTGCTGTTTCTACTGCTTCTTTTTTAGAAATTTTACGTACTTTCATTGGCGCAAGTGTGATATTTTCAAGCACAGTCATATGTGGGAACAAATTAAAACGTTGAAATACCATGCCAATATTTTCACGAATTTTATTAATGTCAGCATGTTTATCAAGTTTCATATTATCCACAGTAATATCTCCACTTGTTGGTTCTTCTAAATAATTCATACAACGAAGTAAAGTAGATTTACCTGAACCACTTGGACCTATAATAACTACTACTTCTTTTTCTGCTATGGAAACATCTACACCTTTTAATACTTCTACATGTCCAAAAGATTTATGCAGATTTTTAATTTCTATCATCAATTTGGTACCTCCGTTCTAAATATGCCACAAAACGAGAAATCGATAATGTCATTACTAAATAAATTAAAGCAACACAAACCCAAATTTCTAATGAAGCATATGTTCTAGCGATAACTAACTGACCACGACGTGTCAATTCTTCAAAACCAATAACTGATACTAATGATGAATCTTTTAATAAAGCAATAAATTCATTACCTAATGGTGGTATTACACGTTTAAAAGCTTGCGGAATAATTATATATCGCATTGTTTGAAACCATGACAAACCTAAAGAACGACCAGCTTCCATCTGTCCATTATCTATAGATTGTATACCTGCTCTGAAAATTTCAGCTACATACGCACCACTATTAATACTACAAGCAGCAATAGCAGCTACAAATGGATTCATTTTTATACCTGTCAAAACTGGCAAAGCAAAATATATCAAGAAAATTTGTACCAACAATGGAGTTCCACGTAAAAAATCAACATAAATAGCTGCTAACCATTTAACTATTTTTATTTTACTAATACGAGCAACACCAACAAATAAACCAATAATAATACCAATTGCTACACTAAGTGCTGTAATTTGAATTGTAAAAATAGCACCTTCAATAAGTAATGGAAAAGCATTGATAATAATATCAAATTTAAAATCCAAAAATAAAACCTCCTCACTTTCTTCTATTATAGAAAAAGGACACTGACCACCAGACAGTGTCCTCATAGGTTACTATGTCAAATACACAATCTATTATTTAGCAGGTTTTGTACCAAACCATTTTTCATAGATTTTGTCATATTCACCATTTTCTTTAAGTGTTTTTAATGCTGCATCTACTTTTTCTTTTAATTCTGTATTGCCTTTTTTCATTGCAAAACCATATTCTTCAGAAGTAAGTTTATCATCTAAACGTTTTACATCAGTATCTTTAGTTTTAGCAATGTAATAATCATTTACAGGAAGGTCATTGATAACAGCATCAACATTACCTGCTTTTAATTCCATGAATGTATCAGCAGAACTATTTAAAGCTTTTACATCAGCACCTTCAATTTTTTGTGCTTCTTCCATGCTAGTTGTACCAATTTGTACAGCAATTTTTTTACCTTTCAAATCAGCAAAACCTTTGATATCATTATTATCTTTTGGCACAACAATAGTAAGACCAGAAGTATAATAAGGATCAGAGAATTCTACCTGACCTTTACGTTCGTCATTAATAGTCATACCAGAAGCGATTATATCAATATTACCAGATTCCATAGCAGGAATTAAACCATCAAAGTTAACATTCTGAATTTCAGCTGTATAACCCATTTCTTTAGCTACAGCTCTGATTAAATCCATATCAAAACCTTGATATTCAGTACTACCATTTTCATCTTGGAATTCAAATGGAGCAAAATCTGCATTCGTACCAACACGTAATACTTTTTCATCACTTGAAGCTGCCTTATCAGAACCACTCTGTCCACAGCCAGCAAAAAGTGCACTTACAGCGAACATACAAAGAGCACATAAAGTTAATAATTTTTTACTCATTATGTAACTTCCTTTCTTTTTTATATTAATAAATTATTATTGCATTTAACCTTAAAAAAGGCTCGGAAATTTCCGAGCCTCCTTGCCGGTTAAGACAAATTATTTATTACGTTTAGCATTAAAACAGTCACGGCAATAAACAGGACGATCTCCTTTTGGTTCAAAAGGAACCTGTGTTTCTTTTCCGCATTCAGCACATATTACAGTGTACATTTGACGTTGCTGTCCTTCGCCATTACGTTCACGACGTCTTTTATCACGGCATTCATGGCAACGTGCCGGTTCATTTTTAAATCCTTTTTCAGCATAAAAAGCTTGTTCACCTGCACTAAAAACAAACTCTTTGCCACAATCTTTACATACTAATGTTTTGTCTTGAAAATCCATTTAGAAAACTCCTTAAGGTTCATTTAAGCCAAGCCGTTTTATCCAGAAGCACATGATTCTACGTCAGAACAAAAAAGCTGTTTACTGCTTTTAGTATAAGTGTTTATCAATTAAAAATCAAGCAAAATTTATTTTATAAATTGTATAATTCTCGAAAAAAACGCCTTAGTTTTTGAATTATTATACGATATATTTATAAATATTAATACAAATTGAAAATTGAAAACATGCCTTATATTTGTTATACTAACTAAGTTAATAAAATTAGCTTACCTTATATTATTTAGGAGTTTTTTATCTTGGACAAAAAAACAGATATAGACACAAACGACAAAACAGAAACAAACACTATTTCTAACGAAAATAATACTGATAATACTTTAGATTTGCCTGATACTCCAGAGTGGATAAGTCGCAAGTGGCAAGAAGAACACTCTTCTGAAAAAAATTCTTCTGCACCTAAGAAAAAATATGTTAAGAAAAAAAATTACAACCGTTTAATTGCACTCATCATCATCTTAGTAGCTTTAATCGGTGGTTTAATTTATTATTTATACACAAATGATAATGAAGATGCTGCCCCTACCGTTACCACTCAGCAATCAAATGCTATAAATATAATGATAATGGGGGTAGACAGACGTGCTGATGATGTTGGTCGCAGTGATACTTTAATGGTTCTTACATATAATCCTGCAGATAAAAAAGCTTCACTATTATCTTTACCACGTGATACTCGTGTTCATATTGAAAAAAATGATTATGATAAAATAAATCACGCTTACGCTTATGGCGGTCATAAATTAACTAAAAAAACAGTAGAAGCTTTTTTAAATGTTCCCGTAGATTATTATGTAATGATAGATGTCCATGCTTTTGAAAAAATCATTGATGCCGTGGGTGGCGTAGATATTGACGTCGAAAAAAGAATGTACTATGAAGACCCTTGGGACGATGATGGGGGACTTGTAATCGACCTTTATCCAGGCAAACAACACATGGATGGAAAAACAGCTATTCAGTATGTACGTTATCGTGATGGCGAAGGGGATATCGGACGAATTACTCGCCAACAAAAATTCATAAAAGCTTTTATGAGTCAAATTATTTCTCCGTCAATTCTTCCAAAATTACCTGAAATCATTCAAAATATTTCTTCTGCAATTCAAACAGATATGCCAATTGATAAAATGATTTCTCTAATGACAGATCTACCTACAGTTCAACAAAATGGACTAAATTCTACAATGGTTCCAGGTAAACCTGCTTATATAGAAGATATAAGTTATTGGATACCTGATATTGCCAAAACACGTCAACTCATTGCTCAAAATATGGATATAACTCTTGATGAAGCAGCTCAAAAAGATACAGAACAAACCATCACTCAATATGAAAAATCCTTACCAAAAGGATTAAAAATGGGCAATAATTCTGATGAAGAAACCTCTTCTACAGAAGAAAAAGACGCAAAAGAAAAGCCTGTTCCTGTAAAAAATGAAGATATCACTGTACTTGTCATAAATTCCAGTGGTATAAACGGAGCTGGTGCTGAAGTAGCTGATATCTTAAAACATAAAGGCTTTAAAATCTCCAGCGTTGAAACAGGTAATACTTCATCGCGTGAACACACAACCATCACAGCTAATGAAAATGAATTAAATTGCTTTTATGGTATGCCATTTACCTGCACAATTATGTCAGGTGGCAGTCCAGGACAAGCAACAGTAAATATAGGTCTCGACTATCAAAAATAAATCAATACTGAAATTAAGGACGTGAACTCACTTGGGCATTTTACGCATAAAAGATTTAGGTAAAGCTTTCGGTATAGAAGAATTATTTCATAATGTAACTTTTGATGTAGCCCGTGGCGATAAAATAGGTTTTGTAGGTCCAAACGGCGCAGGAAAATCAACTTTAATGCGCTGTTTACTCGGCTTAGAAGAATATGATAATGGTAGTATCAGCATAGATAGTGCTGATACTATTGGCTATATGCAACAACAATTTGACTTTAAACACGCAACACTTCATGAAGAATTACTCGACTCTTTTTCCGATATTTTAGCTTTAGGCGTGCAGAAAACAGAACTTGAAAAAGAAATCGAACAAGCTTCCACTGATGAACAAATGGAAGAATTGATGAAGGATTACAGCCGTATTTCCGATAGATTTGAACAACTCGGTGGCTATGATTATGAAAGCCGTTTGCGTCGCGTTGCATTTGGTCTCGGTTTTAAAGAAGAAGATTTTGATAAAAGCCCTTCTTTATTTTCCGGTGGACAGCGCACTCGCATCTGCCTTGCTAAAGCACTTTTGCGTGAGCCTGATTTTCTTTTTCTCGATGAACCGACAAACCATCTTGATATAGAAATGATTGAATGGCTTGAAGGATTTTTAAGCAGTTACAAAGGCGGTGTACTCTTAATCTCGCATGACCGCTTTTTTCTCGACAAAGTAGCAACAAAAATTCTTGATTTAGATAATAAAACAACAGTCTTATATGACGGAAATTATACTACCGCAATGGAAGTCAAAGCACAACGCCGTGCTGCTTTGGAGTCCGCATACGCTAAGCAACAAGAACACATTCGTGAAACACAAGAATTTATTCGCCGTTATAAAGCCGGCGTTAAAGCAAAACAAGCACGCGGTCGCGAAAAACAATTACAGCGCTTAGAACGCATCATTTTACCGCCAACAAAAACTTCATTTAACTTCTTTATGTTTCATAAACCAGATGAATGTGCTGAACGCGTACTCGAACTTGATGATGTATCTGTAAGTTTTGATACACACAAAATTTTTGAACATCTATCTTTATTAATACGTCGCGGTGATGGTGTTGCAATTGTCGGCCCAAATGGTGCTGGAAAAACTACATTACTTCGCCTTATTCTCGGAGAATTAGAATCACCTACTGGCCGCATAAAAATTGGTAGCCGTGTAAAAATCGGTTATTATTCACAACAACATGAAGGTTTAACTCCATCCAACACTGTTTTTGATGAAATTCTTTCATCTTTCGGCTTAAACGATGAACAAGCTCGCAGCTGTCTCGGTTCATTTTTATTTAAAGGCGATGATGTATATAAACGCGTAAGCGATTTATCCGGTGGCGAAAAATCTCGCCTAGCACTTTTAAAATTGATGTTAACCGGTGCTAATTTCCTAGTGCTCGACGAACCGACTAACCATCTCGACATTCCTGCTAAAGAAGCCATCGAAGAAGCTATAATGGCTTTCCCTGGCACATTTATCGTCGTATCACATGACCGCTATTTCTTAGATAAAGTAACTAATTTTACTTGCGAATTATCAAATGGTGTATTAACTCAATATAATGGTGATTATAGCTATTACCGTGAAAAAAAATTAGAAATGCAAAAAGAACTAGAAGAACAACAAGCTACTGCACCAAAGAAAACAGCAGAAAAAAAAGCTGTACCAACTGCACCAAAAAAAGAAACTTCTCGTTCTAAAACTAATTATGCTGTACTGAGTACAGATAAACTCACTATGTTAATCCAACGCTGTGAAGCAACTATTGCCATGTTTGAAGCTGAATTAAAGGGACTTGAATACCAAATGAATGACCCTATATTACAACAAGACCCGAAAAAGAGTCATGAAATAGCTCAAGCATACGCTCAAAAAGAACAAGAACTCGACGACAAATATCAAGAATGGGAAAAATTAACTGACCAATTATCGGCAAAATAAATATTTAATATACAGCCATAGAAGTTTTATATTTGCTTTATATTTTATTAACAAATGCAATATAAAATATTCTATGGCTTTAAAATATACCCTAAAACAATAATACTTTTATTAAAAATACAGATTAATTATTGTTTTATTTTCCTCAATATTTTGAAATAAACGCTTTATGGCTTTATCCGTATAAAACCACAAAGATTATATATAAAATCAGATAATACAATAAACTTAAGAGAAGGATTTTTATGGAAAACATACGTGGAACAGTAGACAATATTATTTTTGCTAGCAATGATAACCGTTTTACTGTATTAAAACTAACACCTGAAAAACGCTCGACAAAAATAACTGTCATTTTAAATGGCATGGCTCCACTGATTGGGCAATTATTAGAAATCAATGGTGACTGGACACAACATCCAAAGTTCGGTCAACAATTTAAAGCCAATTCTTTTAAAATCGTCGCTCCAATAGAAGCATCTGGCATTGAAAAATTTCTCGCTTCCGGTGCGATTTCTGGCATTGGCCCTGCTATGGCAAAGCGCATTGTGGCTAAATTTGGTGAAAAAACACTTGATGTATTATCATCACCTAAAGAATTATTAAAAGTAGCTGGTATCGGTCAAAAAACGGCTGAAAAAATTGCCTCTTCCTATAAAGAACAAAGTGAACTTACTGAAATAATGGTATGGTTAGAAAATCATGGTATTTCAAGCACATATGCAGGTAAAATTTTTGCTAAATACGGTTCATTTGCTATAGATATCATGGAAAAAGATACATATCGCCTATTTCAAGATATCGACGGTATCGGTTTTCTCACAGCTGATAAAATTGCTTTTAATCTCGGTGTTCAAAAAGACGATTTCAAACGCATTTCATCAGGGATTGACTATGCTTTAATGCAACTTTGCGCAAATGGTCACTGCTGTGTTCCCGAAATGACACTAGTCACTAAAACGGCTAAAATTTTACAATTGGAAACAAATTCCGTTCATCAAGTATTAAATCAACGCATTAAAGATGAAAGCTTAAATACAGAAACAATCGGTGGCGAACTTCTAATTTACCCGCCATATCTTTACTATGCAGAAAAAAAAGTAGCAAAACGATTATTAGAACTAAAACAAAGCAGTAAAAATCTCGACGAAGACAATATCAATCTATTCATTAAAGTATGGGAAAAGGAAAATCACATACATTTAGCACAAAAACAACAAGAAGCAGTAAAAGCCTGTCTTCACCATGGTGTATTTGTATTGACAGGTGGCCCTGGTACTGGTAAAACTACAGTAATAAAAGGAATTTTATCAATCTTAAATGCACAGGGATTAAAAATTCGTCTTGCTGCACCGACAGGTCGCGCCGCTAAAAGGCTCAGCGAAACAACAGGCAGAAAAGCTTTAACTATCCACCGCTTATTAGAAGCTAATAATTTATCTGATACGAATTCACCTCAACTCGGTTTTTCCAAAGATATCGATGACCAATTAGATGCCGATGCCATCATTTTAGATGAAGTTTCTATGGTGGATATCGCATTGATGCACCATTTTTTAAATGCAGTTCCTGATGGTTGTCGTTTAATTTTAGTCGGCGATATCGACCAATTACCAGCTGTTGGTCCTGGTTCTGTTTTAAAAGATATAATCCGCAGCAAAGTCATTCCTTCTATTGAGCTAAATGAAATCTTCCGCCAAGCACAAACGAGCATGATTATTCAAAATGCCCATATCATCAATGCTGGTCGTTTACCTGATATTCGCAAGCAATACGATGACTTCATCTTCTACGAAATTGACAATGATGAACTCATCAATAAAAAAATTCTCGAATTATGTACAGATATCTTACCTAAAGAAGGATACAATATCTTAACTGATGTACAGATTTTATCACCTATGCACCGCTTTACTTGTGGCGTTGAAAATTTAAATTTACTTTTACAACAAACTTTAAATCCTGCAAGTGATGATAAAAATGAGATAAAATCGGGGGCACAAATTTTCCGCACAGGAGATAAAGTCATGCACATTCGCAACAATTACCAAAAAAATATCTTCAATGGTGATATCGGTTTTATTCGCGCGATAAACAACGATAATATATCTGTCGAATATCTCGACCATAATGTATCTTACGCTAAAAACGAATTAAACGAGCTTACGCTCGCCTATGCTTCTAGTGTGCATAAAAGTCAAGGCAGTGAATACAAAATCATCATAATGCCTCTATCTGTAAGCCATTATATTATGTTACAGCGCAATCTGCTTTATACAGCTATAACTAGAGCAAAAGAAAAAGTCATTTTACTCGGTTCAAAAAAAGCATTGACGACAGCTGTTCAAAATAATCGAACACAGAAAAGATATACCCTACTTGCTGAAAGATTGGCACATAAATTATCTTAATATGAAAAGAGATTTTGCTTTTGTTAAATTCAATTTATCAAGCAATAACACAATTTTTATTTCCAAGCCGTTGTCCTTCTTGCCATTGCTATGTAGAAAAAGAAGGGCAATGGTGCCATAGTTGTCTTTTAGAAATCATGCGCAATAAAAATCTCGCATACGATATTGCTGTCCGCCAATATATTTCACCAATTATAACCATAGGTAAATATGATAAAGGACTTAAAGATTTAATCCACGAATTAAAGTATAAAAATGATTTTTCCACCTTGCCATATATTCATACTTTAGTAAACAATGTAGATATGCCATGGCAAATATCTGATTTTGATTTTATAATTCCTGTACCACTTCATGAAGCAAAATTGAAAAAACGTGGTTTTAATCAGGTGGATAAAATATTTAAGCCATGGGCTAAAACACATAATTTACCCTATACTGATATATTAATCCGCACCAAAAATACAAAATCGCAATTTCAATTAAATTCCACGGAGCGCAATCAAAATCTACAAGATGCGTTTATTTTAAAAGATAATATATCCGTAAAAAATTGCAAATGTTTATTGCTTGATGATATCTTCACCACAGGAAGCACATTAAAAAATTGCGCCAAAACACTAAAAGAAAATGGTGCAATTAAAGTATGCGGTCTTGTTTTAGCTAGTAATGCTGATGATTAACCGCTATTTTGAAAGGAGGTATTTATTTGAAAAAAATCCGCCGCAAATGGTTTCAACCAAATACAAACACTTCACCCGCTTCAACATTTTCAAAATTTACCGTATTTAGCAATGAATACACTTCAATTAAACCAAATTCAGCTCAAACGACAACTACTACAGCTGAAAAATCATTAAAAGATATCCTTTGGGAAGAAATTCATCAATTTAAAGCAAAAAAACTCTATGCAGAAGCACTTTCCTGTTTCAGTACTATTTTTGAAAAAAAATATGCTGATAATTATACTTTTTATGAATTAGCTGATATCTATTTTCTAATGAACGATTACACTCGTAGCCTTAAATGGATACAGAAATTTCAAACTGCAGAACCTAAAAATTGTAAGGGCTTCTTATTAAAAGCTCAAATATTTCTTCAACAAGGAAAAAAAGAAGAAGTTCTCACTATAATCAATCAATTATTTTCACAAAAAGTCGAAATCAAAAGCGAAGAAGATTACCAGAAACTTGATTATATAATCAATCGTCTAAAAAAAATATTTAAAGCCGATAAATTAGCACGCCGTTGTCCTTTGTTAAATGACTATCAAAGAAAACGCCGTCATATTTTAAAAAATACACAACAGGTTGATAAAGAAACAACTCAATCCATTCAACCTGTTCAAATCGAAGGGACTATCATGCCAACATCAACACAAAACATACCAAGTAATTCACAATTAAACTCTCTTTTAAATCATATTTGGGATATGCAATCCGTAAATCAAGAAGATACTCAAAAAATCCTAAATAGCTCAGCCGAAGAAATCACTTCCGCTATCATGAAACAAGTTTTATCTTATAAAAAGAAAATCTGGCTGTTTAATTATTTAGCGGACGTTTTCCGCAAGCACAATAATCTAAATTCAGCTCTATTTTTATTAAGACAAGCCCTCTTACTTGATGATGAAAATGATATTATCCTAAAAAATCTCGGTTATTTATTATGTCAAAATGGAGAATATAAAGCAGCATTAAATACTTTAGAAGATATTGCTGTAAAAGATTTTGCCGTTTTGGATTTAATCCAAAAATGTCGCAATCTAGAAAGTGAATGATATATATGCCCATGTACAAAAAATCGTTATGTATTTTACTGCTCATTGCTCTAATCTCAGGTGGTGGAGTTTTTTATAACCAATTTACTAATAAAGAAAAAACCATTGAAACACCTTCTACTGATATTACAGAAAATATACCTGTAAATGATGAAGTCACAATATATGTAAGTGGCGAAGTCAATTCACCTGGAGTCATAACACTTGATAGTAATTGTCGCATAAAAGATGCCATAATAGCTTGCGGCGATTTTACACCACTTGCAGATAAAAACAGTGTAAATTTAGCGCAAAAAGTAACTGATGGTATGCAGATAAAAATATCAGCTTTATCACAAAATCAAAATGATAAAACTGATAATAATACAAATTCAAACGAAAATAATAATAATAAATCTATTCAAAACACAACTATGGTAAATATCAACACCGCTAGCAAAGAGGAACTCGATACCCTTCCAGGTGTTGGCCCTGCCACTGCCGATAAAATCATTGAATACCGCGAAACGAACGGACAATTCAACTCAATTGAAGATATTAAAAATGTACGTGGTATCGGTGAAGCTAAATTTTCTAAAATGCAAAGTAGGATACAGATATGATAAAGATACGATATGGGCAATACCCTTTATTATTTTTAAACAGTTTAATATTTTGTTATAGCTTAGGCGTTTTTGGCGCAGAAAAATACATTCTGCCTCAAAAATGCCTTTTTTTATTACTTATTGTTAATTTTTTCATTGCCTTTATTTTTATATTAAAAAAACACGATTTGACTTTTATCCCATTTTTAATCATCTTTACCCTACTCGGTTACCTTTCTGGAATATTTGCCCTTTCACCTTCACCTAATAACATCATCAATTATGAAAATAAAACAGCCACGATTGAAGGTACAATCTGTGAAGAGCCAATCATCAAACAAGATGAACAAAAAATTTATCATATTACCTATATCGTTGATGTTCAAACAGTATTTTGGCAAAAACAGGCACAAAATACTACGGGCAAAATTTATATCTATAAAAAACAAGATGATTTAAATTCAATAGCTCAAATCGGCGATATCGTCTCTACAGCAGGAACAATACGCAAAATTCACGGCTATCATAACCCTGGCTTAATCAATAGCGAACTTCGTGCTCAATCCCAAGGAATTTATGGTTTTATCTCTTTGGGCAAAGCTGATATGCAAATCCTTAAAGCAAACAACGATTTCAATTTTAAAAAATTTAGCATTGATATAAAAAAACATATTTTAGATAAATTATTAAATACTATGCCCGAAGATGATGCCTATATGATTTACGCTATGGTATTCGGCGGTTATGCCAACATTCCAGCTGAACTATTAGAAGCTTTTTCTCTAACAGGCATAATTCATATACTTTCTGTTTCTGGTTCTCATGTCAGCCTAATCGCTGGATTCTTGCTTAGTTTAGGTAAATTATGCCGTTTACCCCGTTTTATAAACATCACTTTATTAATCATCATCATATCATTTTATGCATTTATCTGCGGTCTTTCTGCACCTGTAATGCGTGCTACAGTCATGGGAATACTCACTGCCATAGCTTTGAGCTTACAAAAATCTCATGAAGCCTCTAATCTATTGAGCATTACAGCGCTTATCATGCTATTAATCAATCCTCTATTACTATTTGACATCAGCTTTCAACTTTCTTTTGCCTCTACAGCAGGGCTTGTCTATTTAATGTCTAAAATTCGACAAAAACTTTATTTTCTGCCATGTTTTTTAGCCGATAATTTATCACTTACCCTAAGTGCACAAATAATGACACTTCCCTTAATAGCTTGGTATTTTAACTCATTATCTCTAAGTAGTTTAATCGCTAATATCATAGCAGTTCCTATTTTAGAATTCATCATAATTTTAAGCCTCATCGCTTGCCTTGTAATCTTTATTCCTATCATGGCTAAAATTCTCTTTATCTTATCTAGCTTAATCTTAGGCATCAGCAATATTTTTACCCTGCATTTAGCTAAAATGCCATTTGCTTCGGTTTATTTTCCTACATTTCCCTTTATATGTATTTTTCTTTACTATCTAGTTTTATTTAACATATTTAATAAATCCTTAGCTAAATTTTGGATAAAATTTTTACACAGATATAAAATTATTTGCTATATGATATTTTTAAGTTCTTTTGTCTTAACTATGTATTTTGTTTTTAAACCGCAACCTTTAGAAATACATTTTATCGATGTTGGACAAGGCGACTGCATATTGATTATCACGCCTAATAAAAAATCCGTGATGATTGATACAGGTGGCAGTGTAAATTCTGATTTTGATATTGGCTTGCGAGTAGATTTACCTTATTTGCGCCACTATGGTATCACAAAATTAGATTATTTAATCTTATCTCATGCTGATGTTGACCACGCTGAAGCTACTTATACCATAATGCAAAAAATACCTGTCAATCATTTAATAATCGCCAATCAACCTCCAGAAGAATATATAAAAACGCTCAATCTTCCACCTAATTGTGAATTACTCTCTCAAGCTATCATAGCTAAAACTGATATGAATTTCACATTAGATGATGTTCAATTTAAATTTCTCCGCGCCAATGAAAATCCTTCCGCATCTTCTAGCAATGAAGCTTCAAATGTACTAAAATTAACGTATCACAATTTTTCCGCATTATTTCCTGGTGATTTACCTCAAAGACAAGAACAACAGCTTGTAAACGAATGCCAAAACCTTCAATCAACTATCTTAAAAGTGGCACATCACGGTTCAAAAACCTCTTCTAGTTTAGAATTTCTTCAAGCTGTAAATCCCCAATTTGCTGTGATTTGTGTAGGTAAATACAATAGCTTTAACCACCCTAGCTCTCAAATTATCGAGCGTTTAAATAAATTAAACATTCCTATTTATCGAACGGATATAAATGGCGCTATCGTATTTTCTACTGATGGCTATAAATTAAAAATAGATACATTCAATTAATTATGGTATCATGCTAATAGATAAATCATGCTATTAAATTTTTGATAGAAAGGATTTTTTATGAAATACACTGAGGCATTAAAACAACTTCAACGAAAAAAAATATCTCCCATATATTTAATCTACGGTGAAGAAACGTATCTTGCAGAAAAATTTTTAAAAACACTGCTTTCTATCGTCAATCCTCAAAATGACTCCGAAGCTATACAGTATTTTGACACTTCTAGCGATATGAAAGCACTCTTGCAAGCACTCGATAGTTCACCATTTTTCAGTGAAAAAAACATCATTATAGCCAATGATTTAAAAATATTTCAAGATAAATTATCCGAAAAAGATAAGCGCGATGAACAGGATTTCATCAATTATTTACCGACTTTACCCGAGTACAGCATATTGATTTTGCGTTACCATAAAAATAAAATAGACAAACGGCGCAAATTATTTAAAAGTATCGATAAATACGGCTCTATTATTGAATGTGAGACATTAAACTATTGGAATATAAACGATTGGCTCAACGCGCGTTTGCATGAATTAAATTTGCGCTTTGATAGAGAAGCTTATGCTTATTTCATTGAAGCCGTTAAATCCATGGATAAAATTTCTCTCGGTTTTTTAGACCAAGAACTTGTGAAATTAACCCTGTACACTGACGATAAATTCATAAATCGCCAAACACTAGAAAATGTATTTTCCACCATTCCAGAGATTTCTGCATTTAGGCTTTGGGATAGCTTGTGCGAAAAAAACATCTCAATCGCTTTAGAATTGTTTTTAATACAGCAATCTTCTGGAGTGCATCCACTTCGTTTGCTCGCCTTTCTCGTACGACAAATACGCCAGCTTTGGCAAGTCAAAATCTATTTATCAGAAGGTCAAAACGTAAAACAAATCGCTTCTACTTTAAAGCTTCATCCATTCATTACTGAAAAAATCGTAAAACAGGCAAATAATTTTTCACTGCAATGTATTGAACGCACATTGCACAAATTAGCTATTGCCGATTATAAATTAAAAACAGGCTCAAATGAACCTGCTTTAATCGAAAATATTTTAATTGAATTTTGCCAATAAAAAAGACTCATGGAAATTGAACTGCACCCCAAAAGTTGGACAAAAAAACAACTTTTGGAGGTGCAGTTTTTTTATGACTAAATACTCAAATGAATTTAAAGTTAAAGCAATTAAAATGGTTTTAAAAGGAGATTCTATTTATCATGTAGCTAAAATTCTAAACATGCCAAATACAGCTTCTCTTCGCAGATGGATATTTCATTATGAAAATGGTGGCATTTCACAACTTCTTCATAAAAATCGTAAATATACTCCTATCTTTAAGCAAAAAGTTATTGAATATAAATGGCTACATCATTTATCATTAAATCAAACAGCAGCCAAATTTTCCATTCCTAATACTGGTACAATTTCTACATGGGAAAAGTTGTATAGTTCTTATGGATTTTCTGGCTTAATTTCTAAGAAACGAGGTAGACCATCTATGAAAAAATCTAAATCTAAAAATAAGGTTAACAAACCTAAAAAAGAACTTTCTTATGTTGAACAATTGGAACAAGAAGTTTATCAATTAAGGATGGAAAATGACCTATTAAAAAAGTGGCATGCCTTAATGAAGCAATGGGAAAAGGAAGGAAAACACTAGTTCTAGTAATTGCTAAATTAAGGAAAAAATATACTCTAAAAGCCCTATTAAACTATACAAAATTAGCTAAAAGCACATATTATGATGCATTAAAAAAATTATCTAGAGAAGATAAATATAAAGGATTAAAAACATTAATTCATAATATTTGTAATAAAAATCATGGAAGATATGGATATAGAAGAGTAACTTTGCAGCTGCATAAACAAGGAATAAAAGTCAATCATAAAGTTGTTATGAGATTGATGAAAAAAGAAAATTTAACATGCAAAGTAAGAGCAAAGAAATATAAATCGTATAGAGGGCAAGAAGGGAAAATAGCTAAAAATATATTAAATAGAAATTTCAAAGCATCAAAACCAAACGAAAAATGGGCAACAGATATAACAGAATTTGCATTATGTAATGAAAAAATATACTTATCACCAATAATAGATTTATATAACGGAGAAATAATAAGTTATAAAATATCAAAAAGACCAATACTAAAGCAAGTATTAGATATGGTAGAAGATGCAACAAGAAAGATAAAAGAAACAAAAGGGATAATTCTACATTCAGACCAAGGATGGCAGTATCAGAATAGAAAATATCAGGAGTTATTAAAAGAAAAAGGCATTATCCAAAGCATGAGCCGAAAAGGAAACTGCTTAGATAATGCCGTAATAGAAAATTTCTTTGGTTTGCTAAAAAGCGAATTGTTCTATTTAAAAAAATTTAAATCCGTTGAAGATTTTATAAAAGAGTTAAAATCTTATATAAAATATTATAATACAAAACGGATAAAGATAAAACTAAAAGGACTTAGTCCCGTAGAATACAGAACTAAGTCTCAATTAGTAGCTTAATTAATATGTCCAATATTTTGGGTGCATATCAAATCAATCCATGAGTCTTTGTTTTTTAGAATTTATCTTTATCTTTTGGTGGCGTTATATCAATGATTTTATGCGAAGATGGTTCTTGATACTGTGCATCTTGTTCATTCTGATATTGATTATATCCACTATCACCATTACCACCATTCATACGATTGCCACATTCTGGACAGAATTTTGGTGGATTGTTTCTATCTGGGCAAACCCAACCACAATTACTGCAACGAATATTATTTTCATCATATCGACTAGAAGCATATGCATTGCCTTCATTTTTCTTGCCGAAAAATTTACGATATACAGCCATGATTACCATGACTACAATACCGATAAGCACTACATTTGCAATCAAGCCAAGTACATCACCCATAAAACCGCCCATGCCGAACATACTGCTGAGCATACTACCTAAGAACATACCACCAGCGAATAAACCGATATTTCTAAGAGCACTACCCCAACGGCTACCAGATTGTTGCTGTGTAGCTGTAGAATTTGTTGTAGTATTTGTTTTATTAGCTGTATTATTTGTCGCATTACTTGTTGTATTATTAGTAGAATTTGTCGTATTGGAATTTGTTGTCGCATTAGATTTATTTGTATCTGCTGCATTAGTCTTTGGCGCAGAATTACTTGAACTACTAGGAGTAGTCGATTTAGATTGTGTTGATGGTACCATGGATTTGCTTGTTGTTGTAGGTGCTTTCATTCCGCCACCGCCAACTTTAGCTTTAGCCATGCCAATTCCACTAAAGGCAAAAACAAAAACCATTACAATAGCTAAGATTTTTTTTAAATTCAATATCATACACTCTCACTTCAAAAAAATTTTAAATAGTTTTTTATTATCTAAACAATAGCTATTTTAACATAACTAAAACAAATAATCAATTAACCACTTAAATAATAAAAAAAGACTGCTTTTTGCAGTCTATAATAAAGCCCATATCACAAGTACTAATACACCTGGTATACCAAACATACCTGCGATAAATGCCGTTATAAAATTAATAGGTATATAAACAATCCCTAAAAAATTTATCACATATAATACGATTGCACCTATAACACTGTTATAAATACATTTCCACAATAATTGTAATGGCAAAGAAAATACTTTCGTTATTATACATAAAATAAATAGCCCTACAAAAAAGGCTACGACTAACGATGATTCTATCATTTTACCTCGTTCACAATCCTTGTCAATAAATTACATTTCGCGGCGATTTTCAATAGCCTTTGCAAGCGTAACTTCATCAGCATATTCTAAATCTCCGCCGACAGGCAAACCGTGTGCAATACGCGTTACTTTTATTCCAAGAGGTTTTAACAGCTTTGCTATATACATAGCTGTAGCTTCGCCTTCAATATTAGGATTTGTAGCCATGATTACTTCTTTTACATTTTCATCATAAAGGCGAGTCAATAATTCTTTAACCTTAATATCTTCAGGGCCAATTCCCTCTATCGGTGATAATGCTCCATGTAGTACATGATATACACCTTTATAATCGCGCATTCTTTCCATCGCTACAACATCTTTAGGCTGTTCTACCACGCAAATAGTAGAATGGTCACGCGCTGGCGATGAACAAATCGCACATGGGTCTGTATCTGTTAAATTAAAACAAATGCTACAATAGCCAATTTTTTCTTTAGCTTCAATAATAGCCTGCGCCAAGGCTTTTGCTTGGGCAGGCTCCATGTCTAAAATATGATATGCTAAGCGTACAGCCGTTTTGGAACCAATTCCCGGCAAGGCCCGAAAGTGTTCTATCAGCTTAGCCATAGGCTCAATATATCTCATTAAAATAATCCTGGTGGTAATTTAAGTCCACTTGTCAGTTTGTTCATTTCACTAGCCATCATTTCATCAACTTTAACCATTGCCTGATTAACAGCAGATAAAATGAGGTCTTGCAACATTTCTACATCATCCGGGTCAACTGCTGCTTTATCAATAACAAGAGACTGCATTTGTTTTTCACCGTTCATAACGACTTTAACAACACCGCCACCAACGCTTACTTCTACAGTTTTCTTTTTGAGTTCATCCTGCATTTTTTTCATATCAGCCTGCATTTTCTGAACTTTTTTCATCATGCCGGCCATATTACCTTGATTAAACATTCGATAAACCTCCATTAAAAATTTTTCTCTAATTAGAGTATCAAAATATAGTACAATCGTCAATTATTCATTTCATCTTCTGGAATTATTTTTCCTCCAAAAATTTCCATTGCCGTTTCTAAAGTATGTTTATTTTCCTCTGTCAATTCACCATAATCTATATCACTATCCCCCACGCTGCTATAATCATCATCCGTTGGCATTGGTATATCATCTTGATAATCACCTTGCGGTATGACAGGTTCTCTTTCAATCATCGGAATTGGCACAGAAGGGGAATTTACTTTAATAGGTTTAGGCTTTGCTGGAGAAGGTGATGATACCTGTGCAGGTGTTGCTACTGCTACAACATCTTTACATGTGCAGACAAGACGCAAATTATGTCCTGTAACATCATATAAAACAGACTCGATTAATTTTCGATAATCTTCTTTTTCCGTACGTGCCTGCAAAAACGGGCTATCAAAATGAATGAAGAATTGATTATTCACCACTTGATATGGAACAGCTCTATTCACACAAGCAACGACAACTTTTTTTCTTCGAGCATTGAGCCCCGCCAATACATTTTGCCAAATCGCTGTAACATCAACATTTTGCAGTGGCATAGCTGCACCATCTTGCTCAACTGCCGTTTGAGTTGACGGCTTATTTTGCAATTCATTTACAAAAGTATTTTGTTTTATTGGAACTTGCACTGGAGTCGGCGCATTCATATTAGTATTTGCTACAGATTGTTGCTTTTCGTTAAGAGCTGCCACTTGACTACTCAAAGCTTTGACAATTCTATCAAGGCGCGCTATCTGTTGTTCTAATGCTGTAATTTTAGTGCTAGACGCTTGATTTGTCATCATAGGCATATCAACATTTGAATATTGCTGAGTTTTTGCCTCTATATTTTTTTCACTTGAAACAATATTTTCATCTTGCCAGCACAATTTTAAAAATAAAACTTCTGCCGTTATTCTCGGTTGTAAAGCCCATTTTAATTCATTAATCGCTTCATGCACCTTTTGTATCATTGCGATTATCTGTTCATGTGTAAAAAGCGCTACTTGTCTTTGTAAAACAGCTTCATCTTCCAAATACATATCGAGATTTAACATCTTATTAGTCGCTTTGTACAAAAGAATTGAACGCAAATGCAATACAAATTCATTTAACAGTTGTTTTATTTCTTTACCTTGAGCAATGACATCATTTAAGGTTGTCAAAATTGATGCACTATCTTTTTGCGCTAAAAAATCTGTTATTTGCCAAATCCAATTATGCCCTACTAAACCTAAAACTTTTTTCACTTCATCAGTCGTGAGTTCATCTTTAGCAAAAGCCAAGCATTGGTCAAGTAAGCTTAGTGCATCACGCATACCGCCATCAGCTTGCACAGCGATTACTTCTAAAGCCTCTTTTGTGACTTTAATATCCATCTCTTCTGTAATGTATATTAATCGATTTAAAATATCTTCTTTTGTTATTCGCTTAAAATCATAACGCTGACAACGCGACTGAATTGTTATCGGTACTTTATGTACTTCTGTCGTAGCTAAGATGAATACAACGTGAGCTGGTGGTTCTTCTAAAGTTTTTAGCAAAGCATTAAAAGCTTCTGTCGTAAGCATATGCACTTCATCTATGATATAAACCTTGTATCTGCCATCTACTGGAGCAAATTTTACAGTTTCACGCAAATCACGAATTTCATCAATACCGCGATTTGAAGCCGCATCTATTTCAAAAACATCCATAAAAGAGCCGTCATTTATTTTTTGGCAACATACACATTTATTACATGGTGATGGCGTTGGCCCATGCTCGCAGTTCAATGCCTTTGCTAAAATTTTAGCGGTACTCGTTTTACCTGTACCACGTGGACCTGCAAATAAATATGCATGAGCTACTTTACCATTTACAATAGCATTAGACAATGTTTTAGTTATATGCTCTTGTCCTATGAGGTCTGAAAAATCTCGCGGTCTCCATTTACGATAAAGTGCCATATAAACCATAAATAACCACTCCTTCCTGAATGTATATCTATTTTTGCATACAAAAAAACAGCTTCTCAGGTAAGAAGACGGTACTTAGGCGCCCTCACGGCACATGAAGATTATCACTTACCGTTGCTCCCTTCCGGACCTGGCGGGGTTCATGAGTCTCCATTGCGCGAGACCCAAATACCGCCGTCTTACATGAGAAACTGTTATCAGATGATATTTTAGCACAATATCATATTTATGACAAGCACAGTTATATAAATTATTTACCATAATTTTACTTTACCTTAAAAATTAAATAGTTTATACTAAAAATATCGTTTAAGTTTATTTTCAATGGGTACAAAGAAACACTGCTGTATTCCTCTTCTTTGTAACCATTAGAAGGAATATCATATTAAGTAGGTGTTTATTTATGAAAACAATCGCATTAATTGCCCATGACCAAAAAAAAGAAGAAATGCTCGAATTTGTTGGCAATCATCTTGAAACACTCAAAAATTTTCATTTAGTTGCTACTCGCACTACTGGTACTTTAATCAACGAAAAATATCATCTCAATGTTGAAACTATGATGTCCGGTCCACTCGGCGGTGACCAACAAATCGGCGCTATGGTTGCAACAGAAAAAGTCGATTATGTAATCTTCATGCGTGACCCACTCAATGCTCAACCACATGAACCAGATATCAATGCACTTCTTCGCATTTGTGACGTACACAATATTCCACTCGCTACTAATAGAAAAAGCGCTCATATTTTAATTAAATACGCTGCTGAAAAACTTTAATCTATTTAAAATATCATATAAAAACGAAAAAGGACTGCTTTCATTTAGAAATCAGTCCTTACTTTGTTTTGCAAATTATTTGCTTAAGCTGTTTACTCGGCGAGCTAAACGAGATTTACGGCGAGCTGCACAGTTTTTATGGAATAATCTATTAGCAGCAGCCTGGTCTATTTTTTTACAAGCGATTGCAAGTAATGCTTTTGCTTCTTCTGCATTGCCAGCAGCAACAGCATCTAAAACTTTGCGGGAAGCAGTTTTGATAGCAGATTTAGCAGAAACGTTTTTTGCACGACGCTGAGCATCTGTTTTTACGCTGAGGATAGAAGATTTAATGTTTGGCAAGAAATTCACCCTTTCATCATTATAATTGTACCAAAATAGTTTATCACGTAATAATGCAAATTGCAATACAATCCGCCCTAAATACTACATATTTATAGTCGGAAACGATATATATTTTATCACAAATCATACTAAAAAATCTAGTCTTTAATACAAATCCCTTAAAATTATTTTTTTGCTTGACTTGTACTACACTACAATGTTTATAATTTATCTTGCATTAATAAAATAACAACTAATATAGTGCTTATTAATCATTACAATAAAAATACATAAAATTTACTATAAAAAGGTGTTTTATTTATGAAAAAATTTCTTTATCTATTCATTTTAATTATACTTGCTTTATACCTTCATACTTATAATTCAAGCAACAATCCATCTTTTGAACAAAATGAACCTGTTCCACCTTCTAGTTCAAAAATAGTAGCTTTATCACATTTTTCTGCTGAAATTCCTGCTTCATCAGCTCCTCTTTTAGAATGGAATAAAGATTTAAATGCTGTTTATTATGAATTAGAATTGTTTGACACTGTACCAGAAAATCTTTCCAATGATGATTTATCATCAGACCATTTATATTATACCGCTTCAATTTATACAAATGCATATCAAATTGATTTAAAAGATATAGCTCCAGAATATTTAAATAAAAAACCTTTGTACTGGCGCGTTCGTTCTATGGATATCGATGGCAATCCTATCTCTTCTTTTTCTAAATTAGAAACCTTATACGCTACAGATGCACCTTCTAGCATGAATTCACCACTACCTCATGTCACTTATAATAAAGAAAATGGAACAACACTCCTTTATCCTGTATACGCTTTTATTCCCAACGCTCATGCAACGCAATTTGAAATTGAAGTAACTGACCGACCACCAGAAAATCCCAATGGAACTACACCTTCTAAATACCGCATTTTTTCTGCCATTACTAATTTATGTGATTATTATGACCCTAAAGCTCGTATCGGTAAATATTATTGGCGCGTACGTGGTCTTGATGATGATAATAATCCAGTCGGTGTTTACAGTGATGCACAAACATTTGAAAACAATCCTAATGACAACTGGAAAATCGGTATTTTTGGCGATAGTATAAGTCACGGTGGTGGTCATTTATCCTTCGGCCCTGCTGATTGGGAATACAGCTATGCTTATTATCTTGATTTTCCTACGATTAATTTATCTTGTAGCGGAGATACTAGCGAAACCATGGTCAAACGCTTCGATACAGATGTAGTACCATTTCATCCACAATATCTCTTAATCATGGGTGGAACAAATAGTTTACGCGCTGGTATTCCAGCCGAAAATGTTATTGAAGACTTAATAGCCATTCGAGAAAAATGTTATGAAAATAATATTACACCTATATTTTTAACCTTAGCGCCTATAAATCCTGAAAATATAAAAAAAGTCTTCGATGAAAACACATCACCCGTTTGGCAAAGAAATCTCAATATCGTAAATAAATTTATTCGTACCCAACCTCATATCGATGCTGCTGCTGCTTTAAATAGCCCTGCTATTTTGCCAACGTACTACGGCATGGATGGACTTCATGGTGATATTCCAACAAAAAAAATTTATGCCCAAGCAATCAATGATAATATCTCTCAATTTATTGAGAAATAGTTCCTATTATATATTGTAATTATAATCTTCAGATTGTATAATAATTGATATATATTACTGTACATTCGTATCCAAATATAATATTGTTTTAGGAGGAAAATATTTTGAAAGCTATACAAATACGTGACAATATTTATTGGGTTGGTGCAATTGACTGGTCTGTTCGCAATTTTCATGGCTATGAAACCGGTCGCGGTAGCACTTATAATGCTTATTTAATCATCGATGATAAAATCACTCTAATCGATTCAACTAAAAAAGAATTTTCTGCTGAAATTCTTTCTCGTATTTCTTCCGTTATTGACCCAGCAAAAATTGACTATATAGTTTGCAACCATTTAGAAGCTGACCATTCTGGTTCCATGAATGATATTTTACAATACTGCCCAAATGCACAAATTTTCGTCAGCCAACCAAATGGTTTAAAAAACATAGCTAAATTCTGCGGTGAACATTCTTATAACGGTGTAAAAGCTGGTGATACTCTCAATATCGGCAAACGTAATTTGACATTTGTTCCTGTTCCTATGCTTCATTGGCCAGACAGCATGGTTACTTATTGCCCAGAAGAAAAAATTCTCTTCTCCAATGATGGTTTTGGTCAACATTTAGCTACAAATGAACGTTTTGATGATGAATTTGACTATTCTATTTTGATGCATGAAGCTAAAAAATATTATGCCAATATTTTAATGCTCTACGGTCGTCAAGCTCAAACAACTTTAAAAACTGTAGCTAATCTTGATATTGAAATGATTTTAACAGGTCACGGTATTAGTTGGCGTAGCCATATAAAAGATATTTTAGACCTTTATAATAAATGGAGTAACTTTGAAGCTGATGAACATAAAGCTCTCGTTGTCTTCGATAGCATGTGGCATTCTACAGAATTAATCGCTAAAACTATCGGTGAAGCTTTTAATGCCAAAGGCATTTCCACTAAATATTGTGATTTAAAAGTCGTTCATTATTCTGATATCGTTACAGATTTTCTCGATAGCGAATACATCGCAGTTGGTTCACCGACACTCAATAATAATATGATGCCTAATGTTGCAGCTTTCTTATGTTATTTAAAAGGACTTACACCGAAAAAAAGCAATCGCAAAGCTTTAGCTTTCGGTTCTTATGGTTGGGGCGGACAAAGTATTGCTCTTGTACAAAAAGAATTAGAAGAAATTGGTTTTGATATTTTCCATGATATGATTCGTATTGCTAATCAACCAACCGATGAAGACCTTGATAATATTTACAACAGTATTATCGAAAAATTATAATCCGATATTAAAATAAATTAAGATTAAGATATAAGTATATGAAAACCTTTGACTTATATCTTAATCTTTTCTTATAAATAAATACCTATCATTATTTTAAATCTTTTTAAAAAACTATAAAATATTTTGAATTCATCTTGACAAAGTGAATAGAAAAATGTATCTTATATCTCAGAGAGTTAAATATATATTTTGCTTAATTGAAAAAGTGAATTTATTCACAATTACAATCTTGTTTTAATTTTTATATTATATCATTTTTTTATTTATGATTTTAAGGGTAATGTTTTAATGGTATTGTGAACTTTTTCACAAGTATTATTTAAAATGATTTTGGGGGAGATAAAAATGCCTAAAAAAAGCGCAGGAAAAAGACCACATGTAGTTATTCTTGGAGCAGGTTTTGGAGGAATTAAAGCAGCCAAATTACTTGCAGATAAAGATGTAGATGTAACAATTGTTGATAAACACAATTATCATTTATTCCAACCATTATTATACCAGGTATCTACTTCTATTTTGTCTGAAGATGAAATTTCTTATCCAATTCGTGCCTTTTTCCAAAAAAACGATAACATAGATTTCTTTATGGCTGAAGCAGTTGGTTTTGACCCAGCAAATAAAATTGTTAAAACATCTCATGGCGATGTTAGCTATGATTATTTAATTATTGCTACAGGTGCTACTACAAACTATTTCGGTATGAAATCCGTAGAAGAAAATTCTTATCCAATGAAAACCTTACGTGAAAGTACATTACTTCGCAATCATCTCATTCGTACTTTTGAACGTGCTTCTCGTATCGAAAACGATAATGAATTGAAAAAGGCTCTTATGACTATCATTGTAGTTGGCGGTGGTCCTACTGGTATCGAAGAAGCAGGTGCAATTTCCGAACTCGTACATACTGCTATGAAAAAAGATTATCATAATCTCAATATGGACGATGTAGATATCAAATTAATTGAAGCTACTGATAAAGTTTTACCAATGATGCCTGAAAATCTTCGTAAAAATACTGTTGATGTTTTAACTAAAAAAGGCGTTGATGTTCGTCTCCAAACTATGGTTCAAGACTACGATGGCGAATACCTCACAGTTAAACATGATGATAAAATTGAAAAAATCAGAACTCGTACAGTTATTTGGGCTGCTGGCGTAAAAGCTCAACCAGTAGTTGCTAGCCTTGGTGCTGAAGTTGACCGTGCTGGTCGTGTAATCGTTGAAAAAACAACACAAGTTAAAGGCTTCCCTGAAATTTATGCAATTGGTGATAGTGCTCATTTTGAACAAGATGGTCGTCCACTTCCTACAATTGCACCAGCTGCTTATGAAGCTGCTGAAACAACTGTTAAAAATATCATGCACGCTATTAAAGGCGAAGAACAAGAAACATTTGTTTATAAAGACCTCGGTAGCATGGCAACAATTGGTGCCGGCGATGCTGTAATGTTCAAAGGCATGATGAAATCTAAAGGTTTAATCGCTTGGGTTGCTTGGATGGCAGTTCATGTATTAAGACTTGCAGGTCCTCTTACTAACGTTACAGTTGTATTCAAATGGGTTATGAACTACTTCTTTGGCGTACGTATGGCCCGTATTATTAGAGATTAATTAATTTGTTAAACGCTTAAAATATATAAATTCCCAAAAGAGAGAAACATTTTTGTTTCTCTCTTTTATTTTACATATAATATTAAAGATTAAATTTAATAGTAAATATTATTCTTCCATCGATATATTTTACTTGAATTTTTCCTTTTAATAATTGTACTAACTCATTTGCTATAGATAAACCAATTCCATAACCTGCTTTTTCACTACTATGTGAAATATCGCCACGGTAAAAGCGTTCAAAAAATCGCGAATAATCCACATTTTTTCCATCTGCATAATTATTAGAAACACTTAATATCACTTCTTTTTTCTTAGTGATAAGCTCAGTTTGTACACTACCTCCATCATCACAATACTTAACGGCATTATCTACAAGAATATTAATCAATTCATATAAGCATTTTCCTTCTGACTTAATAAAGACATCTGGTTCAATTTTATATTCAAGTTGTTTTTTCTGTTCTATTGCCATCTGCTCAAATGATTTGACAACTTCTATTGCTATCTCCGAAAAATTTATCTTTGTAAAAATTATCTCAGACTCCGTTTTTTCACCAACTTTAGCTAAAATTATTAAATCATTTATCATTTTAGACAATCTACGCACTTGCTTTAAAATACTTTCAGTCCATTGGTTTTTGCCATTAATCAATTCCATTGCTTCAGTATTAGCAGATATTATTGCAATAGGAGTTTTTAACTCATGACCTGCATTTGTAATAAACCGTTTTTGATTTTCTACATTACGAACAAATGGTTTAATTGCAAAATTGCTTAATATCGCCAAAATAATTACATATAATAATGTACTTAAACAACCTAACGTAATAGAAACACGCATAAAATCTTCTACAATAGAAATATCTGGCGTACAATCCATTATAACTATTGCTACATCATTATTCTTATTTTCCGTAATTAAAAACGCATACGTTGCTCTATCCTTTTTAAAAAATCCTGTTGTCCGTCCACTATTTAGCACAAAAGAAGCATATTCAATAGCTTCTTTTTCTGTAAAAGCAGCAATATTTTTAAGATTAAGCTCTTTAATTTGTCCATTTTCTTCCATGAGTAAACTAAAAAAACGAATTTGATATGGAAAATCAGGTGTATTTTCTGACCAATCTATTTCACCAAATAAACTGTTACTATTTTGAAGCATTTCTTTAGGCATGAGATTTTTATTATTTTGTGCTAAATACATTAAATTTGATTCTATATGTGTATACACCCGCATATAAGCAATAGTATTAACCAGCCCAAGCACTCCTACCACAATGATGATAACTGTAGTTGTAGAAATTAAAATGAACTTACGGCGCAGTCTTCTTATTACATTCATAGATAACACCATCTATTCTTTATTTATTTTTTTGTCAATACAAAAGACTCTCCCTTTTCTCCTAAAATTTGGATATCTGCATTTACAGATTCTAATTTTTGGCGTAAATATGATATATATATCCATACAATTTCTTCATTAACTTCTTTTTCTTCTACCCATATATGTGAAAATAAATCTTTTGTGGATAAATACTTATTTTCATTAAGCATAAAAAGCTTCATAAGTTTTGTTTCTTTACCATTTAAACCAATAGAATTTTTACAAGATAACGTTTGTTCTTCTATATCTAACTTCACAGAAGCTACAGACAATATAGAAGGCGAAAAAGAACTAGTTCTTCTTATTATAGAACGAATACGTGCTAGTAATTCCCCCATTGAAAATGGCTTCATTAAATAATCATCAGCACCAGCATCTAAACTATTAATTCTATCATCAATCTCGGTTTTTGCCGTAAGCATAATAATAGGCGTTACATCACCATTTTGACGTAGAATTTTTAATGCCTCTACGCCAGTCATTTTAGGCATCATAATATCGAAAATCAAACAATCATAAGCATTTTTTTGTGCCATATCCAAAGCAGCTAGTCCATCAAATACACAGTCAACTTTATAACCAGAATACTTCAATACAGCTTCAACAGCTGCTGACATTTCCTTTTCATCTTCTGCTAATAATAATCTCATCTTATACCTACCTTCATTAATTATCCGCTTTTATTAAATTTCGTATTGTTTGCATAGAAATATCACATGCTGCCAGTTCATCAGCGCACCGCTTTAATTCTCGTACAATTAAATCAGAATTTTTTATATTATGTTTATATTTCATTTGATGTTCTAAACTAGCCCAAGTATCCATAGCTATCGTTCTTATTTGCAATTCAGCAAAAAAATGACCTGGATTTCTCCCTGTTACATCTTCAAATGGCTGTATTGTTTCAATAATAATATGGTAACTGCGATATCCATTTGGTTTTACATTTTTGATATAATCCTTTTCCTCAATTATACGAATATCTTTTAAGTTTCTTATATATTTCAAATTAGTGTAAATATCGTCTACAAAACGACAAACGATACGAATGCCTATAGCATCTTGTATTTCATGTAGTGCCGAATAAGTAGTTTGTGGTAATGATTTACGAATACATTTTTCACTCATACTATCAGAAGATTTTATACGATAAATCAAATGTTCATAAGCTGCCTCTCCATTTTTTTCAATCTCTTCTTCATTATATGCCTTAATTTTTTTAACTATATTTTCCATAATAGCTTCAAGTGTTGAAAAGTATTTTCCATAAATATTTTCCATATCATTCACCCATATATTACATTTATTATCGCTTATTTCAAGTAATTAACAAAAATGCTCTCTTTATACAGAATACATCTGTTAGAAAGAGAGCATTTTCATTAATAGATTAACTTTTTTCTAATACTTTATGAGCAAAAACTTATTTTAAAGCTTCAGCTAATTTAGCATTAGTTTCACGTGCGGAAGCAACACTTGCATCGAACTGTGCTTTTTCTTTGTCGTTGAGGTCGAGTTCAACGATTTTCTTAACGCCGCCTTTACCAAGGATGAGAGGAACACCAGCGCAAACGTCTTTTTCGCCGTATTCACCATCGAGGTAAGCAATACCAGAAATCTGGAGACCGCTATCTTTAGCAATAGCTTCAGCCATAGTAGCAGCAGTTGTGCCAGGAGCATACCAAGCGGAAGTGCCGAGTAATTTAGTTAAAGTACCGCCACCAACTTGTGTAGCATGTTCGATTTCAGCAAGTTTTTCTTCAGAAAGAAGTTCAGTAACAGGTCTACCTTTGTAAGTTGCGAAACGAGTAAGAGGAACCATTAAGTCACCATGAGCACCGATTACCATTGCATTTACATCGCGAACTGGGCATCCAATAGCTTCTGCGAGGTAATATTCAAAACGGCTACCATCTAATAAACCGCTCATACCGATTACACGGTTGCGTGGAAGACCGCTATCTTTAAGAGCAAGGTAAGTTAAAGTATCAACAGGGTTAGAAACAATGATGAATACTGCTTCTGGAGAATGTTTTAAAGCCTGGTCCATAACGCCTTTAACGATTTTGGAGTTAACACCGATAAGGTCGGAACGGCTCATACCAGGTTTACGAGGAATACCGGAAGTAATAACAACAACGTCGGAGTTTTCAGTTGCTTTGTAAGCTTCGTCAGCTGCTGCAGCATCATCAACAGGTGCAGTTTTACCGATGATTTTAGTATCAATGTGCATCATCTGTGCAGTCTGCATCATGTCCATAGCTTTACCTTCTGTTAAGCCTGGTTTGATATCAACCATAACTACTTCTGTTGCAAAATTTTTGAGTGCAAGTACGTTAGCGCAAGTAGCACCTACGTTACCGGAACCAATAACTGAAATTTTCATAAATGAACATCTCCCTAAAAGTGAAATTCTATTTATCTTTAGTTTAGCTAGATAAAGTTAAAATGTCAATAATAATATAAATTATTATTCATTATTTTTGTACATTAATATTAATTTTGCATAAAATATCAATATGCTTTTTTTAACAAATCAGCCAAAATACAGATTATACAAACCACTTTTTATAAATCTTAAAATTTATTTATATTTTAATAAAAAAATCGGCTAAAAAGCCGATTTTCTTATTTTACTACATTATAATTTACAAGTTTCACATCAAAAATACCGTTCATATTTATAATTTGCTGCATAACACTATCCGGTATTTCATTATCAATTGTAAGAACCATCATACTAGTACCTTCAATTTCTGTTTTACCAACCTGCATTCCAGAAATATTGATATTAGCATAGCCAAGAAGTGAACCAATTGTACCGATGATACCAGGACGATTGATATGTGGGCAAATCAAAATACGTGCATGTGGGTCAACGTCTACACGATAAGAATTAATTGTAACGATACGTCCTTCATCACCAAAGAGTGCACCTTGTACTGTCTGAGTTTTGCCATTAGCTACAACAGAAACAGTTATGAGGTTTGCAAAGTTTTCTACAGATTTATCTTTTACTTCTTTTACTTTGATATTGCGTTCTTTTGCAAGACTAGGCGCATTTACATAGTTTACCTTATCTTCCAAAATAGGATTAAGTATACCTTTTACAACGGCAATTGTAATCATTTTTGTATCTACATCAGCAATTCCGCCATTGTATTTAATTTTAATTTCACTTATTCCGCCATCAGCAAGTGAGCATGCTGTGCAACCAAGTCTTTCAGCTAAATCAAGATATGGTTTAATAACTTTCATTGTCTGTGCTGATACAGGTGCCATATTAACAGCTGTAGAAACTGGTTCTCCATTTAATGCTGTAACAATGCCCTGTGCTACATCTACAGATACACCAATCTGAGCTTCTACTGTTGAAGCACCTAAATGCGGTGTAATAGTTATACCTGGTACACCTAAAAGTGGGCTATTAGCTGCAAGTGGTTCACTTTCGAATACGTCGATTGCAGCACCTGCTACATGACCAGATTTTACTGCTTCAGCAAGGTCTTTTTCATTAATAATACCACCACGTGCACAGTTTATGAGACGAACGCCTTTTTTCATTTTGTAGATATTATCTTTATTAAACATACCTTTTGTTTTTGGAGTTAAAGGCATATGTACAGTAATAAAATCAGACTGTTCAATAAGCTCGTCCAAAGAAACAACTTTTATACCCAAAGATTGAGCGCGTTCTTCATTTACATATGGGTCATAACCAATTACCTTCATATCAAAAGCTAATGAACGAGTAGCAACACCACTACCAATACGACCAAGACCAACAACGCCTAAAGTTTTACCACGAAGTTCTACCCCAGTATATTTTTTACGATTCCATTCACCTTTATGAAGTGTTTCATTTGCTACAGCAATATTTCTTGCCATTGCTAGCATCATACCCATAGTATGTTCTGTAGCAGCAATAGTGTTGCCACCTGGTGAATTAATTACTACAATACCGCGAGCTGTCGCAGCAGCAATATCAATATTATCTGTACCTACGCCAGCACGGCCAATGATTTTGAGATTTTGCGCACGGTCTATTACTTCTTTTGTTACTTTAGAAGCACTGCGTACAATTATGCCATCAAATTCTGGAATAATTTCCAATAATTCTTCTGCTGGCAACTTATCCTTTACTACGCATTCAAATCCAGCTTGCTGCAAAATTTCAATGCCTTTAGGTGATACACCATCAGCTACTAATACTTTCATCTGTAAATCTCTCCTCGATAATAATAGAGCTAAAAAATACAATTGTGTAATAATATTGTATATCTAAATATTCTATTGTGTTCACTTGAAATCGTCAAGAAAAAAATTTTTTATGCAAATTTATTTGATTTTAATTCTTTTTTAATAAATCTTGTACATAATTTGTTGTATAATTTTAATATATCTTAAATATATCAACTTCAATATAAAAAAACTAATGAAAGGATACTACTATGGCTAATTCCAAAATAAACACTTTAGTAATAATTTTATCTTTATGTATGGGAATAAATGTGCCTATAGCTGGAGCTGCCTCTCTTTCTATTAATGATTCTGTACAAATGGCACTTGAACGCAATAATAGCATAAAAATTGCCAATCAAGATACAAAAATCGCTGCATCTAATTTAAAAGCAGCAAAAGGTGCTAATGGCGTTTCAGTTTCTCTAAGCTCAAACTTATCTGGAAGTGACGGTGCTATGAGTTCCTTTGAAAAAGGCAATAGCAATGGAATTTCTGCATCTATTCCTATTTATACTGGTAAAAAAAATGAACTCAATATCGATAATAATGAAGCTAATTTATTAAAATCTCAACTTAATCTAGAACGCACTAAAGAAACTGTACGTCATGATACAATTAAAGCTTATTACGACATTCTTGAAGCACAACAAAACGTAAATATAAATCAAGAATCTGTTAATAACTATCAAAGCCATTTAACTGATGTACAAAATCTCTATGCAGGCGGTGCTGTACCTCGTTCTGATTTACTACGTTCAGAAGTTGCTTTATCTAATGCTCAACAATCATTAATTTTAGCACAAAACACTTATGATATTAATGTAAGTACTTTTCGTAATATCATTAAATTAGACCGTGCCGAATCTGTAACTTTAACAGATGGTTTTTCATATACACCAGTTAAAATGTCTTTAAATGAATGTCTAGATTACGCTTTAAGTTCTAGACGTGATGCTATGTCTGCTAAACTTGATTTAGACATTGCTAAAAATGATATAGATATCGCTAAAGCTGGATATCTTCCTACAGTTGATTTTTCTTTAAGTACTAATTGGGATAAACAACCTTTACCTAGTTCAAATGATTACGATTATAGAGCTACAGTATCTGCTAATTGGAATCTATTTGATAGTAATATAACAAGAGCAAATATCGAAGCTGCACAAGCTGAATACGATAAAGCTGGATATACATTATCAGAAACACTTGATAATATCGACCTTGAAGTTAGACAAGCATATCTTAATATGCGTGAAGCTGAAAAACGCTTTAACTCTACTGCTTTAGCAGTAAAACAAGCTGAAGAAGATTATTTCATTGCCACTGAAAAATATCGTGTTGGCGAAGGTATTATCTTAGATGTAATTGATGCTGAACTTGCTTTATCACAAGCTAGATTAAATTATAGTAGTGCTCAGTACGATTATGCACGCTATAAAGCAAGCCTTGAATATGCCATAGGCGTACCGGAAGGAGAATCAATCGATGGATAAAACAAAATTAAAAAAACGACTAAAATGGATAATCCTTTTAATCGTTATCATTGCTGCTGGAACTTTTGGCTATAATTATTATCAACAAAAACAACAAATAGCTAATACTCCTATCATTGAATCAGTTCCAGCAAAATATATAAGCATGAAATCTGTCGTTTCAGCAACAGGTACCATAAAACCATTAGAATCTGTTGAAGTTAGCTCAAAAATAACGGCACGTGTAAAACAAGTACTCGTCAAAGAAAATGACCATGTTACAGCAGGACAAACAGTTGCACTTTTAGATGGCAAAGATTATGAAACTCAAAAAGAGCAAGCTGAATTTACATTAAATAATGCGAAAATAAAATATGACCGCACTAGCTACTTATATAATATCGGTGCAAAATCTAAAGAAGAACTCGATGATGCGCAATATAATTATGATACAGCTGAAAGTAAACTAGCTGAAGCTGAATCTAATTTAGCTGAAACAGTTATCACATCTCCTATGGATGGCGTTGTAATTGGCGAACCTGTAACCGATGGTACTATGGCTGTTCAAGGCAATAGCAATCCTACTGTAATAATGCGAATTGCTGATTTATCACAAAAACAAATCACTGCTAAAGTAGATGAAACAGATATCGGCAATGTAAAAGTTGGTCAAAAAGCTACTTTCACTGTTGATGCTTATAGTGGCAAAACATTTACTGCCACTGTTTCCAAAATTTCTCAAACGGACCTTGATAATAGCTGGAACACTAGCAGTTCTTCAAGTAGTTCTTCTTCTGCTGCAGTTATTTACTACAGTGTAACGCTTGATGTAGATGACCCTGAAGGACTTTTAATGCCATCAATGACAGCTCGTGTTGAAATTGAAACAGCAAATAAAGACAACGCTCTTGCTGTACCTCTCTCCGCACTTAAAACAGATAGCAACGGTTCTTATGTTGTAATCGTAAAAAAAGATGGTACTACTGAAAATCGCTATGTTGAAACAGGTATTTACAGTGATGATAATGTAGAAATCATCAGTGGATTATCTGAAGGAGAAGCTGTTTCTGTAGCTATGGCTAAAAAGACGACTAAATCCAATAATAATCAACGAAACAGTGGCCCACCTCCTCGTTTCTAAAGAGAAAGGAGTAAATGGTATGGACAATAATGAAAACATTACTATTGAACTTTCTGGCATAAAAAAAATATATCAAGTAGGAACGCAAGAAGTAGCCGCTTTAAACGGTATTGATTTAAAGATAAAACGAGGTGAATTTGCCGCTTTAATGGGACCTTCTGGTTCTGGCAAATCCACTTTAATGAATATCTTAGGTTGCTTAGACCGACCTACTTGTGGTTCTTATAAATTAGATGGCAAGGAAATTGCTCATTTAAGTGATGATGAACTTGCTAAAACACGCAATCAAAAAATCGGTTTCGTCTTTCAAAACTTTAATCTACTATCAAAAATAACAGCGCTGGAAAATGTTGCATTGCCACTTGTTTATGCTGGACTTAGCGCGAGTGAACGCACAAAGCGCGCTCATCATTATTTAAAAGCTGTAGGACTTGATGATAGAGCTGACCATAAACCTAATGAATTATCCGGTGGACAACGTCAACGTGTAGCCATTGCCAGAGCGCTCGTAAATAATCCAAGCATCATAATGGCAGATGAACCAACAGGCAATCTTGATACTAAATCCACTAAGGAAATTATGGATATTTTTATCGGTCTTCATGAAGAAGGCAAAACCATGATACTCGTAACACATGAGCCAGATATTGCAGCTTGTGCCTCCCGTCAACTACTCGTAGTAGATGGCGTCATCACTAAAGACGCTGGTAAGGGGGTAGTTATGGATGTTGTTTAAAGAAACCGTTCAAATGGCTATATCAGCATTATGGTCAAATAAAATGCGCTCTCTTTTAACTATGTTAGGCATAATTATTGGCGTTGGTGCTGTAATTGCTATGGTATCAATCGGTATGGGTGTTCAAAAACAAGTAGAAGACTCCATCGCTAGTCTCGGTAGTAATATGCTTATCGTCAATGCTAGTGCCACCAAAAATGCTGCTGGCGTTAGACAAGCAGCAGGTTCAAATGTTCGACTAAAATTAGAAGATGCTGAAGCTATAAAAGCAAAAATACCTGATGCTGAATATGTTTCTCCTTCCGTACAAAAAAATTATCAGATAGTAAATGGCAATCAAAACTGGAATACACAAGTTGTTGGTGTAACGCCAGATTATATGTATATACGTTCTTTATCAATCGCCAATGGTACATTTATCACCCAAAAAGATGTTGATACGCGTTCTCGTGTAGCAGTTATCGGTACTACTGTCGCTGAAAATCTCTTTGGTGAAGGTGTAAACCCAGTTGGTAAAAATATTCGTATCAATAATGACCCATTTAAAGTCGTCGGCTTATTAGAAAGCAAAGGTCAATCCTCTGTAGGTCAAGACCAAGACGATATCGTGATAATTCCTATAACGACCGCTACCATGCGTATAATGGCTATGGACCATATTCAATCTATAAGCATACAAGTAGTCTCTGCTGATAAAATGGACCAAGTTCAAGCGGAGATTGAAAATTTGATGCGCCAACGCCACCGCATTACAGGTGATAAAGAAGATGACTTCACCGTTCGCAATTTGACCAGTATCATGGAAACCATGACTAGCACAAGCACAATGCTTACTTTAATGCTAGGTAGTGTTGCTGGCATTTCACTGCTCGTCGGTGGTATCGGCATCATGAATATCATGATGGTATCTGTAACTGAACGAACGCGCGAAATCGGCATACGAAAAGCACTCGGTGCCACTTATAGCAATATAATGTTTCAATTTCTCATTGAAGCAGTCTTCGTCGGCATAATTGGCGGTATAATCGGCATTGGTCTTGGTATTGGACTTGCTACGATTATTTCTCAATTTGGTGGCTTCAATACTGTGATTACAGCTACACCGATTTTGATTTCCTTCGGTTTTTCTGTTGGCATCAGCTTATTCTTCGGCATTTACCCTGCCAGAAAAGCAGCACGCCTTGACCCAATAGAAGCCCTTCGTTACGAATAATTAAACATAAAATTAAAAGCTATGACAAATGAATTAAGCTCAATTGCCATAGCTTTTATTATATGTATTTCAGATAAAAATTTTATAAGAAATCACCTTATAATCCTATTTATTTTTTCCTATTTATACATTAAAATGAAGAGTGAACAGGATAATTTAACACTTTAAGAGAATAATATCTATATATCTTATAATGAATAGGAGGTAACTATTATGTTGAAAAAATTATTATTCATATTATCAGCTTTAATAGCAGTTAATGCTAGTGCTTTTGCTTCTCCTGCAAATATCGACCTTAGAGAGTATCAACAATCGCCTAAAATTGTCAATGTAATGGCGGCTCCTTTTGAAAATGACAATTTTTACATTGCCACATTTAATTTTGACCAACAACAAAATGGTAATAAAATAAATTTTTATCAAGGAACTTGCTTAATTGACCAAAATAATAAATTAAATCCCTTAAATGTAAAAAAAGTTACTGGAACTAATTCTGAGACTTCAGAAATAATCTTAAATAAACAAGGGAAACCGCCTTATAAACAAACATATCGCCAAGTTCAAACAACTTCTGAAAAACCACAAGCATATCTTGGTGGTGACAGCACAAATATCGTTTATTTAGGCAAATTTAAAATCATAACAAAGGCCGGTACATTTGATGATTGCATCGGCATAAAAATCTACAATGAAAAAACAGGCGAGGGCATGATTCAATATTTAGCTAAAGGATACGGTGTTGTCTATATGGAAAGCATTAAAACTGATGGTGCTAAACAAGAAATTGCTCACTTAGAAGAAGTTCGCCCTTTAAATGAAGCTGATATTATTTCCTTTAAAACAAAGTACTTTGCATAATAAAAAACACACAGTAATTATACTGTGTGTTTTCTTTTTTATTTAGCTTTGAAAATATTTTACAATACCATTAAAAATACCTATCGCTGCTTTTTTTATGCCATCTTCACTTTTTAAAATAGCTTCTTCATCTGGATTAGATACAAAAGCAACTTCAACAAGCGTTGCTGGCATTTCTGTATTCTTAACTACATAGAAATTACTTGTCTTAGTACCACGGTCTGGTGTGCCAATTTGTTCAATAATACCATCTTTTACATACGTTGCTAATTTTTGACTGTTATAACTGCCACCAGTGTAATAATAGCCAGTCGTTCCTTTTGCAGATGGTGATGTAAATGAATCTAAATGAATGCTTACAAAAATATCTGAATCCGACCAATTTCCTACATCACAACGAGCTTGAAGTTCTGCTGTTGCTGATGCATTTGGCCCATAAACATCCTTGTCAGTTTTACGCGTTATATAAACTTTTGCACCTGATTGTTTAAGCATTTCCGCAACATTTAAGCCAATCTTAAGTGTTGCTGTCTTTTCATATAAACCAGTAGGTCCTACTGCACCTGAATCA
This sequence comes from Megamonas hypermegale, assembly GCF_900187035.1. Classification (NCBI taxonomy): domain Bacteria; kingdom Bacillati; phylum Bacillota; class Negativicutes; order Selenomonadales; family Selenomonadaceae; genus Megamonas; species Megamonas hypermegale. The sequence goes on from NZ_LT906446.1 coordinate 1,436,319, forward strand.
CTGCCACCATGCCCTGGGTCAATTGTAATCACTTTTCCCTTGAGCACCTTTTTAGTATTTTTATCTACATTTACACTCGGTTTATAATTATTACTATTATTATTGCTGTTAATAGAAGTATTATTACTCATTGATTGACTACCACTTGAAGAACTATTGCCTAAATTATATGATATCTGCCCAAAATCCATAGCTACTCTATAAGGACTACTTCCACCAACAATACCGAATACATCATAATCGTTTTTCTTAACAGGTGATTCAACTACAATACGAACTACATCTTTATTAAACTGTGCTACACGGACTTTTTCTACATAACGATTATCCACATCAATTTCTTTTGATACATTTTTTCCCAAAGTAGCATTACTTAAATCTACCACCACTCTATTTGGAGAAGATAATGCAAACGATTGATAATCAACTTCCTTATTTGCATCAGCTACAATACGTACTTTATCATCACTGGTACTAACACGCAAATCTTCTATAGTTGCTACATCACTTGCCGCTAAAACAATACTTTGAAACCAAATTAATGTTAAACACAAAACCAAAGAAACTATAGCTAATCGTTTATTCATTATTTTACCTCATATCCAATTAAACCTTAATATTATATTTTGTTTCCAGCTTCTTAAAGCCCCAAGTCAAAATAAATGTCATAAATAAATAGAATATAGCCGCTACTAAAAACGGTGTCATATCAAATTCTCGTTGTACAATAGAACGAGCTACACGCAATAAATCATTCATCGCCAATATATAGATAAGTGATGTATCTTTTACAAGATTAATTGTTTCATTACTTATTGGTGGCAATACCATTCTAATAACTTGTGGCCAAATAACATGTCGCATCATTTGCGGATAATTCATTCCTAAAGCTTTAGCAGCTTCATATTGACCCTTATCAACAGATTGAATACCAGCTCTAAATATTTCTGCAAAATATGCCGCATAATTAAGTGAAAATGCTAATAATGCAGCTGCAATATCTGGTAAACGAATTCCTACCATAGGAAGAGCAAAATACACAAATAACAACTGTAACATAAGTGGTGTACCACGCATTAACCAAATATATACTTCTGTTATGTATCTAATTACTCTTATTGAAGATAATCTTCCTAAAGAAAATAACATACCTAACGGTAACGATAAAATTAAAGTAATAAAGAAAATTTGCAAGGTTACTTGTGAACCTTCTAGCATTGGCATTACAATTCTCATAATGCTACTATCCAAATTCATCAACTCCAAAATCTACAGCTTAAAATACTTAGTAATATTTTACAACAAAGCTGACTAAAACACAAAGACTAAATTAAATTTATACAAAATTAGTAGAAAATGTCCTCAGTGTTAAAGCATAAAGCATTATATCACCGAGGACATTATATTTATTTAAATCATATATGTTATTACATTCATGATAAAGATACTGTTTTCCCATTTATTTTATTAAAAACTAATTTAGTATTTTACACCATTCACATGAAAATTGAATCAACTTTTTCATATTATCTGATAAAAAACAATCTTTCCGATAGACTATAGCCACATTCCACATCGGATGTTCTTGAAATGGTATTTTACGAAGCGATTTATCTTTCATATCTTCGAAAATAAAATCCATAGAAATAGTATTTCCTTTTCCTTCCTTACATAGTTTATAAGATAAACTAAAACCACTAGTATTAAAATAAATATTAGGCTGGATATGCTCTTTATAACATAAATTCAATAAGATTTGTCGAATTATAAAATTTTCATTTTCAACAATTAAAGGTTCTGTTACTACATTTTTAAGACTAACTTCTTTACAATTATAATAATCACTTTCTTTATGAGTAATAAAAAAGATTTCTACCTTGAAAAGGTCAATATATTCAAGTTCATTATTTTTTTCTGTATACGGAATTAATCCAATATCACAATGTTTATTTATGATATTTTCTAATACATATTTATCTGGAAACTCCATGTACTCTAAATGCATTTGCGGATTTTTTTGTGCAAATACATTGATAAATTCAGGTGTTAAAAAACGTAAAATACCAAAAGCAGATGCCATTCGCAATATTCCTTTATTTTGCATTGTTAAACTTCGTATTTTCGCCACCATATCATCGTATTCATTTAATATATTTTTAGCAGAATTATATAAAATTTCACCGTATGCAGTCATTTTTACACCATTACTTGAACGAATAAATAATTCTGCATCTACTTCTTTTTCCATTTTCTGAATGGTTTTACTCAAAGCCTGAGGACTTAAAAATAATATTTCCGCAGCGGCAGTAATACTTTTTTTATCACAAACCACTATAAAACAATTCATATCTTTTAAATTCATCATATCATCTTCTTTATATTAAATAAAAAGAGGTAACTCTATATAGAGCTACCCCTTATACACTTAAATCTAATTCAAAATAACAAACTTGTCAATCTGTTTTATAATTATTTTTCTTCTGCATATGGCTGAAGTTCATCATAAGCAATAGGTTCTTGACTATCTTCTCCGATAAAATTGCAGAAAGGATGTGGTTTGCGATAGAAATTCAAAGTGAGATAATGATTTCTATAGTGACCTGCTGCATCAAAACCATATTTATAATCGATGATATCTTCTAAATCGATATCTGCATAAGCAATGCCTTCTTGTCCAGATGGAACGTAATCACTGACTAAATTGCCATCAGGTCCAATGATTGCAGTATGGCCTTGCTTTAAAGTCTTGAAATATGCAAGACGTTCTTCTTCTAAATTGCCATTTTCATCAGTGCAAAGCATATTATAAAGTTCATCATTATAAACAGAGCTAGTCATTAAAACAAATGTTCCTGTTTGAATAGCATATGCTTTACTAGCAATATCATCATCAAAAAATCCTGGCCACGATGCTACATGAACTTGTTCATTCTGTGCATTCATTGCAGCAATATCCAAAGCTACATCATGTTCCCAGCATTGACCGCCGCCTAATCTACCTAATTCTGTATCGAAGACTGGCATCATGGAGCCGGAGCCATCGCCCCATATCAATCGTTCTGCTACAGAAACTCTCATTTTGCGATGTTTGCCCATTAAATCGCCTTTATTATTAAACCAGAATTGAGTCAAATATAAAGAACCGCCATCTTTTTCTGAACCAGAAATGCAAACATAAATATCATTATCACGAGCTGCTTGGCTAATTTTGGCAAGAGCATCGCTAGGAACTTCAACTGCATTAAGATACAATTTATGATAAAATTTTGGAACATAATCCAATGCTCTACCTAAAAATGCAAACCAAGGATAACCAGGAAGAAATCCTTCTGGAAAACCGATTAATTTTGCTCCATTAGCAGCTGCTTCTTCAATGATTTTAACAGATTTTTTAACTGTTGCATCTAAATCAAGATAAACTGGAGCAGCCTGTACTGCTGCAACTTTATATTTAGGATATTTTGCCATAACCAACAACTTCTTTCTTCATAAAATCTACCGATAAATTCCTAGGAAAAAAGGCGCCAGCAAATGGTTTTTCCATCTGTCTGACGCCTTTGTCTATCGATATCTTTATTATATGATTCAACAAGATATAACACAATCAGTATTTTTTTGATAAGTATCAACTTATTTTTGATAAATAACTATTAATTAAATTATTGTTTTATACAATATAAAATATATTTGCTTTATATATATAAAAAATTATATAATTAGACTATAGAAATTACGCTTATTTTTTTATTTATATTTATAGAAAGAGGTTATATTATTGCGAAAAAACGTTAATCACATCGTAAAGAATAAGGTTGAACTTTTAACTGCTCCATTCATGACTTTTTTCCGTCATGAAGCCTCCAGTGGTATCATCTTATTATGTTTTGCTATCTTAGCTTTAGTCTTAGCTAATACAGGTGCAGCATCTTTTTATAATCAAGTCTTAAATACTAAGATTGCACTTGGTCCTGCTAGTTTACATTTAGATTTATCCGTACTTTATTGGATTAATGATGCCTTAATGGCTATTTTCTTTTTTGTCATTGGCTTAGAAATAAAACGTGAATTTTTATTTGGAGAATTAAAATCTCTATCTGCTACTATTTTGCCAATCAGTGCAGCTATCGGTGGTATGATTGTACCTGCTATTTTATATGCACTTGTCAATATGGGACAAGATACGATTTCTGGCTGGGGAATTCCAATGGCAACTGATATTGCTTTTTCTCTCGGTATCTTGGCAATTGCGGCCAGCAATGCACCACGTAGTATTGCTATATTTTTAACAGCACTTGCCATTGTTGATGACCTTGGTGCCATCATCGTAATCGCTATCTTTTATAATTCAAATATCTCCTTTGCCGCTCTCGGTATTGGGCTTGTAGCACTACTTGGTGCATTTATCTTAAATCGCTTAAAATGTCGTAATTTCTTACCATATCTCTTTGTCGGTTTAATTGCTTGGCTTGCCTTCTTAAATGCTGGTATTCATCCTACAATCGCTGGCGTTGCCCTTGGTATGCTCATTCCTGCTGACAATAAAAATCAAGAAAAATCTCTCTTACACCATTTAGAACATAAACTCTCCCCTTGGTCAGCTTATGTCATAATGCCAGTTTTTGCCCTTGCTAATGCCGGTGTTACTGTAGATGGTGGTTTATCTGATATTTTATCACCTATCGGTATTGGTATTATTCTTGGTTTATGTATTGGTAAACCACTTGGCATTTGCGGAGCAAGCTTTATTTTATTTAAACTCGGCTTTGCTAAAATGCCAGAAGGAGCAACTAAAATTCAACTTGCTGGTGCAGGTTCTTTAGGTGGCATTGGATTTACTATGTCACTGTTTATTGCTGCTCTTGCTTTTGATAATGCTAACTATTTAGCTAGTGCTAAAATAAGCATTTTATGTGCATCTGTTTTATCAGGCATCTTAGGTGTAATAATATTTAAAACTTCTAGTCTATTCAAAGCTTAAATATTGTGATAATCTAATACTAAATACTTTTTAAGAAGGTGCCTCATTTGAATGAAATAACTAATGAAATAAAAAATGCCATCGTTAATATAAAAATAATCGGTATTGGCGGCGGTGGTAACAACGTTGTCAAACGAATTGCTAGTATTTCAAATCTCGATTTAGATTTAATCGCTGTAAACACAGATATCAAACAATTAAATTCTTTAGACAGCGAAAAAATCACTAAAATCCAAATCGGTGCTAGCTTAACAAAAGGGCTCGGTTGCGGTGGCAATGTAAAAATTGCTCAACAAGCGGCAGAAAACGATTATGATGTTCTGAAAAAAGCTTTAGTTGGCGCTGATATGGTATTTTTAACAGCAGGACTCGGTGCTGGTACTGGTACTGGTGCATTACCAACTATCGCTAAAATAGCTCATGATTTAGGTATTTTATCCGTTGGCGTAGTAACTGTGCCATTTAAATTTGAAGGTTCTCGCAAACAAAAAGCAGCACTTTGTGCAATTAGTGAAGTTGCGCCATATATGGATGCTTTAATTGCAGTTCACAATGACAACCTTTTAAAACTCAAAACAAATTCCAAACTAACTTTAATAAATGCTTTCCAAATGGCAGATAATGTATTATTACAAGGTATTCGATGTGTATCTGAACTTATCTTGACAGTTGGCGTTATCAATGTCGATTTTGCTGATGTAAAATCCATTTTCCAACAAAGCGACCATCCAGATGCATTACTGGGTATCGGAGAAAGTGCTGATGATGCCGTAGAAGCTGTACAACAAGCAGTAAATAGTCCACTTGTCGAAAGAGATTTAGCTGGTGCGCGTGGTATCATCTTAAATATCAGCGGTAATAAAGATTTACGTTTATACGATATCAATGAAGCAACTAAATACATCTATGAACATACACATCCTGATGTAAATATCATCTTAGGTACAGTTGTAAACGATGAACTTGGCGATAAAATTCGCGCTACTATTATTGCAACTGATTTTGCTGATAGTGTACCAATTGCTGAAAAACCAGCCGAAAAAACCGCAGAAAAAACACCTGCAACACAAAAATCTGCTCAGACTACAACAAAAACTCCAAAACCAGAAGATGAAGGATTAAATCTGCCAGATTTTATGAAGAAAAAAACTGAAACTAAATCCAGTAATTTCTCAGCTTTTTCCTTCTTTAACTTTAATAATAAAAAATAATCATATCAGAGGTCTATATGTTACATCGTTTTAGTCGCAGTGAATTGCTATTAGGCACAGAAAATATTAAAAAACTAGCACAAACTAAGGTGGCTATCTTCGGCATTGGTGGAGTTGGCTCTTTTGTAGCTGAAGGATTAGCGCGCGGCGGCATAGGTAATTTTGTCTTAATTGACAGTGATGATATTTCTTTAACTAATATCAATCGCCAAATTCACGCTTTGGAAAATACCATCGGTCAAAAGAAAACGCTTGTGATGAAACAACGCATTTTATCCATAAATCCCCAAGCGCAAATACAGACAATAGAACAACTTTATACACCTGAAAATGCTGATTTATTTTGGCAAAATGATTATGATTACGTTATAGATGCTATTGACGATATAAAAGGTAAAATAGATTTAGCTGTCCAAGCTGAAAAGCATCATATTCCTATAATCAGTAGCATGGGAACAGCTAATAAACTTGACCCACAAAAATTCGTCATAACAGATATAACGAAAACTCATACTTGTCCATTAGCAAGAATTATGCGTAAATCTTTAAAACAAAGAGGCATAAAACATTTAAAAGTACTCTTTTCTACTGAAGAGCCTCATAAAAATTATTCTGTAAATTTCACTGAAAATACCTCTACTGATACCCACCCAGCAGCCAGTCGTAAACAACCACTCGGCACACTTTCTTTTGTGCCATCTATAGCTGGACTACTCATCGCTGGTGAAGTAATCAAGGATATTTGTAATATCAATGAATAAAACAAAGTGCTTAATTTAGAACAAAACTAAATTAAGCATTTTTTATTTGCAATTTTCGCAGTTACTACAGCCATTACATATTATTTGACTTGCACAGAGTTTGCATCGCTCTTTAAATTGTCTTTTATATAATTTTTCCTTAGCAATCATTCTACCAAATTGGTCATATAGTTTAAAATCTATTTGCCTACCTTCATAATTCATGCCCGATTTATATGCCATTTCACTCTGCAATTTTTTAGATGACAAATTATACGCTCTTCCATCTTTTATAAATAAAGTGCCCGTTTCCATAAAACAAAAAGTAGTATTCGTATCTACACATTCTTGCCTCAAAGATTTTACCCATTCATAATAACATGGTCTTGCTCCATTATAATTTTCTCCACCGCAAATCACTTGTTCAATCTGTTCAGTTTCCAAATATTTTTTAATGCTTACTCGCCCAATAAATGGTGCACAGATTATCCCTTTATGCTTAAAAGGCAAATTCAATAATTGTGGTATTCTTTCATCTGCTCTTTTTTGATTTTCACATGTTACCGTCAAAAAAATATTATCCCAACCATTGCCCCAATTACTTGTCAAACAGTCTTTCACTCTATGAATACGTTTTGTTATTAGCAAAAAAATAACATCACTTCTAGCGCGCATGATATGCCATGCTTCTTCGCGCCATATATCTGCCTGTTCTAAAAAGAAATCAGATGTCATACATACTCGCAACATTTCACCACTTTTTATTTTATACTCACCTTGACGATTTTTTGATAAGGGATAATAAAAATTATTCTTTACCTTATAAATCCTAGCACCACTTTCACCGCGCATTTTATCTAAAAAATACATATAACAATTTTGACAACCTTCACTAAATTTTATACAACCATGCCAAGGGTTCCAAATATCATGCACAAAATCACCTCCAAACTATCTATTTAGACAAAAAAGCACAATCTCCCAACGAAATTGTGCTTTCATATCTTAATATCTTTTGTCGTATTTAATTATTTAGACAATACACGTGCTAAACGAACGAGTTCAGGGTCTAATGTCTTATTGTTATTTACAGAATCATGTAAATCAATAGCAACAACTTTACCGTTGTTTATACCAAATACAACATTACGTTGACCATTGATAAGAGCAAGTGCAGCTTTTTCACCAAGCATACTAGCTTTTACACGGTCTTCTGCTGTAGGAGAACCACCGCGTTGTACGTGACCGAGTACTGTAACACGAGTATCAATACCAGTTTTTTCGCCGATTTCTTTACCGATATCTACAGCACTGCCAACACCTTCAGCAACAACTACGATACTATAACGACGACCATTTGCATAGGATTCTTTTAATTCATCACAGATTTTGTTAAGGTCAAAATGAACTTCTGGTACGAGTACATATTCAGCACCACCAGCGATAGCAGCCATCATAGCTAACCAACCGCAAGTACGACCCATAACTTCTAATACGATGATACGACGATGTGCAGATGCTGTATCACGAAGTTTGTTAATAGCATCCAAAATAGTGTTTAAAGCTGTGTCTGCACCGATTGTATAATCAGAACCCCAAACATCATTATCGATTGTTCCTGGCAAACCAACGATAGGAATACCATATTTACTTAAAAGAGAACCGCCTGTTAAACTTCCATCGCCACCAATGATTACTAAACCTTCAATGCCATGACTTTTTAAGATTTCAGCAGCTTTTGCACGAGTTTCTTCCTGTTTAAATTCTGGGCAACGTGCTGTGCCAAGGAAAGTACCACCGCGCTGGATGATGTCACTTACGCTTTGAGAAGTAAGTTCTACGATACGGTTTTCTAACATTCCTTTATAACCATCGTAAATACCAAATACTCTTACGCCTTCATTTAAAGCTGTACGAACTACTGCACGAGCAGCTGCGTTCATTCCTGGGCTATCTCCGCCACTAGTCATGATTGCAATAGATTTCAACATATCAAATTACCCCTTTTCTTCTTTGATATATAATATAATGCACAATATCTTTTTTGCATTATGAACTGTGTTAAAAAGTTAATTATATTTTAACTCTATACAATGATAAAAACCATATTCATCACTCATTTATTTCTTCATTTTTCAATGAATGATTTATTTTAACTAATACACGTGTAATACGAACTCTATCCACTTCTTCAACGAAAAACTCATCATCGCCAAAAGCAGCTTTTTGTCCTACACGTGGTGGAGTATCTACCTGTGTAGATAACCAACCACCAATTGTATCAATATTTTCTTCTTCAATATTAGTGCCAAACATTTCATTTAAATCATCTAAAAGCATTTTAGCATCGACAGAATACAATTTATCTGTTCGTTTTTCTACGATTGGTCGTTCTTCATCGAACTCATCTTGTATTTCACCGACAATTTCTTCCATGATATCTTCAAGCGTTACCATACCAGCTGTGCCACCGTATTCATCAACAACGATAGCAAGCTGTAAACGTTTTCCCTGCATTAATTTTAGCAAATTACGTACAGGCATAGATTCTGGAACAACAGTTGCTTCACGCACTAATGGTCTAATATCTGTTTTTTTCTTTGTATATAACGATTTCAATAAATCTTTTATGTGTAAAAATCCAATGATATTATCTTTATCTTCAATACAAACAGGATAACGCGTCATTTGTTCTTCTAATGCTTTTTTTACATTTTCATCGAAAGAATCTTCCAAGTACAAACATATCATATCTGTACGCGGTATCATGATTTCTCTTACTGTCAAATTGGATAAATCAAATACATTATCTACAAAAGTAAGCTCTGTTTTATCAATATAACCATGTTTATGGCTTTCTTCCATGAGCAAACGAATCTCTTCTTCACTATGTGCTTCTTCACCTTCACTTGCCACTTCAAAACCAAGATGAATAATTACCCAGTTAGCCACATGATTTAATAACCAAACAGCTGGCCACATTAAGCGATGAAATACAATCATCGGTATAGAAATATTAAGTGCTACCGATTCAGCCTTTTGAATAGCCATGGATTTTGGTGCTAACTCACCTAAAACAATATGCAATGCCGTGATGAGAGAAAAGCCCACTACTAAGGCAACAGAATGTGCTGTCTCTTCACCAAAACCAAAAAACCCTACAACCGGTACTAAAAGTGCTGCTACAGCAGGTTCACCAACCCAACCTAAACCAAGTGAAGCAAGCGTAATACCAAGCTGTGTAACTGATAATGATGCATCTAAATGGTCAGTGAGTTTTTTAGCATATTTAGCACGCGTATTACCACTTTGAACTAAGGTTTCTAAACGTGAAGCACGAATTTTTACCAAAGCAAATTCAGCTGCAACAAAGAAACCATTCATGAACACTAAGAAAACAACTAAAACTAATTTTAATAGAACTTCAACTAGCTCCAAGTTAAAAATTTCACTCCTATTATACTACAAAATAAAAATATCAAACCATATTTTCATGGTTTTATTATTTATTATTTTCTCAAATAATTGTACTATTGTCAATGCAAGGAAATAAACAGTCATACAACTTGAAAAAGCTGTACAATGCTGTTTATATCAACTTTGTTTTACATCAACATCACAAAAATTTTACAAAAATTATATCACTGGCATTCCATTATTATCATCATACGTTGCTGTACAATGTGGATAATTAGAACAAGCCCAAAACCAACCATTTTTGCCATGAATTCGCCTTAAATTGCCATCTTTACAATGCGGACACAAATACTTACTATTTACATTTTTCGTGCCCTGTTTTGCTTGCTTTTCCAGTGGCATTGCTGATTTTTTAACCTTATTAAATGAAGGGTTCGTCTTATTTTGCAAAACTAAATCCCAAGCAGAAATTATACCACTGTCTGTCGTTTTTTCAACTTCATTTAAGGTATCATAAAAATTAGAATAATTTACATTTGAGTATTTAGATGATACATATGTTTTTGTCCTTAAATCTGGCTTTCCATCAACATCATTACAAGTCATACGACAAGTAGGAAAATTAGAGCATCCCCAAAAAGTGCCATTTTTACCATTGCGCTTTACTAAAATTCCACGCTTACACCGTGGGCATTTATATTCATTTTGACCTACAAGCACTGTTGCATTCGCTTTTAAACATAAATCCTTCGTGAAATTTGCCTGCATTTGCAAAAATTTTTCAACAGTGCCTTCACCTTCTGATAAAGAATGAAGATAATCTTCCCATATTGCTGTTGAATCAGGATATGTCATTTCATCTGGTAAAACATCAATTAACATATATGCAGTTTGTGTCGGTATTAAATATTTTTTCTTGCCTTCTGTCTGTAAAAAGCCTCTTTTTATTAAATCCTCAATGATGGAAGCACGCGTTGCTTCTGTACCAATACCATAAATGTCTTTTAATTTCTTTTTAACTTCAACATCTTTAACGTACTTATGGATTTCTTTCATTCCCGCTAATAATGTTGCACTTGTAAAACGAGTAGGCGGTTTCGTAGATTTCTTTTCATACTTGCCATCAATATAATCCACTACATCATTTTTCTTCATCAAAGGCAAAGATGAATTTTCCTCTTCTTTTCCATTTATTTCTTCGCTATTATTTAAATTATTCTTATTAGCATTTTGCAAATACAATTCTTTCCAACCAAGTTGTTTTACAGTACGACCGCTAGCTGTGAAATTTTCATTCATGTACATAACTGTAATTTTAGTCTGGTCGTAAATATGCACTGAATAAAACTGTGCTATATACGCTTGCGCAATCAAAAAATATACATTTCGCTCTACTTCTGATAGTGCATTTAAATTTGCTTTTATCTTCGTTGGAATTATAGCATGATGTGCCGTGATTTTTTTATCATTCCATGCTCTTGATTTTATGCTTATATCAGCTTTTTTTGCCCAAGTACTGAGCTGTTTATCTTGATAATTTAATAAATTATGCACAATTACCTTAGCATCATTAAATTGACTTTGCGGTAAATACTCGCAATCTGAACGCGGATACGTTGTCAATTTCTTTTCATACAATTTTTGTGCCGTATCTAAAACAAGCTGTGGTTCATAGCCAAATCGTTTTCCCGCCAAAACTTGCAATGTAGACAACGAAAACGGTAATCGCTGTGCTTCTTTCTTCTGCGCTTTTTGATACGCTATTATTTTTCCTTGTTCCGTTTTGCTGGCAAATTTAGCGATTAAATCCTTTGCTATGTTCTCATCTAATAATCTATTTTCAGAGTCTAATCCTTTTTGTGTATCTTGTGGTTTCCATGTTGTTATAAATTCACCATTTTGATGAGCAAAGATTGCTTTAATGATAAAATAATCAACTGGTTTAAAATTTTGTAATTCTCGCTCACGTCTTACAACTAAAGCTAAAGTCGGCGTCTTTACCCTGCCGATAGCTAATACTTCTTTTTTGCCAGCTCGTCTTGCCGCCAGCGTATACGCTCTTGATAAATTCATGCCGATAAGCCAATCCGCCCTAGCTCTAGCAAGTGCTGATTTTTTTAGGTTAAGAAAATCTTTATTATCTCTCAAATTAGCATTTGCTTTTTTTATACTCTCTTCATCTAATGCATTGAGCAAAATCCTTTTAACAGGCTTTTGACAATGTACATAATCTAAGACTTCATCAATCAATAATTGACCTTCTCTATCCGGGTCACCCGCATGTACAATTTCATCAGCCTTATCAATTAAATTCTTTATAATTCCAAATTGCTTTTTGCAGGATTCATCTACAATCATTTTCCATTTCGCCGGAATTATTGGCAAATCAGCGACATTCCATTTTTTATAAGCTGCATTGTATTCATCAGGTTCCGCTTGACGTAAAATATGACCAAAAGCCCATGTAACGATACCATCTTTCGTTATAAGATAACCGTCTTTTCTCTGTATTGGCCCATTCAAGCACTTTGCAATCTCAGCACCCATACTAGGTTTTTCTGCTATATATAAACGCATTACTATCTCCTCGTCAATTAAAAATAAAATTATAAATAGCTGTGATTATAAATACAACCCAAGCTATCAATAAAATTCCCATTACCAATAATATATATGGCAATTTAGGCATTAAAAAATCTGCTCGTTTTTCACTTAAAGCTCGCACTTGCGGTGGCAAAAATTGCTTAGCTGCATACAAAAGGGTAGGCACTAATACAGCATCATCTACAAGTCCCAAACCCGGAACTACATCCGGCAAAAAATCAACAGGACTGATTAAATATAAAAAAGCTGCTATTATCATCATTCTTATTGTACGCGGTGTATCTCGATTAAACAGTGCTGTAAAAAGCATCAATAAATCTCTTCTACGTGAGGAAATAAATGTCCAAATTCTATAAAACATACAAATTCCTTTCATTTTAAACATACAATATAATAAAACACATCAAATATATTTCTTTATATTGTACCATATCACGCCAATAGAAAAACAGCTATTGAATTAATCAATAGCTGTCATATTTCATCTATACAATAAAAATAAATTAAAATTTCAATCCATTATTTTTCAATAGGATTTTGTTCACTTTCCATATTTATTTGTTCTTCTTGCGGAAATATGAAATCTGCTTCAAACATTCTTTCCCAAGGAAATCTTACCTGTGTATCTTTTACATATGATTGACCATCAAAAGTTGCTAAATCATACTGCGCGATTTTTTCTTGTAAAAGTTTTGTAGCGAGTTCTTCTGCTGGCACTGTACGCGTCTTCGTATCGCCATAAGTACCTTCACCCGGCATGGAATTTAATTTATTTGCCACTGTTTGACGGATATTCGCTTGATACAACCAATCATCTAAATAGCGAACTTCTAACATCTTCAATATGCCTACTCTATCTGTGTAATTAGCGCACATTCCCATAGCTAGTGCATATCCAGTGCTATTTGTCGGTGTATTCCAACCAGAATAAGCATTTATTTTATCAAGAAGTTTTTGATTGTATAAAGTAATCATCAGTGAATTATCTGAACCGTTGCCAAAAGTGATATCTCCAATACCTACATTTTTACCTTCTGCAACTTTTGTATTCACCATCTGTACAAAATTCAATACATTTTCATTTGGAGTATACGTATTACTTAAATCATTAGCAGCACCTGTTGTGCCATCAAAATTCGTATTTACCATAAATACTAAATTTGCACGTTTATCACTCGTTACAGGCAAACCACCCGCCATTTTTACATGAGTTTTTATAGAATCCTTAATCGGTTCATTCGAATATGCTGGTATAGTATTAGCTCCTGTCCCTTTTGCATAATGCACACTTACAAAAGGAATGTCTCCTTGCAAATTATTCACGCATCTTGTCAAAAGCACAAAGCCAATTTCATCAATACCTGCTACAGATTGATATCTGCTACTGCCGAGAGATTTAGCAAAATCATCGAGTTCTCTTCGTTCCATATTAGTCTGTGAATATTTAGCATTATCATCACAGCCCAAAGCCAAATATGTTATATCGCCTTTTTTAGTCAAATCTATTAATTTCTTATTTGCTTCTAAATTAGTTGCACGGCGACCAAGCCAATCCTCTAAAGCTTCTTTTGGAATGTTTTGCTCGTACATCTTCATCTGTTTACGTTCAGAACGATTAAGCCCATCTTGTACTTTTTTATCTGTAAGAGCTGTATAGCGAGCGATATCTGTACCATATTGAGCATAATACGAAGCATCTTCACTGCCTGAAGCTTCACTTGTCTGCGGTGTACGCATGATAGAAGCAAATACATATAATTTTAAACTTGGATTAGCTTCATGAATACGCGCAAAATTTTCTGCTCTTTGTTGTGCTGTTTCTACTGATAAATTATGTTTACGTGAAGCAACTAAACTACCATATATCATGGAGTCAGCAGATATCACAGCTGAGTCTGCTTTTTTTGCATTATCAATTACCCATTCTGCCAATTCATCTGGATGACCTTGAGGATTTGTTCTATTTCCCAAAAGTTCTTCCGGCGGAGTCAATACTTCATAACCTAAATCACGAATATTATCTGCTGTCTGTTTAAAGGAAATCGGTCTATTATCATGTGGTACAAATAAAATGGTTTTATTTAAATGTGCGAGTGCAATATTTCCCGTAAAACAAAAAATAGAAAAAACCATTACATATACTAATACTATTTTCTTTAAGATACTCATTATTTCACCTCGTTTATATATTTATATAATAATAAAGCCTGCCAAATAGCAGGCTTTAGATTTTAATAACCTTTTAGATATTTTTTTAATACTGTATCATCATATTTGCCACGTTCTAAATTTATATTTGCTTCAAAAATGCGGTCCCATGGCATAGTAATTGATACATCTATTGCTTTAGCAAATAAACTTAAATTTGCAGCTGCAAAATCACGCATGAGTTTTGTTCCATACTCTTCAGCATGCGGTAATTTATTATCTCCAATAGTCAAGTAATCGCCTTTACCTGGAAGTAAATTAATATAAGAATTTATATTTTGGCGAATATTTGCCTGATAAACCCAATCATCAAGATAACGCGTAAGCAATAATCTATCACGCTTTTCTTCGCTTATTCTATTGCCTACAATACCCATACTGAGCGCAAAACCTGTACTATTTGTAGCTGTATTCCAGCCAGCATAACCATAAAGTTTATCTAATAAATCTCTTTTTTGTAATAAATTCATTAAAGCATTATCTGCACCATTGGCAAAAGCGATATCACCAATAGATACATGATAGCCATTATCAACCATTTCTTGGATATCATTTACAAAATCAAGTGTATTATAACGAAGTTGCAATGTATTTACTGGAGTATTTGCATCATATGTCCAACCACTGCGATTGGTATTTACCATTAAAACTAAATCAGCTTTTTTTAAATCATATGTTTTTATAGAGCCAGTCGCTATTATTTCGTCTTCAATCGTTTTATCAATCGGTTCACCTGAATAAGAAGGCACTGTTGCACCACCATATCCTGGTGCATATTTTACATAAATATATGGGTGATAATTATCTAAATCGTTTACTACTCTTGTCAAAACGAGTAAGCCTATTTCATCTAAGCCAGTTAACGTTTGAAATTTATTTTTATTAAGACTGATACTTCTAGCATAACTTTCTAATTTATCACTTTCACTTTGGGTTAAAGAAAATTTAGCATTATCATCTTTACCCATTGCCATATATTCTATATTGCCTTTTTTTACTAAATCAATTAAATTACGACTTACTTCCAAATTGGTCTTGCGTCGTCCAAACCAATCATCTAAAGCTGCTTCTGGTACACCTTCTCTAAGTGCTACTTGATAACTTTCATCAAGTCCTGAAGTATCTGCATTATCTATCTTCGTATATGTAGATATTGTTTTACCATATTCTACGTAATATTCAGGTTCTTCTGTTCCTGAAGAAGCACCATCACGCGGTGTACGCATCACGGAAGAAAATACATATACTGGCATTTCAGGATGAATTTCATGCAATCTACCAATATTTTTTACACGTCTTAAGAGCATATCTTTTGGTATGTGATGTTTACGCGATGTAACCAAACTTCCATAAGTCAACGCATCAGAAGAAACAACTGCTACTTTATTCTTTCCACCATTTTCTACTAACCAACGATTTAATTCTTCTGGTCTACCGTTTCTATTTCTATCACCTAATAATCCTTTTGGTGGCATTTCTACAGTATACCCTAATGAACGAATTACATCTGCCGTTTGGTCAGAAGAAATCGGTCTATCATCTTGTGGTACATATAAAATTACTTTCTTTTCATCTTCTTTTTTTGCTGACGCTACATTTGTCAATGATACAAAGCAAAATAACATTGCCATTAATAGGCATATTTTGCCCCAACTCCTGCAATACAAAATTTACACCCCTTATTCTTTACTCTTTCTTTCTTTTTTAACCTTATCTTTATCCACTTTTATGCCCGCAGCTTTTAAATCTTTTGGTCTTACTTGGTCTGCAATTTTCTCTAAAAGCTCTTTACGATGTTCATGTTCATAATCTACTATAGCTTGATAAAACTTATAATCTACATTTTTAGGACTCATTGTTGTCATATCTTGAGTTGGTCTTTCATATCCTGCATAAAGTGAGTTATACCCTTGGTCTAAATAAATACAATCCGTATATTCTACGGTTTTTTTCTGCAAATCAATACGCAAATATTCAGCCGCACCAACTAATTCGTCAAATCTATACGTGCTTAAATTTCGCCATTGACGTTTCATTATAATATCATCAACTTGCATATTGTCAAATAATTTTACAGTAGGCACTAATAATATATTTGTATCAGCATAGCCATCACTTCCAATTTCATAAGTCATTGCCTGTTTATTAAAATAATAACTGGAACGAGCTGTGGCTTGTACCCATTGAAATTCATCTTCTGGTAATGGTTCAAAAGGCTCTGCTGCCCAAACTTTATTAAATGGCCCTAACAAAAAAGAAACAGCCAAAAATATACCTATTAATATATATCTGCTCACGCAAATACCTCCTACAATAATGCAATACTATTACTATCCAATTATATTATGATATCATATTTAATCTGCAATTTAAAGATTGTACTTTAATATTCATTTAGCACTAAAAAAATTTTTTCATTTGTGGTATTATATGAGAGAACCAGATTTTCTCTTAAAATTTTTATCAGAAAGGTTTTTTATGCATTTAAAACAATATTTTCAATTCAAAGAACGCAACACTAATTATACTACTGAAATCATAGCTGGTATCACAACATTTTTAACTATGGCATATATTATCATCTTAAATCCTAGTGTATTAAGCAAAACAGGCATGGACTTCGATGGTGTTTTTTTCGCCACAATCATAGCTTCTGTCGTCGGCTGTTTATTCATGGGAATATTTGCTAATTATCCCATAGCTATTGCGCCTAGTCTTGCAACGAATGCTTATTTTGCCTTCGTCGTGGTAATATCCATGGGAATTCCTTGGCAAGAAGCACTAGGAGCTGTTTTTATTTCTGCTCTCATTTTCTTGCTTTTATCATTGACTTCATTTCGCCAAGCCGTCATCAATTCTATACCATCTTCTATGAAAGAAGGTATCAGCGCTGGTATTGGTTTATTTATAAGTTTTGTTGGTCTGCAAAATGCGCATATTATAGTCGCTTCACCGTCCACACTCGTAACTCTCGGTAATTTAACTGACCCTATCACTTATATGTCTCTTTTAGGGATATTTATCAGTGTTGTTTTGATTATAAATAATGTTCGTGGTGCCTTATTTCTAGGCATGATTATAATTTCTATTATTTCATTTTTCTTTGGATATATTTCATTGCCAGATACAATTTTTAACACACCAGAGTTTGGCAATACTTTTATGCAAATGGATGTTATAGGTGCTATATCTCATAATTTATTCACTATTATTTTCACATTTTTCATCGTTACTTTATTTGATACTACCGGTACAATGCTTGGTATTGCTAAACAAGCAGGACTTATGAAAAATAATACATTTCCAAATGTCCAAAGTGCTTTTTTAGCAGACTCCATAGCTAGCCTTGTCGGTGCAATTTTCGGTACAAGTCCAACTTCGCCATATGTTGAATCTAGTTCAGGCGTTGCTAGTGGTGGCCGTACTGGTTTTAGTAATATTATAGTAGCGTTGTTATTTATTTTAATGTTATTTGCCGCACCGATTGCTAAAGTACTAGCAGAAGTACCTGCTGTCACTGCTCCAGCTTTAATTATCGTCGGTTTTTATATGATGAGTAGTCTATCTCGCATAGATTGGAATGACATGCAAGAAGCATTCCCTGCTTTTCTGATATTTTTATTAATGCCATTATCCTATAGTATTACTGATGCCGTAGGTATAGGTATTATTACTTATTGCTTAATAAAAATCTTTTGTGGCAAATTTAAACAAGTTCATCCTTTACTTTATGCATTTATGCTCTTGTTTATTATCCAATTTGTTGCTATACAAATCTAAAATCAAAAACAAGGAGGTCTTCCATCTTTATATGTTTTTTCGTAAATACAAATATTTTTATGGTTCCTTAATTACTGCTGCTTGCCTGACTATGGCAACACCTTCTTTCGCAAGCATGACTCCAGCACAGCATAGTAATATCACACTTAAAGGATTGAGTCAACATCAACAGCATGATACTACTGCTGTAATAGCATTATCCACTACAACTTCTAAAAACAATACTCTTGACAACAAAGAAGCAACTACCGGCAGTATTTCTGATAGAGTTGAAGCTATTTTACATGGTGAAAAACCATCTGCTCCCGTTTTCAATCCACCACCAGTAGACTACGGCAGTGATTCTATAATGGGCAATGCTATTGCAACACAAGAACAATGTGTTAAATATTTACTTGATGTAAATCCCAATCCACAAATCAGTGTTTCTCCTGAAGAATTAGTTCGCTACTACTATGAAGAAGCTGGTAAAGAAGGTATTCGCCCTGATGCGGCATTTGCACAAGCTCTTAAAGAAACAGGCTTCTTTAATTATGGTGGAACAGTTACACCAGACCAAAATAATTATTGTGGTTTAGGTACGACAAGTGCCACTGTAAAAGGTGCTTATTTTTCTTCCGCTCGCCTTGGCGTACGTGCTCATATTCAACATTTACTTGCTTATAGTTCTGTCAGACCTCCTCGTGAAAATGTCGTAGACCCACGTTACTCATTAGTGCGCGCTGTCTATACCACTTCAACAATCGATACGTGGCAGGGATTAAACGGTCGTTGGGCTGTTCCTGGCAACAACTACGGTCAAGAAATACTTCAAATTTTGGATAATATAACAAGAGAATAAATAAAATAAAAAGCAATAACTATTTAAACCTATAGTTATTGCTTTTTTTATACCAATTTACAACAATTATTTTATATTTTTTAATTAAAAATTACTATCTGCCTTATAATTCCATCAGAATCTACAGCAAACTGCATAATATTAGAACCACTATTATACTCATAATAGCTACATTTATCTATTGGAAATACCGCCATATCTTTCTTTATAGCACTTCCTTTTCCATATAATTTCTTTACTTCACTAAAATTCATACCTACTGATAAACCACTCGGTGTAGATAATCCTTTTTCCCGACAAGTAACGCTATATACAATTCTATTAAAATTTCCTTTTGTTCCCGCTACAACTTTAAATAAATTATTTCCATTAACATATTCATATATTAATGATTCTCCTGTTATCCAATCGCCTTCCCCATAATATGATTTATTCGGCAAACCATATACTTGCTCTACATAATCTAAAGAACTTCCCATTGTAATACCACCTATAACCATATCACTCTGTGGAATAGATGCAAAACTTGTTGCCATACATATGAATAAAAACAATATTGTTATCATTGTAGATTTTAATATTTTAGACATAGAACTAGACTCCTTATAATTCTAATATTGTAATGGATCCGGTCCATATTGATTTGGTCCCTCTGTTCCTTTAGCAAAAAGTAAATATAACGCAAATATTATATCAATAACAGGAATAACTAATATGAAATAAAACCATCCTGATTTATTTAAATCATGACAACGTTGTATCGTTAACATTATATTTGCAACACAACAAGCTATTATTAAAGGTATTCCAATTATAGCCAATATACCTGTAAAACATATTCCCATAGCAAAAAAGCAAACTACACCTAACCCCAAAGAATATAAAAAATATGGTAATCGATTGATACGTCCCTTACTACTAAAAATACTCTGTCGTATTACCTGTACATTAATATTTTGCCTATTTATATTATTACTATTAGAAATCATTTGTTCATTTTCTGCTCTTGTAGCTATCGTTGTATTATTGGCAGATTTTATATCTACAATTTCATTTTGGTTAGTAGTAACATTATTTAACTCGTCTTCTATCTTTGCTCCACAGTTTCCACAAAATCTTGCATTTGTTTCTAATGAATTTCCACAATTAGGACAAAATCTATTTGACATAAACATACTACCTTTCTTTAAAATACATTATTGATACAAGTGTAATAATTTTGCTTTAACAATTCGTTTTACAGATTCATCTATGCGCTGTTGGCTAATCTCACCATTATCAACAGCATCTAATAATCCAAGATAAACATCTTGTTCATGTTGATATTCATGGCATACAAGCACGATATCCGCACCAGCTTTTACGGCATTTACCCCGACTGTTTTAAAATCGTTATGATTTGCCACTGCTCCCATTTCCATATCATCTGTAATGATTATACCTTTGTATCCTAATTCATTGCGCAATAAATCAGTCATAATTTTAGACGACAAGCTTGCAGGATATTCTTCATCAAGCGCAGGATAATTCAAATGCGATACTAAAATAAAATAATCTTCCGGTTTATTCTCATTGATGATTGTTTTAAATGGTAAAATATCTTCCGCCATTAATACTTCTTTAGATGCATTAATACTGGAACTTTCCACATGAGAATCAACTTGACCTTTACCTATACCAGGAAAATGCTTCAAACTGTATATGATATTTTCTTGTTGATAACCTGTAGTAGCTGCTTTTACAAAATTTATTACTGTATTTACATCAGTACTGTATGAACGATTATCATTAGAACCAACATCAGCAACTGGAGCAAAATTCACATTAATTCCCATTTCTTTAAGTGATTTAGCTGTTTTTATAGCCCATGTTTTAGCTTGTTCAGTATCACCCGTTGCACCAATTTCTTTTTGTGATGGTGGTGGTGTTAATTTTTCTGCCATACGCACCACATCGCCCCCTTCTTCATCTACACCGATGAACAAAGGAACTTTTTCATTTGATTGAGTTTGTAAATCTGATGTTAATTGTTTTACTTGCTCAGGACTTTCCATATTCCTATCAAATAAAATAACTCCACCCATATGAAATTGATGTAACATATATAAACTATCATCATCAACTTTTGTACCTTGAATGCCTATCATCACCATCTGTCCAATCTTTTCGGTCTTAGACATAGAAGCAACTATTTTATCTACTTTTTCATCAATAGTTAAATTCTGTTGAGCAATCGGTGTTTCTTCTTGCGCTGATTTACTTTCTTCGGCATTGCTAAAAATATTTTTATTATTTAACAATATACCTAAAATTATAATTGCAATTACTATAACAGTGATAATTATTTTTTTACGCATGAATCTATAAATTCCTTTCTTTTTTGTTAAAGGATAAAACTATTAAAATAAAATTAATTATTATCTAGACATAATACGTTCGCCTTGTTTTTTAGCAGACATATCTACAATATGCCAGCTACCTGTTTTCTTACTTAAAAGTGCTGTACAAGCAAAAGTCTGTTCTTTAATACTATTACCATTGTAACTATCACGTGCCGTCAATGTATATGAAAGTGCTATTTCATCCCCACTATTAGATGTTACTTGTACATTAGAAATACTATCCGATAATGTTGTTTTATATCCATCAGCATAATCATTTAAACTTCCCATATGTGTTTGCATATCATCTGATAACACATTATATGCTGCTCTCATATCATGTCTAGTAATTGCTGCATAATAACTATTAAGTGCTTGTACTGCTTCATTTGCACTTGCCATATTGGTATTTTTTTCAGTAGACGACTTATTTGAATTTGTATCACTTGATTTTGTATCCGTATTTTCTTCTTCTGGTATACGAACACTAATATAACTTACTTGATTATTTGATTTACTTATCGCAAAACGAAGTATACCATTCTTATCATTATTTGCGGCAAAAGTATATTCATACAATACTAAATCATCATAATCCATCTTATTATAATTATCACCATATTTATTAAAAACATCTTCTAAAGATGAACCCTGATGTATGCCACGTTTTGTAGCCACAGCAGAACTATTCGATACAAGCGCATCTATTTTTCCATCTTTTATACCAACTTGAATATCACTATAATTATAAAATTTATAAATTCCTTTTTCATCAATACTTGTTTCTTTACCTAAAATTTCATGCATTTGGTCAATAGAATAACCTAATTCTAATCCACCTAATGATAAATCTGAATCTACTGATGGAACTTCTTTCTTATCTTTAGATGTCGTTAAACTATTAGAAATATTTGATGATACATTATTTGATGATTTATCATCACCACCTATTACATAAAAACCGATTAATACAAATACAACAACTATTACACCTAAAATAACACCACTTAATGTACTTCCTAAAAATTTTTTAGTACTTGTATTATTAGATTGATTTTGCAATGGCGGATTTATTTGTTCTATTTTAGATATATTTTCCGAATTTGAAAGTGTATTTGGTATTTCATTACTAACTTGATTATTTTTTATATATGATTTAGGTTCTGCCTGGCTTCCATCATCCGGTCGTTGTTCACCACAATAAAAACAAAAATTTTTATCATTTGTTCTCCCACAAGAAGGACAAATCCATTTTTCACTTTTTTCTAATTTTGCTGGACGTTTTTTTCCACAAACACTACAAAAATTTTTATTATTTACCTTTCCACAAGAGCAAGTCCATACTTCATTTTTTTCTTGTTCTTGTTGATTCAAATCAGATATTTTCTCTTTTTCATCATTTAATTTAATATGTTCTGCAACAGGTTCTTTTTTCTCAATAGGTTTTTTTTCAGTTTCAACCGTTTCTATTTTTGCTTGAGAAATCTCATTTTCTATAGATTTAGCAGTTTCTTTCTGATTTATCTCTATTTTTTCTTTTGGTTTATCCCATTCAAGTGCATAAATAAAAGCATCAATTATTTTCTGAATAGGTTTTTCCTGCATATTATTTTGACGTAAAATTTCTCTTGCTTTATTTTTAGCTTCATCTTTAGCTTTATCTGTATCCTCTATACTAGCTTTTAAAAATAATTCACCGATGTTATTTTGCAAAGCTTTTTGAATAAGTGATAAATCTCTGCGATATTTCCCAGAAACTTTATTATCAAGTTGATTATATAAACTATCTCTGCTACTTAATAAATTTATATCTTTTGCTAAAAACTCTTTTAATATTTCTTGTACAGAATTTTCAACATCATTATTTTCTTTCATATAAAATCCCTTCATCCAATAACTTTTTACTGTTTACGTAATTCAAGTTTTCCTTGTTCTTCTAATTTCCAATTTCCATTTAAATAACTAAAAAAGGCTGGTTTTATTACTTTAATATATTTATATGCGCCTTCATTTTTATAATCAGAGTTAAATGCTTCTTTCATTCCAGCCATTTCATGTAATTGATTTTCATAAGTAATATTAAATCTAGGTACTACAGCATACATATTATCTTTCATAAATGTTGCCCAATATACACCATCAGAACCACTATCTTTAAATGTAGGTTCACTGTATGATTCTCTTATATCAGACAATTCATCTATACGTTTTTCATAATTATTGCAAGTAAATGTTCTTATATTAAAATCTTGTTCAAAAGTTTTACGTTTTTGTTTTGCTTCATATCCAGAAAATCTATATAAATTATTATATTTATTTACAAAATCCATATATTTCATTTTTAATTCTTTAAATTCGTCTTCTTGTTCTTTTTTACTTTGTTTTAGTTCAAATTCTTTTTGAACTAAATTCATATTCTGATTTTGTAAAGTTTCATTTGCATCATTTCTACCCAAAAATTCATTATTTGTCTTATAATCAAATATCTCTTTTGTCGGTTTATTTATAGTTGTTACAGATATAGTTTTTGTCTTATTTTTTTCATTTTCAAAAGTTTCTATACATCTTTCTAATTTATCTATTTTTCCTTCCAATTGCCTAATTTTATCATTTACAATTCTATTATCATTTGCTCTTTGATTTAATAAAAATATCATACCTAAAATAATGAACAGACATATACCTAATAAAATATATATCCATAAATCTAAACTTATTCCTAATATATCATTTACTTGTAATAGAATTTTAT
This sequence comes from Megamonas hypermegale, assembly GCF_900187035.1. Taxonomy (NCBI): domain Bacteria; kingdom Bacillati; phylum Bacillota; class Negativicutes; order Selenomonadales; family Selenomonadaceae; genus Megamonas; species Megamonas hypermegale. The sequence goes on from NZ_LT906446.1 coordinate 1,461,231, forward strand.
CAGCTGTTTGTTGTGTCCTACTAGCCAAATCAAGTGCATTATTAACTTTTTCATTGATAATGTTTATATCATCTACACTTTCTATCTCGCCATTAGCAGCATAGGCAATTCTCGAAAGAATTGCCCATGGCACTAATGTCATAAATAAATTATATAAACATTTTTTTATTATCTTATTTATGTTCACTAGTTAACATCTCCATTAATTTTTTCAAACCTATAATAAATATTGGCTCAACATGAATTTCTTTAACTTTTTTACCCTTTTCTGATACATAATAACTATTGATACGTTTTTTTATTTCATTTCTTTGTACATCGTCTATTTTTATACCATTTAGCCATATGCTTTTGCGATTTTCATTAAATGTCTTAACAAAATTATCTAATTCATTAACATCATCAATTGCAATACCTGCTGAAATATCTTTAGCTGATACAAAATCTCTATCAGATTTTACAGTATCACTTATTTTAAAACCAGCACCAGATAAAACAGAATTTAAAACATATTCATCTTCTGTTTCTCCAAATATTTTTTGATACATTTTTTCTTCATTAAACATCGATTGTACTGGTCTATCTTCTAACATTCCCATAGCAACTTCAATTTTAGGTTTATCACTCAAATAAATATTAAAATCTACATCTGATTGTAAACCACTAGCACTTAAAATAATGTTCTTCAAAACTTTCAAACGAACGCTTTTCCTATCATATGAACCGCCACCTGTTATCCAATAAAGAATTCTAGCGCCATTACCACCAATATATATATCAGGTACATGACCTTCTACATATATATTATTATCACTTAAATATTTTAAAATTTTACCTACATAATATAAAATGCCAGCTAAAGCGAATTGAATTTGTTCTAGCATTTTCTTAATATCTTCTTTGCCGGTAATATTTGCTAATTCTATTAAATACTGGTCACTATTTGCTTTCATATCACTATCAAACATCATCGTATCTATATCTGATATATTTGCATACGTTTCGCTTTTTTTCAGTACTTCCATTTTTTCTTTATAATATCCACTTCTCATTATGCAATTAAATAAATAACGACCTGCAAATAATATCGATGTATGATAAACAATATGACCCGGCTGCCCACTAATGATTGAAATATCTGTTGTACCTGCACCAATATCAAGACAAATTGCACCATCACTAAAATTGGTATCTGAATTATTCAGTTTATTAAAATACAATGCAGTTGCCACACTTTCAAGTTCTGTATCTAATTCATCAACATCAGGTTTAAAACCAGTATCTTCACAAGCACATTCTATTGCTTTTATGCACATTTTACGAAAAGACTCTCTTTCTTCATCTGAAAAAGCTGTCGGATAAGAAAAACTCCATCTTAACTTAGTCACTCCAGCTATTGCAGCTTCTACTGTCGATTGCATACAAATCTGTTCAAGATAAGCAGTTGCTTTATATCTACCAGTATCATCTGCTTGCCATTTTAAATTATAATCAATATGATTTTTTTCTTTACGTATCATATAATCTAAAACTAAAGCATTCATTCTAAATATATGTCCATCTTGTAATGGTTTTATTTCTTCATGTACCTTTTTAGTATTAAGCAAATGAAAAATACTAAAAAATGAACCATCTGTTCCAAGTGTTGTTGACGGAATAAATCTAAGAAAAGTATTATTTCTAAGTGGTCCACTATTAGTAACTTGAAATAAATGCGAATTAAAATTTAATGGTTTTGGTAATTGATTATTATCGCGATAATAAATCATTGTACTAGAAGTACCAAAATCTATACCTATTCTCCAATTACTTAAATCATCAGCTTCTACCATTTTAGGTTTATCAAGTAATAATAAACCTGTCTCAATCATTTGCGTACGAACATTGCCACGGACAGAAGCATTTACACTACATAATAATACTTCAGGATAGCCATTCATTCTTAATGTATATTGATTAGAAATAGAATTTTCTGTTATACCTTCAATGATATTTTTATTATATTTCCATGGCATTACATAAAAGAAATCTTTTCCTAAATCCTTTTTATTGTTCAGTGCTTCACTATTTTCATAATACAAATAGTACCTATTCCAATTTTCTCTGCGAATATTTGGCCATATTTCTATTGCAGGTATATTTGTCTGTAAATAAATTAAATCTTTCTTTGGATATGCTTTAACAAAATCAAAATCATGACCTTCACCATATACTCCAGACAAAGGAAATGCAAAGTGTATTAAATAATTATTTCCATCATCTTCAATAGATAAACGATCTGCAATATCTTCTGGTGTAAAAAATTCTAATAATTCTTTTCGAATTGGTAATATAGCACCTAAATCTTCACTAGCTAACAATTCTTCACCACGAATTTTAATAGTACCTTTTAGAGCATCTCCACCTGGATCCATAACTGCCATATATTCAGTAAAAAACATTTCTGGATTATAATACTTAGCATTATTTAAATTTATATTTCCAATAGATGTTCCATTATCATATACATCTATATCGTCTATATCATTTGCAGTTATACCTGGCCAAACAATAATTTGTGTTGTTGGTAAATTATATTCATTTGCAAAATCATGTAACATCTTTGTAGATACAAGTAAAATATCTTGTTCTGGTTTTCTTGAATCCGAAACAATCAAACGCACTGCACTATCTTTCGCTGTAGCTTCTTTTGCTTTAACTGCACTATCAAGATATTTAAATATACCAGCATGAATTTTTAACATATTATTTTTATATTGGAAATTATTCATATTAGATATCTGATAACTTTGACACGCTTTTTTAGCATCATCAGCAAATTTTCTAATACAATCTAATATATTTAAAAATCTTTCATTATCTCTATTATCTTTTACATGTGCATTTATATTATCTGCTAATTTATTTAACCAACTATACAATGCACATATTTCTTCTTTTGTTAAATATGGTATAGGATCCATTAAATATAAACCATCACTACTCCATGGTTTTGGTAAGTTACCATTAAACATACTTACATAATCAGCTGCTGATGCAACTAACGTCATTGGTGAAGTAAGACCAATCGGTATATCTTTATAAAAAATAATATATAAAATATCCCAATTCGTATCATCACTTATATTTCTTTCTTGTGGTTTTAATATATTTAATATACGTTCTATATTGCCATTACCTTGCCCAATTCGAACTTCTTCCACTCGTAAATTTAAATGTTTTATATCATTTAATGCAAACATAGCTAAAATACTACGCCATTCACCAACAATTCTTTCATGAAAACCTTTTACAAATTGTTGCTCGGTTCCTTCCTTATCAAAAAGAGCCATTTCAAATAACAACGGACGTGCCCAAACATCTGGAATAGAATCTATTGTTCCGATATCTTTTATCGAACCACTAACCGCAATACTTTTTATCAATGCATTTAAAAAATCATATTCTTTATCTTCCCAAACGCTAGTTTTATCTGGTGTAACTGCAGAATTTTCTTTTAGTTTTGGTAACATTGGAAAATATTGATTTGCCATTTTTTTATCTCCTTATCTTTTTTCACAACAAATATAAAGTGCGCGCAAAAATCGTCCAAATCCACTAGCATACTGATTTTCAGACGTACCTTCTGTCAAACGATACCATAATTCATTTATCGTTATATTTCCATTTTCATCATCTATACAGCTTTCAAACATAAATGGATTTATTTTTGCTGGCTGAACATCTACTATCACGCTTGGATTAATTAAATGAATTTCACGATTTTCCTTTTCTAATTGTTTTACCCAACTTATAAAGCACTCTGCATATTCTTCAAAGTTTTTTATTTCTAACATATCAACATTAGTATCTTCCAAATAATCAATAAACCAAGGATATTGATACTTTTTCAATTTACCGGCAGATAAATCGCGTAATACAGGTTTTATCAAATGAACATAAGCAAATATGAATCGCGTAAATTGAGCAAACCGTTCTTTAATATTCACTACAATATCTTTACTGTTTGTATCTATTTCAACAATATCAGGAAAATCACTCCATTGAATTTTATTATCATCTGCATGAGTGATATATGAACATTTTTTTAATTGTTTACTCTGATAAAAATCAATTGCTGCCAAAGCTCCATAAAAATCAACAATATGAGCGTCATTTTCTTGACTTGAAGACCCAACACTAAATTTTTGTACTGGTGCTAATACATTATCTCCAATAAAATACATTGAATGATATATATTTTCTTCTTTATTTTTAGCTGCATAATATTTAAGTGCTGCTTGTGTACTAGTCAAAAAATTTTCAGATGAAGCATATATTTCATTTGAAGATATACTACTTTTATCTGGTGAAAAAGAAAAATACGGTAATATTAAAGCTCCACCTATGAGTACTTTTTTCTCTTCATATAAATCCTTAAACATTCCTTGTAATAATTTAGCTATTGTTGGCATACCAGCAGCTCCAGTACCACCAAAAACAGAACCAGCTAAGAATATTTTAGCTACGGAACCTGTCTTAGCGTCCTGATTTACAAGTGTTTCAAAACGCTTCCATGGTTCTTCATTATTTCCATCACTATCAGTTGATACCTTTTTAGCCATTACTGCTGCACCAATTGATGGATGTCCTCTAAAACCTTCATTCAATAAAATAGAACGTTCTTTTTTAGTATATAAAACTTCATATAAATCACCTATCGGCGTACCTTTATATGCTTGATACGACATAACATCATCTAAACACTTATCATGTTCTGTAGGATTCCAGACAAAAGGATTAGCTAATTCTACTTTATTTTTAAAAATAGGCATATCATTTCCTACTTCTAATTTTTGAAATATATTATAACAATGAATAGCAGCACTACTTCTTGCCAAATTTCCATTTCCTGTATCTGGGTCAATTGCCATTACATAAAAATTTTCATCAGTTGGAAACATTCCTGCCACACATAAATGTGTTAATGATTCCATTACTTTAGCACCAGAGCCACCAATAGATATAAAATAATAACTCATTTTGTTATTCCGCCTTTCATTTTACGTATTTTTATAGCTCCAATAGGAGTATATTTATAATTTGCCGGAGTAAACAATACACTGCACACGTAATAGCCGATAACCCCAAAAAATACAATAAATAATAAACAAATCGCAAAACTCATTGGCGATTTTGAATCTATAATTGAATAAATAAATGGTACAATAATGCATAAAAGTATATTAATAATACCAATCAAACACCAAAGACTACGACGACCAACAATTGTTGGATAAACAATTTTTATTACGAATCGCGTTAAAATATACCATAACAAAGTTAATAAACATGATAATATGCCCATAACTCGTACTAATCCACTATAATGTTTTACCCATTCAGAATAATTTATTCCACCAGCTTTTAAGATTACAGATTTAGCTATTGGTGAACCAATAAAATAAACTATCAAACTAATAACAAAGAAAATTATTATAATACTAGCTATAGATACAATTGTCTTTGTATTTCTGTTCATAAAAACACATCCTCACAAATTTATTTATTTTATATCACTTTGTTTGTATTACTAAATTCATATTAACTAAAGATGGCTGAGCTGTAGATAACACTGAATCTTTAAGAGATTCTGCAATGTGTAAAAAGTTAACCGTTTTTGAACCATCAAATTGTCCCATGTTTACAGCACTACTATCCATATTCCATGCTCTTATCCAGTCCGGCAAAATAAGACCTGTATCTTCTGGTCTAATAGCTATATGAATTAAATTTATACTATTTGGTGTTAAGGTTTTTTCTCCTGTAAAATTAACAGAAACTAAATAATTATCTTGTTGAGATTCATCTGGCTTAAATATACATTTTATATCTCCAGATTGCTCACTTTCTTGCCATTGTCCATCTTTTAACACCCATACTTTTATATCAGGATTGAGTTTATTCATATCTAAATTACAACCATCAGTAGCTGGAGAATAATTAAAACTTGCTGTTAAAGATGAATTTTCATCTAAAGAATCAATATCATATTCTTTTAAAGTTTGATTTGGCAAAGATAATTGCTCATCAGAAAAAATATTATTACTATCCTTTATTTCCATATTTGAAAGGTCTGCTGCTTTATCCATTAAATTTTCTGAGAATACTAGATATTGCACTTCATTTGTTTTTGCATATCTATTTTTCCAAAGTTGTATAAATTTCTTGACTTCACTATCTTGACCTAAAATAAACATATAAAATGGACGATATTTAGATGGATCATTTCCACTATCATAATCAAACTTAGCAGCATTTAATCCCACATCAAAGATTTCACCTTTAAATGGATTTTTTACACCAATAATAGCAACGGATAAATGCTGTGAAAAATATTTTTCCTTTAATTGTTTAGTTACATTGCTCCAATCAGAATCACTTTCAAATAAATCTGTAATAATAATTGATAAATGATTTGTATCAGCATTTTCTACAACATTATAGATAGCTGTAATAGTTTCATCATAACTTGCACCATCTGCAAATTTTCTATGTTCTCTACCTTCTAATGGTTTTATATCTTTCCCAAAACCATAAAATTTTATATTTCCCATTGAACTTCCAATATCATCTAAATCATCTGGTAAAGCTCGATATGCATTATCTTGAGCTATAGTAGTATAGCCTTTCATTGAATACGTAGCATCCCAATATACATCAATATCTGTTGTTTTATTCTCCCCTTGTTCCGAAGGAGCAAATACAATTGATGGTATTTCTGTAGAAGATGTTTCATCTACAGCACATCCACTAAATATTGGTGTTAAAAATATACAACAAAAAAGATATAATATCACTTTTTTCATATTTTTTACCATAATTACAACCTCCCATAAAAAAATATATATAATTCAAAACTTCAACTAAATACTAGTATTTAGTTGAAGTTATAAAAATTTCTATAAATTTATACATTTCTATCACTTATTAAATAAGCTGCGTCTATAGATAGTTTTTCAGCAATTAAAAGTAAAACTTGTATACTAGGCATCTGCTTACCACATTCAATTTTACTCAAATATTGTGGTGAAATTCCTACCATATTCGCCAATTTAGTCTGGTCTATATCCTTTAATTGACGATAATATTTTATTTTAGCTCCTATTTGACGATATTTATTATTCAACATATAACTCTTTTCCCATTCCTTCATAAAAATAATAAATTATACAAAATATTATATCATTTGCATTAATAACATTTTCGTATAAATAGGCGTAATAATAAACTTTATAGAACTACTACCATCTTTAATAATTTATTTTTTACAATAACCAGTAATTTTATCAAAATTCTTATAAAAACCCTCTAAAATAAATCCTATTCTTTACTATTTCTAATAAATTCATATACTATTAAAAAAATATATATTATTCTATCTGTAGTTCCATATGTTCACTATATTTAACGCAAAATATTTATACTTTTATATTATCACCTTCCTTGCTATTTATAATTATTTTTTACTTTTATATTATTACCACCTTCTATATTTTTATATCCATATATTAATCTCATTAATTTAAAATAATTTTTTAATTAATAGAAACCCTATCCCTTTATATCAAAAATCTTTTTATAATATTTTAAAAACCTATTATCAAATTATAACTACTAATTACTTATATCACAATCAATAATAAAAATTTAATAATTATTCTTATATATGTTATAAAATTATTCATATAACATTCACTTACCTTTATTTTAGTTAAAATAAATATTCCAATTTTATAATTTCAACAAAAAACTATTCTTTTATTAAATCAATAAAATTAATTTCTAATACGACAGCAATTTTATGTATTAATCCTCTATTACAAAAACATTTTCCATGTTCAATCTTAGATAAATATTGTCTAGTTACCCCTATTTCTTTGGCTAAATCTTGTTGATTTATTTCTTTTAAATTTCTATAATAAATAATTTTAGCTCCCGTTTTTTTTAATTCTTCCCTAATTTCCATTAAAAATATTTTCCTCCTTTTATAAAATAAATATATACCTTTTATCAATAAAAATCATCATATTTTATTAATAAATTTAAATATCTTTTTTATACATAATCATTATTATTTTATTCAAATATAAAACAATTAAAATTTTTAGTATAAATTTTTCATATATATCATTTCATTTTCACTATTTTTTTAATTTATTCTTTTTATAAAATATACAATATAGTGTATGGAAGATTGATTTTTACTGTTTTTCTATTTGAAATTTGATATAATAAACATAAACTTTTAAGTTACAAAGATACAAAATTAAGTATATTTATATATAATCTATTTAAATGTTAGAAGGTGTTATTGTGCTTAATATTCCTCAAAAAACTAAATATAGTTCTTCTCGTCGTTTAAGAGAAATGATTATTGTTCTACGTAAGCATAATATTCTTCGTGGCAATATAACACCTGAAAAAATGCGTTTAATTTTAGAAGATTTAGGTCCAACATTTGTTAAACTAGGTCAAATTCTCTCTTTAAAACCTGGTTTTTTGCCAGCCGATTATGCTCTTGAACTCACAAAACTACAAACAAGAGCCAATCCTTTAGATTTTGCCATAATTGAAAAATGTCTTGAAAATGAATACAACAAAAAATTAGATGCTATTTTTGAATACATTGACCCAGAAGCTTTAGGTTCTGCCTCCATTGCTCAAGTGCACAAAGCAACTTTAAAAAGTGGTGAAAAAGTGGTCTTAAAAGTTCAACGCCCTGGCATTTATGACATTATGGCTAAAGATATTGTTTTATTAAAACGTGCCGTTTCTATTTTGCAATTGTTTAAATCCTCACCTGGTGTTTTAGATTTTAATGCCATATTAGATGAAATGTGGAGTATTACAAAACAAGAAATGGATTTCATGACAGAAGCTGAACATATTGATGAATTTCGTCGCCTAAATTCCGATGAAGCCTTTATTGATTGCCCATATGTAAAACATGAATTAACAACAGCTCGTGTACTCGCTATGGAATATATAGATGGTATTCGCATAGATGAAATTGATAAATTAAAATCTAAAGGCTATAATGTCGAAGAATTAGGCTTTCGTTTAGGTCAAAATTATGTAAAACAAATTGTTGATGATGGTTATTTCCATGCTGACCCTCATCCAGGTAATATTTGGATAAAAAATGGAAAAATAATCTGGCTCGACTTAGGTATGATGGGTAGATTATCTACAAAAGAACGCGATGCACTAAAAAGAGCTGTATTTTCACTTGTTCAACATGATACGTATGAAATGAAAAATGCCGTCTTAACGTTAGGTAAACCGCAAGCCAAACTTAATCATATCAGCCTTTATGAAGATATTGACACCTTAATGAACCGTTATGGTGATACTAATTTTCAAACGCTGCGACTCAGCGAATTAGCTCATGACATAATCACAGTATCAAGAAAACATAAAATTGCTATAAATCCTGGTTTAAGTATGTTTGCCCGCGGCGTTGTTACAATTGAATCAGTACTTAAAATCTGCTGTCCCGATATAAATTTCATTGATATATTTTCTTCTTACATGAAAGATGATTTTAAGCGCAATTTTAGCTGGCAAGAAGAATTTACTAAATTCAAGCGTGATAGCTATATAATGCTACAAAAATCCCTTCATCTCCCCGAACAGGTATCCGATATTTTAAAAATGACCATGAGCGGTCAAACAAAAGTTAATCTCGATGTGACTGGTTCTGAAGAACCATTGCGTCGCCTCGATAAAATGATTAATAAACTTATTTTAGGTATAATCTGTTCTGCTTTATTACTAGGTTCTAGTATAATTTGTACAACCAATATGACACCTCAAATCATGGAAATTCCTATCTTGGGTGTTGTTGGTTATCTAGTAGCAGTATTTTTATCTATCCGTTTAATGATAAATATATATAAAGAGAAATGACCATATCATTGCTATAAATTAATAATTCATATAAATATACAATAGAAAGGAAGTCATAATATGCAAGGTATACGAGGTGCTATTACTGTAGAAAACGATACAAAAGAAGAAATTATTGTAGCTGTACAAAAAATGCTCAAATCTATTTTATCTGAAAATGATATTACAAGCGAAGATATTGGCGCTGCTATTTTCAGTGCTACTGATGACATAAAATCTGCTTTTCCTGCTTTTGCTGCCCGCCAATTACCCGGCTGGAATTTAGTTCCTCTATTTGATGCACAACAATTAGATATTGAAAATAGCATTAGAAAATGTATCCGTGTATTACTCTTAGTTAATACTGATAAAACACAAAAAGAAATTAAACATATTTACTTAGGTAGAGCTGCTACCCTTCGTCCTGATATTCACTAAAACAATTCCTAAATATTTAGGAATTGTTTTTATATAGGTATTTACCTTTTATTTGTAATTAAATAATATATTTTACTTATGATTTAATTAATGGTAAAATATTATCAACTTAAGGAAATCATTACATTAATATATTTTATCTTACGAAAGAAGGCTTATCCTATTATGATTAGAAAAGTTCCTATTCCTACAGCTGGCGTAATGCTAGGTCTTGCTGCACTCGGTAATTTATTAGCTCCATATTCTTTAATTTTAAAATACGCTTGTGGTATTAGTGCAACATTTCTAGGATTATTATTATTCTCTAAGGTTATCTTACACCCTAATATGGTAAAAAATGATTTAAACGGTAATTCTATTTTTGCTAGTGTTTTTGCAACATTTTTTATGGCAATCATGCAACTCTCTACTTACACATTTCCATTCATTCCATTTATCAGTGAATGTATTTGGTATGGTGCAATCATCGGTCATTTCATTTTAATGACATGGTTTACATACCGTTACATCATCAATTTTGACCTTCGTGAAGTCTTCCCAACATATTTTATCGCTTATGTTGGTATTATCGTAGCCTCTGTAACAGCTCCAACTTTTAATCAACATCATTTAGGTGAATATATCTTCTGGTTCGGTTTTATAGCATATATGCTCTTATTCTTACTCGTTACAATTCGTTATTGCAGTAAACATACGATTGCTGAACCAGCTAAGCCATTATTTTGTATCTACACTGCACCAATGAGTTTATCTCTTACTGGATATTTAGCTTGTGCAGCCGATAAATCTTTAGTAATGATTATCATCATGCAAATTTTAGCGCAACTCTTATTCATCGCTGTATTAACTCAAATGCCAAAACTTTTACGTTTAAAATTTTATCCAAGTTATGCAGCATTCACATTCCCATTCGTTATCACTGCAATTGCATTACGTCAAACAGTGATTTATTTAAATCAAATCAATATTGCTGTTCCTCAAATTTTAAACTATCTCGTAATAATAGAAACAATTTTAGCAACAGCTATCGTTTTATATGTGTTCATTAGATATTTAAAATTCTTACATGAACAAATGATTGTAAATATGGGTCCTAGAGCAAAATCTGTATTTGGTGCTATTGCACATATAGTAAAATAATTTTTCCCCAATAAATAAAAACATTCCCTAGGTTTAGAGTTATCTCTAAACCTTTTTTCTTTTTCTAAAAAGATTTTGCTAAATAATTATAAAATGATATATAATAAGTTTATTATACATATGGGATTATAGGTTGCCCGATTAATCTAAATATAATATTGAAGGATTTGTTATGGAGCGATTATTTTTTATTTTTATTGATGTTTTTTTACCTCTAATTGTTGGTTATTTTTTTCACAAATACAAACTCATGTCAATTAATACCTGCAATTTATTATTAAAAATAAACATTCGTTTTATCACATTAGTTGTCGGTCTCGGTAGCTTTTGGATAATTAAAATTGACAGCAATATTTTTCTCTTAGCCTTTGTAGGCATTTTTTTATGCGCTGTATTGCCAGGACTTTTAGCTTATCCATATGCTCATTCAAAAATAAAAAATCTGCGTGGCAATGGTGCATATTTAATAAGCAGTATGTTATCTAACACCGGTATTTTAGGTGGTTTATGTGCTTTCATCGCTTTAGGTCAATTAGCTTATGCTTATGTACAAGTTATCGGCATGGCACAAAATTTATTCACATTAATTTTTGGCTTTCCTCTTGCTGAATATTTTCATCAAAAAATCAAGGCAGGCCCTAGAACTGTTAAGTTTCATCCTCATTGGCGTTCTATTTTAATCAGTTGGAACCAAATAGGCTTAATAAGCATGATTATCGGTGCAATTTTAAATATAAATGAAGTACCACTTCCATTTTTCTTTGACCCAATATTCAATGCATTTATACATATCGGCGCTTGGTGTGGTATCTTACCAGTCGGTTATCTTTTAAATTTTAAAGCAGCTCGCATATATAAATACATCGCCTCTTCTGTAATTCCAATTCGCTTTATAATAATTCCAATTTTATCTTATTTCATTGCTAATCAATTCACAAACGACCCTCTATTAATTTCTATCATCACTTTAATTACTTCTTGCCCAATCGGCATAAATGCTATCGTTGTAACTCAATTATATAAATTAAATACCAGCATAGCTGAAGCGATGTTTTTAATCACTACAGCCGTTTTCATATTTATTATTTATCCATTGTTTTTATTATTTATGGTATAAAAAAAGCAGTTAAATCATACTAAATAGTTATGATTTAACTGCTTTTGTTTTTCTATCTATTAATCTTTAGTGTAATCTGTGAATAAATTTTCTTTCTTCATTAAATCAGAAATTTTATATACACCTTTCATTACTTCAGCATAATTTTCTGGAGTTAAAGACTGTGGACCATCAGATAAAGCTTTTGCTGGATTTGGATGAACTTCAATTATAAGACCATCTGCACCTGCTGCTACAGCTGCGAAACTCATTGGTTTTACCATTCTCCATTTACCTGTGCCATGGCTTGGGTCTACGATAATTGGTAAATGACTTAAATGTTTAACAGCAGCTACAGCACTCATATCGAGTGTATTTCTTGTATATGTTTCATAGGTACGAATACCACGTTCACATAAAATTACATTAGAATTACCTTCGTTCATGATATATTCAGCAGCATTGAGCCATTCATCAATAGTTGCGCAAAGACCACGTTTTAACATAACTGGTTTATTGCATCTACCTACTTCTCTAAGTAAGCGGAAATTCTGCATATTTCTTGCACCAATTTGTAACAAGTCAGCGTATTCGGCTACTGTGTTTACAGCTTCAACTTCTGTTACTTCTGTTACAATTTTAAGACCTGTAATTTCTCTAGCTTCTGCTAAATATTCAAGACCTTTTTCTTCTAATCCCTGGAAAGAATATGGAGAAGTACGAGGTTTGTAAGCACCACCACGCAAAAATTGTGCGCCACCAGCTTTTACGATTTTAGCTGCTTCTAAAAGTTGTTCACGAGATTCAACAGCACATGGACCAGCCATTACAACGACATTGCCATCACCGATTTTTACACCATCAACATCAACAACAGTGTTTGCTGGATGGAATTCACGGCTAGCTAATTTATAAGATTTAGAAATTGCTACAGTCTGTTCAACACCGTCCATTGCTTCAACAGCAAGAGAACTCATTTTTCTTTTATCACCGATAACACCGACGATTTTTTGCTGAGCGCCTTCCATGATTTTAGCTGTTAAGCCAACGCTTTCAATTGCTTCTACTACAGCCTGAATATTTTCATTTGTTGCATCTGTATTCATTATTACTACCATTATATATTTCCCCTTTTCTTGAGTTTATTTTATATTAATTGGCATTTCCACGAAAAACGGGAAAGGCTCCAAGATTTTTCAACCAAAAACATTTTTTAGTTGCTGAACTTATTGCTTCTTCTAAAATTTGAGCTTCAACATCTATATCTATCTCAATAAAAAAGATATATTCACCTAAACCTGTACGTGCCGGACGCGATTCTATACGTGTCATATTGACTTTACGTTTAGCAAAATCTCCCAAAAGTTCATATAAACTGCCTGCTCTACCATCAATCTGACAAATGAGCATTATATTTTGCGGTGTAGACAAACGCTTTTCATTAACTTTTTTTGTAAGCAAAATAAACCGAGTAAAATTATCTTCTACATCTTGAATATCGCTATCAACTAATTTTAAATTATATAAAGTACCAGCTGATTTCGTAGCAATCGCTGCATAACCATCACCTAATTGACTAACTTTTTCTGCAGCTCTCGCTGTACTCGCCACAGCTTCTGTTTTTGCATTAGGATAATGCGTTTTCAAATATTCTCGACACTGTGCTAATGGTTGCGCATGTGAAATAATTGTATGAATAGGTACATCAGTATCTTTAGCTAATAATTGATTATGTACACTCCAAACTAATTCAGCTTCAATTTTCAAATCTACATCATGCGCTAAGGTATCAAGTGTAATTCTAATAGAGCCTTCTATCGAATTTTCCACCGGTACTAAACAATAATCCACATTTCCTTTTGCTACTGCCCAAATTGCATCATAAATAGTATTGTATGCGATGAGTTCCATATCCGTTTTATAAATATTTTTCATGCAAATAGCAGCTTCTTCACTATTTGTACCACGTGGTCCCAAAAAAGCTAATTTCAATTAAAGCCCTCCTTTCAAAAAAATAAAATAAAAAAATAAAAGCCTCACCCAAATTAAGGGCGAGGCTGATTTCGCGTTACCACCTTATTTATCTATAAATAAATTATAGATATCTCCATCAAGTACGGGAATACTCCGATACTCTCCTATTTTAACGGTAAGGTCCCGGCACCGCCTACCTATAAATACCTTCAGCGGGCAACTCCAAGGTGAACTTCAACAAATACTCTCATATCAAGATTTCAGCAGCCTTGACTCTCTGTAATGATTTTACCTGTCTACTTTTCCTTTTCATCGTTTTTGACGTGAATACATAATACCATATTTAAAAATAAAATGCAAGTCTTAATTGTAACATTGTAATATTTTAATACAATTTTTTTATAACTTCATCATCTATTTTAAATACATGTTCTTGCGATGGAAAAACATTATCTTGAGTTTCTTTTATATATTCTTTAATGCCTTTTTCCATTTCTGCACCCACATGAGCGAATTGTTTAACAAATTTAGGTTTAAAATCACCATACATATCCAGCATATCTTGATAAACGAGAATTTGACCATCGCAATTTGGCCCTGCACCGATACCGATAGTAGGTATATTTATTGATTTTGTTATCAATTCGGCTAATTTTTCTGGTACACATTCCAAAACTACAGCAAAGGCTCCTGCTTTTTCTACCTGTTTTGCTTCTTCTAAAATTCGTTTTGCTGTTTCTTCACTCTTTCCTTGAACTTTAAAACCGCCAAACGCATTTACAGATTGCGGTGTAAGCCCTATATGTGCCATAACAGGAATAGAAGCATCAACAATTGCTTTAATCTGAGGGCAAACAGAAGCGCCACCTTCTAATTTTACGGCTTGAGCTCTACCTTCCTTAATAAGTCTTCCTGCATTATAAACCGCATCATAAATAGATGTCTGATATGACATAAATGGCATATCTGCAACAATTAAAGCCTCTTTTGCACCTCTTGCTACTGCTTTTGTATGGTGAATCATATCTTCCATCGTTACAGATAAAGTATCTTCATAACCTAGCATTACCATGCCCAATGAATCACCAATCAATATGCCATTTATACCAGCTTTATCCATTATTTTTGCTGTAGAATAATCATATGCTGTAAGCATAGTTATTTTTTTATGTTCATCTTTTTGCTGTTGGAAAGTTTTTACTGTATTTTTCATTTTAAAACCTCTTTCAATTCATCATAATTTCTGTCTACGTGTTTTTTCTTGGCTAAATCAACTAATTCAAGCGATAATAATTTATAAACATTTGCCCAAGTTTCATTATCTAAACTGTTTAAATGATTTTTTACAGTTTTTACATCATTTCGTTCAATAGGACCTGTCAAAGCATTTATTAAACCATTATTTACAATATTGTCCGCATTTCCTTTAAACAGTGAAAAAATCGCTTTTTGAGCTACATTTTCATCAAAACCGCATTGTTTAAATACTTCAACACTCATATTAATCAAAGCTATGACGAGATTGCTCGCCATTACAGCCCCCGCATGGTATAAAGCTTTTTGCTTCGTATCAATTATGACTACCTCATTGCCAAATGATTTAAACAAAGACTGTAATTGATATAAATATTTTTCACTGCCTTCAATGGTGAACACTGCTGATTTTAAACTTTGCCAAGAATTGTATTTATCATTGACAGCACACAGCGGATGGATAGAATACGCAAACGCACCTTCATTTTCTGCACAAAAAAAAGCGGTCGATGCTATCGAACCGCTGCAATGACAAATTTTTTTATTTTTAATATCCAGATTTCTTATATTCTCCCAAACTTCGCCAATGATATCATCTGGCACGGTGAGAAATACAGTATCACTGTCCTCTAAGATATTTTCTAAACTACTATAAGCTTTTGTACTTGTAAAATCTGCTGCTAATTTAGCTGATTTTGATGATTTACTGAAATAGCCTGTAACTGTAACATTATTACTAACTAAATATTTGCCCAGAGAAAAACCCACTTTCCCTGCGCCAATAAATCCTACTCTCATTTAATCACTTCCCTTCTAAAAAGGGACAGCTATATTTTACAATCTGATTTTAAGGTCTTGTTCAAAATTTTTTGATACAATCCTTTGCTTAAAAATAAAAAAATTGTGGTACAGTTTCATTCGAATACTATCCACGCATTACTATATCATCAATAATCTTATTTGTATAGATAATATTTTTAAAAATTTTTTCAAAAAACATTTGACAAAACTATTTTAATCTGTTATTATAATATACGTTGTTAAGGCAACAAAAAGTGAATGGCCCTGTAGCTCAGCTGGATTAGAGTGTTTGACTACGAATCAAAAGGTCGCAGGTTCGAGTCCTGCCAGGGTCACCATTTGAAATGGGTAGGTGCCCGAGTGGTTAAAGGGAACGGACTGTAAATCCGTCGCCGTAGGCTACGATGGTTCGAATCCATCCCTGCCCACCATTTTGAAACTTAAAGCTTCGATATAATATCGAAGCTTTTTTTGTATCTATTTTTATTGTAATGAACGAACAATCTCTTCATTTAAAAGAGCCTGTAAAGAATCTTCTTCAGATTTATCAACAGGTATTGTTACATCTTGCCATAACCAAATATCTTTTTTATAAACACTTGGTTTTCCAAATTTCTTCTCTAAATAATTTTTAACATAAACAAAATCTTTTTGTTGCTCTTTCAAGTTTTTATTCGCACATAATAATATTTTATACAAATGATTATTACTAAACATCACTATAATGCTTGATGAATTTTCTTTACCATTATCTAAATCAATACTATTAATACTAATGGTATCCCAGATTATTCCTCCTCTACTTAATTCATAAATTTTAAATAATTCTTCACTTGATTGACCCCAATACATATATAATTTATCGTTCTTGACGTCTGTTAAAATATTTCTATGATTAGGTTTTAAAAGAGTACCTCCTAATTTCAATGTTTGTCCATCTACAATTGCTCGATTTAATAAAGTCTTATCACTAACTACCTGCTCCACATCATTATATTTCATTTCTATTTTATAAAGTTGGTTATTCCATAAATATAATCGTATTTTCTCAGTTATTTGTTGATAAGTATTTATAAAATCATTATAATCTCTATCTTTTTTTGTATATGGATTTTGAAAGTCCATTTCATAGACAAGAGCATTTTCATCACGATAATATTCAACATATTTAACAGCATAATCTAGAACAATATCATTTATACTTTCACCCCAATATAAACCAGGTATTAATTTTACATAATTTATTTTATTTAATGAGGTTTCGATTTCTTTTTCTATTTCCTTATTTATTTTTTTTACTACTTCTTCATGTGCTTTTCGTTTAATATTTAAATCACCTTGTATTTTTGCTTTTTTTAATAAACCATCATCTTGCAAAATTATTTCTGTTCCATCTTCTTTTTCTGCCATAATTTTATATAATTGGTTATTCCAAAAATAAGCCAATATTTTATTAGATTTTAATACCGATCTTTTAAAATTTTTTTCTGGTAAAGTTAAATAATATACTGAAGCATTTTCACTTTCATCATGTTCTTTATATTTAAGTTCATACAATTTACTTACTTGTGCAAAACTCATACCCCAATATAAATTTTCTCCAATCTCTTTCATTTTTTTTATTGTTTTGTCTTGAACAATCAACTCTGTGCCGTCAACAAAATCAACTTTTATTCTATATAATTTATTTTCCTTTAAATATATTAAAATTTTCCCATCTACAACTTTTTTACCATTTAAATAAGGCTCATTTAATTTTAACCAATACGTATTACTATCTTCATCATCTAAATGATTATTATAAATAAGCGGATATTTCTCTTTTATTTCAGAATATGTTTCTCCCCAATTTAAATTTACTGAAATATTTTGCTCAGCAAATACTACAGAATAACCACAAATAATGCAAAGACAAAATAATATACAAATCTTTTTCAAATTATCACCTTCTTTCAAACGCAATCAATTTTATTTATTATCATTTTTATTCCATTTTATATGCTTTTTAGCATGAAAAACGTTGTGATAAAATTTCTTTTCCAACTTTTGTTCTTCTTTCTCATTGACTTTTATTGATGTATCTTCCCAGCAGAGTATATTTTCACCATGAACTGTAGGAGTTCCAAATTTTTCTATCAAATAATTTTCTACTCTTTTACGATGCTTCTTGCCTTGATTTAATCCTCTTGGATAATACATCCATATTCGATACAATTTTTCTTTATTAAACCACAAAACTAAATACGGTGAACCTTTTTTATAAATCTTATTTAATTGCAATGCATAATGAGCTATATCTGTTCCCCATACGCCCCATTTTAGCTCATAATCTGCACTTAATTCATCAAAAGACTGGCCCCAATAAATATTAAAATGACCATCTTTTATATCAGGATACACCTGTCTATATCCTTCATTTGAATATCCGTCATTATATTTTCCTAATTGATAATTTTGCCTAATCTGCTCATAGTTATTACTCCAAATTACATCACCATATGCACTATTAGCAAATCCTTTTACTTCAACACCGCAAAATATAATGCTAAGCATCAATAAAGAAATAATTTTCCATATTTTCATAATATCGCCTCTTTTTATCCTTTTTAACTATATTTTAACAAAAACCAAAAAAATTTTATACTTTTTTAAAAAAACTATTGCCAAAATAAAATATCTATGCTATTATATAAAAGCTGTTTGTTCAGTGAACAGATAACGGCCCTGTAGCTCAGCTGGATTAGAGTGTTTGACTACGAATCAAAAGGTCGCAGGTTCGAGTCCTGCCAGGGTCACCATTTAAAATGGGTAGGTGCCCGAGTGGTTAAAGGGAACGGACTGTAAATCCGTCGCCGTAGGCTACGATGGTTCGAATCCATCCCTGCCCACCATTTTGTAGATTAAACCTTTGATTTATTTCAAAGGTTTTTTTGTGTGCTGAACAAATTTTATATAGATTTTAAACATATACAAAAGGCGTGGAAATATTTCCACGCCTTTATTTTTATTTACTAATATAAAATATGTGTTATTACATAACCTACACAACAACCAACTGTGATACCAATAAAACCAGGAATAATAAAACTATGATTTATTACAAACTTGCCAATTCTTGTTGTTCCTGAACGGTCAAAACCGATACAAGCCAAGTCTGATGGATATGTTGGTAAAAAGAAATAGCCATAGCAAGCAGAAATAAAAGAAATAATAATAAGTGGGTCAACACCTACACTCAATGCCATAGGTACTACAATAGCTAAAGCGGCTGCTTGAGAATTTACTAATTTAGATATTATAAATAAAACGATAGCATAAGTCCAAGGATAATCAATAACAATTTGACCTAATGTTTCTTTAAACTGTGGTAAGTATGCACCAAAATATGTTTCTGCCATCCAAGCTACACCATATACTGAAACAACAGCTACCATACCTGATTTAAAAACAGAACCATTTGTAACATCATTAACTTTAACTTTACAAACAAGTAAAATAATTGCAGCAATAACCAACATACAAAGTTGAATTGTTGGTGTCATAGAAAGTGGAACCCATGCACCTTTTGCATTTGGCACGAGTGGTAATAATTCTTTTGGAAAACTACCAAACAAAGCAATTACAACAATACCTAATAAAAAGATAAATGTAGCTTTATATGCACTAGTAGGCAATTTCATATTACTATTATTTTCTGAGCGTTCTTCATAAATATAAGCTCTCTGTTCTGGGTCTTTTATTTTAGCCTGAAAAACTTCATCTTTTGCTAAATCCTTACCTCTTTTTAAACTCCATAACCCTGCTACCAAAACACCACAAAAAGTTGCTGGAATAGATATCATTAAAATTTGCACAACTCCTAATGGATGACTAGTACCAGAAAGCATTGCTACCATAGATACAACTGCTACAGAAGCAGGAGATGCACAAATCCCCATTTGTGAAGCAACTGATGCTACTGCCATTGGTCGTTCTGGTCTAATATTTTGCTTAATAGCAATATCATATATAATAGGAAACATCGTATAAACAACATGACCTGTTCCGCAAAGGACTGTTAAAAACCATGTAGTAATTGGTGCAAGCACCGTTATTTGTTTTGGATTTTTACGCAATAATTTTTCAGCATATTTAAGCATTACATCTAACCCTTTTGATGCCTGTAAAAAGCCTGAACAAGTAACAACTGCCATGATTGTAAGCATTACATCAATAGGTGGTTTACCTGGTACTAATCCAACAACAAATACAAAAAATGTCAATCCAATACCAGATACAGCTGCTAACCCTAAGCCACCAAAACGCACGCCGACGACAAGACATGCAATGAGTACTATAAAACCTAAAATTTCCATATAACTTCCCCCTAAAATTATATATTAAACCCCATCGGCTCATATAAAATTACTTTATTATAACATAAAAATAATTTATTGTACAATATAATATATAAAGCGGTATATACCGCTTTATATATTAATTATTCTAATAAATTTTAGCTTAATTTAAAGCCAAGTTGTTTTATCATTTGCATATCTGTATCAATGGATATACCGCTTGTAGTAAGCATATCACCAGAAATTGCGGCATTAGCTCCTGATTGGAAACATTTCATGCCTTTGTCTGCTAAAAGCCCTCTACCGCCAGCAAGTCTGATAAATGCTTTTGGCAAAATAAATCTATAAATAGCCACAATTCGCTGAATTTCTTCATCAGATAAGCGCTTATTATGTTCATATGGTGTGCCTGCAATAGGATTTAAAATATTAATCGGTACAGAATTAACACCCAAATCACGCAACTCTAATGCCATATCTATTCTATCTTCCATAGTTTCACCTATGCCCATGATACCGCCACTGCAAACACTCATACCTACCCTTTGAGCCGCTTTAATAGCATTAATTTTATCATCAAATTTATGTGTTGTACAAACATCAGGAAAATGATTTCGCGAGCTTTCTAAATTATTATGCACACGTTCTACTCCTGCTTCATGTAATTTTTTAAACTGCATTTCGTTTAATAAACCACCTGAAACACATAATTTTATCGGACATTTTGCATGTACCTGCTTCATCGTATCTACTAATTTATCAACTTCCGCATCACTTAAAGCGCGCCCAGAAGTAACAACAGAATAACGCATTACGCCTTTATTATAATTATATTCCGCTTCATCTAATATTGGTTGTGTATCTAATAAAGGATATTCCTCAACCTTCGTTTTATAATGTGCTGATTGAGCGCAGTATTTACAATTTTCACTACAACGACCACTTTTGCCATTAATAATGGTACATATATCAAATTTATTGCCACAAAAATATTTTCTCATTTCATCAGCTATTTGTGATAATTCATCAAGAGGCATTTTTACAAGTAACATAGCTTCCGTTTTATTGATTTCATAACCAGCATAAATTTTATTTCTTAACTCTTCCATATAATCCATACTATCACCTTCAACTATTTCATTAAAATTTATTAAAACACGATATCAAAATTATGTCAACCATTAATATTTTAACAGTTAACATTAATAATAAAAAAATCACAGTAAGCATCAAATTAGCTGATACTCACTGTGATTATATCTCTTTTTATCTTCTTATCAGTACCATCTTACGATAGGTAAATCATTGTTAACGCCATTTGTTACTAAAATTTGATGTACTTCAATAACACCAGTATAGAAAGCTGCTGCACAACCTGCTAAATATAAATCCCACATACGGATAAATCTTTCATCGAACATTTGTCTAACTTCATCTAAATGTTCATGGAAATTTTTATCCCAGCAAAGCAATGTTTTATTATAATGTCTGCGCAAGTTTTCAATATCTAAAATATGGAAGTCTTCATCTGCCATTATATTAACCATTTCACGCAAGCTTGGTAATTCTCCACCTGGGAAAATGTATTTTTGCATCCAACCATTACCACTATCTTCATTTAATTGGCTAATATAATGTAAGAGGAATAAACCGCCTTTTTTCAATACAGCTTTTACACTATCATTGAATAACTTATAATTTTCACGACCAACGTGTTCTACCATACCAACGCTTACTACGCGGTCGAATTTTTTACCTGTTTTTGGTAAATCACGGTAATCCATTAATTCAACAGTCAAATAATCTTCCAAATGCTGTTCTTTTATTCTTCTGCTGAATTCTGCATACTGTTCATGGCTTAAAGTAATACCCATGCCTTTAATTTTATATTTTTTAGCAGCTTCAATGAGTAAAAATCCCCATCCACAACCAATATCAAGAAGTGTCATACCTTCTTCTAAATGCAATTTTTCTAAAATGTAATCAACTTTATTTACTTGTGCTTGATATAAACTATCGTCTTCATTTTTAAAATATGCACAAGAATAACTCATAGTTTTATCGAGCCATAATTTATAAAAATCATTACCTATATCATAATGACTCTGTACTTCTTTAGCCTGTGTTTTCTTAGAAAGGGATGGATGAAGTAATTTACTAAGTAAATGTTCATCAGTAGAAAATTTACCCATTTGTCCTAAAAAATGAACTAAGGCATTGTATAAATCTCCTTCAATCGTCAAATTTTTATCCATATAAGCTTCACCAAGAGCTAGAGATGTACTTTTCATAAGCTCAGATACCGGTATCGGTTTTTTTATATCAACGACAAAAGTCGGTTCACCTTCACCAATTAAATATTCATCATCCTGAAATTTAACAAGAAAAGGATTTTCGTCAAATCGTTTTAAAAATGATACCATAGCTTTTTCTTCAGCTATGCGTTCTGCTTTTTCTTTTAATTTTTCTAACATATTAGCTCCTCCTAAAAATCTGCTGGTATTTGTAAATAAACTCTACATTAAATAAATATGTTAAAAATTTGTGGATAAATACTTAACTATTTAACTTTTATTATATATTATACCTATCTTATTTTAATGTCAAATAAATAAAAAATGCTTTTTAAAATCTGGATATATACCCAAACTTTAAAAAGCATTTTTAATCTATATAAAAACTCTAATTGAGTTGATATTGGTGACGCGTATGGGATTCGAACCCATGAAGCCGCCGTGAAAGGGCGGTGTCTTAACCACTTGACCAACGCGCCATATTTATATTAAATTGTATTTAAAGCATAAAAAAAGCTGATATAAAATATCAGTTGATTTTGATGGTGCGGTTGATGGGACTTGAACCCATACGACCAGAGATCACTACCCCCTCAAAGTAGCGCGTCTGCCAATTCCGCCACAACCGCATATATTATCTTTTCTTGTTTCTTGGTGCGGCCGAGTGGATTTGAACCACCACAGGATTTCTCCCACTAGCGCCTGAAGCTAGCGCGTCTGCCGTTTCGCCACGACCGCAAAACAATAAGGCAAATGATGGTATAAAAATGGTGCCGAGGACCGGAATCGAACCGGTACGGTTATCACTAACCGCAGGATTTTAAGTCCTGTGCGTCTGCCAGTTCCGCCACCCCGGCACATTATGTTCTTTTTCTCTTCATCAGAACGTTTAATATTTTATCATATTAAGTTTCTTTTGTCAAGAAAAATTTTTAAGTTTTTTTGGAGCGGGTGATGAGAATCGAACTCACGTAACTAGCTTGGAAGGCTAGGGCTCTACCATTGAGCTACACCCGCATATGGAGCTGGCGAGAGGAATCGAACCCCCAACCTGCTGATTACAAGTCAGCTGCTCTGCCAATTGAGCTACACCAGCTTAAATGGTGCCTCAGAGCGGAATCGAACCACTGACACGGGGATTTTCAGTCCCCTGCTCTACCGACTGAGCTACCGAGGCATGGCGACCCGAAGGGGACTTGAACCCCTGACCTCCGCCGTGACAGGGCGGCATTCTAACCAACTAAACTACCGGGCCATTTACTAACTCTTCTGTAAGGCGACTGCCTCACGAGCCAGCTTCTATAGTATATTATTTTTAAATTCATTTGTCAACACTTTTTTATAACTTTTTTTCATTTTTATTTAAACGTTCAATTTCCTTCTATAATATATACAAGCCAAATAAAAAATTTATTTATCTGCTAAAAAGTGAATGCAGTTCATTATGTACATATTTTTATTCTATGATATAATACATATACGTAATAACAATTATAGTAGATTCAATCCTTTCTGTAATAATATATTTACCAAGAAAAAATTATAGGTGGTGTTATACTTTGAATATCTCATATAAACTTGGGATAGATATCGGTTCAACTACTATTAAATTAGTAGTTTTCGACAAGGATAATAATGTTATTTACAAAAAATACATGCGTCATCTTTCAGAAATCTATAAATCTATGAAAGATAATATTGTTGCCGTCTCAAATATACTCCAAGGGCATCAATTTTCCTGTGCCATAACTGGTTCTGCTGGAATGGGCATGGCTAATAATTTAAAAATACCATTCATTCAAGAAGTAATCGCTTGTTCTAAAGCTGTACGCCAATGGATACCACAAACTGATGTTGCTGTAGAACTTGGTGGTGAAGATGCTAAAATCACATATTTCGGTTCAGCACCAGAACAACGCATGAACGGTGTATGTGCCGGCGGTACTGGTTCTTTTATCGACCATATGGCTTCTCTTTTAAATACCGATGCTATGGGTTTAAATGAACTTGCTTCTAAAGGCAAGCAAATTTATACTATAGCTTCTCGCTGTGGTGTTTTTGCTAAAACTGATGTTCAAGCACTTTTAAATGATGGAGCTTCTAAACCAGATATTGCTCTTTCTATTTTTCAAGCAGTAGTAAATCAAACCATAGGTAACTTAGCACAAGGTCGCCCACTTGAAGGAAAGATAACATTCTTAGGTGGTCCACTTTACTTCTTAACTGAACTCAAAAAGCGCTTTATCGAAACATTAAAATTAGATGATGAACATATCGTCAATGTAGATGATGGTTGTTATTTCGTAGCTATGGGTGCAGCTTTCAGTGATGATGTTGCTATCTTAACTTATGATGAAATTATAAACCGATTAAATACATGCGAAAAAATTTCTCGTGAAA